>NZ_CP141179.1:0-676500 GCF_035599575.1 Roseovarius sp. Pro17
ATGACACAGGATCAATGGGGCCAACTAAAGCAGGATCTGCTGAAGACGATCGGCAAGAGCAATTTCAAGAGCTGGATCGAACCTCTGGAACTGTCGCATATTGAAGAAGGCGTTGCGACCTTCGCCGTGCCAACCAGTTTCGTTGGCAACTACGTGTCGCAGAAATACGGTGACCAAATACTCTATCACACACAGAGCGTCTCGCCCGAGATTCGCCGCGTCCATTTTCAGGTGCCTGCCAATCAGGCCCGCCGCCCCGCTGCGCCCCGCGCCGAGGCAAAACCCCAACCAACGCCTCAGCGGAATGCAGGCGTTCCTGCCGCGCCGCTCGACCGTCGCTTTACCTTCGATACGTTTGTCGTGGGCAAGCCGAACGAGTTGGCACATGCGGCGGCCAAGCGCGTCGCCAGCGGCGGGCCGATTACGTTCAATCCGCTCTTTCTGTATGGCGGCGTGGGTCTGGGTAAAACCCACCTGATGCACGCCATCGCGTGGGAGCTGTCGCAGCGTCAGCCTGAGCTGAATGTCGTGTACCTGTCGGCAGAGCAGTTCATGTATCGTTTTGTTCAGGCCCTGCGCGAACGCAAGATGATGGATTTCAAATCCATGTTCCGTGCGGTCGATGTGCTGATGGTTGATGACGTGCAGTTCATCGCCGGCAAGGAAAGCACGCAGGAGGAATTCTTTCATACCTTCAACGCGTTGGTCGATGGCGGCAAGCAGATCATCATCTCTGCCGACCGCGCGCCGGGCGAGATCGAGAACCTAGAAGAGCGGATCAAGTCGCGTCTGCAATGCGGCCTCGTGGTCGATCTGCATCCCACCAATTACGAACTGCGCCTCGGCATCCTGCAATCCAAGGTCGAATATTACCGCATGCAGTATCCCGGCCTCGTACTGGCCGATGGTGTGCTGGAATTCCTGGCGATGCGCATCACCAAGAACGTGCGCGTCCTTGAAGGGGCGCTGACCCGTCTGTTCGCCTTTGCGTCACTGGTCGGCCATGAAATCACGATGGAGCTGACGCAGGATTGCCTTGCCGATGTGTTGCGCAGCAGCGAGCGACAGGTGACGATCGAAGAGATCCAGCGCCAGGTGTCGGATCACTACAACATCCGCCTGAGTGATCTGATCGGACCGAAACGCGTGCGGATCTTTGCCCGTCCACGCCAAGTGGCCATGTACCTGTCCAAGCAAATGACCTCGCGCAGCCTGCCCGAAATCGGGCGTCGCTTTGGCGGGCGCGACCACACCACTGTCATGCACGGGGTGCGCCGCATCGACGAACTTCGCGTTGCCGATTCCCAGATGGCCGAGGATATCGACCTGCTGCGCCGCACTCTGGAAGCCTGAAGGGAAAGCACTTGCGTGAGCGCAAGGCTTGACCCACCTGGCAATCCCGATCAGAAAAGCGAACAAATGCCTTGCGCTGCAAGGCGGTGTTGATACCGTGCCAGTCCCGGCGCGACGTCGGCATCTTTTAGGGAGGATGGGCATGAAGCTCAGCATCGAACGCGGAACCTTGCTCAAGGCCGTCAGCCAGGCGCAATCGGTCGTCGAGCGGCGCAATACCATTCCGATCCTCGCCAACGTGTTGATCGAGGCCGAGGGCGACACTGTCAATTTCCGTGCCACGGACCTCGATATCGAGGTCAGTGACAAGGCGGTTGCGCAGGTCGAGCGCCCCGGATCGACCACGGTATCGGCTGTGACCCTGCACGAAATCGTGCGCAAACTGCCCGATGGCGCGCTGGTCACGCTGGCTGATGACGGCACAGCGGGCCGTCTGACGGTCGAGGCGGGGCGCTCGAACTTTAACCTCGCGACGTTGCCCAAAGAGGATTTTCCGGTGATGGCGTCCTCGGAATACGCCAGCAACTTCTCGGCCAAGGCGCCGGTGCTGCGGCGGCTGTTCGATAAATCCAAATTTGCGATCTCAACCGAAGAGACGCGGTATTACCTGAATGGTGTCTACCTGCATGTGTCCGAGTCCGAAGGCCGCAAGGTCCTGCGCTGTGTAGCGACCGATGGCCACCGCCTCGCGCGTATTGACGCCGATCTGCCCGAGGGCGCCGCGGACATGCCCGGCGTGATCGTGCCGCGCAAGACGGTCGGCGAACTGCGCAAGCTGCTGGAAGACGACGATATGATGATCGCCGTGTCGGTCAGCGAAACCAAGATCCGTTTCGCCACGCCGAACATTACCCTGACGTCCAAGGTGATCGACGGGACCTTCCCCGACTACACCCGCGTCATCCCGCAGGGCAACACCCGCAGGATGGAAGTGGACGCTGCCGAATTTGCGCAGGCCGTCGACCGTGTGGCGACCGTCAGCAGCGAGCGTTCGCGCGCGGTCAAGCTGTCGCTGGATGAGGATCGTCTGATCCTGTCGGTCAACGCGCCCGATAGCGGCGCCGCCGAGGAAGAGTTGGCCGTCGCCTACGGCGATGAGCGGCTCGAGATCGGGTTTAACGCGAAGTACCTGCTGGAAATTGCATCCCAAGTGGATCGTGAAAATGCGGTGTTCCTGTTCAATTCGGCAGGTGATCCGACGCTTATGCGCGAGGGGAATGATCTAAGCGCGGTTTATGTCGTCATGCCGATGCGTGTGTGACGCAAGCCCGGATTTGAGTATTTTTAGAACAATGAAAGCTTGGGCATGACGGGGCTTTACCTGTCATCGCTGACGCTTTCGCATTTCCGCTCGCACAAGTCGGCAAAACTGACGCTTGATGCGCGGCCTGTGGCGATCCATGGGCCAAATGGCGCGGGCAAGACCAATCTGATCGAGGCGGTATCGCTGTTTTCACCGGGGCGCGGACTGCGGCGGGCGGCGGCGCAGGATATGGTGCGACGCCCTGAGGCGCTGGGATGGAAGCTGACTGGTGTTCTTCATTCGCTGGATCGCGTTCATGAGGTCGTGATCTGGGCTGAGGATGGCGGTGCGCGGCAAGTTAGGGTCGACGACAAGGCGGCGGCACAACTGGCGCTGGGGCGGATTGCGCGGGTTTTGTGGCTGGTGCCGTCGATGGATCGCCTCTGGATTGAGGGCGCCGAAGGGCGACGGCGGTTTCTGGACCGCGTCACGATGAGCTTTGTTCCAAGCCACGCCGAGGCGGTGCTGGATTTCGAAAAGGCAATGCGCGAGCGTAACCGCCTGCTAAAGGATCAGGTGCGCGATGCGCATTGGTATCAGGCGCTGGAGGGGCAGATGGCCCGCAGCGGTGCCGAGATAGATGCCGGGCGCCGCGCCGCGCTGGCGGAATTGCATCGCGCGCAGGGCGAAGCCGAGACGGCCTTTCCCGTGGCTGAACTGGAGTTGACTGCAACCGATGGCGAGATGCCGGGCAACGAGGACGATTACCGCGCCGCGCTGGCCGAGAGTCGGTTTCGCGATCTGGTGGCCGGGCGCACGCTGGTCGGGCCGCATCGGGCGGACCTTTATGGTGTCTATGCAGCCAAGGGGGTGCCAGCGCGCGATTGTTCGACAGGCGAGCAGAAGGCGCTGCTGGTTTCTCTGATCCTGGCAAATGCGCGGGCGCTGGCCAAGTCGTTCGGCGCGCCGCCTATCCTGCTGCTGGACGAGGTGGCGGCGCATTTGGATGCGGGCCGGCGCGCGGCGCTTTATGACGAGGTTTGCGGCCTTGGCGCACAGGCGTGGATGACCGGAACGGGACCCGAGCTGTTCGCAGAACTGGGCGTGCGCGCCCAGCATATCGAGGTGACGGAAGAGGCGGGAATTTCGCAGGTATCACCGTTGTGACACAGGGCGGAAATCGGCGCATACCTGCGTGACATCCCCCGCCGAAACCCTTATAAAATAACAAAATTACCGGGGAAATTCCGCATGTCCGATGCAGCAACGGCTTCCGAAGAATATGGCGCCGATTCTATTAAAGTTCTCAGGGGCTTAGATGCCGTGCGTAAGCGCCCAGGCATGTACATCGGCGACACTGATGACGGGTCGGGCCTGCACCACATGGTTTACGAGGTCGTTGACAATGGTATCGACGAGGCGCTGGCAGGTCATGCCGACCGCGTAACGGTTACAATACACGGCGACAGCTCGGTTTCGGTCAGCGACAATGGGCGTGGCATCCCGGTCGCCATCCACGAGGAAGAGGGTGTCAGCGCCGCCGAAGTCATCATGACCCAGCTGCATGCGGGCGGCAAGTTCGACCAGAACTCTTACAAGGTATCGGGCGGCTTGCACGGCGTCGGCGTGTCGGTGGTTAATGCGCTCAGCGATTGGCTGGAGCTGCGTGTGTGGCGCAACGACAAGGAGCATATTGCGCGGTTCGAGAAGGGCGATACGGTCAAGCATCTTGAGGTCGTCGGCCCAGCGAATGGCCGCAAGGGGACCGAGGTGCGCTTTCTTGCGTCGATGGATACGTTTTCAAACCTCGCTTACAGCTTCGAGACGCTCGAAAAGCGTCTGCGCGAACTGGCGTTCCTGAACTCGGGTGTGCGCATCCTGCTGCGCGATGAACGCCCCGAAGAGCCGCTGGAATCCGAGCTGCATTACGAGGGTGGCGTCAAGGAATTCGTCAAATATCTGGATCGGCACAAGATCGCGATGCTGCCCGATCCTATCTTTATCAGAGGTGAGCGTGACGATATCGGCGTCGAGGTCGCGATGTGGTGGAACGACAGCTATCACGAGACGGTTCTGCCCTTCACCAACAATATCCCGCAGCGGGACGGCGGCGCGCATCTGGCGGGCTTTCGCGGCGCGTTGACTCGGACGATCAACAATTACGCGCAATCCAGCGGGATCGCCAAAAGGGAAAAGGTGAACTTTACCGGCGACGATGCCCGCGAGGGTTTGACTTGTGTTCTGTCGGTCAAGGTGCCGGACCCGAAATTTTCGAGCCAGACCAAGGACAAGCTGGTTAGCTCTGAGGTGCGCCCGGCGGTCGAGAACCTCGTGTCGGAAAAGCTGTCCGAATGGTTCGAAGAGAACCCGAACGAGGCCAAGATCATCACGTCCAAGATCGTCGAGGCTGCATTGGCGCGCGAAGCGGCGCGCAAGGCGCGCGATCTGACGCGGCGCAAAACGGCTATGGATGTTAATTTTCTGGCTGGCAAGCTTAAGGATTGTTCGGAAAAGGATCCGACCAAGACCGAAGTTTTCCTCGTCGAGGGCGACAGTGCCGGCGGCAGTGCGCAGACGGGCCGCGACCGTGGGACGCAGGCGATCCTGCCGCTCAAGGGCAAGATCCTGAACGTCGAACGCGCGCGTTTCGACCGGATGCTGGGCAGCCAAGAGATCGGCAATCTGGTGATGGCCCTCGGAACCGGTATCGGGCGGGATGAATTCAACATCAGCAAGCTGCGCTACCATAAGATCGTTATCATGACCGACGCCGACGTAGATGGCGCGCATATCCGCACACTTTTGCTGACGTTCTTTTACCGTCAGATGCCAGAACTTATTGAAAATGGTCACCTTTATATCGCGCAACCACCCCTCTACAAAGTGACGCGGGGCAAGTCCGAAGTCTATCTCAAGGACGAAGCCGCGATGCAGGACTACCTCATTGAGCAGGGCGTCGATGGCGTGACCCTGCGGCAGGGCAATGGCGAGGAAATTGCAGGCGCTGACCTCGCGCGCGTGGTCGACATGGCCCGTCAACTGCGCCGCGTGCTCGAAGCGTTTCCAACGCATTATCCGCGCCATATTCTAGAGCAGGCGGCGATTGCCGGCGCCTTTACCGCCGGCGCGGTCGAGGCCGACTTGCAAGGCGTCGCCGACAGGGTCGCCGAGCGTTTGAACCTTATCGCGCTGGAATATGAGCGCGGTTGGCAGGGTCGGATCACGCAGGATCACGGCATCCGCCTAGCGCGGATCCTGCGCGGCGTTGAAGAGGTGCGCACGCTTGACGGCCCCGTCCTGCGCGGCGGCGAGGCGAAGCGGACCGGCAGCTTTACCAAGGCCTTGCAGGACGTTTACAACTTGCCAGCAACGCTGATGCGCAAGGATCGCACGCAGCAGATCTATGGTCCCATAGATCTGCTGGACGCTATCCTGACCGAGGGTGAAAAGGGTCTGTCGCTGCAACGCTACAAGGGTCTGGGTGAGATGAACCCAAATCAGCTGTGGGAGACGACGCTGGATCCCGATGCGCGCACATTGCTGCGCGTGCGGGTCGATGACGTCGCCGAGGCGGATGATCTTTTTACCAAACTGATGGGCGACGTAGTCGAGCCGCGCCGCGAATTCATCCAGCAAAACGCGCTGAACGTCGAGAACCTTGATTTCTGATATTTCATACGCTTCCCTACAAGGGGGGCGATTGGATGCTGATTGACAAACATGCACTGCCGGCAGTGCATGATCCGGATCACTGCGAACGCTTTTTCCCGGTGTCCGGCTTAATTGTCAGGTCGCGTTGTCAGCGACAGGATGACGCGGTCGGCCATCCCAGTGCAGCGGGCACCGTCGAACGGAAAAATGCTAGAAAAGCCGCCTTTGACAGTCTTATTCAGCTCCGACCGCAAGAGGCGCCGGGCGCGGAAGAGCCTGGTTTTTACCGTAACGGTATTGATGCCAAGCAGGTTTGCGACGTCGCGCGTCGGCATCTCCTGTACATCGCGCATGACATAGGTCAGACGGAACCGCTCAGGTAATGCGTCAATCGCTGCTTCGAGAATGGCGCGCAGCTCGGCACAGGCAAATTCGGATTCGGGATTTTTAGGTGTGGGCGTCATCGTGCCGGACATACCTCCTTCATCAGTGTTCAGCATCCCTTCGCGGTATTCAGTGATATCGACGACGGGGCGTCGTCGGCGCAGGCAGTTGTAGGCCTCATTCATCACAATCCGCGTCAGCCATGTTGAGAACGCGGCGTCGCCGCGAAACGTTTCTAGCTTGGTAAACGCGGCCATGTAGGCGGATTGCACTGCGTCCTCGGCCTCGGAGTCATTGTGCAGGATGCCGCGCGCGACGCGGAATAATTGCTGATTGCAGCGCCGGATCAGTTCGCGGACAGCGGCATCGTTGCGTTCGCGCGCGAGTGAAACCAATTCGGCCTCGCTCGTGCCCCGGTATGAAGTGCGCAGCAGAGCTTTTTCAGATCCCATGTCATTCACCATGTTGAATGCGGCCCTGTTTCAGAATGTCGACAATCTCCGGCAACCCGTCAAGAACCGCATCAGGCAGACCGCCGCCCGGATAGTCGTCGAACACGGTCTGGTCTGGCTCCGCCACGATTATGCGCCCAACCATGCCCGACATTTCATGCGGTATGCAGAAATAATCGTAGACGCCGGGTTTCTCGAGAGCCACCTCATAGCTCTCATCCGGCAGTAGATAGTCACTGTCAAAGGCTGCAGCGCCGTTGGGTATGCGGAGCGGATGGTCATCGTTTTCGGGCGCATAGGCCGTGGCGGTATGGGCGTTCCCCTTGTCGCGGTTGGTCCAGCGGATTGTCTGGCCGGGCCGAACCAACACACCGTAAGGGTCAAACCAAACTTTGGAGCCGTCAGACCGCCCTGTCATCGTGATCTCGACCATAGAGCCGCCCAATGCCAGCCCCGGCGAGAGGGTAAGAGCGGCGGTAAAACCCCCGCTCCACCACAGAAAATTCCGGCGTAACATCTTACTCGGCCACGCTGGCTTCGTCTGCGACTGGCACATGCCAGAGCACGATATGTTCATGCGGCTCTTCGACACCGGGGTGGCCGGCGTTGTAGTAGATATCCACATGATCGACATTGCCGCCGGGGGCCGCGAGATCGTCAAAACTCGTGTCGGCATTCATCTGTGAAATCGAGATCATGTAGATGGTGCTGACAAGTTTGCCATCATGGTCATAGGCCACAAACGGCCCCGCAGGCAGTGTCGCCGGATCGACAAAAAGCTGGCCAATGCCGGGCAGGAAATCAGGCAGTTTGACCAGATCGCTGACCCTTTGATAGGGCGCATCTGGGGGGCTGATTGCGACGGCGTTCGATGGTTCGTGTGCAAAGGCTGCGCTGGCCGCAACGATGGACGATGCCGCCAAAAAGGCTAAAAAACGGGTCATGCTGTGTTCCTTTCTCATATCCAAAGACAGGCCTATTAGGGGCGTGTCTGTAATATTGGATGCGAGTGGGGCAAATAGGTTCCGAAGTTTTTCAAAACTCCTTCTGCCGAGTGCGCAAAGATGGCAGAGACTTGAAACCAGCTTGCCAGGATTAATTGCGCGTGCTTTCGTCCTGGCAATGCCCGAAATTGCCGACAAGCCCGACTTGGGGGGACGAGGCAGCCATGATCCGCACCCAATGCAAATCATTCGACGCTGATCGCGACTTCTATCTCGGTGAACCGGGGTGCGACCACGCTGTCGTTTTATATGGTGACTACACCTCCAACGCGTGCCGCCGTCTGCGTGATATCCTGCGCAGGATATCTGACCGCCAGGATGGCAAGGTCGTTTATATCTACCGCCAGTATCCCGAAGCTGGAAATGCCGATGCAGATCGGGCGGCAAGGGCCGCCGTTGCCGCTGGCAGCCAAGGCAAGTTCTGGGAGATGCATCAGGCGCTGTTTCGGAGACGCCAAAGGTTCACGGCCAAAGGCATCAAAAAGCTCGCTAAAGAGATTGAGCTGGATATCGCGCAATTCCAGAAAGATCTGACTTCGGATGCCGTTAAGGCACACTTGGCCGAGGATCGGGAAACAGCCACCGCGGTAGACGTTCAGCGCACGCCGACATTGTTCATCGAAGGGCAACCCTATTCCGGTGCCTGGGATGAGCTATCCATCATGGATGCGGTTGAACGGCCGTTCGGCTATCGCGCCGAACGCGCGAGCCAGCGGTTCTTTGGCTGGGCGGCGTCGGGCGGCCTGCTGCTGGTCTTGGCCACGCTTGCCGCGCTGATCGTCGCCAATTCCGGCCTGCACGACTTTTACGAGAAACTGCGGCTGACAATTTTCGCGATTGAGTTCGGCGATGCCCGCTTCGGCCTATCTGTAGAGGCATGGATCAATGATGGCTTGATGACGATCTTCTTCTTGATCGTCGGTATTGAGATAAAACGTGAGCTGGTGTCAGGCGAATTGTCCGATCTTTCAAGCGCGATGCTGCCGATTGTCGGGGCCATCGGCGGCATGGTGGCGCCCGCGTTGATTTATACCGCATTTAACACCGGCGGCCCGGCGGCGCACGGCTGGGGCGTTCCGATGGCCACCGACATCGCATTCACGCTGGGGCTGATGGCGTTGCTTGGGAAACGCGTGCCCAATTCCCTAAGGGTGTTCGTCGCAGCTCTGGCTATCGCCGATGATCTTGGCGCAATTGTCGTGATCGCGCTATTTTACGGGCACGGTTTGTACGCCATGCCCATGCTCGGCGCGCTCGGTTGCATTGTTGCCATGGCAATGCTGGGGCGGGTGCGGGTTTATGCACTGCTTCCTTACCTCATTCTTGGTCTTATTCTTTGGATGTTCATTCATGCCTCGGGCTTGCACGCGACACTGGCGGGGGTGCTGACGGCGATGCTGATCCCCGCGCGCCAACCCGCCAACGTCAAGGAAGTTGCGGCACAGGCGACGGCAATCGCAGATGCGGTTGAGCCTGAACGCGGCCTCGCCCGCGAAAATATCGCGGAATATGGCGTCAATGCGATCGAGACCGCGATCACGCGGTTGCGCGAGCCGGGCCATCATCTGCAACATGCGCTGGAAAACTGGACCAACTTTCTGATCCTGCCCCTATTTGCGTTCTTCAACACCGGCGTTCTTTTGGCGGGATCCAACTTCACTCCGCTGGCTCCCGAAGCGTTAGGGGTGATGCTTGGCCTCGTGATCGGAAAGCCGCTTGGCATTGGCATCGCCTGTTGGGCGGCAATCCGGCTGGGATGGGCGCAACTGTCGTCCGAGATCAACTGGCAACACTTTGTTGGTGCGGGTTTTCTGGCCGGTGTCGGCTTTACAATGTCGATCTTCATCGCAACAGCGGCCTTCGAAGGGACGCAACTCGGCGCGATCAAGCTTGCAATTCTACTGGGGTCGGTCGCATCCGCAATCATCGGTATGACAATCCTCATTTTCGCCGCATCACCGATAAACCGCAGCGTTTGACCTCAAACCGTCGCTGCGGAACTTTCGTGCTGCAATTATGGTTTTCAAGGGAAAGGAGGATGACTAAATGGCTAAATACAAAGTCGGCGATCATGTGAAATGGAATTCCGAAGCGGGGCATGTGACTGGCAAGATTTCCAAAATCCACACCAGCGATTTCGACTACAAGGGGCACCAGAGACGGGCGTCGAAGGATGATCCGCAATACGAAATCAAAAGCGACAAGACTGACCACGTCGCCGCGCACAAGGAAGATGCGTTGACAAAGATCGACTGATGGCAGGCGGTTTTTACACGACCGGTCACTCAAGCCGAAGCCTCGCTGAGGTCACCGATATTCTGCGGCAGGCGGGCATGGGGTGATCCACAAACGGACGTGAACAGCATGCTAAGCTGACATTGTGGGCCAAACGGACCCCTGATGCAAAGCTGGCCTATCCGTCGGCGCGATCTGGTTGATCTGGCGCGGAATGCGTCATCCAACGGGATTGCGCCGGGTCCGTGCTGGCGTCTTTGTCGCAGGCTCCTTGTCAAACCTTTCGTCAGACTCCGTCGGCCAAAGAGCGTCTTCTTTGGCCAAATCAAAACCGAGGGCAACGGGATCACTGGCGGGAAAGGTTCCTTCTAGCGCCACGTCGAGAAGTCCATCAAGGCGTCTTTTTACCTCGTCCATGGCGATGCTCGCTTTGGTCGCCACATCAGTTGACACGGCAGGCACAGTGCGCCTTCTGGAATCCACCGCGCTGCACGTCAAAAGTTTGCCGCTATCGTCCGCCGTCACGCGAACTCGCCGATCCGCCGAAAAGAACGTCAGACGGATTTTGCCTGCGTCCTCGTCGGCGCCATGTTCGCTCTGACTGGTGATCGTCCCATCGCGCATCCTCTGTTTCAGTTCATCAGAACTAATCCGAAACGCCTTGGCGACTATCTCGGCGTTTATCTGGATCATGTCTTTGGAAAATTCAATTTCTGACATTTTTATCCTCCAATCTCCTACGTGTTATTTGGCGGCGAGCGTCGGCCCACTGGCAGTCAAAGCACAATCCGCTACGGTTGACTGGTCCAGTTCCGACATGAAAGCTTCGCGCGCTGCGGCAAGCCTAGGTTTCAGGCGGCACAGCGGCTTCAATACGCACGAACCGCCATCCGATTGGAAACATTCCACAATTGCAAACCGCTGCTCCAGATGACGGACGACCTCGCCCAGCGTGATCGTTTTTGCGGGCCGCGCCAGCTGCAAACCGCCATTCCTGCCGCGCTGGCTGTTGACGAACCCGCCGCGACCCAAATCCTGAACCACCTTGGCCAAATGATGTTGCGAAATCGCGAATTCATCGGCGATCTGCCCTGTCGAGATGGACTGGTTAGGTGCGCCGGCAAGACGCATCAAGACCCGCAATCCGTAGTCGGTGAACGATGATAGCCGCATGCGGTCTCCTTTAATTGGTATTGACAGAACTGATTATATTGAGGGATAATCAGTAATGCAAATACCAAATATGTGATGGATTCGGCGAGCGAAAGCGTCTCGTGAGTGTCGGGATGAGGACATCGACGCAAGGTGATCCGCCTGTTTGGGCAACAGGAAAGCGATGACTTATGACATTTCGCCTGACACTAAAGGAAATCGAACCGGTTACGCGTGATACGCACCATCTGATCTTTGATCGACCGGACGCGTTCGAATACGCGCCCGGACAGGGTGTGGAGTTGCATCTGCTCAAGGACGGTTGGGAGAAGAAGGGACGTCCCTTTACCCCAGTGACGTTGCCGAATGAGCCGACGTTGGAATTCATCATAAAATCCTACCCCGATCATCACGGCGTTACCGAACAGATCGCCAAAATGGAGCCGGGTGACGAAGTCAAGATGAAGGGACCTTTTGGCGCAATTGCGGACAAGGGGCCGGGTGTGTTCATCGCCGGTGGCGCGGGCGTCACCCCGATGATTGCCATATTGCGCCAAAGGTTGCACGAACACGGAACGCTTGCGGGATCGACGCTAGTGTTCGCCAACAAGACCGAAGCTGACATCATCTGGCGCGACAAGTTCGAGGCGATGGAGGGACTAAAGACCGCCTTCGTGGTGGACGAGGCTGGCGCCAGTGTCCCGCAGCAAAGGATTGATCGCGACTACCTGCGCCAGTTCGTCGAACCTGACAGCCATTACTATCTCTGCGGACCGCCGCCAATGATGGGTGCCGTCCGCGAGGCGCTGCACGATCTGGGCGTCGAGGACACGCAGATCATTGAAGAGAAGTTCTAGCTATGGGCACGTTTGTGCGCCCAGATCACGGGAGGCCTCATGACTGAAACGCTTCATGACCAGCTTGTCCGACCCGTTGGTGCTATTGCTGCGCCGCTCGCCGATGATCTCACGCTGCCTGAAAATGCTTGTGCGCGCTGGAGGTCGCTTTGCGCCAATCTGGCTGGGCTCAACGCAGATCTGATCGAGCATATTCACCTCGAAAGCAACGTCTTGCTTCCTCGATTTGAAACCACGTCCCGCAACTGACGCCGAACCGATTTTGTCCCACGGAGGCTGCTATGACCGAAGCGACCCTGCACCAGAGCCCCGACCACGACGAACGCGGGTTCTTTACCCGATGGTTCATGTCCACCAACCACAAAGACATCGGCATCATCTATCTGTTCACCTCGGCTGGCGTCGGTTTGATCGCCGCGTTGCTGTCGGTCTTTATGCGGATGGAGCTGATGGAGCCGGGCGTGCAGTACATGTGCCTCGAAGGCTTACGGTTTTGGCCTTCGGTGGCAGACTGCACGCCGGACGGGCATCTGTGGAACATCATTGTCACTTACCACGGTATTCTGATGATGTTCTTCGTGGTGATCCCGGCGCTGTTCGGCGGGATGGGCAATTATTTCATGCCGTTGATGATCGGCGCGCCTGACATGGCGTTTCCGCGGTTGAACAATCTCAGCTACTGGTTGTTTGTGGCGGGAACCAGTCTGGCCGTCGCGTCGTTTTTCGCGCCCGGCGGGGACGCATCACACGGTGCCGGGGTGGGCTGGACTCTATACGCGCCGCTTTCGGTTCGGGATGGTGGGATCTCGATGGATCTGGCGATCTTTGCTATCCACGTCTCGGGCGCCAGTTCGATCCTTGGCGCGATCAACATGATCACTACCTTCCTCAACATGCGCGCGCCGGGCATGAGCCTGTTCAAGGTGCCACTGTTCGCCTGGTCGATCTTTATCACGGCATGGATGCTTCTGATGGCCGTTCCAGTCCTCGCTGGGGCCGTGACGATGCTGCTGGTTGATCGAAACTTTGCAACGACATTCTTCGAGCCCGCCGGCGGGGGCGATCCGATGCTCTATCAGCATCTGTTCTGGTTTTTTGGGCATCCCGAGGTCTATATCGTCGTCCTGCCCGGTTTTGGTATCATCAGCCACGTCATCGCGACGTTTTCGCGCAAGCCGATTTTTGGCTACCTGCCGATGGTCTGGGCGTTGATTGCCATCGGGTTCCTGGGCTTTCTGGTTTGGGCGCATCACATGTTCACTGTGGGCATGTCGATCACGCAGCAAAGCTTTTTCCAGATTGCGTCGGTCACGATCGCAGTGCCAACCGGCATCAAGATATTCTCGTGGCTGGCGACCATGTGGCGCGGTTCGATCCAGTTCAAGACGCCGATGTTGTTTGCCATCGGTTTCATCTTTCTGTTCACTGTCGGCGGGGTGACGGGTGTTGTCGTGGCGCAGGCCAGTTTGGACCGGGCCTACCACGACACCTATTATGTGGTCGCCCATTTCCACTATGTGATGAGCCTCGGCGCGGTGTTCGCGCTGTTTGCCGGGATCTATTATTGGCTCGCCAAGATGTCGGGGCGCCAATATCCCGAATGGGCGGGCAAGCTGCATTTCTGGATGTTTTTCATTGGCGCAAACCTGACCTTCTTTCCCCAGCATTTTCTGGGACGTCAGGGGATGCCGCGCCGCTACATCGACTATCCGGACGCCTTCGCGCTGTGGAATACAGTATCGAGCTGGGGCGCGCTGCTGTCGTTCGCATCGTTCCTGCTGTTCATTTGGATCATCTTCTACACCTTGCTGGCCGGCAAGCGCGAGACGCGGGCGAGCTACTGGAACGATTACGCCGATACACTGGAATGGACCCTGCCGACCCCCGTACCGGAACATACGTTCGAGCAATTGCCCAAGCCTGAAGACTGGGACAGAAAGTCGGTGGCTTGATCTTGTCCGTTGTCCATCATCATCCCAAAGCGACGCCCCGTCTGTTTGACAGGTTCCAGCGTAGTTTCGGGCAATATCGCACTGAGCGTGCCTGAGCCCTCACATTTTTGAAGTGGCCCGTGCCTGCGTTCTGAAAAGCGGAGGGCCAAGCCCGAGTATGCGGCACTAACGACGCCTATTAACTAGGGTTCACTCGCCCGGAAGGACGTGGCAGTTCTCCGCGCTCCAACTCACGATCAGTTTCGATCCGGCCTTGGCGTTCACGTCGCTCAGCTCGTCATGGGATTTCTGCACCTTGATTTCCTGGCCCGTCTCCGTTTCGAGAAAGATCATGGCCGTGCCCCCGACGAACTCATCGCCCACGACCGTCGCTTCGATTCCGATCTGATCGCTGTCGGGCGCACTTAGCTGCATGTTTTCGGCGCTGACGATGAAGGTGACCTTGTCGCCCGGCTTTCCATTCTGCAATTCGGCCGTGGGAATAACGGTGTTGCCACCTTCATGCGTGACCTTCCAGCCGTCCGTGACCTTCCCTTCGATGGTGGCATCAAAGATGTTGGCCGAGCCGAGAAATTCGGCCACGAACCGGTTATGCGGCTCGCGGTAGATCTCTCGTGGCGTGCCGATCTGCTCGATCCGGCCACGGCTCATGATGACCACACGGTCGGCCATCGAGAACGCCTCGGACATGGAGTGGGTGACGTAGACAAAGGTGATGCCCAGATCCTTTTGCAGGTTCGAAAGAACAGCCT
This sequence comes from Roseovarius sp. Pro17, assembly GCF_035599575.1. Taxonomy (NCBI): domain Bacteria; kingdom Pseudomonadati; phylum Pseudomonadota; class Alphaproteobacteria; order Rhodobacterales; family Roseobacteraceae; genus Roseovarius; species Roseovarius sp. Pro17. Next base: position 15,036 of record NZ_CP141179.1, read on the forward strand.
GCATGCGCACCTTGAGATGCGCATCAAGCGCCGACAGTGGCTCGTCCAGCAGCAGAATTTTTGGCTCTGTCACCAGTGCGCGTGCCAAAGCCACGCGCTGTTTCTGGCCACCTGAGAGCTGCGCGACGTTGCGATCCGCGAATTCGGTGATCTGCATCTTGTCCAGCCATTTGAGTGCTCGTTCGGTGCGCTCGGCCTTGCCCACGCCGCGCATCTTCAGCGAAAATTCGACGTTTTCCTGCACTGTCAGGAACGGGAACAGCGCAAGGCTCTGCCAGACCATCGGCGTGTCGCGATCCCATGTGGCGCGTCCGTTCACCCGCTCGCCGTCCAGATAGATGTCGCCCGATGTCGGGTCTTCGAGTCCCGCCAGCATCCGCAGCGTCGTCGTCTTGCCGCAGCCGGACGACCCCATGATGGCCAGAAACTCGCCCCGACCAATCTCAAAATCGGCCTTTTCGACAGCGACAAAGTCGCCGAACTTTTTGACCACATTGTCGAATTTTACGATGGCATTGGATGTCATGTTATCGTCCATTTCTTATTTCGATCCCTGATCGGGGTTCCGCAGCAATAGCTGCGCCAGCACGATCAGCGTCATGGAGCTAAGGAAGGCGAGCGAGCCGATGGCGTTGATGCGCGGGCTGACCTGCCCCTGAAGGAAGCCGAGGATCTTGACCGGCAGCGTCTCGTTCAGGCCCGACACGAACCACGCGACGGCGAACTCGTCAAAAGACACAGCCATGGTGATGAAGAGCGCGGCAAAGATCGCCGGCTTGGTGAAGGGGATGATGACGTGACGCAGCGTCGCCCATTCGTTGCCGCCGAGGTTCCACGCTGCTGCCTCTAGGTCGGGGTCCATCTGCGACAGGCGCAGGCGAATGATGGCCATGGCAAAGGGGCTACACATCACGCCATGCGCGATCACCACCGAAATCGTGCTGCCCGACAGGTTGATCCGCGACAGGAATGCCAGCATTGCGAGGCCCATGATGACGACCGGGATCGTTGGCGGCAGTAGCGCTAGGGCGAGATAGAAGGATTTGCCGAAGAAGTTATAGCGAAAATCGGTATAAGCCCCGCCAAATCCGAGGATGGTGGCGATCACAGCCACGGTCAGGCCCACGATCACGGTGTTCGCAAAGCCGGACCAGACCAGCGGGTCCTCCCAGATTGCGCGATACCATTCCAGCGAGAATTCCCCCAACGGCAGCGACGGGAAACGGTCCGAGTTCAGCGAAAAGACAAAGCTGCCCGCGATGGGCGCAAAGATAAAGATCAGGCACAGCGCGATATGCAGCATTAGCCAACCATTGATGATTTTGTTCTCGTTGCCCATTATTTGCCGCGCTCCTTGTAGGCGTAGGTGATGGCGGCGAAAGCCACAGTCATCAGCGTACCGATCATCATGATCGCGACCACAGCGGCGCGCGGCCATTGCTGGCCTGATTTCGTGATGTCGGTGATCATGATCGATAGCGTCGGCGGGTTGCCACCGCCCAGATAAAGCGGGCTGACGAAATCACCAAAGCTGAGGATGAAGGCAAACAGCGCTGCGATGACAAGGCCGACTTTGGCCGACGGCACGACGACCGACAGCACCGTGCGCAGCCGCCCGCAGCGCAGGTTATGCGCAGCCTCAATCAGATCGCGGTTGACGAAATTGAGGCTGAATGTTTGCAGCAGGATCACCAGCGGCAAGCAGAGCGTGATCATCCCGACCAGCGTGCCGAAGGTGTTGTTCAGCATGGGAAACGGGCCAAGCCCGATATAACCCAGCGCCGCGTTGACGATGCCCGCATCGGTCAGGAAAACCTGCAGTGAATAGACCCGCACCAGATAGCTGGTGAAGAACGGGATGATCAGCACAAAGATCATCCAACGCTTGGCCGTGTCGCTGAGTTTGAATGAAATCGCATAGCTCGCCGGAAAGGCGATGGCGCTGGTCAGCACGGCGGCTGAGGTCGCCAAAATCATGGTGCGCAGGTAGGCGTCCCAGAACACGCCCCGGGTCAGGATGCGCTGCCAGTTACCGAAATTGAGATCGGGCTGCATCTGAAACATCTTGACCGTCCAAAAGCTGATCGCGACGAGGAACAGCAGCGGAAACAGGAAAAACGCCAGCTGCCAGATCAGCAGCGGCAGCGATAGGACTAGCGAAAAGAGGCTGGGGCGTTTCATCATGTCACGTCCGGATCATTGGGAAGGCAGTGCGCCGGGGCCATTTCTTGGCCCCGGCAAATATCACGTTCAGGAGGCTTTGTAGTCGGACCAGAAGTCGTTCCAATCGCCCAGATCCTGCTGCACGGGCAGCTGGCGGAACTGGATTTGACCGTCGCGGATCATGTCCATGACGTTACGCTCGCCCATGACCATCTTCTGACGCTTGGCCTCTTCGGGGTTGGTTTCGTTCAGCACCTTCCAGCCTGCCTCGGATGGGATCAGCGCAGGATAGGCGGCCATGTCGGCCGACTTGGCCTGACCCTCGGGCGAGGTGATATACTGGATCCACTTGTTGGCCATCTCGTAATTCTTGGTGCCCTTGCCGATCGAGAACGACTCGGTCCATTGCAAGCCGCCCTCTTCGGGGATGACGCTGCGCACGTTCGCGCCGTTTTTCTCCAGAACGCCGGTGATCCAGTCGCCAATGCCGGCGAACAGGGTCATCTGGCCGCTCTTGAGCGATGAGAATGTTCCGCCATAGTCAAAGAAGCCACCGACCTGCGGACGCAGGCCCATCGTGGTTTCCTTGACCGCAGCCCACGCGGCATCGTCGATGTCGTAGGGCGACGCATTTCCGTCCCAGAGGCTCATCTGGCCCAGGTTCGGCAGATGCCAGTCGAAATGGCCCAGCTTGCCGGTCGCGCGCTCGTCCGCAAAGATGCCGTAGGTCGAGGCCTCTTTTTCGGTGAATTCATCAGTGTTGTAGGACACCCCGAGAAAGCCGAAGCGCGTGATGACAGAGTAAAGCTTGTCGTCAGACCAATGGCCCGGGAACTTCTGGAACTCGGGGAAAAAGTCGTCAAAGGCGTAGTCGGCTGCGTCCAGTTCCTGAATATAGCCAGCCGCGTTAAGCTGTTGCACATATTCACCATCCGACAGGATCACGTCGTAGGTGCCGGGGGGCGATTGCGCGATGAGGCCCAGCATGTTGTCGCCGCCGGTGTAGTATTTCGGCGTGAATTTGACGTTGTTGGCTTCTTCGAATTCACCAACAATGTCGGGCTCGGCGTGGCCATACCATGCCAGCATCGACAGGTTCACCGTCTGCGCCGAGGCGCGGATCGATAGGAAGGGTGTCGCTAGCGCGGCGCCGGCCGTCATGGTCAGCAGCTTGCGGCGAGTGGGTCTGATCAGAGTGTTGGTCATATTTCTCTCTCCTGGTTGGAAAACAGCATTCTTTTTTTGATGTTGTGCGTATCACTGGGCGGCTGTCGGCGCGCCTTTGGGTGCAAATTCCGTGATGATAGCGTCGACGATGCCTTTGGTGCAAACCTCAAGCAAGATGTCACCCTTTTCGACGGTGGCCTCTTTGGGTGAGGACAGTGTCCCGCTGGCGGGGGTCCAATCCGGTTTGGCCGGATAGATGTCGTAGGGCGGGAAGGTGGCGGGTGCATGCTCTACCGCGTCCTTCAGCGAGACGAGATCGGGATGCAGGCGCAGCATCAAGGATGTCTCCAACACGCCGCCATGCTCGATGTCCCAGCCCAGAAAACCGTTGGGGTAGAGTTTTTCAATGGATGCCTGATCAACGAAATCCCAATAGGACAGCACCATGACCGTGACGTCGTCGATTCCGCCCCAGCGCAGCTCGCGCAGCGCCAAATCGATAGCTTCGGTGATGAACCACGAGTTCTCGAAATGGCCGTTGACGATACACAGGTTGCGCACGCCATGCCGCACGAATTCCTTGACCACATCCTTGAGCGCATTCACGAGGGTCGCGCCGTCAAGGCTTGTCGTGCCGGGAAAGAAGTTTCCGCCGCCCGATTTTTGGTGTGACTTGTAGCCGTAAGTAAACGGGGGCGCGACCAACGCACCCACTTGCTCGGCCACGCGGCGGGCGAATTCGGTGGGCAACAGGACATCGACATGCATCGGCATGTGGTGGCCGTGCTGTTCCATGGAACCAAGGGGGATCAAGATCGGCACATCGCCGCCCTGAACCTGTTTTTGATAGGAGGGCCATGGCATTTCAGCGGCGAAAACGGTGGATCTGGTCATGTTACCCCCTCCTATCGGACTGGATAATCGTAGGATAGCTTGCGCCATGTGAGAAATTTATAGTAATAATAGTTCAATGAGGATTCTTAATAGTGCGTAGTTTCACCAATCTGCAAACTGATCTGTTGCGCACATTTGTGACCGTGGTCGATCTGCGCAATTTCACCGAAACGGGTAAGGCTCTTGGGCGAACGCAGCCCGCAATTTCCTTGCAGATCAAGCGGCTTGAGGAGGTGGCGGGCGTCAAGCTTCTTAGTCACAAGCGCAAGAAGATCGAACTGACGGCGGATGGTCAGACCCTCTTGGATTATGCCCGCGAGATGTTGCGCCTCAATGACCGCGCTGTAGCCAAGCTTCAGCGCGCAAAGCTGTTGGGAACCCTTAGAATCGGCCTGCCGATCGACTATTCGATCGAGTATTTCCAGAAAATCATTGGCGAGTTTTCCCACGCCAATCCGCAAGTGCTTATGGATATCCGCTGCAACCGGAGCCGTGATTTGCTGGCGGCGCTACATGCCGATGATCTGGATTTAGCTATCTCGATCACTGATAGGATGCCCGCGCCGCATGTTTCGCTCTATTGGTCCGAACGTCCGGTCTGGGCGTGCGGTCGTGACCACCGGATCAATCCGGACACGCCGGTCAAGATCATTGCCCACCCCGATGGGTGCTTCTATCGCAAGCGCATGGTCGATGCGCTTAATGTCGAGGGGCGCGATTGGCACGTATCATTCGAAAGCCCCGGTATTTCGGCCCTGCAAAAGGCGGTTCTGGATGGCATGGGCGTGACCGCCCTGACCAAGAAGACGCTCTTGCCAGGGATGCGTATCCTCAGCCCCAAAGAGGGATTTCCGAAACTGGCCAATATTCACGTCGGCCTTTTTTACAAGCATATCAAGATGTCGGATGCGGCGTTGAAGCTGATTGAGCAGATCAGTGATGGGGTCAGTGCCTTTCAATCACCTACTCATGCGCGAGCCAAATGACGTTGACTGCCTCAATTTGCGTTACTCATACATAGATCACTTCAATTAATTTTATTTACTGCCGCCAGGCTGATAGCGAAAGACAATCAACTATCGACAATGAGGGTTTCCAGTATTGGATGACATGCTTCACGTCATGGAGTGGCACAATGGCGACAAGGATTACTCGCCGTTTTCCGACAATGAAATGTCCCGCCGTCAGAACGAGCTGCGCGATTGGATGGGCAAAAGTGATGTTGATGCGGCGCTTTTTACGTCACACCATTGCATCAACTATTACAGCGGTTGGCTCTATTGCTCTTTTGGTCGCAAGTACGGGATGGTTATTGATCAAAAGAACGCCACGACCATTTCGGCGGGCATAGACGGTGGCCAGCCGTGGCGCCGCAGCTTTGGCAATAACGTCACCTATACCGACTGGCACCGCGACAATTTCTATCGCGCTATCCAGCAGCTGACCAAGGGCGCTAAGCGCGTCGGGATTGAGTTCGACCAGGTGTCGCTTGAACATCGCCAGCAGGTGCAGGACGCATTACCCGATGTTGAATTTGTCGATGTCGGGCAGCCCTCAATGTGGATGCGCACCATAAAGTCCGATCAGGAAATCAAGCTGATCAGAGAGGGCGCGCGCATCTGTGACGCCGGCGGTTGGGCAGCGGTTGGCGCCATCAAGGCCGGTGTGCCCGAACACGAGGTCGCCATCGCCAGCACCAACGCTATGATCCGCGAGATCGCCAAATCCTTTCCTTTCGTGGAGTTGATGGACACCTGGACTTGGTTCCAGTCAGGCATTAACACCGACGGCGCGCATAATCCGGTGACCAACCGCGAGGTGCAGTCGGGCGATATCCTGAGCCTCAATACCTTCCCGATGATCTTTGGTTATTACACCGCGCTGGAGCGGACGCTGTTCTGCGAGCACGTGGACGATTCCAGCCTCGATATCTGGGAGAAAAATGTGAAGGTTCATGAGCGCGGGCTGGAATTGCTAAGGCCCGGCGCGCGTTGCATGGACATCGCGATCGAGCTGAACGAAATTTATCGTGAATGGGACCTGCTTCAGTATCGTTCGTTCGGTTATGGTCACAGCTTTGGTGTCCTGAGCCATTATTATGGCCGCGAAGCTGGCGTAGAACTGCGCGAGGATATCGACACGGTGTTGAAGCCCGGCATGGTCGTTTCAATGGAGCCGATGGTTATGATCCCTGAGAGCACCCCCGGTGCTGGCGGCTACCGCGAGCATGACCTCGTTGTTATTGACGAGGATGGGGCGGAGAATATCACCGGTTTCCCCTTGGGCCCGGACCACAACATTATTGAGAATTGATGCTCTCTCCCCCGTTCGTTGATCACAGAAAGTCCAGCACCGCGGTGGCGACGTGGATATCTCTCGCCTTGTCCTGTGCGAATGCCGCCTCCGACACGGGTTCTTTGCGATCACCCTTGCCGTAATCGTGGCCGATGAATAGGCGCGACAGGATCGACTGGCTGCAGTCGCAAAGCGGTGCCGCGCTGCCGCCGCGAAGATTGGCCCGCGACGGTCTGCTGAACCGGATAGATCAACTTGGCCTTTTCGACCCGGTTCAGGGGGCATAGCGGACGGTGCGCTTATTCAGGTCGCACGTGGTTCATACACTCCCTGTCTTGAGGGAGGTGGATTTGACCCGCCGACCCGCCCAGATACCGATCAGCATTGCAGGGACGAATATCAGCGTGCCGGAGGCGGCGATGGGCAGGGCCGTCCACGCGGGGCCGGGGCAGAACCCGCCGATACCCCAGCCGATGCCAAACAATGCCGCACCCGACAGCAGCTTGACGTCGATATCGTTGGCCGAGGGAATGTCGAAATCTGCCATCAGAATTGGGCGATCCTGCCGCCATGCCAGACGGTAGCCGATAAACGCGGTCAGCGACGCGCCACCCATGACGAAAGCCAGACTTGGATCCCATGTGCCGAAAATATCCAAGAAGTTTAGAACCTTCGCAGGGTTTGCCATGCCCGAAAGGATCAGCCCGATGCCAAAGATCAGACCGGAAAGAAAACCAAACAAAAGACGCATTAGATTGCCCCCCCGATTACATGACGCAAGACGAACACAGTGAGTGCGGCAAACACAATGAACGTTATGACGGCGGCCAGCGACCGGCCAGAAAGCCGCGCTAGTCCGCAAACGCCGTGTCCGGATGTGCAGCCTGATCCCAGCGCGGTGCCGATACCCACCAACAAACCAGCGATAGCCATAGCGGGCAGATTTTCACTGACGGTTTGGTGCGGGAAATCACCCGTCACCAGCAACCATGCAACAGGGGCGGCAAGCAGCCCTGCGATAAACGCCAGCCGCCAGCCGCGATCCCCTTGCGTGACGGCGCCTGCGGTGATCCCCACGATCCCGGCAATTCGACCGAACAAGGCCATCACCATGACGGCGGACAGCCCTATAAGTATTCCGCCCCCAAGTGAGGCCCACGGAGTGAAATCAGTAAGTGTAACAGGCAGCATCGGCCATTTCCTTTCAGGAGGAAGTCGCCGCGTCAGGCGCGGTCGATTTGATTTCGGGACTGGCAGTCAACTCCTTAACCGCCGCATGTTGTGAGAGAAACACCTTTCCGGACAAGGCGCTCAGCAGATCTGACCGTTTCAGGCGGTCCATGACCGGGCCTTTGACCTCGGACAGATGCAGTTTCGTCCCCATCTCACCCAACCGTTCGTTGATCGCCTCAAGCGATTCAAGCGCGCTCATGTCGATTTCGTTTACGGCCGAGCATTGCAGGATGACATGCCGCACGGCTTTGTCCTGCGTGACCCGGTCAAGGATGTGATCCTCCAAAAATCGGGCGTTTGCGAAATAGAGGCTTTCATCGACTCGCAGGGTGACGATGCGCGGGTCAGTTTCGACCTTGTGACGATGGATGTTGCGGAAATGCTCAGTACCGGTGATGCGTCCGACCTCGGCAATATGGGGCCGGGACGTTTTGAAAAGATACAACAGAACCGAGATCGCCACACCGCTGGACACGCCCAATTCGACCCCAAAGGCGAGCGTTATAAAGATGGTCGTTGCGACAGCGATGAAATCCGGTTTTGAGTAGGCCCAGCTGCGCTGCAGAACACTGAAATCCACAAGGCTAAGGACGGCGACAATGATCGTGGCCGCCAGCGTGGCTTTGGGCAGGAAATATATCAGCGGCGTCAGGGCCAGTGCGGCGACGGCCAGCCCCATGGCGGTAAAGGCGCCTGCCGCAGGTGTGCGTGCGCCTGCGTCGAAATTCACCACGGAACGTGAAAACCCGCCCGTCACCGGAAACCCGCCTGTGAACGCGGCACCCAGATTGGCGGCACCCAGACCGATCAGTTCCTGATTAGGATTCACCCGCTCGCGCTTCTTTGCGGCAAGTGTCTGGGCGACAGAAATGGATTCAACAAAACCTATGACCGAGATCAGCAGGGCGGGCAGCAGGAGTTGACCGATCAGGGTGGGGGACATGCCGGGCAATGTCAGTGGCGGCAAACTTTGAGGGACGTCGCCGACGATGGCCACCCCCCGCGCCCCCAGATCGAAACCCCAGACCGCCAGCGTCGTGACAAACACGGCAGCAACTGGACCGGCCTTGGCACCGATTTCGGCCAGGCGAGGCCCAAGGCCCATCCGCCGCAGCAGCGGTTTCAGACCTTTGCGAACCCAGAACAGAAACGCGGTGGCAGACACGCCGATCGCGAGCGTTATGATGTTGGTCTCGGGCAGATGCGTGATCAACCCTTCGACAAGTTCGATCAGATTATGACCGCCGCCGCCGATCCCCAAGATATGGCGCAGCTGGCTGACCGCGATGATGATACCGGACGCGGTAATGAAACCCGCAATGACAGGATGCGACAGGAAATTGGCAAGGAATCCCAGCCGGAACAGCCCCATCCCCAACAACATCGCACCGGAAAGGGCGGCCAAAGTCAGCGCGGCGGTCGCATAACCCATGCTTCCCTGTTCTGCGATCTGGCCCAATGCAGCGGCAGTCATCAGCGACACGACGGCGACAGGGCCAACGGCCAACGCCCGGCTTGTGCCAAAGACCGCATAAAGCAGGATTGGCGCGATCGAGGCATAAAGCCCGGCCTCGGGTGGCATTCCGGCCAGCAAAGCATAGGCGAGCGATTGTGGGATCAGCATGATCGTCACGATGACGGCAGCGATCAGATCATCCGAGAATGTGGCGCGATTATAGCGACGACCCCAATCAAGGATCGGAAGGTAACGGGCGATGGGCTGCATATTTACAAAACTTTGATGAGGGCGTTGGCGGCCCGGGCGCGAATGCCCTGAACGCAAGTCAATGTTGGATTGCCTTTGGTCGGGTTGTGGGGGACGTTCAGATGCGCTTCGTACGCTCTTCGTATACTCGCTCTCCGCAGGGACATACTCCTTTGCGCCGGATAACGCGCCACCCTAAAGCCCGATCAGAGGCCGTTCAACGGCACCTTGAGCATTAAATTTCCGTCATGATCCGTCGGTAGATCGCCGGCACGCATGTTCACTTGCAACGACGGTATGATGAGCTTGGGCATGCCGAGTTGCGCGTCCCGCTCGCTACGAAAGCGCACGAAATCTTCGCGGGTCTTGCCATCGCCGACGTGAATGTTGTTGGCTCTTTCGTCCGCCACGGTAGTCTCCCACGCGAAGTCGCGTCCGTCGGGGCCGTAATCATGGCACATGAACAGGCGCATTTTATCGGGCAGGCTCAGCACCTTTTGAATGCTGTCATATAGCTGTCCGGCATCGCCGCCGGGAAAATCGGCGCGGGCCGATCCCGCGTCTGGCATGAACAGCGTATCACCGACAAACGCCGCGTTACCCATCACATGAACCATGCAGGCGGGTGTATGGCCGGGCGTGTAAATCGTTAACACATCCATTTCACCGACTGTGTAGGTGTCACCATCCTTGAATAGGGCGTCGAACTGACTGCCGTCGCGCTGAAACTCGGTGCCTTCGTTAAAGAACTTACCAAAGGTTTCCTGCACAATCATGATCTTGTCGCCGACACCGATCTTGCCGCCCAGGCGCTGCTGAATGTAGGGCGCGGCGCTGAGGTGATCGGCATGGACATGCGTTTCGATGATCCAATCCAGCGTCAGACCCCGCGCCTCGACCTCGGCGATCAGTGCATCGGCGTGATCGTAGGTGATCCGGCCCGCTGCGTAATCGATGTCCATCACGCTGTCGATAATCGCGCAGTGATCTGACGCGGGATCTTTGACGATGTAGCTGATCGTGTTGGTGCTCTCATCAAAATGAGCAGAGACGTCGGGTTTGAGCGACATGTTAACGGGGTAGGTCATGGTGGCTCCCTTTGGCTTTAGCGGCGACAGGTTCTGATTCCCAAAAGGCGGTATGCGGGGCAGAAACCGGTGACGGCCGTGATTAGCAGCACCGCGCCGACGAGAATTGCACCCCAGTAGAATACCGCAATGGTAAATACCGGTGCCGAAGTCGCTAGCGGCAGAATGATGAGTGTGATTCCGATGACTGCCCGCAGAACGCGGTCCAGTGTTCCTTCGTTGGTATGCATGATGCCTCTCCTAAGCTTCGCTTTGGTTATAGACGGCAAGGTCGGGGCTGTCGGTGACAATGTCACAAACAGTATTCTGGTCAGAAGCTGGCAATTTTCGTTTTCTGATCCACCATCAATGCGCCAATGGCCGCCGGACAATCGCATTATCACCAAGTGGCGATTATTCACCCGCGTTCGTCGGCCAGATTGTCTAGCGCGGGGCCGTCGCTCACCCTGATCGTGCCACGCGATTGCACAATCCAACCCCGCCGCTGGAATTCCTGTAACTGGCGCGAGATAACCTCGCGTGCGGTGCCCAATTCCACCGATAGCTGCTGGTGGGTTGCTTTGATCGACTCGGCCCCGTCTGCCAGTTCGCGCAGCTTTTGTGCCAATCTCACGTCGATCCGCTGAAACGCGACTTCATCGATCATCAAGAACAAGTCAGTGATCCGTTTCGAGAATGCTTCGAACACGAAATTTCGAAAGGGGGCGGATTCCGCTACCAGATCGTCAAAGACTGATCGTGGAATGGCCGCCGCGCAGATGTCGGTCTCGGCGATGCCTTCGGCGGAATAGTCGTCATAAGTCAATAGACAGGCAGTGGTCAGCACACAGCTTTCGCCGGAATGAATGCGATATAGGACGATTTCACGCCCGCTTTCGGACGTTTGCTGCACCCGAACCGAGCCTTCAAGCAGAAATAGCATGTTTTCCGGCGACTTACCCGGACCAAAGATAACGGTGCCACGAGGCAGGTCCAAAACGGCACTTCGAGCCAGCAAAATAGACTTGATGCGGGTTTCGAGGCGCGACAAACCGGGAAAGCGATCAACCCAAGGGGTTTTATTCATGATGGGTTCCTCGCGTCTGCATCAGTAATGCGGTCCAATAAATCAGCGCGGTTCGATGCAATGTTGGCAATCAGTTGCCAAGAGCCGGAGCGTTAGCTGCACAGGCGGTCATAGGCGTCGCGACATCCAAGCTCCTCACGCCGCGTCTGTCAAAGCAAGCAGGTTACGGCCGGATTTCAGGACGCCGTCCTGAATGTCGTTGGTAATGGCATCCTGCAAATCGGTTACATCACGGGTCGTCAGCGCGGCCAGAATCTCCTTGTGACGATCGATCTCGTAATATTCCGTGACCCGCGTGATGACCTGGCGCTGAAACGGACCAAGTTGCAACCAGATGCTCTCGACGATGGGCATCGAGACTTGGGCCGGGTTGACCGCGTAGAGTGTGCGGTGAAAGGCCTGGTTCAGCAAAGTCAGTTGGTCCAGATCCCTTTCAAGGACGAACCGGTCCATCCTGTCATCAATCTCTGTCAGCTTTTCAATAATGATATCTGACACATAAGGCAGCGCGCGGGTGGCAGTATGAACCTCGACCGCGACGCGAAGTGCGACCAACTCCTCAAAGCGATTAGGCGTCATCAATGGCACCGTCATTCGGCGGTTATCTTTGATCTGTATCGCATGTTCCGAGCTGAGTCGCCGCACCGCCTCGCGAACCGGGGTCGGGCTAAGGCCCAGACGTTCGGCTAGCCCGCGCATCGTGAGCGATGTGCCGGGTTCAATCGCGCCCAGCATGATCGCGTTGCGCAGGCGCTCGTACACGTATTCCTGTGTCGTCGCACCCGAAGCTACTGGAATATCAGGGATGTTGAGTTGGCCGTTGCTGGTCATGAGGTTGCCCTTGGGTTTGTTGAGTCTGACTATATTCACTAAAATGATTGACACAATACAGTAAACGATATTACGAATTACATAAGGGTATCACAAAATAACCATCGGTATCGAAAGGTGACGCATGTCTGACAACAAGGCCGAAGCTTGGCTGGCACAGCACCCGGAGATTGATTCCATCTTTGCCTGCGTATGCGATCTGAACGGCACGATGCGCGGCAAGCGTGTTCCGGTCGATCAGGTTTCCAAGGTGGTCGAGGGCGGGCTGCGGATGCCGCTTTCGATTGTCGGCATGGATATCTGGGGCGAGGATGTCGAGAACAGTGAACTGGTATTCGAGACCGGCGATTCCGATGGTTTGTGTGATTTCACCGGCCGCCCCCTGATGCCGATTACCTGGACCAGCCGCCCGACGGCGTTGGCGATGCTGTGGATGCGGCAAGAGGACGGCACACCGTTTCCGGGTGATCCGCGCCGGGCGCTGGCGCGTGTCGCCGAGCAGTATAAGGAGCGCGGACTGACGCCCGTGGTCGCGACCGAACTGGAATTCTATCTGGTCGATCCCTCCGAAGATCACCCGCAGGCTCCGCGATCCCCGGTCACCGGCAAGCGGCTGGAATCCGACGGGGCGCTGTCGCTGGACGAATTGCAGCATTTCGATGAGTTTCTGAACGACGTTTACGATGCCTGCGAATTGCAGGGCATCCCGGCGGATGCAGCGATCTCGGAAAACGGGGCAGGGCAGTTCGAGATCAACATGCACCATGTTGCCGACCCCCTGCGCGCCGCCGATGATGCGGTGTTGTTCAAGCGGCTGGTCCGCGGCATTGCCCGTAAACACGGGTTTGCGGCCACCTTTATGGCCAAACCCTATGGTGATCTCTCCGGCAGCGGCTTTCACGTGCATTTCTCGCTGGTTGATGAGAATGGGGTGAACGTGTTCGACAATGGCGGCGACGAGGGCACCCCATTGTTGCTGAACGCGGTGGCCGGCTTGCTGGCCACGATGCAGCAAAATACGCTGACATTCGCGCCGCATGAGAATTCCTATCGCCGCCTGCTGCCCGGTGCCCATGCGCCGACAAACGTCGCCTGGGGATATGAAAACCGCACCGCTGCGATCCGCATTCCCGGCGGCAGTCCCAAGGCGCGGCGCATCGAGCATCGCGTCGCCGGGGCCGATGCCAACCCCTATCTGGTGTTGGCCAGCATTCTGGGCGGCGCGCTGATCGGCATTGAAAATGATATGGAGCCCGCCGCGCCGATTACTGGCGATGCCTATTCGATGAAGCTCGACAATCTGCCGCTGGACTGGGCGACGGCCATCGACGCGTTCCGCAAGGGCGCGGATGTTCCGAGCATCTTTTCAAATCGTTTGCAGACGATGTTGGTCGAATGCAAGATGCAGGAATTGCGCAAATTTGCACGTCATGTGACCAATTTCGAATACGATAGTTACTTGGAGGTCGTTTGATGAACGCGCACAGCCACCCCTATGCCGGCGACGGTAGCCACACCGCTAGCTACTATGCGGCCTCTGCCAACCCCTCGCCGGAGCGGCCAGAATTGGTCGGCGATCATCAGATCGACGTCTGCATTGTCGGCGCCGGATATAGCGGGCTGTCGACAGGTCTGCACCTTGCGGAAAAGGGCTATAAGGTCGCCATCATTGAGGGTGCGCGCGTCGGCTGGGGCGCCTCGGGGCGCAATGGCGGACAAATCGTCAACGGGCTGAACGCCAGCCTGCAGACGATCAAGAAGCGCTATGGTCAGGACACTGCCACGTTCGTCGCCGGTCTGGTGCAGGAGGGCGGCGAGATTATCCGCGAGCGGATCAGCACCTATGACATCAAGTGCGATCTGAAGGAAAAGAACATCTTTACCGGTCTGACCAGCGCCCATATGGGCGAATTGGAGGACCGGATGAAGCTGTGGGCCAGCTATGGCCTCAAGAACCAAGAGATGCTGGACAAGGATCAACTGCGCAAGCACGTCAATTCTGACCTCTATGTGGGCGGGCTGATTGACCATTCCGGCGGCCATATGCACCCGTTGAATTTGGCGCTGGGCGAGGCCGCGGCGTTCGAAAAGAATGGCGGCACGATCTATGAGATGTCGCCGGTGATCGACGTTGATCACGCTGCAGCAAAGCCCGTGGTCAGAACCGCCAAGGGGTCGATGACCTGCAAGACGCTGGTTCTGTGCGGCAATGCCTATCTGGGCCATGTGGTACCAACGCTGACCTCGCGGGTGATGCCGGTGTCAACGCAGGTAATGGCTACCGAACCCTTGGGCGAGGCGCTCGCGCAGGAACTGCTGCCGACGGATACCTGTGTCGAAGATATCCGCTATATCCTTGATTACTATCGTCTGTCTGGTGACAAGCGAATGCTGTTCGGCGGCGGCACCGTCTATGGCGGGGCGGACCCCAGCGACATCAAAGCCAAGTTGCAGGGCAACATGGACAAGGTGTTTCCGCAGCTTAAAGGCGTCAAAATCGACTACGCCTGGAGCGGTAATTTCGCCCTTTCGTTCAGCCGCGTTCCGCAGATGGGCCGCATCGGCGACAACACCTATTTCGCGCATGGCTACAGCGGCCACGGCGTCACCGGATCGCACACCTTCGGGCGCATCCTGTCCGAGGCGATCGACGGCGACCTGACCCGGTTCGACGTGTTTGCCAAGGTGCCGTGGTATCCATTCCCCGGCGGGCGGATGTTCCGCGTGCCTTATTCCGTGATGGGTTCATGGTGGTACGGATTGCGTGACAAGCTGGGCGTATGAACGAATAATAATAAAATCCAATGGGAGGATATGATGAAGAAAACGACATTGATCTGTAGCGCGCTGGCGCTGACTGCCGGTGCTGCATGGGCCGAAGGCGAGTTGAACGTCTATCACTGGTCCGATTACGTGGCGCCGGACACGGTTGAAAATTTCGAGGCGAAAACCGGCATCACCGTAAATTACGACGTGTTCGACAGCAACGAAGTGCTGGAGGCCAAGATGCTGACTGGTGCCAGCGGCTATGATATCGTCGTGCCGTCGATCGAATTTCACACTCGCCAAGCGCAGGCTGGTTTGTATGCCAAGATCGACAAGGACAAACTAACGAACTACGGCAACCTCGATCCCGAAATCCTCAAGATTATCGCCGTGAACGACCCGGACAATACCTACGGCGTACCCTACATGATGTTCTCTACCGGGATCGGCTACAACGTCGACAAGGTGGCCGAGCGCATCGACGCAGATAAAATCGGCAGCTGGGACATGGTGTTTGATCCGGAAACCGCCGCCAAACTAGCTGATTGCGGCCTCGTGATGCTGGATTCCCCATCCGAAATAGTGGCACCCGCGCTGAACTATCTGGGGCTGGACCCGAATTCCGAGGACAAGGCCGATCTGGAGAAGGCAAGTGAGCTGCTGATGGGCGTTCGTCCCCACATCCGCTATTTCCATTCGTCGCAGTACATCAACGATTTGGCCAATGGCGACATCTGCGTAGCCATCGGCTATTCCGGCGACGTGCTGCAAGCGCGCGACCGTGCCACCGAGGCGGGGCAGGGGGTCAATATCGCTTACACGATCCCAAAAGAGGGCGCGCAGATCGGATTCGACATGCTGGCGATCCCCGACGATGCGCCAAACCCTGAGAACGCACTGAAGTTCATCGACTATATCCTAGAGCCAAAGGTTGCTGCGGACATCACCAATTACGTCTATTTCGGCAACCCGAACACCGCTGCGACGGAATTCGTGGACGAAGAAGTGGCCAACGATCCCGGTATTTATCCGCCCAAAGAGGTCACGGCCAAGATGTTCGCCCTCAAGCCGCATTCGGCGCGCTATGACCGGACGCTGACCCGTGCTTGGACCACGATCAAAACCGGCAAATAGACCTGTGCGTTGCCGTCCGGGCAGGGTCCGGGCGGCAGCCACTTTCCAAGATTAAATTGGGAGCAACCATGTCCGAAGCCATTTCAGTGACAGATGCAAAGCCTTGGATGGATCCGAGCGCGGCGCCTTTCTTGCAGATCAACAATGTGACCAAGAAATTCGGCGCGTTCACGGCGGTCAACAACGTCTCGCTGGAAATCTACAAGGGTGAGATTTTCTGTCTTCTGGGCGGATCGGGTTGCGGCAAGTCCACCCTGCTTCGGATGCTGTCAGGGTTTGAGGATCTCAGCTCGGGCCAGATCATCATCGATGGTCAGGATCAGGCAGGCATCGCGCCCTATGATCGACCCACCAACATGATGTTTCAATCCTACGCGCTGTTTCCGCATATGAGTGTGGAAAAGAACATCGCCTACGGTCTGAAACGCGACGGCCTGCCCAAGGCCGAGATCGCCACCCGCGTCACCGACATGTTGTCGCTGGTGCAGATGGATGAATTCGCCACCCGCAAGCCACATCAATTGTCTGGCGGGCAACGTCAGCGTGTCGCGCTGGCCCGCTCGCTGGTGAAAAAGCCCAAGCTGCTAATGCTGGACGAACCGCTGGGCGCGCTGGATAAAAAGCTGCGCGAAGAAACCCAGTTCGAACTGATCAAGATTCAAGAAAGCCTTGGTGTAACCTTCGTCGTTGTCACCCACGATCAGGAAGAGGCGATGACATTGTCCAGCCGGATCGGTGTCATGACCGCAGGTGAGATCGTTCAGATCGGCACCCCGCGCGAGATATACGAATACCCGCAAAACCGCTTTGTTGCCGATTTTATCGGTTCGGTGAATATCTTTGAGGGGCGTATTGCTGCGGACGGCGAGGACCACATCATCGTCGCGTCGCCTGATGCTGGGCTGGACATATACGTGCCGCATGGCATCAGCGGTGTAATCGGCCAGAAGGTCGCCGTCGCGGTGCGCCCCGAAAAGGTGCAGATCAGCAAAGGCGATCTGGGCGATCTGCGCAACAAGTTGAGCGGCACCATTGACGAGATTGCCTATCTGGGCAATTCGTCGGTCTATCAGGTACGGCTGGACAGCGGTAAGCGCGTGCGCGTCAGCCAGTCCAACCTGACCCGGTCCGAGGAAAGTGCGCTGACCTGGGATGACCGGGTGAATCTGGGTTGGGCAGGCAGCGCTGGAATCGTGGTGACATCATGAGCAGCCTACCGCTTGGATCGCGGATCGGGGCGCTGCTGGGCCGGATGGGTCTGCGGGGCCGGGCCTTGGTCATCGCTATTCCGACGGTCTGGCTACTGGTGTTTTTCCTGATACCGTTTCTAGTGGTGGCAAAAATCTCCTTGTCCGAGGCTGCAATTGCGCGGCCGCCCTATCTGGCGATCACGGAATGGGTCGATGGGTTTTTGACGATCAATTTAAACTTCGGCAACTATCTGTTTCTGTTGGATGATCCTCTTTACGTCGCAGCCTATCTGGGGTCGATGAAGATTGCCGGCATCTCCACGATTATCGCGCTGCTGATCGGGTATCCGATGGCCTATCTGATCGCCCGCTCGGCCCCGGATCGGCGCAACCTTTTGCTGATGCTGGTCATCCTGCCATTCTGGACGTCTTTTCTGCTGCGCGTCTATGCGTGGATCGGGTTTCTCAAGGGCAATGGCATCATCAATAACTTTCTGCTGAACGTCGGAATCATCGACCAGCCGCTGGTGATGCTGCAAACTGATTTCGCGGTCTATGTTGGCATCGTCTATACCTACCTGCCGTTCATGATCCTGCCGCTCTATGCCAATTTGGTGAAACTGGACGACGCTTATCTTGAGGCGTCTGCCGATCTGGGCGCGCGCCCGGTCACGACGTTCCTTACCGTCACCGTGCCGCTATCGCTGAGCGGGATTATCGCGGGCTGTATGCTGGTGTTCATCCCCGCAGTCGGCGAATTTGTCATCCCGGCGCTGCTGGGTGGGCCGGATACGCTGATGATCGGTCAGGTTCTCTGGAACGAATTCTTCTCAAACCGGGATTGGCCCATCGCCTCGTCTGTGGCCATTGTGATGCTGTTCGTACTGGTGATCCCAATCATGCTGCTGCGCTGGGCGCAGTCAGCGGGCGGAGGGGAAACCTGATGAAACGCAAATCTTGGTTTCTCACGATTGTCGGCGTTCTTGGTTTTGCGTTCCTCTACGCACCGATCCTGTCGCTGGTGATATTCAGCTTTAACAAAAGTCGGCTGGTGACAGTCTGGGGCGGATTTTCGACCAAATGGTATGGCGAGTTGTTTAGTGATCCGCAAATCCTGGATGCCGCCTGGGTCAGTCTGCGCATCGCATTGGCCAGCGCGACCCTCTCGGTGGTGATTGGTACTGTGGCCTCGTTCGTGCTGATCCGGTTCCGGCGATTCCGCAGCAAGACGCTGCTGAGCATGATGATTACCGCGCCGCTGGTCATGCCCGAAGTCATCATCGGCCTGTCGTTGCTGTTGATGTTCGTGGCGATGGAAAACGTCATCGGCTGGCCCGGCGGGCGCGGCCTTTTGACTATAATCATCGCCCATTCGACCTTTGGCGCGGCCTATGCGGCTGTGATTATCCAATCGCGACTGGTGGACATGGATCTGTCCATCGAGGAGGCGGCGCTGGATCTGGGCGCGCGCCCGGTGCGGGTATTTTTTGACGTGACACTGCCGGTAATCGCGCCGGCGCTGATGTCGGGTTGGCTGCTGGCCTTTACCCTCAGTCTGGACGATCTGGTGGTTGCCAGCTTTGTCTCGGGCCCCGGTGCCTCGACGCTACCGATGGTGATCTTCTCCAAAGTCCGACTGGGGGTCAGCCCGGATGTGAACGCGTTGGCCACGATTATCATCGGTCTGGTCTCGCTGGGTATCATCATTGCAGCCTTGCAGATGAACCGCAGCAAGAAGATGTCTCAACGGTGAAGGGCCGCTTCGGTGAACTGCGATCCTTGACCCATCGCGCAGCAGGGTTATGCGGGGCATAAACCCCGAAGGGTTTGGCCCGCCCCTCGGAAGGTCATTCAATCTGATAGTGAGTCTGGCCCAACACTGAAGTAGGAGGCGACTAAGAAAAAGACTGTGGCATCACCGCTCGCGATGGTTCGTTATTCGCCGCCTATCACGGTTAGCCCGAGCAGGCGCCATACCTGCATGCCGCCGCGGTAATAGAATATGCGGTCTGCGGGGTATCCGGCCTTGAGCATGTTGCGGATCGCCGAGGGCGATTGGCCACACCAGACGCCGTTGCAAAAAAGCGCTACCGGTTTTGCCTCTTGGCAGTCCCAGCCGTCGAAGTCCGGCTCGCAACCCAGCTGTGCCAGTTCGTCCACGACGTAGGTGTATGGAATGTTGATCGCTCCGGGGATTGTGCCGCCCTCGAACCAGTCACGGGTGCGGCTGTCCACTACCACGGCCTCTGGGTTCTGTAGCATCTCGATCAGCTCCAATTCGCCAATCGTGGTGACCCCTTCCGCCGGGCTATGCGGTTGGATGCAAAACTCGGGACAGGGCCGGGAGGTCAGCGCCCATTCGCCGCTGATCTCATTTTTGGTGTCTTGGATCCTGCCGATCTCCCGCGTGCCATTTTCGGTTTGCAGGATGACAGAGGGAATATCCTTGGTGATACCGACCTCAACCTCCGCCATCGCAGTTCCTGCGGTAAGCGTCAGAGCAATTGTCAGGCCAAGTTTCTTCATGGCTTTGTCCTCCGGATAGATGCCCGTCTTGGCGCTCAGCTTAGCCTGCCAATGGCGCTCGGTCATCGAAAACTTCCTGATCTCAAATAGGTCAATTGGAACCGACGAGACTTTCGCCTCAGTTTTGTTGCTTGGCATTTCAATCTCGTCCAGAACGTTCATCGCATCCGTAGATCTCCGACGCATCTGCGATAGTAGCGCTCGGGAGGAATAAGCATTTTCAATGCTGGATGTGGCAGGCAGCTGGCCATTTGCACGGCCAAACTTCCTTAACATTACGCAACAACTATAGGCCATCATGCGTGACCGCCGAGTGCGCTTGCTGGCGACGGTTGTGGCAGCACCGCTGTGTGGAAGTATTGTGATTTGGGCTTGGCTATGCTGTGCGATCGCCAAGTTTTGCAAAATTCCTCTGGGATATGGCCTAGTTTTATGGTTTGTAGCAGATTGGTAGCGACTGGCCCCTATATAACGACAGCAGATGTCCCGCTGTAGTGCGTGTGACCGGATGCGGTGCCGCTTTGGGCCGCGATGCGGGTAGGACGGAACTAGAACATGGCGATTCTCAGCTTTCTCATCAATCTGGCCGGGGCCACCATGCTGCTGCTCTTTGCCGTGCGGATGGTGCGCACTGGGATCGAACGCAGTTTTGGCGCGCAATTCCAACGTTGGCTGACCGAAAGCACCAGTCTGATCGGATCGGGTGCGACGGGTGTGATGCTGGCGCTGATCTTGCAAAGTTCGGCTGCGGTCGCCCTGCTGACGTCGGGCTTTGCGGCGGCTGGATATCTGGCGTTCCCGGCAGGGTTGGCGGTGGTGTTGGGCGGCGATCTGGGATCGGCGCTGATCATTCAGGTGCTTTCGTTCCGGCTGGACTGGCTGGTGCCACTGCTGCTGACCATCGGCGGCTGGTTATTCATCAAGACCGAAGGGCGGCGCTGGCGGCAGGCGGGGCGCATCCTGATGGGGGTGGCGTTCATCCTCATCTCGTTGCAATTGCTGCGCCAGACGATGGAGCCGATCAAGGACAGCGCGTTCCTGCCCGCCATCGCTGAATATCTGGGACGTGACTTTATCACTGCTTTCATCGTTGGCGCAGCGCTGGCCTTTGTCATGCATTCCAGCGTGGCTGCGATCCTGATGTGCGTCACGTTGGTGCATATCGACGCGATTCCCTTCGCCGCTGGCCTGTCGCTGGTGCTGGGTGCAAACCTCGGGAGTGCGGTCATTCCTGTCTATCTTACGCGCGGAATGGGCGTCGAGGGCCGGCGCATCCCGGTGGCCAACATGGCGCTGCGTGGTACTTGGGCGCTGGTTGCGCTGCTGGTCATCAACATCGGGTTTGATCCTTCGCATCTGTTGATCGTGTCGCCAGAACAGTCGCTGATCTATGCGCATATCGCCTTCAACCTGTCGCTGATGATAATCGCGTTGCCGCTGTGCCGTCCGCTGGCGCGGCCCGTGGTGGCAATGATGCCAAATGTCGCGCGCGCCGAGCCCGAGCAGCATGACGAAATCAGCGTGCTGGATATCGATGCTCTTGGCTCGCCGCAAATGGCCATCGCCAGCCTCAAGCGCGAGCTTTTGCGCATGATGGGGCTGGTCGAGCGGATGTATCAGCCGATCCAGTCCCTCTACCAAGATGCCGACAAGGCGCGGATGCGTGCGATCAAGCTACAGGATAACGCAGTCAACGCCGCGCTTTTGGGCATAAGGCGCTACGTTGCCGACATCCCACTGGACAAATATACGAAGGACGAGGCCAATATCGTGCGCAGCCTCATGGAATTCGCCATCCGCCTCGAGGCGGCGGGTGATTTGGTGTCGGGCCAGTTCCTGAGCACTGCGGCGGAAAAGCGCGATGAGCGGGTGGAATTGTCCGCCGATGGATGGTCCGAGTTGGTCCACATGTTCGAGGCCGTGCGCGCCAATTTCAAGTTGGCAAGCAACGTGCTGATCTCGGACGATCTGGAAAGCGCGCGCTTGCTGGTCATGGAAAAGACCGAGATGAAGCAGAAGGAAAGGCGCAGCCGTAAGCGCCATCTGCAACGCCTGTCAGAGGGCCGCGCCGACAGTTTCGAATCCAGCGATGTGCATCTGGAAACGCTGCGCGCGCTGCGTGATCTGAACGGCCATATTTCGGCGGTGGCCTATCCGATCCTCTATCGCAACGGCCAGCTTCTGGAGACGCGCCTGATTCAGAACATGGAAGACGGCACGGACGACTGAGGGCGGGCTAAAGCTGGACGTGCTTTGCGAAACTTGGCATGATCCACGCCAAAGCAGGAAAAGAGCGACACCATGTTACCATCCCAGCGCCACCAGATTATCCTGCGCGAGGTGTCGTCGCACCCCGCCGTGTCGATCCGCGATCTGACCGAGGCGCTAGGCGTCAGCCGCGAGACGGTGCGCAAGGATATCGAACTTCTGGCTGCCGACAATCAACTGCGGCAGGTGCGCGGCGGCGCCACGCGCATCCTGACATCCGAACCTCCAACGCAGACCCGCGCCGCGACGAACCCCGAGGGCAAGGCGCGCATCGCTCACCATGTGGCTCAGCGTATTGGCGACGGGGCGAGCCTGTTCATTGACAATGGCTTGACCACCTTGGCCGTGGCTTTGGTGCTTGCCCAGTGCAGGCAGCGCTTGACCATCTATACGAACGATCTGAAAATAGCCGAAATAATTGCCCCAGCCGCACGGGAGGTCACTGTTCTGGGCGGGCGGTTGGATTTGGCCGAGACGGCGACATTCGGCATCGTGACGCTTGAGCAACTCAGCCATTACCGCGCCGAATTCGCGCTGATCGGGGCGGGCGGCGTCAGCGCGCGCGCGCTTTTCACAGATTTCTCACGCGAGGCAGCCGAGATGCGCTTGCGTATGATGCGGCAGGCAGAAGAGGCGCTGATCCTGACCGACAGCAGCAAGTTCGGCGAGGTGGGGCAGGTGGTGCTGGGCCCCTTGCCCAAGGGCGCGCGCATGGTCAGCGATCTTGCTCCGCCGGACGATATCGCTGCCGCCCTCAGGCATGCGTCGATCGGTGTGGACATCGCAGGCGCGCTTGACGATTAGCCAGAAAAGAAAAATATTGCCAAATTATGCAAAGCCCGCTTAGGGTGATTCCAGTTTCCACATCGCCCAGCCGGAGCCTGCCCCATGTCCGAATCGACACTTCCTGACACCGCGCAATATGTGATCATAGGGGGTGGTATCATCGGCTGTTCGGTCGCGTATCACTTGACCAAAATGGGGCACAGCGACGTTGTCCTGCTGGAGCAGGGGCAACTGAGCTGCGGTACAACATGGCACGCCGCCGGCCTCGTCGGCCAACTGCGCAGCCAGCCAGCGATGACCGAACTCATCCGCTATTCGACCGAACTTTATGCCGGCCTCGAGGCTGAAACCGGCCTTGGCACCGGATGGAAACGCTGCGGATCAGTCACCGTCGCGCGCAGTGACGACCGCATGACGATGCTGAAGCGCACCGCCGCATCGGCCCGTGCGCAGGGCGTCGAAGTCGACGTCATCAGCCCTGCTGAGGCACAGGAAAAATGGCCCGTCATGCAGGTGGATGACATCAAGGGCGCGATCTGGATGCCTGGCGATGGCAAGGCGAACCCTACCGATCTGACCCAATCGTTGGCCAAGGGCGCGCGCAACCGCGGCGCTAAGGTTATCGAGGGCGTTGAGGTGACAGACGTTCTGACCGAAAACGGCGCTGTGACAGGCGTCGTCACCGATCAGGGTACGATCCGCGCCGAAGTGGTGGTGAATTGCGCCGGTCAGTGGGCGCGCAAGCTGGGCCTGATGTGCGGGGTCGACGTGCCGCTGCACTCGGCCGAGCATCTCTATGTCGTGACCGACAAGATGGCGGGCGTGACCCCCGATCTGCCCGTCATGCGCGATCCGGACGGCTATATCTACTTCAAGGAGGAAACCGGCGGTCTCGTCATGGGCGGTTTCGAACCTGAGGCAAAGCCGTGGGGCATGAATGGCATCCCTGACAAATTCTTTTTCCAACTGCTGCCCGATGATTGGGACCAGTTCGAAATCCTGATGGACAACGCGTTGATCCGTGTGCCGCAACTGGCCGAGGCGGGTGTGCGGCAGTTCTACAACGGCCCCGAAAGCTTTACCCCCGATAACAACTACATCCTTGGCGAAGCGCCGAACCTGCGCAATTTCTTTGTCGGGGCGGGGTTCAATTCCATGGGCATCGCTAGTGCGGGTGGTGCCGGGCGTGCGCTGGCCGAATGGATTGTCGCGGGCGCGCCGACCTCTGACCTCTTAGCCGTTGATATCCGCCGTTTTGCGGGCTTTAACAACAACCCGACGTGGCTGCACGACCGCATAAAGGAAACGCTGGGCCTGCACTATGCCATGCCATGGCCAAACCGCGAATTAGACACGGCGCGCCCCTTCCGCCGCTCACCTCTCTTTGATCGCCTGATGGCGAAACACGCTGTTTTCGGATCGAAAATGGGATGGGAGCGGGCGAATTTCTTTGCCCCTGATGCCGATAGTGCGCGGATCGACTACAGCTTTGGCCGCCAGAACTGGCATGACTTTGCGGGCGCTGAACACAAGGCGGTCCGCGAGGGTGTCGCCCTCTTTGATCAGACATCGTTCGCCAAACTGCTGGTGCAGGGCCGCGATGCCTGTGCGCAGCTAAATCGTATCTGCGCCGCGAACATTGACGTCGAAATTGGGCGCACAATCTATACCGGCCTTCTGAACCCGCGTGGGGGGTATGAAAGCGACCTGACCGTTCTGCGGCGCGGGCGGGACGAATTCCTGCTGATCACCGGCTCGGCGCAGGCGATTCACGATGCCGACTGGATCACGCGCAATCTGGGCGAGGGCGCGCATGTGACGGTCACGGACGTAACCTCCGGCTGGTCGGTGCTGGCGCTGATGGGGCCGAAATCGCGGGATGTTTTGGGCGCGCTGACCCGCGCTGACCTAAGCAATGCGGCCTTCCCCTTTGCCACGCACCGCCAGATTGATCTGGGCTATGCGACCGTCATCGCTAACCGCATGACCTATGTGGGCGAGTTGGGATGGGAGTTGATCGTGCCGACCGAATTCACGGCCGGCGTCTATGACGATCTTATGCGCATCGGTGCGGATCACGGCATCCGCGATGCGGGCTATTATGCGCTGGAGGGGCTGCGCATCGAAAAGGGGTTTCGTGCGTGGAGCCGCGAATTGACGCCCGATATTACGCCGTGGCAGGCCGGTCTGGGCTTTGCTGTCGATATGGATAAGCCGGGCGGTTTCATCGGGCGCGATGCGTTGATCGCGGCCAAGGCCGACACGGATCACATGCGGACCAGAATCGTGCAATTGGTCGTTGACGACGCGGATGCGCAGCTGTGGGGCGGCGAGGCAGTGTTGATGGATGGCGTCGAAATGGGTGAGGTTCGCTCGGCGGCGTATGGGCACAGTCTGGGGGCGTGCGCGGCGCTGTGTTTGCTGCACGGGTCGCAGCCGCTGACCGCCGACGTGATTCGCGCTGCCCGGTTCGAAATTGATCTTGCAGGGAAAAAGCTGACAGCCAAGGCGCACCTGCGCAGCCCCTACGACCCCAAGAGCGCGCGGCCAAAGGCAGATGCCTGACGCATCGCCGTTCACGCATCGGTTGTGGGGCAAAAAAAATGGGCGCGTGGCGCGAAATTATTGATAGGCTTTGCTAATCAACCGATAGGTTAAATCGATTTTGCTTGTCGACGTAACCTGTCACAGTCTTGTTGCAAAGCGGTCCTAAGAAGGCCGTGCAGCGTATCAAGCGGGCACTGACCCGCGCATAACAGTGGAGAAGATAATGAATTTCAAACTGACAACCGCCGTATCGGCCCTGACGGGGATGCTGATGGCCACCGCTGCCATCGCCGAAACCGAGCTGACCGTATACACCGCCATCGAGGCCGAGGATCTGGCTCGCTACGCCGAGCGTTTCAACGAAGTGCATCCCGACATCACCGTCAACTGGGTGCGCGATTCCACCGGCGTCGTCACCGCCAAACTGCTGGCCGAGCGTGACAACCCGCAGGCCGACGTCATCTGGGGCCTTGCTGCGACATCGCTGCTGCTGCTGAAATCCGAAGGTATTCTGGAGCCGTACGCGCCTGAAGGCGTCGAAAAACTGAACCCCAAGTTCGTCGACAAGGACACGCCCCCCGCATGGGTCGGCATGGACGCATGGGTCGCTGCCGTTTGCTACAACACGGTCGAGGCCGAAAAGCAGGGCCTGACGATGCCCACCTCGTGGAAGGATCTGACCGATCCGCAATACGAGAACAAGATCATCATGCCGAACCCCAATTCGTCCGGCACCGGCTTTCTTGATGTGTCCAGCTGGCTACAGATGTTCGGCGAGGATGAGGGCTGGGCCTATATGGACGCGCTGCACAACAACATTGCGCGTTACACCCATTCCGGCTCCAAGCCGTGCAAGCTGGCAGCGGCAGGCGAAATCCCGATCGGCATCTCATTCGCGTTCCGCGGCGCCAAGTCCAAGGCCGAGGGCGCACCGCTTGAGATCATCGTGCCCAGCGAGGGCGTCGGCTGGGACATGGAGGCGACGGCCATTGTCGCAGGCACCGACGATCTAGAAGCAGCGCAAAAGCTGGTCGACTTCACCATCACTGAGCGCGCGATGGAGATGTATAATGTCGGCTACGCCGTGGTCGCGATCGACGGCATCGCGCAGCCTGTCGAGCATTTCCCCGAAGGTCTGGGCGATGCGATGATCGAAAACGATTTCGAGTTTGCTGCGAACAACCGCGGGCGCATCCTCGAGGAGTGGCAGAAGCGCTACGACGGCAAGTCCGAAGCCGAGTAAGACGATGATCGGGGGTGGCCAAGGCCGCCCCCTTTTTTCCTATTCCCTAGCCAAACCCATTCGCGAAAGGACGCTCCCTGTGCTCGACGCAACTGCTGGACCTGCCTATCTGAAAATCGAAAACCTCTGGAAAGCCTTTGGCGATTTCCTTGCGCTCAGCGATGTCTCGCTTGACATTCAAGAGGGCGAATTCGTCTGCTTCCTTGGTCCGTCCGGCTGCGGCAAGACAACTCTTCTGAGGGCAATCGCGGGGCTGGACCTACAGACCAAGGGCAGCGTGCATCAGGGCGGCAAGGATGTGTCGAACCTACCACCGTCGCAGCGCGACTTTGGCATCGTGTTCCAATCCTACGCCCTGTTCCCAAACCTGACGATTGAGAAAAATATCGCCTTCGGCCTCGAAAACACCGGTCGCAAGAAGCCCGAGATCGAGGCGCGCGTGACGGAACTGTTGGGCCTTGTTGGCCTCGAAGAGCAGCGCAAGAAATATCCTGCCCAGCTATCGGGTGGGCAACAGCAACGTATCGCACTGGCGCGCGCCATCGCCACGAACCCCGGCCTTTTGCTGCTGGATGAGCCTTTGTCGGCGCTCGACGCCAAGGTGCGCGTGTTCCTGCGTCATGAGATCAAGAAACTGCAGCGCCAGCTGGGCGTGACCACCGTCATGGTGACCCACGATCAGGAAGAGGCGCTGTCGATGGCCGACCGGATCGTCGTCATCAACCATGGCCGGGTCGAGCAGATCGGCACCCCGACCGAAATTTATCGCCACCCCAGCTCGCTGTTCGTCGCCGGGTTTATCGGCGACATGAACCAATTCGAAGCGACCGCCGGCGTTGGCGACCGGGTGTCATGCGGCGGCGCTGAATTGGAGTGTGCGCCGCACAGCTTTGAGCGCGGCGCCAAAGTCACCATGGCGATCCGCCCCGAAGACGTCATCCCCCACGGGGCCGAGCCGGGCGAAGCGGACGCATCGGGCGGGGTCGAAACGCAGGCCAATACACTGAACGTCACCGTGACCGAGATGGAATTCCTCGGCTCTTACTGGCGCTGCCGTCTTGCGAACGAACGCTTTGGCCGCGAGCCGCTTTTTGCCAATTTCTCGATGAACGCGGTGCGGCGGCTGGACCTGCGCGAAGGCAAGGACATGATGATCGAACTGCCCAAGAGCCGCGTCATGGTCTTTGACGCAGGCGAGGTCTGAGCGATGGTCGACGCAAGCCAGACCAAAGCCCAGTCGCAGATGCCCGCCGGCCGCGCAATCAAGGGCAAGCTGAGCCGCGATGACATATTGATGCGCGCGGGGATGGGTGTGATCGCGCTCTACCTCGTCGTCACGTTGGTGATGCCGCTTTACGTCATGTTCTCAAAGTCGCTGTCGACCTATCGGTTCGATCTGTCGGGGTTCGAATTTCAGGTTTCGGACGAAGCGGGCGTTTTCGACGGCACTATCCTTACCGGCACCGAATTGAACGAGCGCACCGAGACCTATAAGCCGCGCGATCTGAACACGAACGCTGACGGACGCCTTGGCGTGACCGGGCTTTTCCCCGATTTTAGCTTTCGCAGTCCGGTCGAATACCAGATCCGGAACGTGGCTACGGGCGGCCGTTTCCTCGTCGGCTCAAAGCTGGTTACAGGAACTGAGTGGCAGCAGCTGGACAGCAATACGTTCCGGCGCGTATCGCTAAGGCCTACGAAATCGCGCGGCCTGTCCAACTTTGTTGAGTATTTTTCGACGCCCGCACTGTCAAATTCGATCAAGAATTCGCTGTGGATCGCTGCTATCAGCACGGTCATCACCGTGGGCCTGTCGTTCTGGTTTGCCTATGCGCTGAACCGTAGTTGCATGAGGTTCAAAGGCGTGTTCCGCCTGATCGCGATGATGCCCATTCTGGTGCCATCGCTGCTGCCCGGCATCGCGCTGGTCTATCTTTTTGGCAATCAGGGTATGTTGAAAGAGCTGTTGTTCGGCGCGACGATATATGGGCCAATCGGTATCGTGATAGGGTCGGTATTTTTCACCTTTCCACACGCGTTCCTAATTATCTCGACCGCGCTCGCAATATCGGACGCGCGCCTCTACGAGGCAGCCACATCCCTGCGCGCCTCACCCTGGCGCACCTTCTGGACGGTGACCATTCCTGGCGCGCGTTATGGTCTGATCTCGGCGGCTTTCGTTGTCTTTAACCTCGTCATCACCGATTTCGGCCTGCCAAAGGTGATTGGCGGACAGTTCAACGTGCTGGCGGTCGATATCTATAAACAGGTTATAGGTCAGCAGAACTTTGAAATGGGCGCGGTTGTGTCGGTGGTCCTCGTGATCCCCGCGATCCTCGCCTTTGCGATAGACCGGATGGTTCAATCGAAACAGGTCGCGTCCCTCTCGGCCCGCTCGGTTCCATTCCAGCCCACACCGGACAAGAAAATGGACCGGCTGTTCCTGATTTACTGCACGCTTGTCGGGATATTCATCGTGGGCATCCTCGCTGTCTGCCAGTTTGCGGCGCTGGTCAAATTCTGGCCCTATGACCTCAGTCTCAGCCTCAAGAATTTCCAGTTCGACCGCATGGATGGCGGTGGCTGGGAGGCATATTACAATTCGATCAAGCTGGGTCTGCTGACGGCGGTCATTGGCACGGCGGTTGTGTTCTTCGGCGCTTACCTCGTCGAAAAATCCAAGGGGTTCAAAACCGGGCGCGCGATATTTCAAGGCTTCGCGATGCTGCCTATGGCGATTCCGGGGATGGTGCTGGGCCTTGCCTACATCTTTTTCTTCAACAATCCGGATAACCCGCTGAACGTAATCTACGGCACGATGGTGATCCTCGTGGTGTCGACTGTGACGCACTTTTACACCGTCTCCCACCTGACGGCAGTCACGGCATTAAAACAGATGGATGGCGAATTCGAGGCTGTGTCGGCATCGCTGAAACAGCCCACGATGAAGCTGTTCGCGCGGGTGACAGTCCCGGTTTGCCTGCCCGCGATCCTGGATATTTCGATATACCTTTTCGTCAATGCGATGACGACGGTGTCGGCGGTGGTGTTCCTCTATTCGACCGATACGGCGCTGGCGTCGATTGCGGTGCTGAACATGGACGATGCGGGCGATATCGCCCCGGCGGCGGCGATGGGCATGATGATTTTCTACACCAACGCGGTGGCGCGGATCATCCACCTGATCGCGTCCAAGGGCATACTGGGCCGCACGCAGGCCTGGCGGACGCGCTAGATATTACACCTCAGCCGGGTGATCGGCGCGGGCGAACTCCATGAAGGCGCGGATCACCCGCACCTCGCGGCGCTGCCGCAAATGCACGATTGTCTCGCGCATCGCGATGTCGACGCCGTTCAGCGGTATTTGCACCAGCCGCGGATCGTGCCCGAATTCGGCCAGCGAGACAAAGCCGATCCCGGCACCGGATGCGACCATCTCGCGCACCGCCTCGCGCCCCTCGGCAACGATGGCAGGCTTTAGCGTGATGCCTTGTTTTGCGGCCTCTTCCTCGAGGCTGGCGCGCGTCTTGGATCCTGCTTCGCGTAGGATCAGCGGAAATTCTGCCGCCTCAGCCAGCGTCAGCCCGGCGGCGGGATTGACCAGCAGGCCGATAGCGGCAAAGGCGGTGATGGGCGTCGCACCCAGATCCAGCATTTCGACATCGGGTGTGGAAGGCGCATCGCCGATCACGCCGATCTCGGCGTTGTAGCTGCGCAGCTCGTGCAGGATTTCTTCGGTATTGCCACTGCGCAGGGACACGGTGACATTCGGATAGCGCTGGCGGAACTGCGTGAGCAGATTGACGACGTGATGCGCGCTGTCCGCGACGATGCGCAACTCGCCCTCGATCGCCGCGCGGGTTTCGGACATGTAGTCGGCGATGCGTTGCTCAACCTCGAAAAGTTGCTTGGTCAGCAAAAACAAATGCTCGCCAGTTTCGGTCAGGCGCACACGCTTGCGCTCGCGGTAAAACAGCAGCACGTCATGGGCCTGCTCCAGCTTGCGCACCTGCTCCGAAATGGCGGGCTGCGTCAGAAACATGGCCTCGGCTGCGCGGGAAAATCCGCCGAGAGCCGCGACATGATGAAAAGCGCGCAACTGGCTATGCCGCATGGGCCACCTCCCTTTGGGTTACGCATAGGCCGGGCCTATACATTAATTGATTATTGCAATTTTACATATGGGCGGCCTTGCGGCAATCGTGTTCGCAACACTGTCTTTTCGGAGCATTGCGATATGACCCTCCCCATCAAACCCCCGCATCTGGGCGAGCCTTACCTGCTCACCCCCGGTCCGCTGACCACGTCCCTCGCCACCAAGGAGGCGATGTTGCGGGACTGGGGTAGCTGGGACGACGATTTTCGTGGCATGACCCGCGATCTGCGGGACCGCCTGCTGGCCATGCTGGGAACGGGCAAGGACGATTTCGACTGCGTACCGATGCAGGGCAGTGGCACCTTCGCCGTCGAGGCGATGCTGGCCTCCTTCATTCCCCGCGATGGCAAGGTGCTGGTGCTGGCCAATGGCGCCTATGGCAAGCGAACTGTGCAGACGTTGGAATATCTGGACCGCGCGCATGTCGTGCTGGACAAGGGCGACTACCTGCCCCCCCGCGGCGAGGAGGTGGCGCAGATCCTCGCAGACGATCCCGCCATCACCCATGTCGTCGCCATCCATTGCGAAACGTCCAGCGGCATTCTGAACCCGGTCGAGGAAATTTCCGAGGCGACATATGCCGCAGGGCGCAAGCTGCTGATCGACTCGATGTCGGCCTTCGGCGCGATTGAACTCAAGCCGTCCGAGATCCGGTATGAGGCGCTGGTATCGTCGGCCAACAAATGCATCGAGGGTGTGCCGGGCTTTGGCTTTATCATCGCGCGCAAGGACGAGTTGGAGGCAGCCAAGGGCCGCAGCCACTCACTCAGCCTCGACGTGCATGCGCAATGGGCGCATATGAACAAGACCGGTCAGTGGCGCTTTACGCCCCCCACGCATGTCGTCGCCGCGTTCCTCGTTGCCCTCAAGGCGCACGAGGAAGAGGGCGGCGTAGAGGGTCGCGGCGCACGCTATACCCGCAACCGTGACGTGATGGTCGAGGGGATGCGCAAGCTGGGGTTTGAGACATTGCTCAAGGATCGCTGGCTGTCGCCGATCATCGTCACGTTCTTTTGCCCCGACGATGCCAATTTCGTCTTTGACCAGTTCTATGGTCTGATGAAGGACAAGGGTTTCATCATCTACCCCGGCAAGCTGACAGTCGTGGACAGTTTCCGCGTCGGTTGTATCGGGCAGATGGATGAACATGTGATGCGCAAGGTGGTCGAGGCCGCCGCCGCATCGCTTAAGGAAATGGGCGTCACCGATGCCACACCGCCGGCCATCGCGCTGGAAGAACGCGCCAAGCTGGCTGCCTGAATTTTAAGGACCGAACATATGCCGATTACCAACTCCGTCACCGCCAACGACCGCGAATATCCAGCGCCGAAGGTCTGCGCCATTGCCATCTGCCTCGACGGATGCGAGCCGGAATACCTGACCAAGGCGATCGCGGACGGTCTGATGCCGAACCTGCAAAAGATGCGTGAAACCGGTACCGACCGTTTGGCCCATTCGGTGATTCCGTCCTTTACCAACCCCAACAATCTCAGCATCGCGACGGGCCGCCCGCCCATCGTCCACGGGATTTGCGGCAACTACCTCTATGATCCGGACACCGGCGAAGAGGTGATGATGAACGACGTGCGCTTCTTGCGCGCGCCGACTGTCTTTAGCAAGTTCTACGAAGCAGGCGCGCGCGTCGCCATCGTCACGGCCAAGGACAAGCTGCGCGCGCTGCTGGGTGCGGGCCTCAAATTCGACGATGACCGCGCCAAGTGCTTCTCGGCCGAGAAGTCCGATACATCCACGCAGGCCGATCACGGCCAGGACGCCGCCAGCAAATGGCTGGGCATGGCACAGCCCGAGGTCTATTCTGCTGAATTGTCGGAGTTCGTCTTTGCCGCTGGCGTCAAGCTGCTGCGCGAATGGAAGCCGGACGTAATGTATCTGACGACCACCGACTACGTTCAGCACAAATATGCGCCGGACGACGCAGAGGCGAAATCGTTCTACAAGATGTTCGACAAGTATCTGGGCGAGCTTGATGAAATGGGCGCGGCGATCGTGGTCACCGCCGATCACGGCATGAAACCCAAGCATGACGCCAATGGTGATCCGCAGGCCATCTATGTTCAGGATCTGATGGACGAATGGCTGGGCGAGGCGGCGGCGCGCGTCATTCTGCCAATCACCGACCCTTACGTCGTCCATCACGGCGCGCTGGGCGGCTTTGCCACCGCGTATCTGCCCAAAGGTGCCGACCGCGCGGACATCATCGCGCGCCTGAAAAAGCATGATGAACTGCTAGAAGTCATCGACAAGGAAGAGGCAGTGAAACGCTTTGAACTGCCCGAAGACCGCATCGGCGACATTGTCATGATTTCGACCGAGAACATGACCATCGGCACCTCCGAGCACCGCCACGATCTGGCCGCCCTGAACGAGCCGCTGCGCAGCCATGGTGGCCTGACCGAGCAGGTCGTGCCCTTCATCGTGAACCGCAAGATCGACTTGCCCACCAAGCCGGAATTGCGCAACTTCGATGCATTCTTCTACGCTACGACTGCGGCGGCACTTTGATATGGAGGACTTGTCCTTGACCCAGATCGAGCCACGCCACGAGGGGATGCGCATTGGCGGTGAAATCGTCTTTACCGACGATGTTGTCGAGGTGCTTTTTCCCTACACCGAAGAGGTCATCGGCACCGTCCCGGCGGGCAAGGCCGAGCACGCGCGCAGGGCGTTCGAGATAGCCGCTAATTACAAGCCGACCCTGACCCGATATGAGCGCAGCCAGATCCTGCACCGCGCGGGCGAACTGATCGGCGAGCGGCGCGAGTATCTGGCCAAATGGCTGGTGCTGGAGCTGGGCATTTGCCACCAGCACGCCATTTACGAGACGAAACGCGCGCAGGATGTCTATAATTTTGCATCCTCTCAGGCGCTGATCGACGACGGCGAGATTTTCTCGTGCGACCTCACTCATAACGGCAAAGCGCGTAAAATCTTTACCATGCGCGAGCCGGTTCGTGTGATTTCGGCCATCACGCCGTTCAACCACCCGCTGAACATGGTCAGCCACAAGATCGCGCCGTCCATCGCCACGAACAATTGCATGGTCTGCAAGCCGACCGAATTGACCCCGCTGACCGCGATCGCGCTGGCCGATATCCTCTATGAGGCCGGCCTACCGCCCGAGATGTTCCAGATCGTCACCGGCCTGCCCGGCGACATCGGCGACGAAATGATCACCAACGATCATATCGACATCATCACGTTCACCGGCGGTGTGCCGGTGGGCAAGATGATCGCGTCCAAGGCGGGCTATAAACGTCAGGCGCTGGAACTGGGAGGGAACGATCCGCTGATTATCTGTAACGACCTGACCGACGCTGATCTGGACAAGGCCGCGACCATCGCCGTTGCGGGCGCGACGGGCAATTCCGGCCAGCGCTGCACAGCGATCAAGCGTATTCTGGTGCAGGAATCTGTAGGTGACCGCTTTGTCGCGCTGGTGCTGGAAAAGGCCAAAGCGATCCGTTTTGGCGATCCGCGAGATCCCGATACCGAACTGGGCTGCGTCATCCACGCCAAGGCTGCCGAAACCTTTGAGAACCGCGTGCTCGATGCCGAGAAACAGGGCGCAAAAATCCTGTATCACCCCGAGCGCAAGGGCGCGCTGCTGCCACCCATTGTGGTCGATCACGTACCCCACGACAGCGAATTGGTGATGGAGGAAACCTTCGGGCCGATCATCCCGATCGTGCGTGTACCCGATGATGATGTCGAGGTGATGAGGATTTCGAACTCCACCCCCTTCGGCCTGTCGTCGGGTGTCTGCACCAACGATCTGAACCGCGCCATCGCCTATATCAACGGGCTGGACGTAGGCACCTGCAACATCTGGGAACAGCCCGGCTACCGGATTGAAATGTCACCCTTTGGCGGGATCAAGGACAGCGGGAATGGCGTCAAGGAAGGCGTCATTGAGGCGATGAAATTCTTTACCAACGTCAAGACATACTCGCTGCCGTGGCCCGGATAATACTCTCTCCCCGAGACTTGAGGCCCGCTTGTCGGGCCTCTCTTTTTTGACGCCACAGGCACCCGAAGGCGAGGCACCATGACCCAGATCGTTCACACCGAAGGCGAATCCAACACCTCGGACGCGCGTCAGGCGTGGCTAAAGAAGTCCATCGGCTCGAACTCCGCACCGCTCCTACAACGCGACTCCGACGCCTTCCTGCATCAGAGCCTCTCTAGCCCTTGCGTGTCGACCATCGCCAAGGCCGAAGGCATCTGGATCGAGGATTTGGATGGCCGTCGCTTCATGGATTTCCACGGCAATTCGGTGCACCATATCGGGTACGGGCATCCCCGACTAAAGGCCGCCATCGCCGCTCAGATGGATGAGTTGCCATTCGCACCGCGCCGTTTCACTAACGAACCTGCGGTGCAGTTGGCCGAAAAACTGGCCGAAATTGCGCCGGGCGATCTGGGCAAGACTCTCTTTACCACCGGCGGATCGGACGCCAACGAAGTGGCGCTGAAAATCGCGCGCGCCGCGACAGGGCGGTTCAAGACGGTCAGCTTCTGGGATGCCTTCCATGGCGCCGGCATGGGCGCGGCCAGCGTCGGTGGCGAGGCGACCTTTCGCAGCCACATCGCCGGACCTCTCATCTCCGGTGCCGAGCATGTCGCGCCTTTTGCCTGCTATCGCTGCCCCTATAATCACTCAGGTCCGGACGTCTGCGGCCTCGCCTGCGCCAAGATGGTCGACTATGTTTTAGAGCGCGAAGGCGACGTCGCAGCCGTCATAGCCGAGCCGATGCGCGCCGTCCCTTACGTGCCGCCTCCCGGCTTTTGGAAGGCCGTGCGCGAGTCCTGTGATCGTCATGGTGCGCTGCTGATCCTCGACGAAATTCCGACAGGTCTGGGCAAGACGGGCCGCATGTTCGCGTTTGAGCATGACGACGTAATTCCGGATATTGTCACCATGGGCAAGGCACTAGGCGGAGGTATCCTGCCTATCGCCGCCTGCGTCGCGCGGCGTGATCTGGATGTATGCGGCGATTTTGCCATCGGGCATTACACGCATGAGAAAAACCCCGTGACCGCCCGCGCAGCGCTGACCACGCTGGAAATCATCGAGGACGAAAACCTTGTCGAACGCTCAGCAGAGTTGGGCGATTATGCGATGGACCTGTTGAGGGATCGGCTGAATGGCTGCCCGATTGTCGGTGACATTCGCGGGCGCGGCCTGATGTTCGGCGTCGAGATTGTGCAGAATCGGGGCGACAAGACGCAAGGCAATGCGCTGGCCGAGGGCATCTACTATGCCTGCCTTGATGCGGGCCTCAGCTTCAAGATATCCCAAGGCTGTGTTTTGACCTTGTCACCGCCGCTGACCATCCCAAAGGGCGATCTTGACCGTGCGCTCGAGATCGTTGTGGCGGCGATCAAGGACGCAGCAAACTGACCCTCACCGTCAGCCTGATGGTACTCTGCGCCGCCATGCTTCATGCGCTGTGGAATGCGGTGATGAAGGGAGCAGGGGATCGCGCGTTGACCACCGGGCTGCTCGCGATTGGGCAGGGGGCATTCGGCCTGACGCTGGCGCTGTTTTCGGCGCGTATGTCGATGGCGGCACTGCCGTGGCTGATCGCGTCCATCGTCATTCACTGGGGCTATTTCTATCTGCTGAATGTTGCATATCGGCTGGGCGATCTTAGCCTGATCTATCCCATTTCGCGCGGCCTTGCACCGCTCGTGGTGGCGCTGGCGGCGCAGATCTGGGTGGGTGAGGTGCTACCGCTTTACGCATGGGCCGGAATCGTCGCAATCAGTGTCGGCATATCGGTCCTGTCTTATCCGGTGCTGCATGGCGCCCTGCCAATGGGTGGCGTGCTGGCGGCGGTCGGGGTGGGGCTGATCGTGGCCAGCTATACGCTGATCGACGGTATGGGCGTGCGCGCATCCGGCAATGCGGTGGGCTACATCGCGTGGGTCTTTGTCGGCAATCTGACCGTGGCGATGTATGTGTTTCCGCGCCGGATGGAACGACTGCGTGCGTTGCCGGTCAAAACAATCGCTCTGGGCCTGTTGGGGGGCGTGATATCGGGCTGCGGTTATGGCCTGGTGCTGTATGCCAAGACGCTGGCACCCCTCGGCCTCGTCTCGGCGTTGCGCGAGACGTCGGTGATCTTTGCCGCGATGATCGGGGTTCTATGGTTCGGCGAAGGGCCGCGCGCACGGCGACTGGTGGCAGCTGGGATCGTTGCGGTCGGAATCGTACTGATCGCCGGTCACGGATAGGTAGCGCCCGGCTGATCCTGTAGGCGCGGATCAGTGGATTTGACCAGCACGGGCCGCCCCTCAATCATCTCGTTGCAGCGCTCCAATGTCTCGCGCTCCAGCCGCTCCATCGCCTCGGCGGTGTAAAACGTCAGGTGCGGCGACAGGATCACGTTGTCCATCTCAAAGAGCGGGCTGATCATATGGCCGTCGCGGCGCAGAGGCTCGTCGCTGAAAACATCCAGACCCGCACCTGCGATCCATCCCTCCTGCAATGCGCGTACCAGCGCCGCCTCGTCCACGATGGCCCCGCGCGAGACGTTGATGAGGTGGGCGTGGGGCTGCATCGCGCGCAGTTCGGCCTCGCCGATCAGGTGGTGGGTGTTGGCGTTCAGAACGCAGTGGATACTGATAATATCGGCTTGCGCCAGAAGATCGAGCAGCGTCTCGCACCGGGTCACGCCGACCGCCTCCATGTCACTGGCGGGCGTATGAGGGCTGTAGGCGATCACGTTGGCGCGGAATCCCTGTCCGCACATTCGCGCCATGCTGCGCCCGATTTTACCAAAGCCGACGATGCCGATAGTTTTGCCCGCAATATCGTTGCCCATCCATGTCGGCTCGGGCCAGGCCCAGCCATCGGCGCGCATTTTGCGGTCCAGCGGGATCAGCTTTCTGGCCAGCGCGATCATCAGCGCAAAGGCGCCCTCGGCCACCGTTTCTTCGGCATATTCGGGGATGTTGACGACCGTGATACCGCGCGCCTTGGCGGCAGGGATGTCGATAGCGTCGATACCTACGCCGTATTTGACGATGCCGCGCAGGTTGGGCGCGGCGTCGATCACGCGGACGGTTATGGGAGTGTAGCACATCAGCAGCAGGTCGGCGTCCGCCACCGCGGCGATGAGGCTATCCTCATCTATTCCATCAGGCAGCGTGACCAGATCGTGGCCTGCATCCCTCAGCGCGGTATCGGTAATAGGGGTTTGCAGCTCGGCGTCGGTGCGAACGATCTTCATGGGGAATCCCTAAATGATGGCGGTCTCAGCATAGGGTCTGCCCTCTGTGATCCGCTCGAAATGGAATGGGGTCAGATCCAGCGTGCGATACTGCCCATGCACCAGCCATTCGGCCATACCAAGCCCCATGGCGGGCGCTTGCTGTAGCCCGTGGCCGGAGAATCCGTTCAAAAACAGAAAGTTGCTCAGCTCAGGATGTGGGCCGCAAATGGCGTTATGGTCAAAGGTATTCATGGCATAGTGCCCGGCCCATTCGCGCAGGACGCGGATCGCCTCGAATTGCGGGATACGCGTGGCGATGGCGGGCCAGACGTGGTCCATCCAAATGCTATGGTCCATGTCAAAATCGTCCGGATCGACCGCCGGATCAATATGGCTATGGGCGCCCGCCATATAGGTATCGCGCCCATCCTGCCGGATGTGCACGCCCGAAGGGTCCACCGTCAGCGGCAATTCGCGGCTCAGCGGCTGCTCGGCCGAGAACGTCCACGTATAGCGCTTGCGAGGTTCCACCGGGATGTCGATGCCCGCCATCGCCGCCGTGCGCGCGGCGCGCGGGCCGGTCGCGTTGACCAATTGGCCGCAGGCGATGGCATCGCCCGACGCAAGCGTGACGCTTGTCACCCGGCCCTTGTCATGATGGATCGCTGTCACCTCGCCTGCCAGAAACTCGACGCCGCGCTCGCGCGCGGAACGGCGCCACCAGTCAAAGACGGCCATATAGTCCCAATAGCCCTCATCCTTGAGGTTGATGCTGCCCAGCACCAGATCGTCCACCGCGTAGAACGGATATTCGGCGGCCAGTTCATCCGGCGTCATCAGCCGCGTTTCGGCCCCTTCGGCGCGCTGGACGGCATGGCTGGCACGAAGGGCATCTGCGCCAGCCTCGGTATCGGCCAGATACATATAGCCGTAATTCTGAATCTTTAGCTGCGGTACGCGAGGGTCATCACCCATATAGCTGCGCAGGTTCTGGATGAAATCGGCCCCAAACTGCGAGATGCGCACATTCAGCGCTGAACTGAACTGCTGGCGGATGCAGGAATTCGTGTGCCCGGTCGAACATTTCTCGTAAGTCGGATCACGGTCGATCACCAGAATGCGCCCGTCGAAATCCGCATCGCTCGCAGTGAACCACGCCGCAGCCGCACCCATCATTGCGCCGCCTATGATAATCACGTCATAGGCGTCATGGGCGGGGGACGACACATAGCTATTGGGCGGCATCTTGGTGTCTCCTGAAGGGGGCGCGCAGATCGACTTTCGTCAGGCGCGCGGCAAAAGGCAAGTCCTGTGGAATTGACAGAGGTCGGCAGGTTTTTGTTTCCGACTAAAAAAGTCGAATTGACATAGCTGACTGAATCACTCAGATTTATTTCTGTGCCAGCCACCTCGACTCGGGACATGTCTTGAGATTCGGGGAAGCCGACGGATATTTATAGATCAGGACGCGCGCCATGCTGTTCCAAAAACCACCCTTGCAAACCCCTGCCGACCCGGCGCGGACCAGTGCGCGCCCCGGCGCCGCCGAGATTGTGCAGCGCTGGCAGGAGGATGCCGGGATCGAGGGCGCTGCCCTTGAATGGATGCTGGACCGTACGCGCCCGCCGCAGGAGGCCCGGCCATGACGCTTCAGCCCAAGACCATCGAAATCAGTAACGCGGCGGACAATCTGCCCACCTATGACGCCCGGCATCTGGTGCTGGACGGCGATCAGGCGCGCATCGTGTTCGAGGACAAGGTTTACAATTTGCGAATAACGCGCGCCGGCAAGTTGATCCTGACGAAATGAGCGGCCGTTGCTCACCGATCCTCACCACGCTGGCCTGCGAATGTGGGCTGACGATGAAATGCTTCGCGCTGGCCGCGCCGCGCGACATTGCGCGGATAGCCTCGGCGTTTGCCGCATTGCACTAAAGGACAGATCTACATGAACCGCCTTTTTTCTCAGCACCACGGTCCTCACCGTTGCATTGGCGCTACCGGCCTTTGCCGCGACAAAATCGGAAGTGCTGTACACTTACACCAACATCGCTGCCGCCGGGTATGAGGACAGCGCCGCGTCGGCGCGCGCCCTGCAAGACGCGGTTCAGGCCCTGACCAACGATCCCTCACCCGAGGCGCTTCAGGCCGCGAAAGAGGTGTGGCTGAAGCACCGCCACTTTCGCGGTATGCTGGTCAAGGAGTGCGTAGCAGTGCCGAGGCCCGGTATCACATGTTGAGCGGCGCTGCGGTCCGATCGCCTAATATCGGGGTTAACTGTGCGGAACCGGACGTCAGGCCTCTGGGGTTGGGACCGCACGAGATCTTTCGTCAAGCCCGGACGCAAAGGGCTTGCGTCATCTAGTTCCGCATCAATGGGATTAGGCCGTTTTTCCGTGAACGCCTAACGATTTTCATTTGCGATTGACATGAGAAACTCTCATGTTTGCCCCATGGACATCACGCTTATCAAAACATTTCTCGAAGTCGCTGCCTCCGGGTCGTTCGTGGCCGCGTCCGAGCGACTGTTCGTCACCCAATCGGCAGTTTCGCTGCGCATCTTGCGGCTGGAGGAATCGCTGGGCTGTCCGCTGTTCACGCGGTCCAAGGCGGGGGCGGAACTAACCGTCGCTGGCCGCGAATTCGAACATTACGCGCTGAGCCTGATCAAGATCTGGCAGGAGGCACGTCAGCAGATCGCCATGCCGGCAGGTTTTACTAAGACGATTACAATCGGGGCGCAATATTCGCTCTGGCCACGGCTGGGATTTCGTTGGATCGACCGGCTGAGGCAGGTCATGCCGCAGCTGAACCTGCGCACCGAGCTGGGGATGCCGGACCGCCTGACGCGCCAACTGACCGAAGGCGTGCTGCACGCCGCCCTTATGTACACACCACAACTGCGGCCCGGCCTGTCAGTCGAAAAGGTCACGGACGAGGAACTGGTGCTGGTCGCGCCCTGGCCCGAGCCGACGATGGACTTGGAGGGG
The DNA here is from genome assembly GCF_035599575.1 of Roseovarius sp. Pro17. Classification (NCBI taxonomy): domain Bacteria; kingdom Pseudomonadati; phylum Pseudomonadota; class Alphaproteobacteria; order Rhodobacterales; family Roseobacteraceae; genus Roseovarius; species Roseovarius sp. Pro17. The sequence continues at coordinate 56,322 of NZ_CP141179.1, forward strand.
CGATACCTTTTTGTCGACTGGGGGCCGGAATTTGTGCAATCCCACGCGATGGAGCTGCCCAATCTGACCAACCCAGGCATTACCTTTGCACTGGGGGCGCTGGTCGCCGAGTACATCCTGTCGCGCAATTATGCGGCCTATCTGCCCGCGCGATACGTCAAACGCTACATCGACAGCGGCCAGTTGCACCTGGTGCCCGACGCGCCTGTATTTCCCTTTCCGGTCTGGGCAATCTGGCGCGAGGATTTGGATCCGGAAGTTGCAGAAATAGCACGCTCTGCGCTGCATGATGTGGCATTGAACACAGAGGTCGAGCAGGAGCAAGTTCGGGAGAAATTGCGTGAAATCAGCGAGGTACATGAGATTACAATTTTAGGTAGCGGTGAAAACGATTCACGTGAGTAATAATCATTTCATACTTGAATAATTTGAATTTAACTTATGCATGAGGGGTTCCTATTTTCGTCTTAGCAGAGATGCTCCCGTTCAAATGAACTGAGCGGGTCACCTTGTTGGGAAAGGAACGACCCATGAAGAATTCAACCAAACTGGCGGCTGCCTCCGCTTTGGCGCTGATGATCGCTGCACCGTCATTCGCTCAGAGCGTGGTTCTCGGCATCGATGACCTGGACGACCGCGTCGAGGATATCGAGCGCGACGTCACCCGTGACATGGACAAAGCCGAAGACAAAGACCGTTTCGGCAACAACCAATTCGCACAAGGCTGGAGCGGTAGCATGGCGCTGGGCCTGTCGGCCACTGACGGCAATACCGACACTGTCGATCTGTCACTTGCCGGTCGCCTGCGCTATGGTGTCGGCCCCTGGAACCACACTTGGGCCTTCGCACTGGAAGCAGCCGAAGACAACGACGTGCGCAACAAGGAAGAGGCGTTCGCCACCTATGAGGCGAACCGCTACGTCAGCGAAAATGCCTATATCTTCGGTGTTGGCACCCTGCGCTATGACGGCTTTGCGTCCAACAAATGGGACGCGTTCCTCGGCGCCGGTCCGGGCTACCGGATCATCAACAACGATCGCACAGCCTGGCGCGTTCAGGCAGGCCCCGGCGTGCGCTATATCGAGGACCAGCTTGGCAACGACACCACCGAGATCGCTGGTATCGCATCCTCGCGCCTCTACCATAAGATCAACGAGTACGCGTTCCTGTCGAACGACACTGACGTCCTGTTCTCGGACAACGACACGCTGGTCGTCAACGATCTGGGCGTGACCTTCAAGCTGTCCAAGAGCCTGGCCACCCGTACCAGCCTGCGGACTGAATGGAACAGCGATCCGCTGCCCGGTCGCGATGATACCGATACCTCGTTCAATGTGTCCCTCGTGGTTGGCTTCTGATCCGCAGCCGACTGCTACAACGAAACGGGGCGGAGAAATCCGCCCCGTTTTCCTGTGCGCTAAGGTGATGGGGCTGCGCGATGCACATTGTTGAATGGCGCGCGATGTCTGGATGTCAAAACTAGATTAAACTGGCCTCGTATACCGACGTTGTTTGCCGCTGTGCTGGCGGCGCTTGGCAAATATTGCCGTGAACGATGGACATGCATGGCAAACCGGCTGTTCCGTCTGGCAGCTATAGAGGAAATTCAGCCTCGACGATCAATCCGGTCTCTTTCCAGTGCAACTCAATTGAGCCGCCCACAGCCGCAATCAGATCATTGACGATTTTTGAGCCGCTTTGCCGTTCAGGCTTTGCGACGCTCGGACCATTTGTTTCACACCATCTGAACTCAAGCGTGCTGTTCTCACCTGCGGTTTGAACCACCCAATCGACATTGACCTTTCCCTCTTCAACACCGAGCGCACCGTATTTCACAGAGTTTGTCGCCAACTCGTGCAGGCTGAGGGAAATGCACGAAAGCAGATACGTCGGGAGCATGACGTCAGGTCCGTCAAGATTGAACTGCTGCGCACTCTTGGGAGAGTAAGCGAGCAATATCGTCTGCGCGAGTTCTCTCAAGCTCAAATTCTGGTCATGTGGCCGGTTAATTGTTTGAAAATGTGCATCACTCAATGTCCGGAGCCGTTCAGCTAGGATGGACCCCAGAACCGTAGCATCCTTTTCTTCGCGCGCTGTCATCCTGATGACGACGTTCATCACATTGACGATGTTTCGCAGTCTATGAACCAGTTCGTCGTCGGCAAGCTGGCGTGATCGACGCTCTGCATCCCGCTTTGCCGTGACGTCCAGCTGTGATCCGAAATAAAACACCAGCTTCCCATCGTCGTCCAGAATCGGGCCGATCTGGAGGGCATTTACAAAGCTGGAGCCATCTTTGCGATAGTTAAGTATTTCGACAGTTTCGACCCTTTGGGCTTGGATGGCGGATCGCACTGAATCAACGCTCTCTTTTGTCGTGTCTTGGCCCTGTAGGATTCTGCAGTTTTCGCCAATGATCTCGTCTTCGGAGTAACCCGTCAAATCGAGAAACGCGGAATTGACAAAAACAATGGGATTATCTGGGCGGCATGGGTCCGAGATGCAAAGAGGGATTCGAGCGTGCAGAACGGCCTGAGCCATCGCCATGTCGTTTTTTAGATCCCAACGGGCGCGGTTTTTCGCAATGTTCAATTTACACCCTAACTTCGCCGACAATGTCTGTGTCGCTGATCTGTCTATCAGATGTTTATAACATGATGTTATAAAGTTAGCCGAGCAGGACATGAAGGGGCAGTCCTAGCTTAACACGTTTTAGGCGGGCAGCCGGCGCAGGACGAAATTGAGATTGTAGATTTTCCGGGTGGCCACAGGACAGGTCTGTCAGACACACGGCCTATGCCTTCGTGAACGCGAAATGATCAGAAACGCAGCGAAACAAATGAGCGGTGCGCGTGTTTCGCGAAAATCGGTATCTCCGGTCTTTCGCGAAACGCTTCGATACCGGATTTTCACAGTCAGACGATGCTTAGGCCGCGTCAGCCGCGTCCGATATAGGGCATTTTCGTCGCCATGACTGTCATGAACTGGACGTTGGCATCCAAAGGAAGCTGGGCCATGTGCAGGACCGAGCGCGCGGCGTGCCTAGTATCCATTACCTGCATTTCGGGTTGAGCCGCCTTGAGGTCGGACACCATTTCGCTGGTTGCGTTGCCGATGTCGATCTGTCCGCAGGCGATATCGTAGGGGCGACCATCCAGCGACAGGGTGCGTGTCATGCCGGTGATCGCGTGCTTGGTCGTAGTGTAGCAGATTGAGCCGGGACGCGGGACATGCGCCGAGAGCGAACCGTTATTAATGATCCGCCCGCCTTGTGGCGATTGTCCGCGCATCTGCGCAAAGGCGAGGCGGGCGGCGATGAACATCCCGCGCAGATTGACGTTCACCACGCGATCGAACTCGTCCAGCGAGACTTCGTCGATCGGGGCAGAGGGGCCGAACGTGCCGGCGTTATTAAAGAGAGCGTCGAGGCGGCCAGCGGTATCGATGAACTGCCCAAAGGCGCGCTGCATTGCGTCGGGGTCGGTCACATCGCAGGGCAGGGAGGTGGCGTTTTCATGCGCGTCTGCAATTTCGCTCAGCCGGTCCTTGCGGCGCGCGAGCAGGCCAACGCGCCAGCCTTCGTTAAGGAATTCCAGCGCCGTCGCACGCCCGATACCAGAGCTGGCGCCGGTGATGAGGATGGATTTCATTCTTCGCTCACTTCCAATGTCAGTGGCACCGGTTTCGTGCGCAGATCGTCGACGCGCAAGGCATATTCGGGCTTGGACAGGCGGTTGCGCACGACCCAGTGCAGGCGTTCTTCGGCGCGGGTGATCGCGACATAGGCAAGGCGTTTCCACAGCGGCTGACCCGCCTCGCTGCGCCCCATCCGGGCCGCGGCGTAGAGGTCGGGCGCAAAGACCTGCACGTCCTTCCACTGCGAACCTTGCGCCTTGTGGATCGTGACGGCGGCGCCGTGCAGGAATGTGGCCCCCATATTGGCGGCGAAGGGGATGAACGGTTCTTCCTCGCCCGGTTTTTCGATTTTGACGATGCTGGCGGCGCTGATTTGCGGATCTTCGGCCCCCATGACGTGCAGGCGCGAAAAGCCGGGTTTGCGGCCCGGTCCCAGATAGATCACCTGCGCGCCTTTGATCAGGCCGCGCGCCTCCAGATCGAGGCGCTTCTTGCGATGCTTGAGCGGTAGTTCGATGCCGTCGCAGATCAGGGGCTCGCCTTCCAGCAAGGCGTCTTCGGGCGCTCCGTGGACGGCGCGGAAGGCGTTGATCAGGCGGATGCGCGTGGCGTTGCGCCAGACCAGCACGGGGCTGCGCGCCATCAGATCGACCTGCACACGCTGCGCCCATTGAACACGGTCGTCGCGTTTCGCGGCATCTTCGATCATCTGCTCAAAGTCGTGGAATTCCAGCGCCGGATCGGCCAGCGCGTGCGCGAGATCGAGGATCGGATTGTCGGCGTCCTGCCGGTGAATGCGGTGCAGCTCCAGCTTGGAGCGTTCGGGTAAGGTTTCAAACACCATCGCGCCCGAGCTGTTGACCGGGGCCAACTGCGCAGGATCGCCAAAGAGAAAGAGGGTCGGGAAAATCTCCTTGAGATCGTCCATCTGGCGGGTGTCGAGCATGCTGGCCTCATCGACGAACCCGATGTCCAGTGGTTCCTCGCGCCGCTTCCAGCCAGTTATGAAATCGCTGCCTTTCAGGCCCGCCGCAGCCAGCGCGCCGGGAATGGATTTGTTCGTCTGGTAAAAGGCGAACGCCCGGTCAAGCGCGGTTTCGGTGAGCGCTTCGATCTCGGGGCGCTCGCCATTGCCAGCCAGCCATTCGGCAATCTTCTCATACTCGGGGTCATAGACGGGCGTGTACAGAATGCGGTGAATTGTGGTGGCCGGGACGCCGTGCATGCGCAGGACAAAGGCGGCCTTGTTCGTGGGGGCGAGAATGGCAAGGGTGCGGCGATCGCGGCGCTTCTTGCCCTCGTAATCGCCCGAAACGATATCGACGCCCGCCTCCTCCAGCGCGCGGTAGAGCGCGGCGAGGAGCAGCGTTTTACCCGATCCGGCCTTGCCGATGACGGCCATGACGCTGTCCTTGCCCTCACGTGGGGGCGTGGTGGTGCCATTTTCCAGATCAACGCCGGCAGCGCGCAGCGCCTCGCTGATGCGGTCATGCGCTTCGGCCTGATCGGGCGAGTATGTGAGGGCGGTCTCGGTCATTGCGGGACATTATATGTGGTGGGCGAGGTGTGCCAGCGAAAGCAGGCGCTCGCCCGCCTTTGGGCGGCTCCAGACGACGCAAGGATTGCGCTGGTGATCCTCAGATCATCTGGTCGTATTCCCCGACTGATGGCTCTGTGCGGATTACCGCGTCGATATCCGCGAAAATCGCACGCATCTCTGCGTCGCTCTCACTGCTTTCGCAGACCACCACCAGATTGGGCGTGTTGGATGACGCGCGCACCAATCCCCAACTGCCGTTATCCAGGATCACGCGCGCGCCGTTGACCGTGACGACCTGCGCGATCTTGCGGCCTGCCAACGGTAATCCAGCATCGTGATGGGCGACCAGCTTGGCCACCAGTCGCTCCAGCACATCGTATTTCTCAAGGTCGGCACAGTAGGGCGACATTGTTGGTGTCGAGTAGGTTACGGGCAGCGCGCGACGCAGGTCTGACATGGATTTGTCAGGGTTACGCTCCATCAGTTTGCAGATCTCGACTGCGACGCGCATCCCGCAATCATAGCCACGGCCCACCGGTTCGGCCAAAAAGTAATGGCCGGATTTCTCAAACCCTGCCAGTGCGCCGATTTCCTTGACCCGGCGCTTCATGTGGCTGTGTCCGGTTTTCCAGTAATCGGCCTTGGCACCATGCGCCAGCAGCTCTGGATCGGACGCGAACAGCCCGGTGGATTTGACGTCGGCAACAAAGGTGCTGCCGGGGTAAAGGCGGGCAAAATCGCGGGCCATGATGACGCCCATCTTGTCGGCGAAAATCTCGGTCCCCTCATCGTCCACTACGCCACAGCGATCGCCGTCACCGTCGAAGCCCAATGCGAAATCAGCGCCCGACGCGCGCACGCTGGCGGACATGTCGTGCAGCATTTCCATCGCTTCGGGGTTGGGATTGTAGTGGGGAAAGGTGTAGTCGAGATCATTGTGCGACGGGACCACCTCGACGCCCATGCGCGCGAACAATTCGGGCGCAAAGGCCGATGCGGTTCCGTTACCGGTGGCACAAACCACCTTGAGCGGGCGGGTCATGCGGAAATCGCCGACGAGATCATCAAGGTAGGCCTCGCGCACGCCAGACACGTATTCATAGGCGCCGCCGGGACGCGGCTGACCGCGCCCCTCCAGCACGATTGCCTTTAGTTCGTCCATCTCGTCCGGGCCATGGGTCAGGGGGCGTTCAAAGCCCATTTTGACCCCGGTCCAGCCGTTCGGATTGTGCGAGGCAGTGACCATCGCGACGGCAGGCGCGTCCAGATGGAACTGCGCGAAATAGGCCATCGGGCTGACGGCGGGACCGATATCCAGCACCTTGATCCCGGCCTGCATCAGGCCCAGCATCAGCGCGTTCTTGATGGTGAGAGAGTAGTCCCGATAGTCGTTGCCGACCGCGATCACCGGGTCGATCCCGCGCGCAAACATCTGCGTGCCTAGGCCAAGGCCGAGGGCGGTGATACCGGGCAGGTTGATTTCCTCGGGGTATTTCCAGCGCGCGTCGTACTCGCGAAATCCCGTAGGCGTGATCATGGCGTCGCGCAGGAATTCCCACGTGTTGGGTGTGACGGTCTGGGCGGGCTTGTTCACGGAGGTGTTCTCACTTTTTCTAAATGCGCAGGGCCATCCCCGCTGTTCGCACCGCTCGCGATGCCAGATATCGGGGGAAAGTTCAAATCAAGACGACACTTGTTCGCGCAGGATCGACGCGGTTAGCGAAATCATCAGGTAGATGCCGGCAAAGACCAGAAACGCCAGGACCGTGTTTTCGAACGAGCGGGGATAGGACGCGTCCTGCGAGGCCACGGGGCGCACGCTTACGGTCAGATAGCGCACCTGCTTGTTCGCCTCGCTGGCACTCATGCGCTGTGATTCCAGCGCCGCTTGCAAGACCATGTCGGCGGTCAGAAGGTCGGCCTGAGCCATCTGGATATCGGCGGTTTGCGAGGCAAGCGATGTGTTTTCATCGGTCGCGTCGGTCAGGCGCGCACGCTGCTTGGCCTGCTCGCGCTTGAGCACCTCGATCTCGCTGGCCAGCGCTTCGACTCTGGCGCTATTCGGACGGGCGTTGTTCATCTGCGTGTTCAGCGCCAGCTGTTTTTCCTGCAATTGCAATTCGACGTTGCCGATCAGCTGACGGATATTGCCAATCTCGCCCTCGGGGTCCAGCAGGCTCCCTTCCTGCAACGCGACCATCTGGCGCTGCGCCTCGCGGCGTTCCTCCTTGGCCGTTTCCAGGCTTTCGGTCGAGGATTCCAACGCATCCTCGCGCTTGCGCTTGGACAGATCGTCGACCCGCTCTTCGGCGTAGGTGATCAGCTTGTTTGAGAAATCGGTGCTGACCTGGGGATCGGCAGTCGATATCTCCATCCGCAGCACGCCTTCGGTCGGATCGTAGCCGATTTTCATGTATTTCTTGTAGAGCTTATAGGCCTTTTCGTTGCTCGCATCTGGATCTAACCGCTGGAGCGGATCGATCCAAGGCTGGCTGAAATGATCGCGAAAACCAACATCGCGGTCGAGTCGCAGCATCGCATCCTTGGACAGAAGATAGGATTGTGTCGCGATCGCGTCCTGCCCGGTGGCGAACTGACTGGGCAGCTTAAAGCCCCCCATGCCGCCGCCGCCGCCGTCATTGGACAGGATCAGGAATTCGGACTTGGTCGAATACATCGGGGTGGCGACGCCGTAATAATAATATCCGGCCAGCAAAGTGGGCAGGAATACGAATGCTGCCAGCCGCGTCAGCAGCAGCAGCAGCTTGCGCCGGCGGCGTTTGCCGATATCGCGCTGGATGCGCATGATCTCTGCGCTGCGCCGGTCGGCAGGGCTCAGATGGGTTGCGGGCAAGGTCGCTTGCACCGGAATCGTCTGGGGCAGTTGAACGCGCGGGGTGTCGACATCGTGGCCGGGCCCGGTCGCTGGATCGTCGATGTCGCCCCGACCTTGGTCGTTCGTGATCAGTTCTAGAATGCTGGAGCGTTGAAACGGATCAATGCCGCGCTCACGCAACAGGCGCACGGCGTCGAAATCCGATATGGGCGCCAGCCCGTGCTTTTGTGCGACGCGCCGCGCCATGCGCAATTGGCGGCCGGTCAGCCCCTCCTTGCGGATGTCGTCGATGTGGTGGGACGTACCCATTTCACTCGCGCTTACAACCTCGCCGGTGCGCGGTGCATCCTTTGCCTCGGACTCGGGCATCGCAGATGGCTGCTCCGGCGCAGTGGTTTCGGTCGCTTGGGCCGCGCCCTGCGAATGACCAACTTGCGATTGATCGGCCTCGCCCCCCGCACCTTGGGTGCGTCGGATGCGGAATTTTCTAGCCTTGGGTTTCGTAGTCATAAAGCTGTTTGGCCTCTTCCAAGGTATCGAACATATATAGCTGGCCGCCCATCAGGACAGCTGCGGAGGTCGCGAACTTCTCCAGCACGGCGGCCTGATGCGACACAATGACGACCGTCGTGGTCGCCAGCCTCTCACGCAGGATTTCGCCTGCCTTGCGGTTGAATTCGACATCGGTCGAACTGGGCATGCCTTCGTCGATCAGGTAGATGTCGAAATCCAGCGCCAGCATCAGCGCAAAGGTAAAACGTGACTTCATCCCGGCGCTGTAAGTGCCTAGCGGCTGGTCGAAATACTCGCCCAGATTGCACATCCAGCGACAGAATGCCTCAACATAATCGGGATCGAGGCCGTAAAGCCGGGCGATATAGCGACTGTTCTCCATCGCCGAGATTTTGCCGATGACCCCGCCCATGAATCCAAGCGGAAAGCTGATGCGGCAGTCGCGCCTTATCTCGCCTTCGTCGGGTTTCTCGAGGCCGGCCATCATGTTGATCACCGTCGTCTTGCCCGTGCCATTAGGCGCAAGGATGCCCATCGAACGACCCAACTCGACGCGAAAGCTGACCTTTTCCAAGATCACCTTGCGCTGAGTGCCAGTCCAGAAGGACTTGCTGACGTTGTCGAACTCGAGCATCAAACGCTCCGAAAAACTGCTAGGGCGCCCTCTTGTGATGGGGCTTTTCGGGCCTCGGTCCCCTGACCTCAGTCCAGTATGCGGGTTGGCGTCCTTTTTAAACAGGCATTCAAGGCAAAATTATGCCTTAAAGGTAAAAATGTTCTTCAGATAATGGCCTTTTTTGCGCGTTTTGGAAACAATCGCAGGCGCGTCACTGCGGCGCCTCAGTTGATGGCGCTGGAATTCAAGGACCGTGGGCCATATCTGCATGGGAATGAATACTCTCGTCACCCGGATCGCCCGATGCCGTCTTTGCGCCGCGCGTTTCGCCGCAAGCGCCACCGGCCATGCGCCGCGTCCCGTGCCATGGTTCGCGCCCGGCGCGCGTCTGCTGATCGCCGGGCAGGCACCCGGCGCGCGGGTGCATGCATCGGGCGTGCCGTTCGACGACCCCTCTGGCGACCGACTGCGTGACTGGCTGGGGCTGGAGCGCGCCGATTTCTACGATCGCACCCGTGTGGCGATCGTGCCCATGGCGTTCTGCTTTCCGGGGTATGATGCGCGCGGGGCGGATTTGCCGCCGCCTGCGATCTGCCATGAGACCTGGCATGATGCCGTCATGCAGGTGCTTGGCCCTATTCCTTTGCGCGTGTTGGTGGGTGCCCATGCGCAGCGCTACCATTTGGGCGCGCGCGGTCCCGTGACGCAAACCGTTGCTGACTGGCGCAGCCACGCGCCCGGCGTTTTTGCATTGCCCCATCCATCGTGGCGCAATACGGGCTGGCTAAAGAAAAACCCGTGGTTCGAGGCCGAGGTTCTGCCCGCCCTTCGCGCCCGTGTAGCAGAGGTAATGCAAGATGGCTGAGACCGCTCTGGACCGCGCCCATGCGGTGATGGAGGCCGCGCCAGAGGATGGCGCGCCGCGCCTTGCCTTTTATCACTGCCTTGCCGACACACAGCTGTTCGTGCTGCTGACCGAAGAGCCGGAGGGCGATCATATCAGCCCGCGCACGTTCGATATCGAGGGCACATCCTATGCGCTGGCCTTCGATGGCGAAGAGCGGTTGGCGGGGTTCACCGACGGGCCCGCGCCCTATGCCGCGCTGCTGGGCCGCACGCTGGCCGGGATGCTGGCGGGGGCGGGGGCGGGTCTTGGCCTGAACCTTGAGGTCGCACCATCGTCGATCTTGCTGCCACCTGATGCGCTTGATTGGTTGGTCCAGACGCTGGGGCAGGGCGGAGGCAATGAGGCCAGCACCCGCCCCGAGAGCGTCAGCGCGCCCGAGGGCGTGCCGCAGGCGCTGTTGAATGCGCTGGACGCCAAGCTGGCGCGCGCGGGTGGTCTGGCCAACCACGCCTGCCTTGCCGGGGCGCGTTATGCGGGCGGCGCGGCGGGGCATGCGCTGTTTTTCATCGGCGCGGCGCCGGGGGCTGAGATGGCGCTAACACGCGCAGTGTCCGAGGCGCTGACGTTTTCAGGCATAGAGGCGGGCGCGCTGGATGTCGGCTTTGCCGAGGCGGGGAGTGCGTTGGCGCAGCGGCTAGAACGGGTCGGGCTGCGCTTTGACTTGCCGCAAACTGCGGCGCCAACGCAGCGCGCTGCACCGGGGTCTGATCCTGATCGGCCGCCGAGGTTGAAGTAATCGCGCGTCTTCGCTCAATACCCCAGTTTGGGGTCCACCAGATGCAGAAATGGCTCACCTGCTTCGCCGCGCCGGACATTTTCGGCAATCACCTGACTGGCGGTATCATCGCGCGTTTCGGACGCGATGTGGGGCGTCACCGTTACCGATGGATGCGCCCAGTAGGGATGCTCGGGTGGTAGTGGTTCGACGCGGAAAACGTCCAGCGTTGCATGCGCGATCTGCCCGGAATCCAGCGCCGCAATCATCGCTTGATCGTCGATCAGCGGGCCGCGTCCCGGATTGATCACCATCGCGCCCTGCGGCATCAAGGCGATGTGCTGGACGTTCAGCACATTTTCGGTTTCAGGCGTTTTCGGCAGTAACAGCACGAGGATCTGCGCGGTGCTCAGCGCCTTGCGCAGGCCGCCCTCACCATTCAGGCAGCGCACACCGGGAATATCCTTGGGCGAGCGGCTCCAGCCCGTGACGTCAAAGCCCAACATCACCAGTGCTTCGGCGCAGGCTGTGCCAAGTTCACCCATTCCCAGAATAGTGACGGGGCGCTGCTCGGCCAGTGGTGGAATATCGCTGCGCCAAATGCCGTCCTGCCCGAGGATATGCGCATCCATCCCCAGATGATGGCGCAGCACATGCCCCGTCACCCATTCGACCATACCGCGCGTCAGCCCATGATCAACCATGCGTGTCAGAGGCTGCGTGAGGGTCGGATTGCCAACGATATTTTCGACACCGGCCCAGAGGTTCAGCACCGCCTTGCAGTTCGTATAGGGCGAAAAATCCTGCACCGGGCCATTGGGCGCCATGACGATATAGTCGACAGCCTCTGGCGCAATATCGCGTGACAGGTTGAAATCCGTGATCCCCGCTTGCTGCAGCGCATGTGTCAGTGGGCCATTGTATTGCGGCCAGCGGTCATCCTTGGCGGAAAACAGGATCTGAATCGTCATTTACTTACCTCGGCTTGTGGACATGCGCGCTCTGTACGATGCCGAAACCCAGCATGAGGATCAACATAGCCGACCCCCCATAGCTGACCAGCGGTAATGGCACACCAACGACCGGCGCGAGGCCCATGACCATCGACATATTCACCGCGAAAAACAGAAAGAACGTCGCCGCGATTCCCAGCGTCAAAAGCGACGAAAACCGGTCACGGTTCGTCATAGCCGTACTGATGCAAAAGACGATGATCAACGAATAGAGGCCCAGCAGCGAAATCGCCCCGATAAAGCCGAATTCCTCGGCCAGCGTGGTAAAGATGAAATCCGTATGCTTTTCGGGCAGGAAGTTTAGCCGCGATTGCGTGCCTTGCATGAACCCGCGCCCGGTCCAGCCGCCCGATCCCAGCGCGATCTTGGACTGGGTAATGTGATAGCCCGCGCCCAGCGGGTCGGTCGATGGGTCCAGAAACGTGTCGATCCGGCGAAACTGGTAGTCGGCCAGCAGCTGCCAGTCGGTGCCCCGGCTCTTGAACACCGTGGTGACAAGGCCGATCCCTGCGGCGATCACGGCGGCAAAATAGGCCCAATGGACCCCCGCGAGGAACATCATGCCACCGCCCGCAGCGATCAGCAGGATCGCTGTCCCCAGATCGGGTTGCGTCAACACCAGATAGACCGGGACTAGAATTAGCACGACGGGAAACAGCACCCATATTGGGCGCGACGTCTTGCTGAGGGGCAACCAATCGTAATAGGCGGCCAGCAGCATGATCATCGTGATTTTCATCAGCTCCGAGGGTTGCAGACGCATGAACCCCATTTCGATCCAGCGCTGCGAGCCTCCGCCGATGCTGCCAAAGAGTTCGACCGCGACCAGCAGCGCCAGCGATATGCCGTAGGCCAGTCCGGCGATGTTGCGCCAGAACCAGATCGGTACCATCGCGACGGCCAGCATGGCGCCAAAACCGACGGCGAAACGCTTCAGCTGCGGGTCCATCCAGGGCTCGGCCGAGCCGCCCGCGACGGAATAGAGCATGAGGAACCCGATGCAGGCCACCGCCGTCAACAACACCGCGATGGGCCAGTTGATATAGAGGATCTTGCGCAGGCCCGTCGGCACGCTTTTGACGGTGTATTCAAGATAGCTCATGCGCGATCGCTCGGTTTCGGGCCGTGATGGGGGCGCGCTTCGCGCAGCTGTTCTTGTTGTATGCGGATGCGGTCCTGATCTGCAGTGGGGTAGGCATCGAGGGGTGGATCGCCCTGATAAAGCGCCTGAAGCGTGATGTCGCGCGCGATGGGTGCCGCCGTGGACGCACCGCCCCCGCCATGCTCGACCAGCACGGCGACGGCGACCTTTGGATTCTCATAGGGCGCATAGTCGACAAACAGCGCGTGATCGCGCCGCTCCCATGGCAGATCAGCGTTGCTGCGCACGCCCTGCGCGCGTTCGGCGGCGGTGATGTTGCGCACCTGACTGGTGCCGGTCTTGCCTGCCATGCGCATCCCGTCGGCGACGATGCGACTGCGATAGCCGGTCCCGCGCTTGTTGTTCGACACGTCGTACATGGCGCGGCGCACGCTGCGCAGATTGTTTTCATTGAGGCCCAGGTCGTCGCCATGGCCGGTCGGCGTCTCGACGCCGCCGACGGACTTGATCAGGCGTGGTGTCACCGAACGCCCCGTGGCGAGGCGCGCGGTCATTACCGCCAGCTGCAAGGGCGAGGTCAGCACAAAACCTTGCCCGATTGCCGAGTTCACGCTGTCACCGATCACCCAGTTGGCGCCGCGCGATTCGCGCTTCCACGCCTTGGTGGGGATCAGCCCTTCGGCGACGCTGGTCATCGGCAGGTCATGCGCAACGCCCAGACCAAGGCGGCGGGCCATGGCACTGATATTTTCAATACCAGTGCGTAGGGCCATTTCGTAAAAGTAGACGTCGCAGCTTTCGCGTAGGGCGCGGTTCAGGTCGACATTGCCGTGGCCGGCGCGTTTCCAGCAGTGGAATCTGCGCCCGGCGACTTCCAGATGGCCGGGGCAATAAACTGTATCCTCGGTGTTGGCCTGCCCCCCTTCGAGCGCGGCGAGCGCCGTCACCATCTTGAAGGTCGAGCCGGGCGGATAGATGCCCTGCACCGCCTTGTTCGGCAGGGGGCGATACTTGTTTTCTAGCAAAGCTTTGTAATCGCTGACTGAAATTCCGCGTACAAAGAGATTGCTGTCAAAGCCGGGGGTCGACACGGTGGCCAAAATATCGCCGCTTTCGCAGTCCATCACCACGGCAGCGGCGCTTTCCCCGGCAAGGCGTGCGTGGATGTAGGATTGCAGATTGCTATCGGTGGTGATCTGCACGTCCTTGCCCGGCTCGCCGACGCGGCGGTCCAGCTCGCGCATGACGCGGCCAGCGGCGTTCTGCTCAACCCGCTTGGTGCCCGCCTTGCCGCGCAGCATGTCCTCGCGCATTGCCTCAAGGCCGATCTTGCCGATCTGAAATCGCGGGATCAGCAATAATTGGTCCGGTGCTTCGATCTTGTCCAGATCATAGTCGCTGACAGGGCCGACATAGCCCAGAACATGGGCGTATTCACTTTCCATTGGATAGCGGCGCGACAGGCCAACCTCAGGACGCACGCCGGGCAGGGCAGGGGCGTTGACGGCGACGCGGCTCAACTCTTCCCAGGATATGCGGTCGGCGATGGTCACGGGATGCACGCGCGAGCGGCGCATTTCCTCGTGGGCGCGCTCCAGCTCTTCTGGGTCTAGATGGATCAAACGGCCCAGCCGCGCAATCGTATCCTCGACATCGCCCGCTTCTTCGCGTTCCAGCATGATGCGGTAGCTGGGCACGTTTTCGGCCACGACCAGCCCGTTGCGGTCAAAAATCTGGCCGCGCGCGGGCGGAATCAGACGGATTTTAATGCGGTTTTCATCGGCCAGCAGGCGGAACTGGTCGGCCTGATCGACCTGAAGATGCCGCATCCGCCACGCCAAAAGGCCAAGGAATCCTGCCTGCCCCGCGCCCAGCATCAGGCCGCGCCGCGTGATGCGTCGCTGGCTGATCGCCGTGTCGCGCGTCTGACGTTTCATATGCGCCCCCGTCTGCTGGTTTCGCTGGGCTTGGCCTTGCGCACCCCCAGCAGGAGGGACGAGACCATGACCACCAAGGGATAACATAGCACCGTCATCGCCATTTGCATCAGGCTCAGGCCCAGCGGCGCCTGCGGCACCAGCAGGATGGCCAAAGTCAGCCGATAGGCCAGCATTACCGCCACTGTGACGCTGGCCACCACCAGCCATTCTGCGGCAAAGCTCAGATCGCGCAGGCCCGGCGCGCGCGATTTCAGCGCCTCGCAACCCAGTACGACCAGCGCGGCCCATAGGCCCGGAGGGCGCTGGAACATCAGATCTGTCAGCAGAACGACAGCCGCAATAAGCAGGGGCGGCGCGTATTGGGGACGCCGCAGCACCCACGCAAAGGCAAGCGCGGTAATCAGATCCGGCCCCGCCCAACCCGCAGGCAGCGTGCTGAGCGGCAGAATCCGCCAGAAGATCACCGCGGCGCACAGCGCAGCAAAGAGCGCGCGCATGGTCCAGAGATGTGCGCGCGCGTCCTCAGCCATCGGTCGCATCCTCGGTGGATATCGCCGCCTCGGCAGGTGTCTCGGGTTCTGTCGGCGCAGTCGGCGCGGTTTCGGGTGCGATCAGATCGCCAGTATCGTCGATGCGTACACCAGCGTGGTCGCGCAACACTCGCAGGAATTCCAGCCTCTCGTAGTCGGCTGCGAGGCGCAGACGCAGGCGTCCGCCGGGATCCTGAGCGATCCGCCCCACCAGTAGGCCGGCAGGAAACACACCGCCATCGCCCGAGGTGATGACCCGGTCACCGGGCCGTACGCTGCCCGCATCGTCGAGAAAGTCGACTGGCGGCGCCGCCGTATTATCACCCTGAATCAGCGCGCGCTGGCCCGACGGCTGGACGGTGACGGGGATGCGGCTGGAGGTATCGGTCAGCAGGATCACGCGCGCGGAATTGGCGCCGACGCCTGAAATCCGCCCGACCAGCCCGAGGCCATCCATCGCCGCCCAGCCATCCACGATGCCGTCGCGCGCGCCCACGTTCAGCAGCACTGACTGGCGAAAGGGCGATCCGCTGTCGGCAGTGACGACGCCGGTGACATAGGTCAGGCGCGGGTCCAGGCGCACGTTGTTCAGATCCAGAAGGCGCGCGTTCTCCTGCTCCAGTTGGAGGGCCGCCTCTTTCCACGCCTGCATTTGCTGCAGCTCGCGGCGCAGCTCTTGGTTCTGGCGATAGATACGCTGATAGCTCTGGAAATCGCGGAGAAGGTTCACGGTGCCGGTCACCGGCGCCATGGCCCAGTCCAGATTGGGCACGACCCGGTCAACCACGGAGGCGCGAAACCGTTCGACGCGCGGACTGTCGATGCGCCACAGCAGGAACAGGCCCAGCAGACACATCAACAGGACGCCCAGCAGCAGCCGTTTGAGCGGGCCGGTATAGTCTTCGGACTGTCTGCGATCCTTGGCCAAACGGGGGATCCCTCAGGTGAAGCGGAGCCACGCCCCGACGCCAAGGCTACGGCGGCGCGCGCCGTGCCTCAATCGCGCGTCAGCTGTCGTAGTCGATGGCGTGGCGCAGCTGTTTTTCAAATTCCAGCGCTTTGCCGGTTCCGAGGGCCACACAATTCAGACACTCGTCCGCGATGCTGACGGCCAGCCCGGTCTGCTCGCGCAGCGCAAGGTCCAGATCACCCAATAGGGCGCCGCCCCCGGTCAGCATGACGCCCCGGTCGACGATGTCGGCGGCAAGGTCCGGCGGGGTCGCCTCAAGCGCGGTCATTACCGCCTCGCAGATTTGCTGCACCGGCTCGGTCAACGCCTCGGCGATCTGTGCCTGACTGATCTCGGTTTCCTTCGGCACGCCGTTCAGCAGGTCGCGGCCGCGAATCTTCATCGTTTCGCCGCGTCCGTCATCGGGCATGCGGGCGGTGCCGATGGAGGTCTTGATCCGCTCGGCTGTCGCGTCGCCGATCAGCAGGTTCTGCTGGCGGCGCAGATAGTTGATGATCGCCTCGTCCATCCGGTCACCGCCGACGCGGACCGAGCGGGCATAGACGATATCGCCCAGTGACAGAACGGCCACTTCGGTCGTGCCGCCGCCGATATCGACGACCATGTTGCCGGTCGGATCGGTGATGGGCATGCCTGCGCCGATGGCCGCTGCGATCGGCTCGGCGATCAGGCCGGCGCGGCGTGCGCCCGCGCTGAGGACCGACTGACGGATCGCGCGTTTTTCAACGGGTGTCGCGCCGTGGGGGACGCAGACGATGATCTTGGGCTTGGAGAATGTCGTGCGTTTGTGCACCTTGCGGATGAAATGCTTGATCATCGCCTCGGCGGTGTCGAAATCGGCGATGACACCCTCGCGCATCGGGCGGATCGCCTCGATGCTGCCGGGCGTGCGCCCCAGCATCAGCTTGGCATCCTCGCCCACGGCCAACACCTTTCGCACGCCGTCCTTGACGTGGTAGGCCACGACTGATGGCTCGGACAGGATGATGCCCCGGCCTTTGACGTAGACCAACGTATTGGCGGTTCCGAGGTCGATGGCCATGTCCGAGGTGAACATCCCCGGGATTCTACTCAGTATGGACATTGTGGGCGGTGTCCTGTCTTTGGGTTTAAACGCGACGAGGCGACTCTGGGTCGCCGGTTTGTTGCCCTTATAGAGAGGGGCCGGACGCGGTTAAAGGGGCTGTTTTAGCCTTCTAAGCGCCAAATCGCTTGTATTTCGCGCAATGCGACGGGGATGAGGGCCGCGCACCACTGCGCTAAATCGCGATGAGCGCCGCAAAGGGAGGTTCTGCATGATCGTCGTTGCCGGATTCGCGATCGCTTTTGTCCTGCTGCTGGTCTTTTCCAATGGTAAGACACGTCGCTGCCGTTGGCGCGAGGATCGCACGCGTGATGCGGACGGTGCACGGTATTATCACTGCATGGCTTGCGGCGCCGAGACCTTTACAATGGATGGCAAACCGCCAAAGCTCTGCCTCGCTGACGCGCCGGAGGCGTGAGGTAACGACATGGATCCGAGGACCGATATGAGCGAACCAGACGATGCCGCCGCCCGCCGCGCCGTGGCCCCGGTGATCTGCTATCCCAATGACACGCTGCCGCAGCCCGATCTGGCGCTCTATGCAGCGGCGCGGTCGGGGGCGATCAAAACGGGCGAAGTTTTGGTGGGCGCGCGCGATGCCGAATGCTTCCGCGTAGGTGCGGGCCAGTTTTTCCGTATCACGTCGGTTGATGGTCCCCAAGTGGGCGATCTGAACCTGTGGAACGCTGCTGATCTGTTCGAACGATTCTATTCCGGCAAGACGCGCGCACTGCACGGAACGCACATCACGCGAGGCCAGTGCATGTGGTCCAACCTGCCGCATCTGCGGCCTATGGCGACGATCGTTGAGGACACGCTGGAATGGTATGGCATCGACGGCTATGGTGGGTCGGTCCATGACGTGATCGGCACGCGCTGCGATCCCTATACCGGCAATCTGCTGGGCGGCGGGCAGTATCACCAGTGCTGTCACTCCAACCTCACCCGCGCGCTGAGTGACGAGACAGGCCTGCCCCTTCACGAGGCCGAGAGGCATGTGCATGACGTTTTGAATGTCTTTATGTGCACTGGGTTCACCCGCGACACCGGCCAATATTTCATGAAGGCCAGCCCGGTGCGCCCCGGCGATTACATCGAGTTCTTTGCCGAAATCGACCTGCTGGGCGCGCTAAGCGCCTGCCCCGGCGGAGACTGCTCGACCCAGCATTCCAGCGATGCGGCGGTGTGCTATCCCCTGCTGGTCGAGGTGTTTGCGCCCGCAGATGGCGCATTGGAGGGCTGGAGCAGCCCGACGCTGAATGGCTATGACGGCACCCACGGGCGCGGCCCCGTCGCGGCGCGCGCAGGATGATCGGGTATGCCCCCGGCGACGATGTCGGCGCGCTGGCCGCTGGTATCAGGCGTCGCTTGCGGCAATGGCGAACTCCAGGCTGACCGATAGACCGGATGGCAATGTATCGACCTGTAGATCAGACTGTAATTCGGCCGAAATCACCTGTGCGATCAGCATTCCCAGCCCGCCTTGGACTGCCTCGGCTTCGGGCGGCAGGCCCACGCCGGTGTCGCGGCAGGTGAAGCGGACGGTATTCGGGGCAGATCCGCGCGTGATCTGTATAAAGACCTTGCCGCCGCGTTCATCCGGAAAGGCATGCTTGAACGAATTGGCGACGAATTCATTCACCAGTGTTCCCACTGCAACGGCCTGAGCCGATGGTATCATGCAATCTTCTGCCTCCAGAATCAGGCGGACCCTCGATGGCGCCATGACCGCGAAATGTTGAATCAACTGCTCGACATAGGTCTTGAGATTGATGATCGGGCCGCCATCGGTGCGATAGAGTTGTTCATGCAGCTGGGCCACCGCCTGAATCCGCGAATGGATAGTCCCCAGCGCAGAAATCGTCTCGTCGCTAACGGCGGTCCGCTGCTGGATGCCCACGAGCGATGACAGCGATTGCAACGAGTTCTTCACGCGGTGGTCGATCTCTTGGCGCAGCAACTTGTTGCCCTTCAGAGCCTTGCGCATCTCCAATTGTGCCACGACCTGACGCGCCAGAACGCGCAAAGTGTCCCGCTGAAGCGGCGTCAGGGTACGCGGCTCATGGTCCAAAACGCACAATGTTCCAAGCGGCAGACCATCGTCGGATTTGAGCAGCGCGCCGGCATAAAATCTGAGCCCCGGATTGGCCTGACAGAGTGGATTGTCCTTCATCCTTGGATCGTTCAGCGTATCGGGGATTTCGACAAAATCATCTTGAAGGATGACATGCGCGCAGATCGAGGTCGAAAGCGGCGTCTCGCGCAGGCCAAGGCCAACTTCGGCCTTGAACCACTGGCGGTCGGCGTCGATGAGGTTGACGACCGAAATAGAGGTGCCGCAGATCTGCGATGCCAACTGAGCGATATCGTCAAAATCCGCCTCGCGGTCCGTATCGAGAATTTCGAAGCTGTGCAGCAACTCCAACCGTTCCGTTTGTCTGGGGTGTGCGAGAGCTTCCACATTACGACCTTGAATTTGCGCCCATTTGGCGCGGTAAAGTGCAGTTTTTCAGGATTCCGGGAACAGGTCAATCATGTTGTCCCGTATGCGAAGGGTGCATCGTTTTCAATCGGGGGATGTACGACGCGGCGCGCGCATCGGCATTTTAGACTGGCATTCAAAGAAAAATGGCCCCGGATGCTCTCCGGGGCCTTTCTTCACTTCACATCACCCAGCGCCTTAGTGCGCGTGGCCCTTGTCCCAGTCTTCGCGCTTGGGAAGTTGCTCGAACGTGTGCTCGGGCGGGGGGCAAGGCAGGGTCCATTCCAGCGTATCCGCGTATTCGTTCCACGGGTTATTTTCCGTCACCCGCTTGCCACGGAACAGCGAGTAGAAAATCACGCCGAAGAAGAACACAAAGCTCGCAAAGGACAGGAACGCACCCATCGACGACCACCAGTTCCACGGCGCGAACGCCTCGGGGTAGTCGATGTAGCGGCGCGGCATGCCCTGACGGCCAAGGAAGTGCTGCGGAAAGAACGTGAGGTTCGCACCGATGAACATCGCAAAGAAGTGCACCTTGCCCGCCCATTCTGGATACATCCTGCCGGTCATTTTGGGGAAGTAGAAGTAGACCCCCGCAAAAATGGCAAAGATGGCGCCAAGGCTCATCACGTAGTGGAAATGCGCCACGACATAGTAGGTGTCATGATAGGCCCGGTCGAGGCCGGCCTGCGCCAGCACCACGCCGGTCACACCACCCACGGTGAACAGAAACAGGAACCCGAACGCCCAAAGCATCGGCGTCTTGAACTCGATCGAGCCGCTCCACATCGTTGCGATCCAACTGAACACCTTCACGCCTGTCGGAACCGCGATAACCATCGTGGCCAGCATGAAATAGCTCTGCTGGGTCAGCGACAAGCCGACGGTATACATGTGATGCGCCCAGACGATAAAGCCCAGCGCGCCAATAGCGATCAACGCCCAGACCATCGGCAGATACCCAAAGATAGGCTTGCGCGCGAAGGTCGCGATAACGTGGCTGATGATGCCAAAGCCCGGCATGATGATGATATACACCTCCGGGTGGCCAAAGAACCACAGGATGTGCTGATAGAGGATGGGATCGCCCCCACCTGCGGGATCAAAGAAGGTCGTCCCGAAGTTACGGTCGGTCAGAAGCATGGTGATCGCCCCCGCCAGAACCGGCAGGCACAGCAGGATCATCCAAGCGGTAACAAAGATCGACCACGAGAACAGCGGCACCTTGAACAGGGTCATCCCCGGTGCGCGCATGTTGAGGAACGTCGTGATCATGTTGATCGAGCCCAGGATCGAGCTGGCGCCCGATACGTGCACGGCAAAGATCGCGAGGTCCATCGACATCCCGGTTTCGGAGGTCGACAGCGGTGGATACAGCACCCAGCCAACCCCCGAGCCCAGCTGACCGTTGCCGCCCGGCGACAGCAGCGACGCAACACCCAGAGATGTACCCGCCACATATAGCCAGAAGCTAAGGTTGTTCATCCGCGGAAACGCCATGTCGGGCGCGCCGATCTGGAGGGGCATGAAATAGTTGCCGAAACCGCCGAAAAGTGCGGGAATCACCACAAAGAACATCATCAGGATGCCGTGATAAGTGACCATCACATTCCACAGATGCCCGTTAGGCGTACAGGCCGCCGCAGAATCGGCGATAAAACGCGCGCCTTCGAGGCACATGTATTGAACACCCGGCTCCATCAGCTCGAGGCGCATGTAGACGGTGAAAAGAACTGAAATCAGGCCGACGAATGCCGACACGACGAGGTAAAGGATACCAATATCCTTATGGTTCGTGGACATGAACCACCGGGTAAAGAACCCTCGTTCGTCGTGGTGGTCTTGGCCATGAATGGCTGCATCTGCCATTGGGCGCCTCCTGCTGGTATGGTTTCGAACGCGGATAGCTGGATCGCGTTGCGCGCGAGTGTCTGTTTATGGGTTTTAGTGCGCCAAACTGGTCCGGGCAACGCCCGAGTGCGGTGTGTGGCGAATAAAATTGTCGCACCCCTGTCCACGCTTGCGTCATCACGGCCTGTTTGGCGGACCCTACGCTGACAATACGCATCGCGCTGCGGTTGATACCCGGCGCTGTCCCAGTCGATCGCAAGCATATCCAAAATCCCGATGGAAAACCCTCCGAACGACCAGGAAAAACGTTTGGATCATGGAACCCATTGGGCGCGGGCTGTGTTGTGGACCCAAGCGACGCGATAGACCTGCACACCGCAGGAGCGTGTTGTTCGACCAACCTGGAGGATACTATGACTAACTTTCGTAAACTGAGCACCGCAGCTGCAGCCCTGACAGTCGGCACCTTTCTTTCGACTGGCGCTTTCGCGATGACGTGCGGAGAATTCAACGCGATGGACGCTGACGGCCAGTCGGCAGCCATGATGGAAATGCAAGGCCCCGATGGCGGACGCGAAGCAGCCCGCGATGAGGCGACCGGCGACGACGGCGTTGAAGAAGGCGCTTCGATGTCCAGCAGCACCAGCGACGGTGACGAAGCAAATGACGACGCCGGCCAAGAAGGTCAGCACGACATGGCGCGCGGCGATGACGAAATGATGGCCGCAATGGTCGAGTACTGCAAAGGCGGAGACGATCTGGACCTGAAAGACGTGCGTCATCCGTCTGAGGACGCCGTCGCCGAGTAACACTATGTAACGCCGCGACGTCGCGCACAATTGCCGGTCCCGTCCATTTTGACTGGCGATGAGCACGACACAGCGTTGACGCCCGCAACCCTGTCTGGGTTGCGGGCATTTTTTTGCGTAGTCCGTTTTAATTAGTTGGCCGTGGCGTGCGTTCAGCCTGAAAAGATGCCGTCAAAGCATCGGCGCAGCGCGACATCGACATCTTCCATCGTCACAGGCAGGCCCAGATCGACCAGACTGGTGACCCCGTGCTGCGTGATGCCGCACGGCACGATGCCGCTGAAATGCTCCAGATCCGGCTCGACGTTGATCGAAAT
Source organism: Roseovarius sp. Pro17 (assembly GCF_035599575.1). Taxonomy (NCBI): domain Bacteria; kingdom Pseudomonadati; phylum Pseudomonadota; class Alphaproteobacteria; order Rhodobacterales; family Roseobacteraceae; genus Roseovarius; species Roseovarius sp. Pro17. The sequence continues at coordinate 79,186 of NZ_CP141179.1, forward strand.
CCCGTGAAAGCTGATCCACTTGCGCAGGCGCACGCCTATAGCGGCGATCTTTTCGTCGGGCGGCTCTCCGCTGGCGGTCAGTGGCTTGTCGTCACGGGTCACCCAGACGCCGACACGGCCATCGCGTAGTTCGCCCCTGACGTTGAATTCGCCGAGAACGGCGATCACCCAATCCTCGAGTTGGCGGACAAAAGCGCGCACGTCGCGCCCGCGCGCACCGACGTCCAGCAGGACATAGACGACGCGCTGGCCCGGTCCGTGATAGGTGTACTGCCCGCCGCGTCGCGCCTCATGAACCGGGAATCGGTCTGGATCGATCAGATCTTCACGCCGCGATGACGTGCCAGCCGTATAGAGCGGCGGATGCTCCAGCAGCCAGACCAGTTCGGGCAAATCCCCGCTGGCTATGGCGCCGACGCGTGCCTCCATCGTGGCGAGGGCCTCCTCATAGCCGGTCAGGCCGGGCGATATCTTCCATTCTACCATGGGCGCGTGATACACTGGCGCTGCGGGTGAGAAAAGCGCGCTCTGCCCCAGTTTTTGCCCAAGCTCGCACAGCGCTGGAATTTGCACTTCACAAACTGATCTCAAGGCGCTAAACGCCGTGGCACACCATGGCAGTGCGGTCGTGGCGGAATGGTAGACGCGCAGCGTTGAGGTCGCTGTGGGGTTAAACCCGTGGAAGTTCGAGTCTTCTCGACCGCACCAACTTGCTCCCTTAAAAAGTAAGAACATCACAAACACAGTGCCTAAGCCTTGCCAGACGCCAGGCTTGCCGAGGCGCACGACTGGCACGATATGATGTCAGCAAGTTCGCCCCCGGCTTCGTAGAGGCGGCCTGCTCAACGCAATGAGACGAAGTAGGGCATAGGCGGCGGGTATCGCCCGCTGCAAGGATGCTCGCACTAAAGTTTCTGTTTCAATATTGGCACTCTCAACATGGGTGAATTAGCGGTGGGTCAGCAGGTCCAGCGCACTTTTCAACAGCATCTTTCGGCGCCGTCGCTGAAACCCGCAAGCGCACGGTCAATTTCGGTCCAACCGGAAGGCTCTCTCGCAATGGGTCGCGACACATCATGCAAAGGGCGGGCCTAAACCCTCCCGTTAGATCACAAATTCGCCGTCTTCTTTTTGGCGACGCCGCCTTGCATGATCAGCGGCATATGCGCGCCCTGTTCCGTCAACAGGTTCAGGTCGTCCAGCGGATTGCCATCCACCACGATCAGATCCGCATGCGCGCCCGGCGCGATCACGCCCAGTTCGCCCTCCATCCGCAGCACCTTGGCCGCGTCCACTGTGGCCGAACGGATGACGGCGTCCGCAGGGATATACTGCCCGCGCAGCGGGAATTCGCCCGACTGGTGCGGCTGCATCCCGCCCAAGAGGTCCGAGCCGTAGCCGACCGTCACGCCCGCCTTGTGCATTTTTGCCAGCCGCTCCAACCCGGCCTCGCGCACGTCGGCGATCTTGGCCACCGACTCGGGCGGCAGGCCGTAATCTGCGCCGGTTTTTGCCAGCCTGTCATAGGTGATGTTGGTCGGCACGACGACTTGCCCCTCGCGGGCGATGCGTTCGATTGTTGCATCGCTCATCAGGTTACCGTGCTCGACGCATTCGATCCCGCAATCCAGCGCGCGCACGATGGCCCGATCGTCATAAAGATGGCCTGAGACATAGGTGCCAAAGCCTTTGGCGATCTCGACCGCCGCCTTCAACTCATCGACCGAAAACACCAAGTATCCGACTGGATCGGAGGGTGACGAAATCCCGCCATCCGCCATGATCTTGATGAATTGCGCGCCGCCCTTAAGCTCTTCGCGCACTGCGATCTGCATGGCTGGAACGCCGTCCAACACGCGGCCCATCGCGCCCAGCTTGCCCTCGTAGTAGCGCACGTCGCGGCTGTGATAAGGGCCGCGGTAGTCGGTGTGTCCGCCGGTCTGCGACAGTGCCTTGCCGCATATCACGAGGCGCGGCGCGTCCATCAGCCCGTCCTCCTGCGCCTTTTGCAGGCCCCGGTCGGCTCCGCCCAGATCGCGCACAGTGGTAAAGCCGCGCATCAGCATCGCCTTCATCATCTGGGCCGATCGCAGCGCGATCCAGGAATTGGGCAATTCGGCATTTGTGCTGAGGTCGGCGGTGGTTGCGATGACATGCACATGGCAATCGATCAGCCCCGGCATCACGATCTGGCCCTTTAGGTCCAGCGTTTCCTCGGCACTGAATGAAACGCCCGCGCCAACCTCGACGAAACGGCCATCCTCGATGGCGATATCGACCGGGTCGCCGGGCCGGGGCGCCGTGCCATCGACGATACGGGCGTTTCGCAGCAGCAATGAGGTCATGATTGGTTTTCCTCTTGTGGGTCGCGGATCGGCATTGGCCGGATGGTCGCGCATTTGCAGGCAGGTCTGTCGGTAAGTTGGATAACAGCACAGACGCGCCCAAGGGTAAAGACTGCCCGGCACTGGACGTCGCGCGAAAATCTGCTTTAACCAGACGCACCGATGATGAAAGGTCCGCCCCCATGGCCCAAAGCACGCCTCGCCCTGACGCCAGCGTCCGCACGACGCCTTCGCACCGCTTTGATATCCGCGTCTACTACGAGGATACCGATATGGGCGGCATCGTTTATCACGCCAACTATCTCAAGTTCATTGAGCGCGCGCGCAGCGATTGGGTGGCTGGCATGGGCGTCGACCAGCGCGCGATGAAGGAAAAGGACGGCCTCGTCTTTGCCGTGCGCCGGGTCGAGTGCGACTATCTGCTGGCCGCACGTTTCGATGACCGGCTTGAGGTTCTGACGGACGTGCAATCAGTGACTGGCGCGCGGCTTGTGCTGCGCCAGCAGGTGGTGCGCGACGGCGAAGCGGTCTTTGCCGCCATTGCCACCATCGTCTGCGTGACTGATACCGGCCACCCCGCGCGCCTTCCGGCGAATATCCGCCGGATTTTGCACTGAGGACCAAAAAATGCACGCATTGCTGCGATGTCATTGGCATTTGCGCAAATGATCGGGTAGTTTCCCCGCAAACAAGGCAGGCCCGGCAGTGGCCGCATAAAAAAGAGCAGGCAGATGGAAGCAGAAACCCTCGCACTCGCGCAGGATATCGATTTCTCCATGTGGGGAATGTTCGCGCAGGCCACATTCGTCGTAAAACTGGTGATGCTGATGCTCATCATTGCGTCCTTTTGGGCGTGGGCGATCATCGTGCAAAATCTGATCATGTATCGCAAGGCGCGGACCGAGGCCGAGGCGTTTGACCGCCAGTTCTGGTCTGGGGAGCCGCTGGATGAATTGTTCGAGCAGATCGGCACCGAACCGGACGGGCAGTCGCAGCGCATCTTTGCCTCTGGAATGATGGAATGGCGGCGCAGTCATCGCAACGACGGCGGCATGATCGCAGGCGCAACCGCGCGGATTGACCGCAGCATGGACGTCGCCATCGCCAAGGAATCCGAGGCGTTGCAATCGGGTCTGCCCGTGCTGGCGACCGTGGGCAGCACCGCGCCATTTGTCGGCCTGTTCGGCACGGTCTGGGGCATCATGCACGCTTTCATCGGCATCGCGGCGTCGCAGAATACCAGCCTCGCCGTCGTTGCGCCCGGCATCGCCGAGGCACTTCTGGCGACCGCGCTGGGCCTGCTGGCAGCCATCCCGGCGGTCATCTTTTACAACAAGTTGAGCGCCGACAGCGACCGCATCGTCGCAGGCTACGAGGCCTTCGCCGATGAGTTCGCCACTATCCTCAGCCGCCAGTTGGACAGCTAAGTGATGACCGGCGCGATCAAACCCCTTTTCAATGCCACGCGGGGCACGGCTTAAATGGCCGGCGGTGTGGTTCAGAAAACCGGTGGCGGCGGCAGGCGGCGGCGTGGGCGCGGACGCTCGCGCCCCATGTCCGAGATCAACGTCACGCCTTTTGTCGACGTGATGCTGGTGCTGCTGATTATCTTTATGGTTGCGGCCCCGCTGATGACCGTCGGTGTGCCGGTCGAGCTGCCGAAAACGGCGGCTAACTCCCTGCCGGGCGAGCAGGAAGAGCCGCTGACTATCACCATCACCGCTGAGGGCATCGTGTCGATCCAGACAACCGAGGTCGACCGTGCAGACCTGATCGGTCGCCTGCGCGCCATTGCCGCCGAGCGCGACAGCAACCGCGTGTTTCTGCGGGCTGACGGCGCTGTGCCTTATGCGGACGTGGTGCAGGTTATGGGCGCGCTCAATCGCGGCGGTTTTGACAATATCGGCCTAGTGACGGACATGGGCGGCCCGGCGCTGGACGCGCCGGACGGCTGAGGCGCGCGGGCCAGTGAACACAGGTCAAATCATATCGGGCGCAGGCCATATCGGCCTGATCGGCTGGATCTTGTTTGGTGGGGCCATCCGGTCCGATCCATTGCCGTTCGATGTGACCCAAGTGACCGCTGTCAGCTCCGAGGAATACGCGGCCATTGTCACCCGCAGCGCGTTGGCAAAGGAAACCAATGAGATTGCTGCGCCCGAGGCACCGGATGTGCCGCAGGATTCGCCCGACCTGAACAGTCAGGCCGACGCCGCGCCCGAGGCGCCCCAGCCTGATCCAGCGCCCGAGGCGGCCCCCGATCCAGCGCCCCAGCCACCCGCCGAGGCCCCTCAAGCCGAGGTGAGTGACGAGCCGCCCGCAATCGAGCCACCCGCGCAGGACATGGCCGCCCTTTTGCCTGATACGTCGCCGCGCCCCCAGCAGCGACCGGCCGAGCGTGTCGCGCCTCAGCAGGTCGAGCCGCCCGCGCCCGACACTGCCGTCGATGACGTCGTGCGCGAAGAGGCCGTGCCGGACGAAGCCGCCGAGACCCCGCGCGAAGAGGCCGAAGCGACCGCCCCCGAGGCCGCCGCGACCGAGATCGTGACCGAAGCCGATGAGGTCGAAGAGACCGCCCCGCTGAATGCGATTCGCCCAAAACCCCGCCCGGACCAGTTGCGACCCACCCCGCAGCCCGCAGCCCAGCCCGAGACGCAGACAGCCGAGGCCGCGCCCGAGCAGCCCGAGGCTCAGCCCGATCCGGACCCGGAACCGGCGCCCGCCACTGCGACTGACAGCGCTGGCGTTGAGGACGCTTTGGCCCTCGCGCTTGCTGGTGCGGCTGAAACGCCTGAGCCCTCAATCTCGGCAGGCCCGCCGCTGTCGCCGGGCGAAAAGGACGGACTGCGCGTCGCCGTGCAAAATTGCTGGAACACCGGCTCGCTCAGCTCGGATGCGCTGAACACGGTCGTCACGGTCGCCTTCGAGATGTCCGAGGATTCCAAACCTATCGACAGCAGCATCCGGATGCTGGACTCGACAGGTGGGACTGCAGGCTCGGCAAAACAGGCCTACGAGGCGGCCCGCCGGGCGATCATCCGCTGCGGCGCCCGCGGCTTTGGCCTGCCTGCGGAAAAATATGCGTCCTGGCGCAACGTGGAACTGGTATTCAACCCCGAGAACATGAGGATCAAATGATGGCGCGATTCACGGCCCTGCTGGCCCTTCTTTTGACGACGCTCACCGCCCTGCCTGCGCTTGCGCAGTCCGGGCCGCTGCGACTGGAAATCACCGAAGGCGTGATCGAACCGCTGCCCTTCGCAGTGCCGGCCTTTGTTGGTTCGGGCGCGGGCGGGCAGGCGGCGCAGGATATTTCGGCCCTTGTCGCGGCTGATCTTAGCGGCACGGGCCTCTTCCGCGAAATCCCGGCCAGCGCGCATATCAGCAGCATCACCAGTTTTTCCAGCCCGGTGCAATTCGCCGACTGGAAGGCCGTCAACGCGCAGGCCCTCGTGACCGGCGCGGTCGACGTCGATGCCTCGGGTCGCCTGACTGTGCAGTTCCGCGTCTGGGATGTGTTCGCGGGCCAAGAGTTGGGCAGTGGTCAGCAATTCGTCGGCACTCAGGACGGCTGGCGGCGCATTGCGCACAAGATCGCCGATCAGGTCTATAGCCGCATCACCGGCGAGGGCGGGTATTTCGACAGCCGCGTTGCCTTTGTTGCCGAAGCCGGCCCCAAGGATCAGCGATCCAAGCGGTTGGCCATCATGGATTACGACGGCGCGAACGTGACCTACCTCACCGACAGCGCGTCGCTAGTGCTGGCGCCGCGCTTTTCGCCCACCGGGGATCGTATCCTCTATACCAGCTACGAGAGCGGTTTTCCCAAGATCTACGTGCTGGACGTCGCCAACGTGAACCGCCGCCAATTGCCCACGCAGGACGCCTCGATGAGCTTTGCTCCCCGCTTTGCCCCCAACGGGCAGACGGTCGTTTATTCGCTTGAGGCTGGCGGCAACACCGACATCTACACGATGAACATTGGTTCGGGCGCCAGTCAGCGCCTGACCAGCGCGCCGTCGATCGAAACCGCGCCCAGCTTTAGCCCCGATGGCAGCCAGATCGTTTTTGAGAGCGACCGATCGGGCAGCAACCAACTCTATATCATGAGCGCGGGGGGCGGCGAGGCGCGTCGCGTCTCGGGCGGCGATGGCAATTACGGCACGCCGGTCTGGTCGCCGCGCGGTGATCTGATCGCCTTTACCAAGCAAAGCAAAAGCCGCTTTCACATCGGCGTCATGCGTACCGACGGCAGCGAGGAACGCTTGCTTACCGCGTCGTTCCTTGATGAGGGACCGACATGGGCCCCCAATGGCCGAGTCATCATGTTCACGCGTGAGACGCAAGGCGCGCAGGGGCAGGCGGGGCTCTATTCGGTCGACATCACCGGGCGTAACCTGCGCAGCGTGACAACAACCGGGGGCGCGAGCGATCCGTCCTGGTCGCCGCTGCAATAAGCGGCGCGCAGGCAGTGCAAAACCAGTGCGCGGCGTTTCCCTTGGGCCGCGCGCTGTGATACAGAAACGCAAACGAGGCGCAAAGCGCGCGCACCACATCATACCGCGAGGCACCAGTATGACTTTTCTCAAGACGATGACCCTTCTTTGCGCCGGCCTGTCGCTGGCCGCATGTACCAATCCGGACCGCTTTGGCGACGCCGATTCCGCTGGAATGAACGGCATGGGTGGAAACGCGGCTGGCATGGCCGGTTCGGCCAGTGATCCTGCCTCGCCCGCGTATTTCCAGCAGACGGTCGGCGACCGCATCCTGTTTGTCATCGACACTTATACCCTCACGCCCGACGCTCAGCGCACTCTTGACGGGCAGGCGCAGTGGCTACTGACGAACCGCGATTACAACGCTGTCATCGAAGGCCACGCGGACGAGCAGGGCACACGCGAATACAACCTCGCACTGGGCGCGCGCCGCGCCAATTCGGTGCAGGAATACCTGCTCAGCCAAGGCGTTCCCGCTGCCCGTCTGAAAACCGTCAGCTACGGCAAAGAGCGCCCGATCGAGATTTGCAGCGCCGAGGCCTGCTATGCCCAGAACCGCCGCGCGGTCACGGTCATCTCAGCCTCGCCCTACAGCTAAGCCACTGAAATATATTTCAAACCGGAGCCTGCCATGCATCGCATCGCCGTCCTGATCCTGACTGCAACCCTCGCGCTCAGTGCGCCTGCGCACGCGCAGGACAAGACCGAGACGCTGGCCGACATCCGCCAGGAGTTGTCGGTGCTCTATGTCGAACTGCAAAAGCTCAAGCGCGAGCTGAGCACGACAGGCAGCGCGGGCCAGTTGAACATCTCCGGGTCGGTCCTTGACCGGGTCGGCTCGATCGAGAGCGAACTGCAACGGCTGACCGCCCGGAGCGAGGAAATGCAATTGCGCATCGACCGCGTCGTCACAGATGGCACCAACCGCGTCGGCGATCTCGAATTCCGTCTGGTCGAGCTTGAGGGTGGCGACACCTCGAAGCTGGGCGAGACATCAACGCTGGGCGGCGGCGACATGCCGCAAAGCAACGGCGCGTCTATGATCCAGCCCACTGACACCACCGACACCACCGCCGCCCCGTCCGAGCCGCTGGCCGTCGGCGAAAAGGCCGATTTCGACGCGGCTGAGGCGGCGATGACCGCAGGCGACAATGCGGATGCCGCGCAGAAATACGCGAGCTTTGTCGCAACCTATCCCGGCAGCCCGCTGGCCGCACGCGCCTACCTCGCCCGCGGCAAGGCGTTGGAGGCAGGCGGCGACATGAAGCAGGCGGCGAAATCCTATCTCGACGGTTTTTCAGCCGACAAAGCCGGGCCCGAGGCACCCGAGGCGCTCTTTCGCCTTGGTCGCGCGCTGGGCCAACTGGGGCAGCGCGAGGCGGCCTGCCAGACGCTCAGCGAGGTCGAGACGCGCTTTGCCGGAAGCGCCCCAGCGAATGAGGCGCGCAGCGAGATGCAGACACTTGCCTGCCAGTGACGCAGGGGGCGGGTGGCGCGCAGGCGGATGATCTGCGCGCGCTAATTTCCACCCATTTCGGCAGGGACACCCGCCCGCTCGGCATTGCCGTGTCGGGCGGTAGCGATTCGCTGGCTCTGCTTCACCTGATGGTCGAATGGTCCGGTGCACCTCTGCGCTGCGTCACTGTCGATCATCGTCTGCGCGCGGAATCGATGGATGAGGCGGCGCATGTCGCTGCCATGTGCGCGGGGCTGGGTTTGCCACATGACACGCTGGTCTGGGATAGCTGGGACGGGCAGGGCAACCTGTCATCGGCCGCCCGCCGTGCGCGATATGCGCTTATGGCCCAGTGGGCGCAGGCGCATGGGCTGGCAGGGATTGTGCTAGGCCACACGGCGGATGATGCAGCCGAAACACTTCTGATGCGCCTCGCCCGACGCGCGGGGGTGGATGGTCTGGCGGCGATGCAAAGCCGCCGGGCGGAGGGGGCGGTGACCTTGCACCGTCCGCTGTTAAAGGCCCGCCGCGCCGATCTGCGGCGATATCTGGTGGCGCGGGGCATCCCTTGGATCGACGATCCCAGCAACACCGATGGGCGTTATCGCCGCACGCAGGCCCGCCGCGCGCTTGAGGCGCTCGCGCCTGTGGGTGTCACGGCAGACGCGCTGGCCGATGTCGCAGAACATCTTGCCGAAGCGCGCGATACACTAAGGTATTACGCCGCGCAGGAGGCGCGCGCGCTGACGCATTTCCAACATGGCGATCTGCTATTGGACGCCGCGCCATTCGCCGCGTTGCGGGCTGATATCGCGCGCCGGATCCTATCGGCGGGCCTTAGTTGGATCACCGGAGCAGGGTATGGCGCGCGCGGGCCTGACCTGACACGCCTTCTGTTGCGCCTGAACGCGGGGCAGGGCGGCACTTTGGCGGGCTGCCGCATTACCCACGAGGCAGGGCGCATCCGGCTGGCGCGCGAATTTGCCGCGGTTCAGGATTGCACCGCCGAGCTTGGCGCAGCTTGGGACAATCGCTGGCAACTGACCGGCCCAGAAGTGGCCGGTGCGCATGTCGCGCCGCTCGGCCCAAAGGGGCGCGCGGCCTGCCCGGATTGGCGCGATGCAGGCCTTCCGGCACATTCCATCGAGGCGTCCCCGGCGCTCTGGCAGGGGGCGATCCTGTTATCCGCGCCGCTGGCCGGATACCCCAATGGCTGGTCTGCGCAACCGTGCCGCCGCCCGGATGATTTTCACGCTATGCTATTATCGCATTGAAGATAGAGTGATGATCTCTATTTAAGGTGCATGGCTCTCGTGCTATGCGCCGGGGCAAGCGAGGATTAGGAGAATTCATTTGGGCAACGCACGCAATATCGCATTCTGGCTGGTTCTGTTCCTGCTGGTACTGGCGCTGTTCAATCTATTCAGTGGTTCTGGCGGCGCGCTTCAGAGCCAAACGGTGAAATATTCCGAGTTCGTCGCAGCTGTGAACGACAACGCTGTCACCAACGTTACCCTCGACGGTGAAAGCATCCAGTTCCGCAAGAGCGACGGAAAGGATTACGTCGCGGTCAAACCCGACGACGCCGATATCACTCAGACCCTGATCGAAAAGGGCGTTCCCGTTACCGCCAAATCGCAGGAAGAATCGGGTTTCCAGACCTTCCTGCTGTCGCTGCTGCCATTCCTGCTGCTGATCGGCGTCTGGATCTATTTCATGAACCGGATGCAGGGCGGCGGAAAAGGTGGCGCGATGGGCTTTGGCAAATCGAAGGCCAAGATGCTGACCGAAAAGAGCGGTCGCGTGACGTTTGACGACGTCGCAGGCATCGACGAGGCCAAGGAAGAGCTGGAAGAGATCGTCGAATTCCTGCGCAACCCCCAGAAATTTTCGCGTCTCGGTGGTCAGATTCCCAAGGGTGCGCTGCTTGTGGGTCCTCCGGGCACCGGTAAGACGCTGCTGGCACGCGCGATTGCAGGCGAGGCGGGCGTTCCGTTCTTTACCATCTCAGGCTCTGACTTTGTCGAGATGTTCGTTGGTGTAGGTGCATCCCGTGTGCGCGACATGTTTGAGCAGGCCAAGAAGAACGCCCCTTGCATCGTCTTTATCGACGAGATTGACGCAGTCGGTCGCCATCGTGGCGCCGGTTATGGCGGCGGCAATGATGAGCGTGAGCAGACGCTGAACCAGCTCTTGGTCGAAATGGATGGCTTTGAGGCCAATGAGGGCGTAATCATCGTCGCGGCCACGAACCGAAAGGACGTGCTGGACCCTGCATTGCTGCGTCCGGGCCGCTTTGACCGTCAAGTCACCGTTCCGATTCCCGATATCAAGGGCCGCGAAAAGATCCTTGGCGTTCATGCGCGCAAGACGCCGCTGGGGCCTGACGTGGACCTTCGTATTATCGCGCGCGGGACGCCCGGCTTTTCCGGTGCGGACCTCGCCAACCTTGTGAATGAGGCGGCTTTGATGGCCGCGCGCATCGGTCGCCGATTTGTCGCGATGGACGATTTTGAGACGGCCAAGGACAAGGTCATGATGGGCGCTGAGCGTCGCAGCATGGTGCTGACCCAGGATCAGAAGGAAAAGACTGCCTATCACGAGGCGGGTCACGCCATCGTCGGAATGGCCCTGCCGAAATGCGACCCGGTATACAAAGCCACGATCATCCCACGCGGTGGCGCGTTGGGTATGGTTGTGTCATTGCCTGAGATCGACCGGCTGAACTGGCACAAGTCGGAATGCGAGCAAAAGCTGGCGATGACCATGGCCGGCAAGGCAGCGGAGATCATCAAGTATGGCGAAGGAGATGTGTCGAACGGCCCAGCGGGTGATATTCAGCAGGCCAGCGGTCTGGCCCGCGCGATGGTGCTGCGCTGGGGTATGTCCGACAAGGTTGGCAACATTGACTACCAGCAGGCGCATGAGGGCTATATGGGCAACGGCGCCGGCAGCTTCTCGATCTCGGCCAGCACCAAGGAGCTGATCGAGGAAGAGGTCAAGCGCATGATCGACGAGGCTTATGAGACCGCGCACCGCATCCTGACCGAGAAAAAGGATGAATGGCAGCGGCTGGCCGAGGGTCTGCTGGAATACGAGACGCTGACCGGCGAGGAAATCCAGCGCGTCGCGCGCGGCGAGCCGCCGCAGTCGGATGACGATGATGGTGGCTCGGACGAGGGCGACGCGCCTTCACTTACGGCCATCCCGAAGACCAAGCCAAAGGCGCCCCGCGGTGGCGGCGGCGGGATGGAGCCCGAACCTACAGCGTGACAACCAGCGCCGCCTCTCCAAAAGCGGACTGGAATCCGCGCGCCTATGCGCGATTTCAGGACTTGCGCCTGCGTCCCGCGATGGACCTGCTGAATGCGGTCGGCCAGATGGGCGCGGGCGATGTGATCGACCTGGGTTGCGGCGCAGGTCAAATGGGCGCGTCACTGGCCGAGAGGGCGATGGGGCGCGATGTCGTCGGTGTCGATGCCTCACCCGCCATGCTGGAAAAGGCGCGCCAGTCGCGCGGTTACAACAGCCTGCAACAGGCCGATATCCGCGAATGGCATCCACGCCGCGCGCCGGGGCTGATCTATTCCAACGCGGTGCTGCACTGGCTGGATGATCACAAGACGCTGATGCCACGCATTGCCGCGATGCTGGGCAAGGGCGGGACGCTGGCCGTGCAACTGCCACACCAGAACAACGCGCCGTCGCACCGGGTCTGGCTGACGGTGGCTGATGATCTGTTTCCTGGCCGAATCGATACTGGCGCAGGGCCGGGCATTCTGACCCCTGTCGAATACGACACGCTGCTGTCGCCCAAAGGCCGCTTTCGGATGTGGGAGACGGAGTATTACCAACGTCTCGGCGCTGATGCCGAGAGTCACCCGGTCAGGCGCTACACCGAAAGCACCTATGCCCGCCCGGTGCTGGACGCGCTGGACGCGGATGAGCGCGCGGCGCTGATCACCCGCTATGAAGAGGTCATGAACAGCGCCTACCCTGTGCGCGCCGATGGCTCTGTCCTGTTCCCGTTCCGGCGACTCTTCTTTACCCTGACCGTGTGATGCCCGCCCTGAATGATGCCCATCACCATTCGGCGTTTGACGGGGGCGTAAGGCCCGCGAAAACTGACTGCATATCGCCCCCTGCCGGAGCCTGATCATGCCCGCCCTGAAATTGACCGCCCATAAGGCCCGTATCACGTGGCTCGGCACCGTTCCCGAGGCGCGAGAGAACATCCGCTCGGCCCCGCGCGAGGCGGTCGAGCTAAGCTATGCAGGCATGGCGGGTGAAATGCATTCCGGCCTGACCCGCCCTTCTTGTGTGCGCGTCAAAGAGCAGTATCGCGCAGGCACTGAGATCGCCAATACCCGGCAGCTGAGCATCGTCTCGGCCGAAGAGCTGGCTGCAATTGCCGCGCACATGGACCTGAATGCGATAGACCCGGCGTGGCTGGGCGCGTCGATGGTGATCGAGGGTATTCCCGATTTCAGCCATGTGCCGCCCTCATCGCGCCTGCAAGGACCGGACGGTGCCGCGCTGGTGATCGATATGCAAAACCTCCCCTGCATCTACCCCGCGCGCGAGATCGACAAGGATCATCCGGGCCATGGCCCCAAGTTTAAAACGGCCGCCAAGCAGCGGCGTGGCGTTACAGCGTGGGTCGAGCGGGAGGGGCGGATGGCGATTGGCGATGACCTGCGCCTGTTTGTGCCGGCTCAGCGGGCCTGGGCGCTAACCGGATAGGCGTCACTACGATCTGAGTGAGACACCTTCCCGACCGCTACGATGCCTGCACCCCCTGAGGCCCGAAAAGTTTGCTAAGTTTCCAAGACGATAGCGTGTACTCGTGTCAGAAGCGGTTAAACCTTCGGCGGCCCTCAATACCCTCAACTCGCCGTCATCTTTCCAACGCAAAGATCACTTACCCTCAGCACCCTACCCAAAAGGGGGAGCATGAAAGGGGGGATGACTTTCGCCGGGCTGCCAATACGCTGATAACTGAACTTGCAGTGGGCTGCGCATGTGCGATCGGCGATTTGCCAAGCATGTTTTGCAGCTCGTATGCGGGCGAAAAAGCGGTGCGTCACGGGGGTGTCGCCCGGATGCGGGACAAATACAAAAAACAAATAAGTCCTGCTTAACCAACAGAGGAGTAGAATGGATATGACCAGTTCAAGGACGGCAGGTACAATTGTCGTTGCCATGACGGCCGCTGCGACGTTTGGATTTTCTGCCACGACCGCCAGCGCTGCCACCGATAGCGAGATCGTGCTGTGCACGATCGACGACACCTCGGGCCCGTTTGCGACGATGGCGACGCCGAAAACATGGGGATATCAACTGGCCGTCGAAGAGATCAATGCCGAGGGTGGCATAGAGGTCGACGGCAAGAAGAAGACCATCAAGCATGTGCAATATGACGGCCAGTCCGATGTTGGCCGTTACAGCCAGTTGACGCAGCAGTGCATCTTTGAGGACGAGGCCGACGTGCTCATGGCCGGATATACCGGCGCCGAGCGTGAGGCCGCCCGCTCCGAGGCAGTGCGCAACGAAACTATTTTCTGGCACAACAATCAGGGTGAGGGCGGCATTGCTGACCACTACTCGTTCTTTTCGGGCCCCACGCCCGAGCAGCAGGTTCTACCGGCCCTGAAATGGATGATCGAGAATATCGGCCCAAAGATGACCTTCATTGGTGCCGACTATAACTTCTGTCGGGCCATCGGCGCGTGGACACGGACCGCTGCCGGCCTCTATGGCGGCAATCTGGAAATGGAGGAGTATTTCCCCTTCGACGTGAACCAATGGCAGAAAACCATCGGCGACATTCAGGCTGTTGGCCCGGATTTTCAGGTGCATTGTCTGGTGGGCGGCGATCAGGTGCAGTTCTACCCGCAGGCGCAGGCATCGGGGCTAAAGACACCTGTGTTCTCGAATGTCACCATTTCAGACGGCTATGAGCACAAGATTTTCCCGGCGCCACAACTGTCGAACATGCACGTTCCGCCGGGCTATATCGAGGATGTGCCGGGCGAAAACAGCGAAGCCTTTGCTGCCAAAATTCGTGAGCGTCATCCCGATGCAGCCTATGTGAACGAGCATGCCGCCTTTGGCTATGTCGCGGTCAAGGCGATGGCCAAGGCGTGGGAAATCGCCGGGACCACCGATGCCGAGGCCGTTATCGACGCGCTGGAAACAGGCGATATCACGGTTGATGAGGCCCCCGGTGGATCATGGAAGCTAAACGGCGAGCAGCACCATGCCGCCATGCCCACATATCTGTTCAAGGTGAATGACGACCATTCGCTGACTCTGATTGAGGATCTGGGCGTAACCGAGCCAAGTTTCCTTAAGGATATCGGCGTGGATGTACGCGAAGTCGAAGCGGGCGATGGTCATTCCTATCTGCCGCCGGACAACCCTGCATGGGCGCAATTCTTCGAGTAAGCGCCGCGCTTTTGTGGGTCCGTCACGCGGTGGCGAACCTGCGAAGGACCGCAAGAAAACAGTCAGGCACGGGAGGGGTCTCTCGTGCCTGAATCCCCCCCAGACGCGCCGCTTGCCTGCCCCAAGCAGGGTCACATGAAGGCGGGCGAACTGGACCGGGATGCACAAGTTAGAGAGCAGCAGGGATTACACAGATGAACCTAGGCACGGAACTTTTTGGGTTCGCCTTTCAATACATCGACAGCATCGCCTTTCTGATCCTATCCGCGATCGGGTTATCCATTATTTTCGGCATGATGGGCGTTATCAACATGGCGCACGGTGAGTTGATGATGATCGGTGCCTATGTCACCGCCTATTCGATCCACAATGGCGTGCCGGTCCCCATCGCGATCCTCTTTGCGGGGATCGGCGCCGGGATTGCGGGGGTCATAATGGAACGCCTCATCATCCGGCATTTTTACAAGCAATTGCTATCCTCGCTGGTGGTCACATGGGGCATCAGCATGGTCATCTCGCAGCTGTTTCTGGTGCTGTTCGGTCCCACGATGGAGAGTCTGAGAACCCCGTTTTCCACCGTCAGAATCCTGATCGGTGGCGATATCGGCTTTGCCATTCTTGGGCCCGAAAGCTTTTCGGCGCTGGCCGGTGCCAGCGGGCGGTTGCCGCCGGGAGTCGAGAGCTTTGGCATCTACCGGATCATCATGTTTGTGATGGCGGTCCTGCTGATCGCAGCAATCTGGGCGCTGATGCGCTACACAGAATTTGGCGGACGCGCACGTGCGACGATGGACAACCCGAAAATGGCGAACGCATTGGGCATCAACACTTCGCGCATTTATGCCTACACCTTTGGGCTGGGGTCGGCACTGGCTGGCATCGCGGGGGGCATGTTCGCGCTGACCGCGTCGATCACGCCGTTCTTTGGTGCGGCTTATACAGCCAAGGCATTCATCACCGTCGTCGTGGGCGGCAGCGCCAACTTTATCACCGGTTTGATTGGCAGTGTCCTGACGCTGGGCGCAGTGCAAACCATCTTTACCAACATGTTCAGCGTCTACATCGGCTTTGTCGGCATGATCGCTGCGGCGTTCCTGATCCTGCTGCTGATGCCGACCGGGATATCGGGCTTTATCGAGCGTATAAAGGCGCGCTCGAAATGATGCGGCGCAGTTCAATGGGATCAAAATCAATGAGACAACAAAAAGCCGGACTCCTGGGGTTCGTCGGCTTGCTGAACGGACCGCAGACGATGGGCCGTGGCTGGTTGTTCTGGGGCAGCTTCGTGGTCGTGGTCTTTCTGGCCTACATTGCGCCCACGCATCTGGGGATCAAGCCTTACAAGGTCAACGAATTTCTGGTGTCGGGTTTCCTTGCGGCCAGCCTGTCGATCCTTTGGGGCTATGGCGGCATCCTCAGCCTCGGGCAGGCGGCGTTCTTTGGGATCGGCGGCTACACGTTTGGCGTCATGGGGATCAACCTGTGGGACGTGACCGGCAACACCCATTTGGCGTTTCTGGGCGGTATCCTCGTCCCCACCATCTTTGCCGCCTTCATAGGCGCGATCATGTTTTTCGCACGACTCAAGGGGGTCTACATCGCCATTTTGATGCTGGTCCTGTCGCTGCTGTTTGAGACGTTCATGTTGCAAACCGCAGACCCGGATGTCTATTCCATCGGCAAGGCGATGCTGGGCGGCTCTAACGGGCTGCGGCCCGCCTCGGACATTCCCAGCGCGGCGTTCGGCTGGGGCGATGCGGTGGCCGAGTTCAACGGGCGGCGCGTCGGCTTTTATTATTTTGTGCTGACGCTGCTGATTGCCGTCTATCTGGGGCTGCGCTGCCTGCTCAACTCTTCGTTCGGCTACCTTTTGGTGGCCATCCGCGAAGATCCTGACCGCACGGCAACCTTCGGCTATGACGTGCGCCTGATCCAACTGGCTGTGTTCTGCATTGCCGCCGCCCTTGCCGGGCTGGCCGGATCGCTGGACACCGCGCGAATAAATCGGGTGGACCCAGAGCTGGTCTTTGGCGTGTCGGCCAACATCATGGTCGTGATCTGGGTTGCAGTCGGCGGACGCAAGGACCTGACCGCCGCCATTCTGGGCGCGATAACGCTGGAATGGATGTTCCTGTGGCTGACGACCTCGGGCAACCCCGAATACGCGCAAATCGTGATGGGTGGCATCCTGATACTGGTGATGCTGATCGCACCCGAGGGCATCTTCATCTTTTTGGGCAACAGGCTGGGCAGGCTCTACGCGCGCTCGGCCGCCCTCGTCAGCCGGCAGGAGGGGGACTGACCATGACCACCACCCACACACCCCAGAGCCGCCAAGCGGCGCCTGCCCCGACCGGCGTACCGATTATCGAGACGCGCAATGTCATAAAGGATTTTGGCGGCGTGCGGGCGACAGATAACCTGAGCCTCGCGATCCAGCCGGGCGAATTGCACTGCATGATCGGCCCCAACGGCGCGGGCAAGAGCACCTTTTTCAAACTGCTGATGGGCACAATCCGCCCGACCTCGGGCACGATCCATTTCAATGGTCAGGACATCACCCGGTTAGAGCCGCACCAGCGGGCGCGCAAAGGGTTGGGGATCAAGTTTCAGAACATGCAGGTCTATCAGGAACTGACGGTGTTCCAGAACTTCTTTGTGCCGCTGCGCCGCAACTACAAGCCGCGAGAGATGCCCGAACTGGTGGATCGTCTGCTGCGCCGGATACACCTGACCGGACTCGAGGATGAGGTGGTCAAGAACCTCAGTCACGGCCAGCAGCAATGGCTGGCTATCGGTCAGGCGATCGCGCTGGAACCCAGAGTTTTGCTGCTGGATGAGCCAGCCGCAGGCATGGGACCGGAGGAGACAGCATCGACCGCCGAGATACTGAATGCACTAAACGCAGACGGGATGACTGTCATCGTGATCGAGCACGACATGGAATTCATCCGAAGCCTTCATTCGCGCACGTCAGTGCTGCATCTGGGCACGCTATTCGCACAGGGAAGTTTTGAAGAAATCGAGCAGAACGAGGACGTTCTCAGAATTTACCTCGGCAAGGCATGACAAAATGACAGACAAAACACTGCTCAGTATAACGGATCTGCGATCGGGTTATGGCCGTGTCGACATAGTGAATGGCGTCAGTTTCGACGTCAAGCAAGGCGAGATCGTCGCGGTGATCGGGCGTAACGGCGTCGGAAAATCAACGCTCATGAAGACGATCATCGGCGAGGTTTCCACATTCGGCGGCAAGATCACCCTCAATGGTGAGCATATTCAAAAGCTGCCGGAGGCAACGCGCGCGCAAAAGGGCATCGGCTATGTGCCGCAGGGGCGGGGCCTGTTCAATTCGTTGACCGTGGGCGAAAATCTGCGGTTGGGCAACCTGGTGGGCGGCAAACCAAAGCAGACCAATTACGAGCGGGTTTACGAGTTTTTTCCGGTTCTCAAGGAACGTCTGAGTCAGATCGCCGGCACGATGAGCGGCGGGCAGCAACAGCAATTGGCCATAGGGCGGATACTGATCGGGAACCCGAAAATCATCCTGTTGGACGAACCCTCGGAAGGCATCCAGCCCAATATCGTGCAGGCGATAGGCCAGATCATTCGCCGTATTCGCGACGAAGAAGGGCTGACCGTTATCATCGTGGAACAGAACCTCGATCTGATCCAGGCCAGCGCCGACCGTTGCATCGTGATCGACAAGGGCGTGATCGTCGACGAAATTTCGCCCGAGGCATTGGCCGATCCCAAGGTTGCAAAGAAATATCTGGCGATCTGATCGCAAGCCGCTGAATGTTACGCAAAGAGGCGGTCGCCCTCCAGAACGCCCAGATGCACCGCCTTGGCCACCGCATGGGTGCGCGTGCTGGCATCCAGCTTGAGCATGGCGTTCTTGATATGCAGTCGCACCGTTTCCACAGACCGATCAAGAATTATGGCGATTTCGGGCGACGTCTTGCCCATGGCGGCCCAGCCAAGGCATTCGTGTTCGCGCGGGCTAAGGATGTTCGGTAGGGCCACCTCGACCTGATCCGCATACCCCTGCGTCGTAATCGTGTTGTGAAAGATATGTGCCATATGGAACATGTTTTCGCGATTGTCGTCATAGATGCTTGACCAGTTCGCGTTGCTTTTGTCCACTATTGCGCTGACGACAGCGAATTTGCCCTTGGGCAGATGAATGGGGATTGTCATGCCGCGCGCCAGCCCGAAATCCGCGAGGTACTTCCACGCTGCGCGCTCTTTGTCGTTTAGGCGTTCGTTCGATTGGACCTTGGCCCAGTCAAACGGAAGCGTGCCCTCAAAGCAGGCATGATAATAGGGATCGTGGCACTCGTACTCGCGCCAAATGTTCTCCCAGCCCTGTGGAAAATTGCGCACATTGAGGCGCAAGGGCGCCCATCGTTCATTGTCGATTTGAGGTTTCAGCACCTGACGCGCATAGAGAACCTGTGTGAAGCCGAGGTCCGAAGCACTTTCGTGCAATGCGTCGAGGCACTGCTGAAAGTCCTGACAATCGCGAAGCTTGCCTCGCAAGGTCTTGCTGATTTCGGACGTTTCGATCGTCGTTCACTCCACAGATTCGCACTTCGACAAGGTGAAAGAGTAGCAGAGAAACTTCATTTCACCCCAAAAATTTAGGGACCAGTGCAAATTTTCGCGCGCGCCTACCCAAACGGGTAGCCACTTTCGGGCAGTATACGCTGCGCGCCAGTTTTGCTGAACTGAGCGGGTCAAGACACCGGTCCAGAGCTGAATGTGAACTGCGCTAGATGCCGCATTACACGCTAACCAGCCCAAACCGTTTTCTTTTTCGTGGACGTTTCGCGGGGGGCAGTGCGTGCGCGCAATGGTCAATTCCTGTGTCGCGCAGCGTCCGGCGGACCCTGAAACAGAGGAGTACTCGCACAATGCACATGACGCTGAGAGAAGAAGAGCGACTGCAATTATGGACAGCCGCCGAGATGTCGCGGCGCCGGCTGGAGCGCGGAATGAAGCTGAACTACCCCGAGGCGATCGCGGTGATTTCCGACGAAATCCTCGAACGGGCGCGTGAGGGCAGCATCCCGATGCTGACCGACATGATGGAATACGGCGCAACCATCCTCAAGAAAGAGCACGTCATGGACGGCGTCGCCGACATGATGAAAATCCTTCAGGTCGAAGCGCAGTTTCCCGACGGGACCAAACTAGTCACCGTCATGAACCCCGTCCGCGATTGATCAAGACATTTTCAGGAGAACATCATGGCTGAGAACAAGTATTGGAACCGGCCGCCGCTGCCGAAATCGATTATCCCGGACGAGGCGTTCGATGTGGGCGACCGTGCGCGCTGTGGTCATATCGAATTCGCCGAGGGCGACATTGAAATCAACGTGGGGCGTCCCACCAAAAAACTCGTGCTGATCAACACCGGCGACCGTCCGGTTCAGATCGGCGCGCACTACCATCTGGCCGAGTGCAACAAGGCGATGGCCTTTGATCGCGAGGCCGCCTTTGGTTTCCGGCTGGATATCGCCAGCGGATCGGCCATCCGGTTCGAGCCGGGTCAGAGCCGCAAGGTTCAGATCACGACATATGTCGGACGCGAAGTGGCCTACGGCATGAACAACATGACCAACGGGTCGCTGCGCTCGGACATCATCAAGGCTCAGACCGTGAAGCGTTTGCGCGATGCAGGCTTTTGTTTCGAGGGCGACGCCTATCCGGTCAAACCATCGCCGGACAGCAAGTATGCGAAAAAGTCGGACAAGAAATCCGACAAGAAGTGACATGACGCGCCAGCCCTGATCGGGCCGGTATCATGTGCAGTAACTCAATCCCCCGATTGCAGGCGGCCCAGCCGCAGCAGTTACACGGGGTCCGCGTCTCGCAGCGACCCAACATCGCGCGAAATGCATCAGGAGGGAACACGATGAGCATCAAGATCAACCGGGCGGATTACGCCGCTCAATATGGGCCGACCACGGGCGACAAGATCCACCTTGCCGATACCGGACTGGTGGTCGAGATCGAGAAAGATCTGACCACTTACGGTGACGAAATGGTCTTTGGCGGCGGCAAGACGATCCGCGACGGCATGGGTCAGGCGTCCAAGTGGAAGCAGTCTGACGGTGCGCTGGACATGGTCATCACCAATGCGGTGATCATCGACCCGATCCTAGGCGTCATCAAGGCTGATATCGGCGTGCGCGAAGGCA
Source organism: Roseovarius sp. Pro17 (assembly GCF_035599575.1). Lineage (NCBI taxonomy): Bacteria > Pseudomonadati > Pseudomonadota > Alphaproteobacteria > Rhodobacterales > Roseobacteraceae > Roseovarius > Roseovarius sp. Pro17. Next base: position 100,139 of record NZ_CP141179.1, read on the forward strand.
TGATCGTGGGCATCGGCAAGGCCGGTAATCCCGACACCATGAATATCACGCCGGGCCTGATTGTTTCGCCCAACACCGACATCCTGTCGGTTGAGGGGATGATCGTGACGCCGGGCCTGATCGACATTCACCCACATTTCGATTCCGTCCAGCAGCTCTCGGAATATCAGAACGCGGGCTTTACCACTGTGATCGGCGGCGGCTCGGGGCCGAAGACCGTGGGTATCGAATGCCCCGGCGTTTTCAACCTGCACCGGATGCTTGAGGCGATGGCCGATTTCCCGCTGAACTACGGCAACTTCGGCAAAGGCAACGCGGCCACCAAGGGCGCATTGATCGAGCAGATCCTTGCCGGCGCTACGGGCCTGAAAATCCACGAGGACTGGTCCTCTTCGCCCGCTGCCATCGAAACCACGATGGATCTGGCGGATGAGTATGATTTTCAAGTCCAGATCCACGCCGACACGCTGAACGAGACCGGCTATTACGAGGATACGATTGCCGCGATCAACGGTCGCGTCATGCACATCTATCACTGCGAAGGTGCGGGTGGCGGCAACGCCCCCGACATGATGCAGATCGTGGGCGAGCCGAACCTGATGCCGTCCTCGACCAACCCGACAAACCCTTTCTCGATCAACACGTATGACGAAGAAATCGACATGCTGATCACCTGTCACAACCTGAACAAGTCGGTGCCTACGGACATCGCGTTTATTCAGGGCCGTGCGCGGGCCGAGACGATGCGTGCCGAGGACGTTCTGCACGATATGGGCGCAATTTCGATGATCGGCTCGGACAGTCAGGGCGTGGGTCGCGCTGCGGAATCCGCACAGCGGGCGTTCCAGTTGGCTGCCGTCAACAAGGTGCGTTATGGGCCGCTGCCCGAGGATGCACCGGGCAACGACAACTTCCGGGTCAAACGCTATCTGGCCAAGGTCACCATCAATCCTGCGGTTACCTTTGGCGTCGATAGCTATGTCGGCTCGATCACGGCGGGCAAGCTGGCTGACCTGATCTTTTGGCGTCCCGAGCAGTTCATCGCCAAGCCTGAGGTGACGCTGAAAGGCGGCTTTATCTCGCATGCGGTGATGGGTGATCCGGCTGGATCGCTGATGACTTGCCAGCCGCTCAAGTATCGCCCGCAATATGGCTCGCATGGGGCGAACCCGTCACGCCTGTCCTATTCCTTTGTGACCAAGGCCGCGATTGCGGACGGGCTGGAGGGCAAGCTACGCTCGCATCAGACGCTTATGCCGGTGATGCGCACGCGGACCATCTCAAAACGCGACATGGTGCATAATGCCTACATGCCCAACATCGAGATCGATCCAGAGAGCTACAATGTCTACGTCGACGGCGAGCGGATTACCGTGAAACCGGCCAAGACATTGCCGCTTTCGCAGATGTTCTACTTTCGCTGACGCAATTGGAGGGCACGTAAATGCCGGTTATTACAGCCGTGATGGGCACGGTATCTGAGATGGCGGCAACCGCCGGAGGTGAGGACGCGCTGTTCCTTACCTCCGAGGAGCGCGCAAGCGCCCATATGGCCGCCGTGACCGAAGGTGGACGCGCCGTCAAAATCTCACTGCCGCGCGGGACCGAGTTGAACGACGGTGACGTGCTCGCCGTCGAAGGCGATACGATGATCGTGGCGCGGGCGGCCAAGGAGCGACTGTTTGTCGTTGCCCCCGACACCGCACTTGAGTGGGGGATCGCGGCCTTTCATCTGGGCAATCTGCACCGTCCCGTCCGGTTTCGCGATGACGCGATGCTGACGCCGGCCGACGCCAAGGTCGCCGACGTGCTGCGCGGATCGGGCATCACGTTCGAGACGAGCGAGGCAGCGTTTGTCGGGGTGCGATACGGCTCTTATGCGGGGCACGATCATGACCATGACCACAGCCACGATCACTCACACGCGCAGGGACAGGGGCACGATCACAGTCATGAACATGATCACAGCCACTAACCCGCTCAGCAATCTGGACACCGACGCGCAGCAAAAGACGCTGTTTTTGTTGCAGGTCGCGAATTCCTCATTCCCCACGGGTGCGTTCAATCACTCCTACGGGTTCGAGACATGGTTCAGCGACGGCACGGTGTCGGACGGCCCCAGTTTCGAGATCGCCTGTCGCGATTGGCTGGTCTATTGCATGGCCCGCTCCGAAGGGATCGCCGTGGCGCGGGCCTGCGAAATGGCCCGGCTAGGGGATGACGCCGGATTGCTGGACCTCGACAACCGGGTTGCGGCGCTGAAGCTAAGCAGGGAGTCCCGCGAGGCGTCGTCGATGACCGGGCAGGCGTTACTCAATGCCTATCTGGATATCTTCGACACGCCGGGGCTGGAGGGTTACGCCGCCGCCGTGCAGGCGGGTGACGCCGAGGGGCATCATTCGGTGATCTTTGGCGCGATCTGCGGCTCTTACGGCATCAGCGGCACTGATGCCGTGCTGACATTCCTACAAACTGCAGTGTCGGGGCTGGCAGGCGTCGCCTCGCGGTTGATCCCGCTGGGGCAGGTCGAAACGCAGCGCATTATCACCCATGCCTGGCCGCTTATTCAGCAGGCAAGCCTGAGCGCCGTAGAGGCGGATGTCGATGACATGAATGCCGCTACGTTTTCGTTGGATATGGCCAGTATGCAGCATGAGACTCTGAGAACGCGACTATGTATTTCGTAGAAAAAACAAGAGGGTAATCATGCGCAAGCCAGTCAGAATCGGCATCGGTGGCCCGGTGGGATCAGGCAAGACTTCGACGCTTGTCGCGCTGTGCCGTGCTTTGGGAAGCAAATACTCGATCGGGGTCGTGACCAACGACATCTTTACCAAAGAGGACGCGCAATTCGTCGTGAAATCCGGCGCGCTGGAAGAGGGCCGTGTTATCGGTGTCGAAACCGGCGGCTGCCCGCACACGGCGATCCGCGAGGATGTGTCGATGAACGCCCACGCGATCCGCCAGCTTCAGTCGCGCTATGACGATCTGGATATCATTTTCGTCGAAAGCGGCGGTGACAACCTCGCCGCCACGTTCAGCCCGGAATTGGTCGACAGCCATATTTACGTGATCTCGGTGGCCCAAGGTGGGGATATCCCGCGCAAGGGTGGTCCCGGCATCGAAAAATCACCGTTGCTGATCATCAACAAGACCGACCTCGCCCCCTATGTCGAGGTTGATCTGGACCAGATGGACAGCGACACCAGCGCGCAGCGCAAGGGCAAAGCCTATTTCTTCACTAACATGAAGAAGGGCGATGGCGTCGAGGACGTGACGGCTTGGATAGAAAGCGACGTTCTGCTGGTCGAAACGGTTTGAAGGGGAAAACCATGATCCATACCAATATCTACCCCGATCCCGATTGGATTGTCGGCAAGACGGCGCTGATGAACGTGCGCGCGCATATCGTGGGCGGCAAGACGATCATCCAGCCATCATCATGGCGCATCCCGTTTCAGTGGCAGGGCTATCACTACCAAAATCAGGACGATCAGCCCTACATGCTGATGGTCAATTCCGGCGGCGGCTATGTCGAGGGGGACGGCTCGTATTTCTTTGGGCATCTTGAGAAGGACACGCGCGCGCTGTTCACGACCACGGCGTCTGGCAAGTTCTACAAATGCCTGAACGGCCTTGAGAGCACCGAGGTGGTCGAATTCAACGTCGGCGAAAACGCGTTGCTTGAATACATGCCGGACGAGGCGATCCCCTTTGCCTCCAGCCGTTCGCGCCGGTCGATCAAGATCAACTTGCAAAAATCATCGCGGCTGTTCGCGACCGACATGGTTTCGGCGGGCAGGGTCCATTACGGCAAAGAGGTTTTCAAGTTTGATGCTTTGCGATCCAGCTTTGAGGTCATGCTTGAGGGCAAGCGACTGGCGCAGGACAAGGTGATCGTAAAGACGCCGGAAGAGGTGGGCGATCTGGAGCGCCTCTGGAAAGGCGCGCGTCATTCTGTTGTGGCCTTTGCCTACGCGCCGGACCTGCCCCACGATATCGAAGAGCATGTCCGCATGACTGCGGGTGATGTAGAGCAGACGCAAATCGGCGTCAGCCGCATCGGTGATCTGATCTCCATACGTATCCTGTCGAACGAAACATGGCAGGCGCATGAGGCGATTTACAAATGCTGGCAGACTCTGCGCCCGGCCATTGCCGGAAAAGAGGCGCGCCCGATCATGAAATGCTGAGCGCAATGAAGCGGCACGCCGTCCGAGGCGGGCAAGGCACTGGGCAAAAAGGGCAAAGACGTCCATTCAGGGCACAATAGCGGGGGCAAGGGTATGATTACGATATTGATGGTTGGATTTGTGCTGGGCATGGCGCACGCCCTTGAGGCTGATCATCTGGCAGCGGTGGCCAGTTTTTCGGTGCGGGGTAAATCCGCGCGCGAGATATTGAAGCTGGGCGTTAGTTGGGGGCTGGGGCACACGATCACGTTGTTCCTGACGGTCGTGCCACTGTTCCTGCTGGGCATGGTGATCAGCGAGACGGTCGAGGCGCGGCTCGAGGCGTTTGTCGGTGCGGTGTTGGTCTTTCTGGGACTGCGGCTGATCTGGCGGCTGTGGAAGGACCGGGTCCATGTCCATGTGCATACTCACGACGATGGCGTGCAGCACGTCCATGTCCATTCGCACAAGGACGAGCCCCGCGCGCACGCGCTGTCCGACCACGCGCACCGTCACAAGAGCGCTGTTTCCTGGCAGTCCATGCTGGTCGGGCTGGTTCACGGTGTCGCCGGGTCGGCGGCGCTGCTGCTCTATGTGACGGACGCCGCCCCGGTCAAATGGATGGTCGTTCCCCTCGTGCTGTTCTTTGGCTTTGGCTCGGTTCTGGGTATGGCGCTGGTGTCGCAGATCATCGTGATCCCGCTGAAACTGGCCAAAATGGGCAAGGCCTGGGTGTTCCCCGCGCTTCAACACGTTGCGGCGATCGCTGCCATTTCGGTAGGGGCGATGTTTATTCTCAACGGTCTCGCATGACGACCAATCAGACGACAAGACCGGACAACCGGCAACCTTGCGCAGTGCAATCCGGCTTCGGGGGTCTGAACTGCCAATAGCATTTTTAAAGGAGGACAAAAGATGACACGCAATATCCGCGAGCTTGTGGACCGATTCTATGACATCGTGAACGGGGCCGATGGTGATTTCGACGAAATCTTTACCAAGGATTTCCACTTGGCGATCATGAAGGGGTTCCCCTATGGCGGCGATCATGCCGGGCTGGACGCCACCAAGAAGTTCTTTGAGGATTTCGGCGCGCATTTCGAGTTTTGGGCCGTGGACACGGACCGCTTCATCGAAATTGACGCCGAGAATGTCATCGTGACGGGCAAATACCGCTCGCAGGCGTCGGCGACCGGCAAGTCCTTTGAGATGGAGACTGTTCATCTGTGGACCGCTCGGGATGGAATGCTGACCACGTACAAGCATTATTGCGACACCGCGATCGTGTCCGACGCGCTGAATCACGAAGTGCCACAATACTGACGGCACTACATTACGCAGCCCCGATGACCATGACAGACGCTCACGTATTACCGGGGCACCACGCGCCAGAACGCGCCGGGTTTGCCCGGCGCTGACTGGTTTTGACCACGCGCTTAGAGGGCCAGGTATCCGATGGCGGCGAAGGTCAGCAGGACGCCGGACCATTGGCCGGGCGTCATCCGCTCGCGCAGTATGGCCCAGGCAAGAATTACGGTGATCATGCCAAAGGTCGAGGCGGCGACCGCCGCGAATTCGGGCCTTGCCATGCCCGCCGCCGCGATCACGGTTCCAAGAGCGATGCAGTCGAGCAAACCCATGAAGCCAAGCAGCGGCATTGCGCTGCGCGAGGGTAGCCGGATGCCACCCGTCGCCGCCAGCAGCAAGAGTGCCGTGAGCACCGCGGCAATGCGTGTGACAAGGATCACCGGCACTTCGCTGCCCGCATGGGCGGCCGCCTGACCCAGCGCAAACGTGGCGGCAAAGGCCGCGCCACCCAGCATGGCTGCAACGATCGCCGTGCGTTTGTCGCCGCTGCTTTCGCCGTCGCTGGACAGCAGGCCGACGATTGCGACGCCTGCGATGACCGCCGCGACGGCCAGCCATTGATCCCAAGGCACCGGTTGCCCCGATAGCGCCGCCCAACCCACCGACAGGACCGGATAGGCCCCGATGATTGGCGCAACGAGGCGCACGGGCCCGATTTCGAACGCCTTGTAGAGGCCGACATAGGCGAGGGTAAAGGCCACTCCGCTGGCTACGCCCAGCCCCGTGGCCCGCAGACCCATCGCCGACCAGTCGCCGACCAAAAGCGCTATTGGCGCCGTGATGATCGTACCCACGACCACCACCGTCGTCAGCGCCGGCAGGATGCCGCCCCGCTGCGATACATAGCGCACACAGATATCGTGGATGCCCCAGCAAATTGCTGCGACTAATCCGAAGACCAGCGACCCCATCAGCGCGGATCGCGAAAGAAGGGAATCATAAAGACAATGCACGCGATCAGGAAGAAGCCCGAGCCGAGCATCGCCCAGAAATGCCCGATACTGGCGATGCAGAACGCGACAGCCGAGATCAGGAAAAGGACCCATCCGGCAAAATTGATTTGATGGTCACTCATGTTATTGCGAGCTCTTGTTGTTTGGGGTTGCCTTTGGCGATATTCTCAGGATTAAATAATTATTCCACAGATGCAATCAGTGTATCTATGCCGGAGGTTCGACGATGCTCGACAATGTTTACGCAAAGGTCCAGCCGGGGCCGCCGCGCCCCAGCACGATCATTGAACCCAGGGTCTTTTCCATGCCGCCCGGCGTTGAGCGATACGTCGTTGAGGGCGGCGGCGCGATCCTAATTCGCATCGAGGCCGGTGATCGGTTTACCATCACCAACGACGAGGGCGGCCAGCCCTGCGAGGTGGTCGCAGCCGATGAGACCGGGCTGATCGACCCCGGCATGATTGGCGGCGCACCGAACAGCGACGCGAGCGGGCTGAAGGGCCTTTTGGCGGGCAGCAATCAGTCGCTGCGCGGGTTGCGCATGGGGCTGGAGGCACGTGGGCTCGATCTGTTCAAGGCGCGCGCGCATCGCTTTTGGGATGGAGATACGCTTGCCAAGGCCGAACAGAGCTTTGCCGTCGAGCGTGATGGCGTTCTGATCGTCTCGGCGCCCGGCGGCCCGATGGATTTCGAGGTGCAGAATACTTTGACGCCGCTGGTGGTCATGGTGACGCGCGCCGTTATCAAGCGCCTTGCCAAGTTCGAGTTGCCCGATCCGTTGGCCGATCCGTTGCAAAGCATTCGTGTCCATAGCGCCACCGCCGAATCTTACTTCGTCAAGGCCGGCGATTACATCCAGATTCAGGATGTCGATGGCCGCCAATGTACGGATTTCGAATGCTTTTCGGCCTCCAAATTGGACAAGGGGATCGAACATGCGCTGGACGTCACTACCACGCGCACCTTGATGCACCACGCTTATCCAATGCCGGGGCTGCACGCGAAGTACTACGATCAGGAAATGCTGCCGCTGGTCGAGGTTGTTCAGGACACTTGTGGGCGTCACGACGCGTTCGCGATGGCCTGCTCGGAGAAGTATTACAATGATATCGGCTATCCGGGTCACGTGAACTGCTCGACCAATTTCAACAACGCGTTGAAGGATTATAACGTCGCCGCACGGCATGGCTGGATGGCGATCAACTTTTTCTTCAACACCAGTATCGACGATCACGGCGTTCTCTATACGGACGAGCCGTGGTCGCGGCCGGGCGACTATGTCCTACTGCGTGCGCTGACCGACATCGTTTGTGTCAGTTCCGCCTGTCCGGACGACACGACTGTAGCCAATGGTTGGAATCCGACCGACATTCACATTCGCACGTATAGCGGCGAAGAAAAATTCTCGCGGGCGATAGCATTCCGCCCGACACCAAATTCAGAGGCCATGATGACCAAAGAGACCGGATTTCACGAGAGCTTTTCAAAACTGACGCGCAATTTCGTCGAATATAACGGCTATTGGCTGCCCAGCGGCTTTGGCGAGACGGGCCCGATTGAGGAATACTGGGCCTGCCGCAAAGCGTGCGCGATTATGGATCTCAGCCCGTTGCGCAAGTTCGAAATTCTTGGCCCCGATGCTGAAAAGCTGTGCCAGTACATCTTTACCCGCAACATGAAGACGCTGGCCGTGGGCGGCGTTGTTTATACTGCGATGTGCTATGAACATGGTGGCATGATCGACGACGGCACGGTGTTCCGCCTCGGTCAGGATAATTTCCGCTGGATCGGCGGGACGGATTACGGCGGAGAGTGGATCCGCGAAATTGCTGAAAAGCTGGAGCTGAAGGTGCTGATCCGCTCGTCCACCGACCAGCTGCATAACGTCGCCGTGCAAGGCCCCAACAGCCGTGATCTGCTGCGCAAGCTGGTCTGGACCGCGCCGCACAACCCCGAGTTTGACCAACTGGGCTGGTTCCGCTTTACACCTGCACGCCTGCACAACGAGACAGGCACAGCGTTTGTCGTGTCGCGCACAGGCTATACCGGCGAACTGGGATATGAGGTCATGTGTCACCCCAAGGATTGCGCCGAGATTTTCAATGCCATCTGGGAAACCGGGCAGGAGTTTGGGATCAAACCGATGGGTCTGGAGGCGCTGGATATGGTGCGCATCGAGGCGGGTCTGATCTTTGCCGGCTACGATTTCAGCGACCAGACCGATCCGTTCGAGGCTGGCGTCGGCTTTACCGTTCCGCTGAAATCCAAAGAGGATGATTTCATCGGGCGCGACGCCCTGATCCGCCGCAAGGAGAATCCGGTGCGCAAGATGGTCGGTCTGGAAATCGACAGTAAAGTGCAGGTTTCCCATGGCGATTGCATCCATATCGGACGCGCGCAGATTGGTGAGGTGACGTCGTCGATGATCTCGCCGCTGCTGGGCAAGAACATTGCACTGGCGCGGGTGGACGTCACCCATGCCGAGTTCGGGACCGAGGTAGAAGTCGGCAAACTTGATGGACATCAAAAACGTTTGCCCGCAACTATCGTACCCTTTGCGGCATATGATCCCAAAAAGGAACGCCCGCGGTCATGACACAGACGATCCTCGACAAACTTGGCGGCGAAGCCGCGCTCAAGGAACTTGTCGAGCATTTCTATGATCTCATCGAATCCCGACCCGAAGGCGCGCAGATCGTGCGCCTTCACATGGAGGGGCACGGAATCGCAGCGACGCGAATAGGGCAGTTTGAATTCCTGTGTGGGTTCTTTGGCGGGCGGCAGTATTTCAAGGAACTGCACGGTCATATGAACGTGAAGCTCATCCACGAACATATCCCGATCATGGCCGAGGATGCCGAGGATTGGCTGAACCTGTGGGACCGCGCACTTGCCGATCTAGGCCATAGCGGCGAGCATGTTGAGCGCGTCCGCGCCACGCTGCGCCGCGTAGCGCTGGTGCTGGTCAATAACGGTGAGGTCGTGGGGGCCGATAGCAAGCGTCTGGCGAGACTCTGAGGGTGGCTTGTGGTTAGTCTGGTGTGGCCGTGAATGCCTACTGTGCTGTGCGGTTTCAACGAGTCGCGGCAACAGGCAAGAGAGCTGCTCTCGACCCTTGCGTTTCGTTGATGAGATTTCAATCAACCCTAAACGGCGTTAATCGGCCGGCGTCACGTCCCTGCCGGATTTGCGGCGGAACAGATGCTCATAGGCCTTGGGTCGGAACGCGTAGCTGAACTGCGACCAAAGGGTGCGATCGATCTCATCCGTCACGCCAAGGGGGCTGTCGCATGGGCCGGGGACATAATGGGTGCCGAATGCCCAGTCCCACAGGCCAAAGACGGTTGCGAAGTTGCGGCCATAGGCCACCTTGTCCGCAGAATGGTGCCACCGGTGCATGGCGGGCGAGACGAACAGGATGTTCCATTTGCCATAGGTCCAGGGCAGATCGGCGTGGATGAAGAATCCGTAGTAATGGCGCACGAGCGTGTTGGCGACGATTGCGTAGGGCGGTAGGCCAAGGATCAGAAGCGCGCTGGAATCGATGGCGAAGGTGGTCATGCGGTTGATTGGATGAAAACGCTCTAGCGACAACCATGTCATCTCAGTATCGGAATGATGTATCGCGTGGGACGGCCACAGGAACGAGTTGTGCTCGAAGCGATGGCGCCAGTAACCAACGAAATCGCCCACTACGATTGCCACAAGAACTACCCCGAGAACCGGCCAGCCCTTCCATTCCTCGGGCGAATACAGGACCAACCCGGTAGAGTGCCAGAAGCTCGAAAGGAACGTCGCGGCAAGCACAATGACCGGCACGGTAAAGACAAGGTTGAACAGCATGATCTGGATGTTCAGTCCTGTTTCTGGCAGGGCGCGGCGGATGTCGCCAAACAGCGCTTTGCGTTTTACCATATAGCCCAAGCACAGGAAGAATATCGCCGGGAGCAGGATCCCGAAGCCAGCCGTCAAAACAGCATCCCAAGACATCAAAAGGAAATTAGTCAGCCAATCCATGTTTGCCACCTATCGTTTTCAAACGCTTATCCGGCTGTTTGGCATCGGAATGTGACAAAACTTAGATCAGATGCGGAAACAATAGCGGCGAAGCAACGGTATTGATCTGCCACGGGGCTTGAGCCGGACATTTCCAACTTGGAACCGCAGCATCAGTTCGGCTGCAATCTCGCTGAGACTAAAGGGCGGCTGTCGGAATCAATGAGGCCTTCGCAGCCCGTTAATCATCCAAGCTAAACAAAAAGCGCGGTGGGTATCCACCGCGCTTTTCCGTCTTGCCAAAATCAAAGCCAATCAGTTCTGCAAGTACGCTTCCAGACTGTCATCCATAGCGTCTTTCCACGGGGTATGGTGCTTGGGCGCCATGGTGCCAGTGATGACGGACTTATAGCTGTTGTTGCGGAAGGTCATGATGTCTTCCTTCTTGTGACCTTTCCACGCAAAGAACGCATCGCGGGCGCCGTCGACATCGAAGCTGGGATAATCGGTCTCGGCAATCAACTCTTTGATGTACTCAGCCTGATACCGGATCGCGTCGTAATCATCCTCGCCTGCGTCCTCGCGAGCGATACGGTCGGCGACGTCCTTTTCCATTTCGGCCTTACTCGGGATCTTGATCTTGCCCATGATCGCGTCGCGGACCCACCAGGCCTGTGCGTCGAACATGTTGAAGGTGAACCACTGGTCCTGCATGCCCAGATAGAACATGTCCGGATCATGCACCCATGCGACACCCTTGTAGAGGTCGGCAGTCGCCAAGCGGTTCGCGGTGCTCAGACACAGCCCGTCCACCAAGAACGGGAAGTTGTGCTGATAGCCGGTGCAGAGCAGGATCGCATCCACGTCCTTGCTAGAGCCATCCTTGAAATGTGCGGTGTTGCCGTCGACATGCGTCAGCAGCGGCACTTCCTGCCAGTTATCCGGCCATTTGAAACCCATCGGTGCGGTGCGGTGGCTGACGGTGATCGACTTGCAGCCATATTTCCAGCATTGGCTACCGATATCCTCGGCGGAATAGGACGTGCCGATGATGAGAAGGTCCTGATCCTGGAATTCCATCGCGTCGCGGAAATCATGGGCATGCAGAATGCGGCCCGGAAATTTGTCAAAGCCTTCGAACTCCGGAACGTTCGGCGTAGAGAAGTGGCCGGTCGCACAGATGACGTGATCGAATTCCTCGGTGTATACGTGGTCTTTGGGTAGATCGCAGACGGTGACCTGAAATTTGCCGTCCACCTTTTTGACATGACGCACGACCGTCTCAAAGCGGATCAGATCGCGCACGTCGGTCTTTTCGACGCGCCCCTTGATATAGTCGAACAGGACTTCGCGGGGCGGATAGCTGGCGATCTGCTTGCCGAAATGCTCTTCAAAGGAATAGTCGGCGAATTCCAGACCCTCCTTGGGGCCGTTCGACCACAGATAGCGATACATTGAACCATGGACAGGCTCGCCATACTGATCGACGCCGGTGCGCCACGTGTAATTCCAGAGGCCGCCCCAGTCGTCCTGTTTTTCAAAACAGACGATTTCGGGGATCTCTTCACCGTTCTCCTTGGCGGAGTGGAAAGCGCGCAGTTGCGCGAGGCCCGAGGGGCCGGCACCGAGGATTGCGATACGTTTTTTCATTAAGTTCTCCCGTTGGTTCAGACCGGTTTTGTGTCTGGTTCATTTGGTATGGACCAATTGAACCGGCGGTGTGCCGAGGAGTCAAGAATTTTGACCCGCAAAGGCATGTTTTATGCCCCTGATTTAGCCCTCTTGTAGCAACTGGCGCTGCTCTTCGATGAGGTGCAGCTTGATGAATTCGACCGCTGCGTCGGTATCGCGCGCGGCGATAGCATTAAAGAGGCTGTTATACCGCTTTTGGTAGGCCTCGATGCGCGCTGGCGTCAGGTGGCGGCGCAGTTGCGCACTGCGAAAGCTTTGGCGGCAGGCATCGATCACCAGATCATAGCAGCCCGCGATCAGCGGGTTGCCGGTGCCTGTGGCGATCTTGCGGTAAAACGCTTCTTCGTGGCGCACGAAGGCGGCTGCATCGGTATGGACCGCCTCAATATCGCTGAGGATCTCGCCCAGTGCTTCGATGTCGCGGGGGGGCATGTTGACCACGGCGAGGCGCACCATGTCCGGTTCTAATATGCCGCGGATTACCTGCAAATCCAGCGGACTGGACGAGGCGGCGATTTCGCTGTGCGAGGCAGCGGGCGCGCCGGTGGTCTGCGGATTGACGAAACTGCCGCTGCCCGCGCGGCGGCGGATCAGGCCGTTCGTCTCTAGCACCTCCAGCGCCTCGCGCACCGTATTGCGCGCAACGCCAAGGTCCGAAGAGAGCGTGCGTTCGGACGGCAGACGTTCGTCCACGACATATTCGCCGCTGCGGATTCGGCCAAAGATGGTGTCGACGACGGTCTGGACCGTCGCACTCATCTGCGTCTGGACGGTTAGGGCAGCGGTGATCTGGGCCATCGACATGGGCGGTCCTTTCGCAGGTGTCGTGTTTCAGTTTACACAAAGCCACGTCCGCGCACATCGCGAATTTTGCGCACGCGCGGCAAGGTATGAAAAGGAACGCAACATGAAGAGCGAACAGACGGAAAACGGAACAGTCGATCTATGGACTGCCAAAGAGGTGAGTGAGGCGCGCGGCGACATCGTGCTGATCGATGTGCGCACCCCGCAAGAACATGGATTTGAGCGGATCGGCGGCGCGCTGCTGATGGCCTTGCAGGAATTCCAACCCCAGAGCCTGCCGGGGCAGGACGCCAAGCGAATCGTGCTGCATTGCGGCTCGGGCGTTCGCTCGGGCAAGGCGGCGGCGCTGTGCCTTGCCGCCGGTATTGAGCGCATCGCCCATTTGGAGGGTGGGTTGGCCGCGTGGAAGGCTGCGGGGCAGGAGTATATCGGAACCGATGTGGCCACGGGCGCACCCAAGGTGATGAAGAAAGACAGCTGAGTTCAGCCCAAAGCGTTTCGAATTGATGCACTGTCACGACACGATATCGAAACGCCCACGACAAGCGCGCGTGGGCACCCTGCAAAATACAAAAAGAGCGGACCCATCGGCCCGCTCTTTTGCAATTTGACGCTTGGAAAAATCCAGATCAGATATCCAGTGTGTGGTCGCGCTCCCACTGGGTGAAATGGGCCGCGTAGTCGTTCCATTCCTTGTGCTTGAGCTTGAGAAACGCTTTCGAGAATTCCCCGCCCATTGACTCGGTCAGTTCGGTATCCGCCTCGTAGGTGCGAAGGCCGTCCAGCATGTTCTGCGGCAGTTTTGCTGCATCTTTGACCTTGTCAGCGTCGATATACATGTCGACGTCATGGGTCTCGCCCGGGTCGATCTTGTCGCGGATGCCGCTAAGGCCCGCAGCCATGATAACGGCCGGCATCAGGTAAGGGTTCGTCGCGCCATCGGGCAAACGCAGCTCCATACGGCCCCCGCCTGGAACGCGTACCAGATGGGTGCGGTTGTCGCCCGCCCAGGTGATGCTGTTGGGTGCCCAGCTCGAGCCGGACGCAGTGCTGGGGGCACCGATCCGCTTGTAGCTGTTGACTGTCGGGCAGCAGATGACCGTCATGCCACTGCCGTGCTTGAGAATACCGCCAAGGAAATGCGCGCCGGTTTCCGACAGGCCGTGCCGCCCCGCCGGAGTATCATCCGAGCCGGCAAAAAGGTTGGTCTTGGCATCTTTGCCTGTCCCATCCCAAGCGGATATGTGCGCGTGCAGACCGTTCCCTGTGAGGGTCGGGAGGGGCTTGGGCATGAAGCTTGCGCGCATCCCGTGCTTTTCCGCGACATGTTTTATCATGAATTTGAAGAAGCTGAGTTGATCGGCCATCTTCAGAACGTCGTCGAAGTCCCAGTTCATCTCCCACTGGCCATTGGCGTCTTCGTGGTCGTTTTGATAGCAGCCCCAGCCCATCTCGTGCATGTAGTCGCTGGTTTCGCGGATGACGTGATAGTTGCGCATCATCGACTGCTGGTCGTAGCAGGGCTTGGCCCGCGTATCGAGGGTGTCCGCGACGGCCGTGCCATCCTGATTGAGCAGCGAAAACTCTGGTTCTACGCCAATTTTAAAGTGCAGGCCCAGTTCGGCAGCATCAGCGATCTGCTTGCGCAGCACGTTGCGCGGTGCCTGCGCGGAATACTCGTTCTTCATGACCGGATTGCCGGGAACCCATGCCATATCGGGCTGCCACGGAATCTGGACCGCCATATCGGCATCGGGCATCACCAGCATGTCGGGATGGGCGGGGGTGTAATCCATACCGCCTGCAAAACCAGCGAATCCAGCGCCGCCTTCCTGCATTCTTCCGATCGCACGAATCGGCACCAGCTTGGTGCGCTGCATGCCGAGAATGTCGGTGAAGTTAACCATGAAGTATTTGATGCCGCGCTCTTTGCCCCAGTCTTCGAGATTGATCTGAGATTCTTGAACGAGTTGTTTTTTGGTCATGTTCGGGTGTCCCTGTTGTTTCGTTTCTTGGGAGATTTAAAAAGCAAAAAGGGGCGCGACACAATGTGCGCGCCCCTGTTCAGGTTCCGGTCAGTAGCTGGTGCCGGGCTTGCCGGGGTACCACTGGGTCCCTGCTAGCGGGATCTTGGTCATCGCAGCGGCTTCCATCGTCAGCGACACCAGATCCTCGGGTTCGAGGTTGTGCAGATGGTTGTGGCCGCAGGCCCGCGCGATTGTCTGCGCCTCCAGCGTCATCACCTTGAGGAAGTTGTTCAGGTGACGGCCGCCCGCAATGGGGTCGAACCGCTTCATCAGCTCAGCATCCTGCGTGGTGATACCTGCCGGGTCCTTGCCTTCGTGCCAGTCGTCATAGGCGCCCGCAGTGGTGCCGAGCGCGTTATACTCGTCCTCCCAGCGGGGGTCATTGTCGCCCAGTGCGATCATCGCAGCCGTGCCGATTGCAACCGCGTCGGCGCCCATGGCAAGTGCCTTTGCCACGTCAGCGCCGCCACGTATACCGCCCGAGACGATCAGCTGCACTTCGCGGTGCAGGTCCATGTCCTGAAGCGCGCGAACCGCCTCGCCGATGCAGGCGATGATGGGCAGGCCGACATGCTCGATGAACACGTCCTGCGTGGCGGCGGTGCCGCCCTGCATGCCGTCCAGAACGACAACGTCCGCACCGGCCTTGATCGCCAGCATCGTGTCGAAATAGGGGCGTGTGCCACCGATCTTGACGTAGATCGGCTTTTCCCACGCGGTGATTTCGCGCAGTTCCATGATCTTGATTTCCAGATCGTCGGGACCTGTCCAGTCGGGGTGACGGCAGGCACTACGCTGGTCAATGCCCTTGGGCAGGTTGCGCATCTGGGCCACACGGTCGCTGATCTTTTGACCCAGCAGCATACCGCCGCCGCCTGGCTTGGCGCCTTGGCCAACCACGACTTCGATCGCGTCGCAACGACGCAGGTCATCGGGGTTCATGCCATAACGCGAGGGCAGGACCTGATAGACCAGCTTGGTGGAATGGCCGCGCTCTTCCTCGGTCATGCCGCCATCGCCGGTGGTTGTCGAGGTGCCGGCCATGGTCGCGCCGCGACCCAGTGCCTCTTTGGCAGGGCCCGACAGCGCGCCAAAGGACATGCCAGCGATCGTTACCGGAATATCCAGCTCAATCGGCTTCTTGGCAAATCGGGTGCCCAGCACGACCTTGGTGTCGCACTTCTCACGGTAGCCTTCCAATGCGTAGCGCGAGATGGAGGCACCAAGGAACAGCAGATCGTCGAAATGCGGCAGCTTACGCTTGGAGCCACCGCCACGAATGTCGTAGATGCCGGTGGCCGCTGCGCGGCGGATTTCTGCGTTTGTCGGGTTCGAGAAAGTGGCCGACTGGATCGGAACGGTGCGCGGAACGCTATGTGTATCGTCTTTCATGTCAGCCCCTCAATATGCGTTGTCGATGTCGAAATTATACAGCTTGCGGGCCGACCCGTAGCGCTTGAACTCTTCGGGTTTGGCGTCGCATTCGCCGCGCTCCAGCAGATCCGTGAGGATCTCGATATGCTCGGGGCGCATTTCCTTTTCGATGCAATCCGCACCCAGCGACTTGACCGAGCCACGCACGAACAGGCGCGCCTCGTAGATGCTGTCACCCAGCGCGTCGCCTGCATCGCCGCAAACGACCAGATTGCCCGACTGCGCCATGAAGGCGCTCATGTGACCGACATTGCCGTGCACAATAATGTCGACACCTTTCATCGAGATGCCGCAACGCGAGCTTGCGTTACCCTTGACGATCAGCGTTCCGCCATTTGCGGTGGCGCCAGCATACTGGCTGGCGTCGCCGTTGATGATGACAGTGCCGCTCATCATGTTTTCAGCGACACCGGGCCCGGCGGAGCCGTGCACATGCACGGTCGCCTGCTTGTTCATACCGGCGCAGTAATAGCCGGTAGAGCCCATGACATTGACCTCGATAGGCGCGTCCAGACCGACGGCGATGGCGTGGCTGCCCTTGGCGTTCACGACCTCCCACTTGGTCTGGTTGGTTTCTGCCGACTGCGCTTGAAGCGCAGCGTTGAGGTTGCGCAGGCCCTGCGCTTCTAAATCAAAAGTTTGCATTTATGCGGCCTTCTCAGTAGCGGTCGGAGCAGCGTTGTGGCTCCAGAAATAGACGGTTGCAGGCTCGGGTTCCCACACGCGGGCGTGGTCGATGCCGGGCAAGCTAACAAAGGCGCGATATTCGCTGGCGAACGCGACGAACTGATCCGTTTCGGCCATGACCGCAGGCTTGCACGCGATAGGATCGCGCACGACGCCAAAGCCGTCTTTGGTGCCGACGACGAAGTTGAAGAAACCATCAAGGTCGTCAATGGTAGATGCCAGAGCTTCGCCCAAGGTGGAGCCGTTCTGCATCTTCCAAGAGATGTAGGCTGCGCCAACTTCGGTGTCGTTCTCGGTCTCGATGTGCATACCTGCTTTGCGCAGCTTGCGGCGCAGGCTGGCATGGTTGCTGAGCGAGCCGTTGTGAACCAGGCACTGGTCGCGGCCGGTGTTGAACGGGTGCGCGCCCATCGTGGTCACAGCCGATTCGGTCGCCATGCGCGTGTGGCCAATACCGTGGCTGCCCGACATGGACGAAATGTCAAAGCGTGCCGCGACGTTTTTGGGCAGTCCGACTTCCTTGTAGATTTCCAGCGACTCGCCGGTGCTCATGATGCGCACGTCGGGACGGATTTCGGCCAGAACGGTGCGCCCGGCAGCGGCCCATGCTGCGTCGATCTCGATCACGGCATGCGTGTCGTTGACGCGCATTGTGACGTCGCCGCCCAGTGCCTGCTTCATGTCTTTTGCAAGACCTTCAAAGTCGCGATCCGGGTGGTCCGACTGCACCGTCAGCTTGACCTTGCCGCGATGTTCGGTGCCATAAATCGCGATGCCCGCACTGTCGGGGCCTCGGTCAGTCATGGTGATCAGCATGTTCGTCAGCATGTCGCCGAGTTTCGGCTCAAGCGACTTGTCCTTGAGAAAAAGTCCTACGATCCCGCACATCTTTAAAGATCCTTTCATGATGTCGATTCTAAGAATAGCACCAAAGCTACATCCACTCAACTGCCACGAAACAAATTTTCATTTAAGGCAACTTTGTATGCAGTCGTGTGCGCCCTATTGTTGGGCATTTACCGCGTTTGTCGCGCCGGACATCGCCTAAGCAGATCGTGATGCGGCGCGCGTCATTGTTACAGATCCTGCCGTGTAAGGCGGCAGGTGGCAGGCCCGGCGCGTGCCGGGCCTGCGTCGATCAGAGGTGGAACACCTGATTCGAGATGATAACCACGATCACGCCTGCAGCCAGCGTGATATAGGGCAACATGCCCGCCTTGCGCACCGACAGGTCGGTATTGCCGCCGACGGACAGGTCGTCCAGCATCTTGGCCGGGAATTGACCTTTGTCGGTGACGTAGTGGCGATACCAGAAAACCGGCAGGATCAGCGCGATGGCGATGATCGCCGAGCGCAGCGTGCCTTCACCCCAGACATTCGCGCCAGCGCCCAGAAGCATGGCGTTCACGAACGAGAGGCCGCCACCGATCCACAGCAGGATGTTGGGTGCCTTCCACGGGCGATTCGCACCGGCATTGTCGATCCGGTGCAGCCAGCCCGAGTGCAGGTTGAGGAAGTTGAACACCAGATAGCAGCAGTTCGATACGGCCAGAACAAAGAGGTAGTCCGACATCATCAGCAGGATCAGGTTAAAGCCCAGATCCGTCCACATGCCCGAGACCGGCGCGCCATGCTCATTCGTGCGCGACAGGTACTTGGGCAGCCAGCCATCGACCGAACCCTGATAAAGCGTGCGCGAAGAGCCCGCCATCGAGGTCATGATCGCCAGCACCAGTGCGAGGAACAGCATCACGACCATGATCTTGGCGATGATTGAGCCGCCCCCGACCATACCAGCCATTGCACCCGCGACGGCAGAACCGTCGACGATGCCCGGCTCCAGCATGCCTTCGACGCCCAGAACACCCTGAAAGCTGAGGGGAACCAGCGTATAGACCACAACGCAGACAACGCCGGCGGCGATGATGGCGCGCACAGTGTCACGCTGCGGATCACGGAACTCGGACGTGTAGCAGATCGCCGTTTCGAACGCGTAGGCAGACCACGCGGCGATGAACAGACCGCCGAGGAACAGCGTAGTGCCCTCGATGTTCCACGTTCCTTCGACCACGTTACCCGCATCGTCGTAGGCTAGCGGCACCAGCGGCAGCAAGTTTTCCGACAGCACATCGCCGGTCAGCAGCGGCACGATGCCCACGATCAGCAGCGGGATCAGCACGGCAAGGCCGATGATCGTCTGCAATTTCGCGGCAGCCGATATGCCCTTGTGCTGCGCGATGAACACGCAGAGCAGGATGGCAGAGCCGACGATGGACACCGCGTTAATGCGCAGCGTCAGGCCCGCATTCAGGAAATCGAGGTTCAGTAGCGTGATCTCCCAGCTGTTGATCGCCGATTCGGCGCCAAAGAACGAAGTCAGCACATACCCGGCGGCCAAACCGCCGCCGATGGCCAGAACGGGCGTCCACGCCAGCCAGTTACACCAGACAGATAGAGGCGCGATGATCTTGGAATAGCGCACCCACGCGGCCGCGCCATAAATCGACGCGCCGCCGGATTTGTTGGGAAAGAGGCCCGCGATCTCGGCGTAGACGAAGGCCTGAAAGAAGCCGAACGTCACCGACAGGATCCAGATGATCCATGACGGATTGCCGATCGTCGCGGCGATTCCGCCGATCGAGAAAAGGACCAAAGCCGGAACTCCGGACGCCATCCAAAAGGCGTCTTTCCAGCCGATCGTCCTTTGTAGGCTGCCTCCGCCGCCACTATTCGTTGTTGTCATCCCTCGTGTCTCCTTGTTGATTTGTCCTGTTCGTTTTGGCGTTTTGCCTGACAGGAATATTTTATTATCTGACTACTAGGGCCGTTTTTTCAGCCTCTTGTCAATTGTATCCGAGGCAGGCAGGCTCTGACCTTCGAGCGGGCAAAATGCGAGGCTGGCACATTCGCCGGGACGTGCCGGGGCGACAAATCTTGGTGGCCGCGGGCCGGGCCGGTGGGCGTGGTCCTGCCGGGATTACCTGAGAGGAAAATTTTTTGCATGGCATTCTTGCTTTTTGAATGCGCCTGATGCTCAATGACTCGATGAATTCTGACACTAAGAACAGGGAACATGACATGGCAATTATCTGGAGACATTCCGCGCTGGCACCACGCCACGCCGAAATCGGCGCCGAGCTGGAGGATTGGAATGGGATGGGGACCGCCTGGTTCTATGACCATACCGAAGAGCGCGCGAACGCCGACTACGAGACGGTTCGCACCAAGGCGGGCCTGATGGATGTATCGGGCCTGAAGAAGGTCCACCTGACCGGCCCCGATGCGGCACATGTCATCGACCGCACCACCACCCGCAACGTCGAAAAGCTGATGCCGGGCCGCGCGGTCTATGCCGCGATGCTGAACGACGCGGGCATGTTCATCGACGATTGCGTGATCTACCGCCTTTCGGTCAACTCGTGGATGGTCGTCCACGGCACGGGCGCGGGCATGGAATTGATGACATCTGTGGCGGCTGGCAAACACGTGGCCATCACCACTGACGACGACCTGCACGACATCTCGCTGCAAGGCCCCGTCGCGGTCGATTTTCTGGCCGATCATATCCCCGGCATTCGGGACCTCGCCTATTTCGGCATCCTTCAGACCAAGCTGTTTGGCTGCCCGGTTATGATCTCGCGCACCGGCTATACCGGCGAGCGCGGCTATGAAATCTTCTGCCAGAAGAAGCATGTCGTGCAGCTGTGGGATCAGATCCTAAAGGATGGCGAGGGCATGGGCATTCGTCCCGTGCAGTTCAGCACGCTGGACCGCCTGCGCACCGAATCCTACCTGCTGTTCTTTCCGGGCGACAACTCGGAAACCTATCCGCACGAGAACGGCGATCCGGCGGGTGACACCCTGTGGGAACTGGGCCTCGAATTTGTCGTCTCGCCGGGCAAGACCGGCTTTATCGGCGCGGAAAACCATTATGCGCTGGAGGGCCGCGAGCGGTTCAAGATCTACGGCGTCAAGCTGGAGGGTGATACCCCTGCCGACGAGGGCGCTGAGTTGCTTCAGGATGGTAAGAAGGTCGGCAACGTCACGTTCGGCATGGTCTCTAAGGTCAATAACCACAACGTCGGCATCGCCCGTATGCCTGTCAAGGCAGCCAAGCCCGGCACCAAGCTGACCGTGCGCAACGAAGACGGCACCGAGATCGCAGCCGTCGCTGCGGAAATGCCGTTTTACGACAAAGACAAGAAGATCCGCACCGCCAAAGGCTGAGCTTGATCTAGGCAAATGCGTGCGGCGGGTTTATCCTGCCGCACGCCAACGACAAAAAGTCGACTCACGAAATTTCCCAACAGGAGACGAAGGCGCAAATGTCGAAGTTTGAATTCCCTCCCTCGATCACGAGCCGCCCGGTATGGGGCAGCCTCGAGGCACGCGCGGGCAAACATCACCTGATGATCGCCGATGCCGAAGGCGCGGAGGCGATCCTGGACATCGCAACGCCCGAACTGATGGCCAGTAGCCACGTTATTTACATTCCCAAGGGCACCGATTTCGCCGACAAGCTGCGCGATCTCAAGCCTGCACAATTTTACGAGGGGCCCAGCTATTCGGCATCGCTTCCGCGTATTCGCCGCGTGCTGGAAGGCGCCCATATGGGCCTGCAAGTCTACCTCGCCGGCACCGAGAGCCTGATGGGGCAGGCCATGCAAGAGGCCGTTCTGGCTGGCATTCCGCACACGGGCATCCAGACCGAGCATCGCGGTTCCACCGCACGGCGGATGCAATGCGTGCATTGCAAGGGGATCACTGAGGATGTCGAGGTCGATCCGTTCGTCTGCTCGCATTGCGGTTTGAACCTGTTTGTGCGCGATCACTATTCGCGGCGCCACGCCGCCTATCAGGGCGTTTGTGTCGATGCCGAGGATCCGGGCAACGTGCCCGAGCAAAAGGGGATTTACGAATGAGCGGAGCCACCAAGATCACCGTGCGCGTCACCGACATCGTCCCGCTGAACGATCTGGTTACGCGGTTCAAATTCGAGCCGGTCGACGGCAACCTGCTGCCCACGTTTTCGGGCGGTGCGCATACTGTCGTCGAGATGAAGGATGGCGAACGCACCCGCCTCAACCCCTATTCGCTGATGTCCGACCCGGCCGACCGCGACGCCTATACCATTTCGGTGCGCCGCGACGACGAAGGGCGAGGCGGTTCGCTGTTTATGCACAAGAATGTCAAGATCGGCGACGAGATGGTCATCTCGAACCCCGTCAACCTCTTTAGCCTCGATCTGCGGGCGAAAAAGCACCTGTTGATCGCCGGCGGCATCGGTATCACGCCGTTCATGGCCCAGATCAAGCAGTTGGACCGCACGCATGGCAATTGGGAGCTGCATTATGCCGCCCGCAGCGAGGATATGGCCAGCTACGCGCGCGAACTCACGTCCGAGCATCCCAACGACGTGCATGTCTATTACGACGTCAACGATGATGCGATCGACCTTGAGCGTCTGCTGGACGGTCAGCCGCTAGGCACGCATATCTATATCTGCGGCCCCAAGGGCATGATCAACTGGGTGCGTGAAACCGCCAAGGAATTGGGCTGGCCGCGAGAGGCCGTGCATTTTGAGGAATTCCTCGCACCGAAACCCGGCAAGCCGTTTGAGGTCAAGCTGGCCGTATCGAACAAGGTCATCGAAGTAGGCGAACACGAAAGCCTGCTGGAAGCGATCGAGCGGGCAGGGGTCGACGCGCCGTATCTCTGCCGCGGCGGTGCCTGCGGCCAATGCGAGACGGACGTGCTGGAATGCGACGGCAAGATCCTGCATCGCGACCACTGGCTGGAGCCGGACGAGCACGCCTCGGGCGAAAAGATCATGCCCTGCGTCAGCCGTTTTGAAGGCAAGACGCTGGTTCTGGACCGCTAGATTTATGCGCGACCATCCGAAAGCGGGAGGGCTTTTGGATAGGGCGACGCCCAAGGGAGAACTGACATGACAATCCAATTCAACGATGAGACGTTCCGCGACGATTATTCGTTTCACAATTCACCGTGGGCGATCAAACGGTTCCCGTTCCCGTTCGACAAAGACGACTACATGTATTCGGTGAACATGGAGCCGCATGGCACGGGGCGTAAGGGGTCGATCTTTGCCAACCGTTTTGACGTGGACGAGCATTACGTCAGCGAGATGCGCGACCGCGCGCTGGTGCTGGATCAGGACCCGCTGCGCTGCCAGTCGCTGCCGCATATGACGCTGGCAGGTTGGGACCTGTTGGAGCTGATCATGGTGTCCAAGTCCGAGGACTATCCGGACCTGTTCGAGCTACACCGCGACGGCAACAAGTGGCGCTGGATCAACAAACCGCTGGGGATTGACGACACGTTCACCTTTCTCGACGAGTCGACGCTGCCCTATGGCCCGATGGAGTATATCACCCGTCAGACGCAGGGCGATTTCGCCTTGCTGGACCAGCGCGACGATAACCTGTGGATGGACGCGGGAATGGTCACGACGCAGGCGGACTGGAGCCTCGATTTCGACATCGGCATGAACTTTTTTGAGTGGCACGCGCCCGTGCCGCTGGCCGCCGAAATGGGTATCTTTGTGCGCGCGCTGAAATTTCTGCTGAATATCCAGCAGGGCATGCCTGCGCGGCGGCTGAACTGGACCATGACGGTCAATCCGCTGTTGGATACCAGCCCCGAGAACTACCACAAATGGGGCGTGCAAAAGACCGAGTTGACGCCAGAGAATTTGGGGTCGAAACAGCATCTGCGAGTCGAATTGCAGACGTTCTTTCGGCTGCCGCGTTCGAACGGGATGGTATTCCCGATCCGGTGCTATCTCTGCTCGTTTCAGGATCTGATGACGGTCCCGAAATGGGGCCGCCGGCTGCACCGCGTAATCCGCGATCTGCCTGATGAACTGGCAGAATACAAAGGATTTGCCGATAACCGGCCCATGATGCTGGACTATCTGGAAAAGTTCGACGATGGCCTGCCGACATCCCCCGGCATCTGGCCCGAGTTGGATAGCGAGCCGCCTCTGCAAAAGTGAGCGATGGCTGAGAAATCATAAAGAGCGGTCCATCCGGGCCGCTCTTTTCATATCTGCGCCCGGCTTATGGCACGCCCGGCTTTAGGTATTTTGCGGATAGCAGATGATCGACAGGTACTTGCAGGGCAGCGTCACCAGCCGCTCGGGACCATGCGGCGCATCCGCGTCAAAGAACAGCGTGTCGCCGGGAAGCAGCGATACGACTGACTCTCCGTGACGATAATCGACGGCACCCTCCAGCATATAGATCGTCTCGATCCCGCCATGCTGGAACGTCGGAAACACGTCCGACATGTCGCTGAGCGTGATCAGATACGGCTCGACGATGACGCCCGAGCCGTTTGATCCGATGTGGCCCAGCAAATTATACTGATGGCCCGCGCGCGTACCCGCGCGCTCCAGCTCCACGCCTTCGCCGCTCTTGGTATGCACGAATTCGCGGGTCTCTTCAAAACGGCGGAAAAATCCGGTAATCGGCACGCGCAGTGCATTCGCCAGCGTCTGCAGCGTGGTCAGCGAAGGCGACGTATTGCCGTTCTCGATCTTGGACAGCATCCCGATGCTGAGACCAGTCTTGGCCGCCAGTTCGGCCACCGTGATCTCCTGCTTGCGGCGGTGCGAGCGCAGCTCGCGGCCGATGGCGATCTCCAGCACGTTCTCTCGCTCTTCGCGGGGACAACGATGGGGATCTTGGGTCAGCCGTGCGGCCTCGCTCGTCGTAATTTTCTGAATTGTCATAACTTTTCCTGCCTTGGCGTCGTCGCCGGCTTATATTCGTCAATCATGCCCATTTTTTGCTCACGGGACAAGATTTACAGATTCCTTTCAAGCGTTTGATGCATAGGTAAAGTGGCGGTGGCCTTTCTTAATACGCCTATTTTAAAGGGGCGCGCGTAGGATAATAGGCCCATCGGGCCCGATTTGCGCGACTTTTGGGGCAAGAAAAAAACTTGACCAGCAGGAATGTCATGCGAGGATGCCGATACGCCCTGCGGCACCATGTCGCGATAGGGGCGCTCAAATGAAAAACGATAGGACCGGCATAGCCAGGCCTAAACAAGCGGCGAATTGAGACCGCGACAACCGGGAGATATCCATGAAGAAAACCCAAACGGCCATGTTGGCCGCTCTTACTGCATTTGCCCCCATGGCCGCATTGGCCGAAGACAGCGCCGATCCGATAGTGATTCCGATCCACAACTGGTCATCGCAGATCGTGATGTCGAACGTCGTCGGCCAGATCCTGAGCGAGCAGGGCGCGAACGTCGAATATGTCACCACGGACAGCCAAGCCGTCTACGAATCGATCCGCCTCGGCGATGTCACGCTGGAAATGGAAGTCTGGGAAGGCGCGTTCGGCGCATCCTTCCGCGCGGCGCAGGAAAAGGGCGGCATCGTCGACGTGGGCGATCATGACGCCGTCACGCGCGAGGACTGGTGGTACCCGATGTGGACAAAAGAGGCCTGTCCGGGACTGCCCGCATGGGAGGCGCTGAACGACTGCGCCGAGGTTTTCGCCACGGTCGAAACCGGCGACAAGGGTCGCTATCTGGACGGCCCCGTCGACTGGCTCAAGCACGGCAAGGAGCGGGTTGAGGCGCTGGACATGAACTTTACCGTGATCAATGCCGGATCGGCTGCCGCCCTCTGGGCTGAAATTGGCGCTGCAGAGGCCGACAAGAAGCCGATCGTCGTGTTTAACTGGACGCCCAACTTTGCCGAGGCTGTCTGGCCGGGCGAATTCGTCGAATTCCCCGAGTGGGAGGACGGCTGTGACAAGGATCCTGCAGTTGGCCCCAATCCCGACGCGCTCTATGACTGTGGCAACCCTGCCGACGGTTATCTGAAAAAGGCGGCATGGGACGGCATGGAAGAGAAGTGGCCGGCGGCATATGAGACGCTGGGCAAAATCTCGTTCACCAACCCGCAGATCGCCGAAATGGCCAAGCTGGTCGACGTCGAAGAGATGGAGCCGGAAGAGGCCGCAGCCGAGTGGCTGGAAGCCAACAAGGACGTCTGGCAGGGCTGGATCAACTGATCCACTCCCTCGACTGACCCCTTTAACGCGACCCCGCCTGAGCCAATCGGACGGGGTCGCTTTGCCTCAGGATGGACCATGAATCAGCAAACGCCCGTGATCACTTGCCAAAACGTTTGGAAGCTTTTCGGTAAGGACCCCGAAACATACCTTGCCACCCTGCCCGCCGGGCGCGGCTTTGAGGAAATTCGTGCCGATGGCTATATTGCGGGCGTCAAGGATGTCAGCATTGAGGTTAATCGCGGCGAAATGCTGGTAATCATGGGCCTCTCTGGGTCGGGAAAATCAACGCTGGTGCGTTGCTTTAGCCGCCTTCACGACATCACCGGCGGCACCATCACCGTCGAGGGGCAGGACGTGATGAAGCTCAGCGAAAAAGAGCTGATCGAACTGCGCCGCTCGAAAATGGGCATGGTGTTTCAGTCCTTTGGCCTGCTTCCGCATAGGACGGTGTTGGAAAACGTCGCCTTCCCGCTGGAAATGCGTGGCCAGGATCGCCATCAGCGCCGCGAGCGCGCGATGGAAGTTATCAAGCTGGTCGGGCTGGAAGGCCGCGAGGATTATTTCCCGCGTGAGATGTCCGGTGGCCAGCAGCAGCGCGTCGGCATCGCCCGTAGCCTCGCCATCGAACCCGATATCTGGTTTCTGGACGAACCCTTTAGCGCGCTCGATCCGCTGATCCGGCGCGAGATGCAGGACGAATTCCTGCGGCTTCAGGAGATGCTATCCAAAACCATCGTTTTTATCACCCATGATTTCGACGAGGCGCTGCGCCTCGCCGATCGCATCGCCATCATGAAGGACGGCGCGGTTGAGCAATGCGATACACCCGATCAGATCGTGCTGCACCCCGCCACCGAATATGTTCGCAAGTTTACCGAAGACATCGACAAGTCCCGTGTCGTTCATGCCAGCGTGCTGGCCCAGACAGACGTCACCGGCACTGGCGAACCTGTTGACGCCGGATTGACCGTGCACAACATGGCGCAGTTGCTGGTGCAGGACACACGCGAGGCTATCCCGGTAACGCGTGCCGGCAAGGTCATCGGCGCATTCAAACGGACCGATGCGCTGGAAATCCTCGTGGGGTCGAACTGATGGTGGCAACGACCGCTGACACGCAAGCCGGCCCTACTTTTACGCGCCCGCGCATGGTGCTGGTCCTTATTGGCATCGCGATCTTGCTGACGTTGCTGCAATATTCAGGCCTCTTGCCCGCCGCGCTGCACCGTCTGCCCGAAGCGTGGATACCGCCCTTTGCACCGTGGCTGGATGCGGCGTTCAATTTCGTCAAGGACGATCTGGGATTGCTGACCTTGACCCGGTTTCTGACCGAAGGCCTCGAATGGCTGCTGGATGTGACTGCAAACCTCTTGTTCGGGCAGCGACGCTGGCCTCATATCGGGCCGATTCCGTGGACGGCCATCGCCGCCGTCGCTGCTGTGATCGGCTATTATCTGGGCGGCTGGCGTATGGCGCTGCTGGGCGGGGGTGTGTTCGTCTGGACCGCCCTTATCGGCCAGTGGAAGATCGCGATGCAGACAGCCTCGGTGCTGGTCGTCGCGGCACCGCTTGCCTTTGTAATCGGCCTCGGCCTTGGTATTGCCGCGTGGAAATACGCGTGGGTGAGCCGCGCGATCAAGCCGGTGCTGTCGGTGCTGCAAACGCTGCCCTTCTTCACCTACCTGCTGCCAGCCGTCATCTTCTTTAAGGTAGGCCCAACGGCCGGCGCGGTCGCCACCACGGTCTATGCCATTCCGCCGATGGTTCTGATGACGACGCTGGGCTTGCAAAAGGTGCCCCACGAGGTCGTCGAGGCGGGCCACATGAGCGGTTGCACCCGCTTTCAGCTATTGCGTCACGTCTATCTGCCCTCGGCGCGGACCGAAATTCTGGTCGGCGTGAACCAAGTCATCATGCTGAGCCTTGCCATGGTCGTTCTGACTGCATTCATCGGCATGCCGGGCCTTGGCGCGAAATTGCTGGCGATGATGGGCAGTTTTAAACTTGGCCGTTCGTTTGAGATCGGTGTGACTATCGTGTTGCTCGCCGTCATGCTGGACCGCATGTCCAAGGCATGGGCGATGAAGCAGCCGGAGCATTTCGAGCGCGGCACGCCGTGGTGGAAGCGGCACATCCTGCTGCTGACCGGCATCGGCGCATTCGTGTTTTTCTGCATCCTCGGTCAGTTCGTCGAGGTCGCCACCGATATTGGGCGCAAGCAGAACTTCAGCCAAGGCAAGGAAATCGACGACCTGATGAAGAATTTCCTGGCGCTGGACTGGGTCAATGCCATCACCGGCGGCATCCGTTATTTCCTGAACGTCAAGGTGCTGATCCCCTTCCGCAACTTCCTGCTTAGCATCCCGACGCCCGCGCTGATCCTGCTCGTTTCGGCCTTTGCGCTGTGGCTGGGAGGGCGCAAACAGGCGTTGCTAGCGGCGCTGTTCTTTGGCCTCGTTGCGTGGTCGGGATGGTGGGACCGGTCTGTCATCACACTGTATTCC
Source organism: Roseovarius sp. Pro17 (assembly GCF_035599575.1). Classification (NCBI taxonomy): domain Bacteria; kingdom Pseudomonadati; phylum Pseudomonadota; class Alphaproteobacteria; order Rhodobacterales; family Roseobacteraceae; genus Roseovarius; species Roseovarius sp. Pro17. The sequence goes on from NZ_CP141179.1 coordinate 128,832, forward strand.
GTGATTTCGGCGGTTTTGCTTGCCATGCTCTTCGGCCTTCCGCTGGGCATCGTGGCAGCGCGTAGTGACAAGTGGTCGCGCCGGGTTTTGCTGGCCTGCGACACGGCACAGACGTTTCCCAGCTTTATCTACCTCATCCCGGCAATCATGCTGTTCGGCATCACCGACGTCGCTGTGATCTTTTCGATCCTGATATTCGCCATGGTGCCGCTGACACGCTACACGATCGAGGGATTGCGCACCGTGCCAGAGGAAATGCTGGAGGCCGCTGACATGTCCGGCGCCACAAGGCGGCAAAAGCTGTGGAAGGTGCAATTGCCGCTGGCGCTGCCGACGATGGCTGTCGGGTTCAATCAGGCGATCATGTTCGCGTTCTTCATGGTCATCATTGCAGCCTTTATCGGCACGCAGGATCTGGGACAGGAGTTGCAGCGCACACTGGCGGGCACCGATATGGGCAAGAACTTTGTCCTTGGTATCTGTGTGTCGCTGATGGCGCTGACCTTTGATCTGACGATCCTGAAATGGGCGAACGATCAGAAAAAGACGCTGGGGCTGGCCGAGTAAATACCTCAACGCTCGCAAAACGCCGCGATCAGCGCGTCCCAGCGACGCTGCGAGACGTCCTGCGCGCGGGCGGTCAGCCAATAGCTTGAGCTAGGTGTCAGGCTGCGCGCGTCTGTGCGGGCCAGCCGCCCCGCGTCCAGAGCATCGCGGCAAAGCGGGAGCGAGCCGAGAACCACGCCTGCTCCCGCCTCGGCGGCGGCCAGCGCCGCGCCCATGCTATCGGTGCGCAGCTGCGTCGCGGTTGTGCCATCCCAATCGGACCAGCCCGCTCGCGGGCCGGTAACAGCGATGCGGGGCAGGGCGGTCCAGTCACCGGTCAGAATGTGCGGTGCGGCGACCGGGGCCAGTTCCTCGGCGAACAGGCGCGCAGCGCGCAGATCGGGCCAGTCGCCCACACCGTAGCGCACCACGACGTTGCCGCGATCCGGTGCCTGCTCGGCCTCGATCATCAGCGTGACAAAGGACAGGTGCAGCCGCGCGCGCCCTTCCAGCCTTGGCAGGCGCGGCATCAACCAGCCTCGCGTCATGGTCGCGCTGGCGCAGATCGTCAGCTGTTGTGTGCGGCTGCTAAAGATGTCCTGCGCGCTTTGATGCAGCAGCGTCAGCGCTTCGCTGGCATGGGGTAGCCACGCCTCGGCCTCGACAGTCAAGGTGACACCGCGCGCACCACGCACGAACAGGCGCGCGCCCAGCCGACCTTCCAGATTGGCGATGCGCTGACTGATCGCTGCCTGCGTCAGTCTGGTTTCCCGCGCGGCGGCGGTAAAGCTGCCCAGCCGTCCTGCCGCCTCAAACGCACGCACCCAGTCCAGCGGGATACCGTCCAGAGTCTTGCTTGGCATAAGCAAATCAACCTCTCAGTCCCAGATAAACACCGTTGTGATTATGCCTGCCTCTGTCACATTGGCAAGCGAATGGAAACATACAGCCCGGAGTATCCTCATGTTCCAAGTCCAGCTTTCAACGGATGGCGATGTCGTCACCCTCACGCACGGAAATGACATCGCTCGTTTTCACGCCATCTGGCTGCGCGACAATGCGTGGGACGAGGATACGCGCGCGCCCGGCAATGGCCAGCGCCTGATCGCGCTACGCGATATTGATGCGGGCGTGCATGTCACCGCAGCGCGCATGGAGGGCGGCCAGTTGCATCTGACCTTCGCCCCCGAGGGCCGCAGCATCGCCTATGACCTCGCATGGCTGATGGAGCACAGCTATGATCGTGCGCAGAATCGCGCCCCCGGTTGGCTGGCGGACAGCGCCGAGGCGTGGGATGCGCGCCTGATGGACAATGTGCCGACGGGTGATTTCGCTGCCGTTCTGGGTGATCCCAGTGCGCGCGCCGCATGGCTGGCGCAGATCGCGCGCTATGGCTTTGCCAAGCTGCAAGACGGCCCGGTCGAGGATGGCGCGCTGTTCAAGGTGGTCGACCTCTTTGGCCATGTCCGCGAAACGAACTATGGCAGCAAATTCGAGGTCCGCACCGAGATCAATCCGACCAACCTCGCCTATACCGGCCTTGGGTTACAGGCCCACACCGACAATCCCTACCGTGACCCAATGCCGACTGTTCAAGTGCTCTATTGCCTCGAATCCACGGCTGAGGGCGGCGAAAATATGGTGGTCGATGGCTTTGCCGCCGCCCGTCGCCTACGGGAGGAAAACCCCGAATGGTTCGACGTGCTGAGCCAGCATTGCGCGCGGTTCGAGTATGCAGGAACAGGTGTGCGCCTGCAATCGCGCCGCCCGATGATCGAACTGGACCCCGATGGCGCCCTGCGCGCGGTGCGCTTCAACAACCGCTCGGCCGCTGCGATTACCGACGTGCCGTTCGACGTCATGCCTGCGTACTACGCCGCGTATCGCCGCCTTGGTGAGATCATCGACGACCCAAGCATGGAGGTCAGTTTCCGCCTTGAGCCGGGTGAAAGTTTCCTTGTCGACAACACCCGCGTCCTGCACGCGCGCAAGGGGTATTCCGGCACCGGCACCCGCTGGTTTCAGGGCTGCTATGCCGATATGGATGGCGTGCGCTCCACCCTTGCTGCACTGCAAAAACCGCGCAAGGAGGCAGCGGAATGAGCAACAAACTGACACCTCAGACCATCGTCCCCTTCCTCGCCGATATCTTTGAGCGGCGCGGAGGAGAGGAATATCTGGGCGAGCCTGTGACCATGGCCGAACACATGCTGCAGGGCGCGGCCTTGGCCGAGCGCGGGGGAATGTCCGAGCGGATCATCGTCGCCGCATTGCTGCACGACATCGGCCATTTCACGTCCGAGTTCGGCACGTATCATCCCGACGACACACATGACCGCCACCACGAAGAGGCGGGCGCCGAGGTGCTGGAAGAGTTTTTCCCCACCGTCGTCACCGATTGCGTGCGCTATCATGTCGCCGCCAAGCGATATCTCTGCGCAACGAAACCAGAGTATTTCAAGCGCCTGTCGACCGCCTCGGTCCATTCTCTGAACCTTCAGGGCGGACCGATGAGCGCCGGAGAAGTGGCTGAGTTCGAGCGCAATCCAAACCTCGAAGAGATCGTGCAGGTCCGCTATCTGGACGACGCGGGCAAGCACGCCGACATGGAAACGCCGGGCTTCTCGCATTTCGCGCCGATGGTCCAGCGCGTCGTGGATGCGCATTGCGGGGTGCATTAGGCCAGTTGGGGCGACGCCGCTGGATATTTGGAGGGCGACAGTTGGGTTTGAGCATGTCCGCAAAGGGTGTTGGGCTGCTTTGAGCCCATTTCGACATTGCTGCGTCGCGCCTGAGTGTCTGCTGCTACGCGGGCAAGTCGATCCGCATATGTGGAAGCGTCCGGCCAGGAATCGAAGCTGATGGCACGCGACCGATCGTAGAGAAGCCAAGCTTGCGGTAAAATGCTTCTGCCTCAGGGTCAGCGTCGAGATGGAGCGCCGTCAAGTTCTTCTCTCGCGCCAATCTCTTCACTGTGGCCCATAGCAATCGCCCTACGCCACGCCTTTGCCAATCAGGGTGAACGAACAGTGCCGCGACCTCGCCAACCTGTTCATCCTCGTTAATTTTCAGACATACAAACCCGCAGGGGATGTGACTTTCCGCGACCCAATATTTGTCTGCCTTCAATAGGTCGGCGGTGACACGCAGTTCGTCAGCACAGGCCACCATGAAAGTATCGTCATAACCGTTTGACTGCTTGGACATCATTGCCAGTGTCGTCAGAGCTTCGGCATCATCTTTTCGTGCTGGTCGGATTGTCACGTCCACGGATGTTCACGCCTCTTCGACTGCTATCCACTCATGTCATATCACAACAGGCCTCGTATCGCAGCCAGTGGGTGACAGCAAAATCCGCGAGGCCGACCTCCACACTTTGCGTACGTCTTCTATTTTTGCGCATCGGCAGCGTTCACCGACGTTAGTCGAGATCAAGCATTTGCAAAACAAGGCGCGGGATGATCGGCATGAGGAATGGTGCTGTGAGAGAGGATTGAACTCTCGACCTCACCCTTACCAAGGGTGTGCTCTGCCACTGAGCTACCACAGCAATCGGGCGCTGATTAGACGCTTATGCCCCTTGGCGCAAGCCTAATCTGGACCCGCCCGGATGCGTCATGTAAAGACGGCGCATGAGTGGCAAGCACCCCCCGAAACAGCCCCGCAGCGAGGCGGACATTCGCGCAGATCGACTAAAGCAGGCGCTGAAGGCCAATCTGGCACGACGCAAGGCGCAGGCGCGTGTGCGCGGGGACGGCAAGACAGGCAATGAAGGCGGCCCCGATACGGGCGGCGAGCAAAAGGGCTAGAAGGTATATGGACAGCATCATCGTGACGGGCAACGGCCCGCTCAGCGGCACGATTCCCATCGCGGGGGCAAAGAATGCGTGCCTGACGCTGATGCCCGCGACCCTGCTCAGCGACGAGCCGCTGACGCTGACCAATGCGCCGCGCCTCAGCGATATCCGCACGATGTCGGAGCTGCTGACGTCGCTGGGCGCCGAGGTGTCGACGTTGCAGGGCGGGCAGGTGATCGCCATGTCCAGCCATGCGCTGACCAGTCAGCGAGCGGACTATGACATCGTGCGCAAGATGCGTGCGTCGATCCTTGTCCTTGGGCCTTTGCTGGCGCGGTTCGGTCATGCCGAGGTGTCGCTACCCGGTGGTTGCGCCATCGGCGCGCGTCCTGTCGATCTGCATCTGAAAGCGCTTGAGGCGATGGGCGCGGAGCTGGAACTGAAAGAAGGTTACGTGCACGCATCGGCCCCCGGCGGGCTAAAGGGCGGCATCGTCGAATTTCCTTTTGTGTCGGTCGGCGCGACGGAAAACGCTTTGATGGCCGCGACATTGGCCAAGGGGACAACGGTCCTGAAATGCGCCGCGCGCGAGCCCGAGATTGTCGATCTGGCTGATTGCTTGCGCAAGATGGGCGCGCAGATCGAGGGCGACGGCACCGGCACGATCACCATTCAGGGCGTCGATTGCCTGCACGGCGCGACGCATCCGGTCGTCACCGACCGGATCGAGCTGGGCACGTACATGCTGGCCCCCGCTATCTGCGGCGGCGAGGTGGAATGCCTCGGCGGGCGGATCGATCTGCTGGCGGCGTTCTGTGAAAAGCTGGATGCTGCGGGGATCTCGGTGACCGAGACAGACAAGGGCCTGAAGGTCGCGCGAAAGAATGGCGATATCCGCGCAGTTGACGTGGCGACCCAGCCGTTCCCCGGCTTTCCCACTGATTTGCAGGCGCAGTTCATGGCGCTGATGTGCACCGCCAACGGCACTTCTGTGCTGGAGGAGACGATTTTTGAGAACCGTTTCATGCACGCGCCCGAATTGATCCGCATGGGCGCCGATATCGACGTGCATGGTGGTCATGCAACGGTCAAGGGCGTCAAATCGCTCAAGGGCGCGCCGGTCATGGCGACCGATCTGCGTGCGTCGGTCTCGCTGATCCTTGCGGGCCTCGCGGCTGAGGGCGAGACGATAGTGAACCGTGTGTACCATTTGGATCGCGGCTATGAGCATGTCGAGGACAAGCTGAGCGCTGTCGGCGCGAAAATCGAGCGGGTGTCAGGTCAATGAACAAGCCAGTGAGCGATGACGCCAGATTTGAGGACGCGCGCGAGACTTCGTTGAACCTCGGCGCGCTGGATATGGACGATTTACAGGTGATCTCGGGGTTGGCGCAGGATGCTGTTTTCCCGATTGCCGAGATGAAATGGCAAAAAGGTGCGCGCCGCTTTGCGCTGCTGATCAATCGTTTCCGCTGGGAGGATGACAGCGCCGCCCGCCATGCGCCCGAGCGGGTGCAATCGCTGCTGATTGTCGATAACGTTCTGCATGTCGCCAGCCAAGGCATCGACCGCGCCGACAAGGATCTGATCCTGTCGCTGCTCAGCGTCACGTTTGAGCCGGGCGAGGATGGCACGGGCCATGTCCTGCTGACCCTTGCGGGCGACGGCGCAATCCGGCTGCAGGTCGAGGCGCTGGATGCCACGCTCAAGGACGTGACCCGCCCCTATGTTGCCCCCTCGGGCAAGACGCCCCAGCACCCTGAGGTAAGCTGATATGAAGAAAACCCTACTGAGCGCCGGTGTTCTGGTGCTGATCCTCGTTGGTATTCTGCTGGTCCGTCCTAGCTGGCTGGGCCGGGGCAGCGTGTCGCCTGCGCAGGTCGAGGCGATGATGGCCAAGACCGATTTTGCCACCGGCCTCGCCGCTATCCAAGAGGCGTTTCCGGGCGAATACGACGTGTTTCTGCAAAACACCGCTGATATGGCAAACGCGGGTAAGGACGACCCGAACCTGAGCGCGCGCATGTTCGATGCATCGCGCGCCTTCACCAGCCAGTTGCGCCGTGACAACGCGCATTATATCGGGGCGGCCCCCGTGGATGCCCTGCGCGAAGTCCAGGCTCTCAACGGGCAGATGTTGCATTTTCTGGCGGCTGATCCGGAGCTTTGCGCGCTCTATGCCGGGGCTGGGTTAGAGGGGTTCACTCAGGGGCAGGCCTTGCGGCTGGACAGTGATCTGCTGTCCAAGCTTCTGGCCGCGTCGATGCGTGCGATGGCGGCGGGGCGCGATACACCCGCTCAGCACACTCCGCCCAGCGATGCAGACCGCGCCGAGCTGATCGAAGGCTGGATGGACGCCAACCAACTGGACGCCGAGGCGGCTGAGGTGGTCTTTCAGAACCGCATTTCCGACCCCCGGTTTTGCACGATAGCCACGCAGTTTCAGGACTATTTGGTCGAGACGAAAACACCCGCCGTTGACAGGGTCATGGTGGACGTTTCAACCGCCATGGCCGCGCAGTAACGCCCTAGCCAAGGATCACCTGATGCCCCGTTTCCTCGATCATGCCGCACCTGAGTTCGAGGCCGAGTTTACTGCGCTGCTGAATGCCAAGCGTGAGGATAGCCCCGATGTGGACGACACCGTTGCTGCCATCATCGCGGACGTGCGTGCGCGCGGCGACGCCGCGGTGATTGAGTTGACCGAGCGGTTCGACCGCATCGCTTTGACACCCGAAACCATGCGCCTGAGCGCGGCAGAGATCGCGCAAGCAGCCGATCAGGTGACGCCGGATGTGCGCGCCGCGCTGGAACTGGCCGCCGCCCGCATCCGGGCTTACCACGCGCGCCAAATGCCGAGTGATGACAGTTGGGTGGACGACACCGGCGCGACCCTAGGCTGGCGCTGGACGCCGGTGGATGCCGCTGGCCTCTATGTGCCGGGGGGGATCGCGACCTATCCCAGCTCGGTGCTGATGAACGCAATCCCGGCCAAGGTCGCAGGCGTTTCGCGCCTTGCGATGGTCGTGCCGACGCCGGACGGCGCGCTGAACCCCGCTGTGCTGGCTGCCGCGCAAATCGCCGGCGTCGATGAAATCTACCGCATCGGCGGCGCGCAGGCCGTCGCGGCGCTGGCCTATGGCACCGAAACGATTGCGCCCGTGGACAAGATCACCGGCCCCGGCAACGCCTATGTTGCGGCCGCCAAGCGCCGCGTTTTCGGCAAAGTCGGCATCGACATGATCGCCGGGCCGTCCGAGATTTTGGTCATCGCCGACGCCGAAAATGATCCGGACTGGATCGCCCTCGATATGCTCAGTCAGGCCGAACATGACGAAAGCGCTCAGTCGATCCTGATCACCACCGACGCCGGTTTTGGTCAAAAGGTGGCGAACGCCATCGACGCTCGCCTGCAAACGCTGGAGAGGCGCGCGATTGCCGGGGCCAGTTGGCGCGACTTCGGCGCGATCATCACTGTGCCGGACCTCGACACCGCCGCGCAGCTATCGGACCGCATCGCGCCTGAGCATCTGGAACTGTGCGTGGCCGATGCCAATGCCCTCAGCGCCAAGATCAATCATGCGGGCGCTATTTTCCTTGGCCAATGGACGCCCGAGGCGATTGGCGACTATGTCGGTGGGCCGAACCATGTGCTGCCCACCGCCCGCTCTGCGCGGTTCTCGTCCGGTCTGGGTGTGCTCGACTTCCTCAAGCGCACGACGCTGGCCCGCATGACACCCGAGGCGCTGCGCGCCATCGGCCCTGCGGCGGAAACGCTGGCGAAATCCGAAAGCCTTGAGGCGCATGGCCTGTCGGTGCGCGCGCGCATCAGCAAGCTGAATGGCTAGGGGCATTGCCCCGTCGGTGCGCGCGCGTTACTGCTGATCCCGACAACAGCCGCGCGAAAGACCACCCATGAGCCGCATCAGCCATATCGAACTTGACGACGCCAATCTGCCCGCCCCCACGCCCGAGATCGAACAAGAGCGCAAAGTCGCCATGTTCGACCTGATGGAGGACAACACCTTTGCGCTGCCCGTCCGCGACGGGCGCGATGTGCCGAACGGCCCTTACCGCGTCGGCCTGTCGATCCGCGAGAAACGTCTGGTATTCACCATCACCACCGAGGCCGAGGCCCCGGCAGCCGAATTCCATCTCTCGCTCAGCCCGTTCCGTCAGGTGGTCAAGGATTACTATACCATCTGCGAAAGCTATTTCGATGCCGTGAAAAACATGCCTCCCAGCCAGATCGAGACGATCGACATGGCCCGACGCGGCATCCACAACGAGGGCGCGCGCATTCTGGAAGAGCGACTGGAGGGCAAAGCCGATGTCGACACCGACACCGCGCGGCGCCTTTTCACGCTGATCTGCGTGCTGCATTTCGGCGGGTAAGGCGATGGTGGCAGCGCTTCCCCAGTCGATACTATTTTGCTGCGACTACAATGCCGTACGCTCGCCCATGGCCGAAGGCATCATGAAAAAGCTCTATGGTACTGGCACCTATGTCCAGTCGGCAGGGGTGAAAAGCGAACAGGATATCGACGGCTTTTCCATCGCCGTCTGCGAGGAAATCGGGGTCGAATTGTCACGCCATCGCGCGCGCAGCTTTGACGAAATGGCGCAGTGGGGCGATGATCTGGGATCGTTCGATCTGGTCGTGGCACTCAGCCCCGCCAGCCAGCGCCGGGCACTGGACCTGACGCGCGTCTTTCACCTCGACGTGCTATACTGGCCGATCATGGATCCAACGGGCCTCGGCGAAACGCGCGAGGCCAAGATGGAAGCATATCGACAATCACGCGACCAGATATTGGCGCATATGACTGAACGCTGGGGCGACCCAAGGGGAGACGACACATGATCGAGACTATCAAGCGCTATTTCGACGCTTTCAACATCGGTGATTCCGAAGGGATGCTGGCCTGTCTTTCTGACGACATCGCGCACCACGTCAACGAAGGCGGCGTGCGCCACGGCAAGGACATGTTCCGCGATTTTTGCGAGCATATGACCGAATGCTACCGCGAAGAGCTGACCAACATTACCTTCTTCGAGACCGAAGATGGCACCCGCGCAGCCGCCGAATATGTAGTGAACGGAACGTACATAAAAACCGACGACGGCCTGCCGGACGCCGATGGGCAGACCTACAAACTACCCGCCGGAACCTTCTTTACGCTCAAAGAGGGGCAGATCACGCGGATCACGACCTATTACAACCTGTCCGATTGGCGCAATCAGGTGTCGTGATGCCCGAGGCGGCCATAGACCTGCGCACGCTGTCTGGTCCGACACTGGAGGACGCGTTGGAGGATGTCGCGCGCCTACGGATCGAGGTGTTTCGCAGCTATCCCTACCTCTACGACGGGGATCTGGCGTATGAAACGCAGTATCTCCAAACCTATCGTGACAGCCCCGGCGCAATCCTGATCGGTGCGTTTGACGGCGCGCGCCTGGTCGGCGCGTCCACCGGGACGCCGATGGAGGATCACGCGGATGATTTCGCTGCCGCACTGAACGGGCAGGGGCTAGACCCCGCGCGGATTTTCTATTGTGCGGAATCGGTGTTGCTACCTGCCTATCGCGGGCACGGAATTGGCCACGCCTTCTTTGACCGCCGCGAAGCTCATGCGCGCGCGTTGGGGCGCGACGCGTCGGTGTTTTGCAGCGTGGTGCGGCCCAAGGGCCATTCGTTGCGCCCCGAGAGCTATCGCTCGTTGGACGCCTTCTGGCGGGCGCGGGGCTACGCGCCGCTGCTGGGCGCCATAGCGCGGTTTCGCTGGAAGGATCTGGACCAGCCGGGTGAGACGGATCACGATCTGCAATTATGGATGCGCGACCTTGGGGCCGAAATTTAACGCCAAATGCCGGAGGTGCCGACAAATGCGCGCCGGATCACAGATTTTAGGCCGTTAGGGCTGATTAATGTGCCCTTTAAGGCCTGATATTCCCTGAATCACCCGCCCAAAGGCCGAAAACTGATCGGATTGTGTGTTCTAAGCGACTATATCCTGAATTCTGACAGCTTTTTCTTGACGCGACTTTCCAAGGGTGAGCTTCGCTTGTTAACGTCTCGTTAATAATAAAAAGAAGATCGAGGCAGGATATACAAGTATGGGAACGGGCTTTCGGGGCACGCGTTTTATTCCTTTATCGCAGACGAAAGTGGACGGCTTTCAGCCGGACGCGGTCGAGCAGATAGCAGTCGGCGCAACATGGCGTTGGCACGGGCAGCCCGTGCGCGTCGACGGGCCATCGGAAATGCTGCGACTGGAAAATACGGACGGATATGGGATTAGTCGCAAGGATGCGGCGCGCATAGTGCGCCGCTTTGCTGGCGCGACCGTCAACGAAACGGGCGATTTGAGCGCGGTCGAGCTGGACAACGCGCTGCCTGACAGCAGCTTTGTCGTGACCAACGGGACGCAAAGCTACACTGTCAGTGTAATCGAATTGGGTACGGGCGCGCCGCCGCTGCTAATGTTCATCGACGTTCTGCCGCCGCAAGATACCGAAATGTGGGTGGTTCACCACACGTTGGAAGGCCCGCAGACCGCATCGACTGGCCCGGCGACGGGCGGCGTCATCTGCTTTACGCCCGGCACGCGGATCGACACGCCGGACGGCCCAAAGCTGGTCGAGGAACTACGCGAGGGCGACCACGTTCAGACCAAGGACAGCGGCGCCGAGGAAATTCAGTGGATCGGCAGCCGCCGCATGACCGGCGCGCGCCTCTTTGCGATGCCCAAGCTGCGCCCGATCCGCATCCGCGCAGGCGCGTTGGGCGGCAAACGACCGGACGAGGAACTGCTGGTTTCGCCCGAGCATCGGATGCTGGTCCAAGGTGACGTTGCGCGCACTCTTTTCAACACGCCCGAAGTGCTGATCTCGGCCAAGGATCTGGTGAACTCCGACACGATCAAGGTTGATCTGGCCGTGCGCGAGGTGACATATATCCACCTGCTGCTGCCCAGCCATCAGATCCTGTGGGCCAATGGCGTGGAAACAGAGAGCTTTCACCCCGCCAGCGTCGCCCTTTCGACGCTGGACGAGGCTGACCGCCTACGCCTGCTAGCCCGCTATCCGGCGCGGGAGCTTGAGCCGCATATCTATGGCGGCTTTGCCCGCCGCAGTCTGAGCGGCCCCGAGGCGGCGATCCTTGCGCGTGAGGCGGCCTGAACGCAAGTAAGTGTCTGTGCGTATTGAGCTAATCCTACGCCTGCCGCCATTGGCCGGGCATGGCCGGGCCATGCGCAGCTCAAAAGAGCGCCAGACCCTTTCCAAAAGCCGGGGCTAGCCAAATCACACCTGTGCTTTGGTCACGCTGTCGGGCAGAGCATCCAGAAAAATATCATTCTCAGCGCGACTTCCGATAGTGACACGGGCCCAATGTTCGAACGGCGCTTCTTGCCAGCCCTTGATCAAAACCCCCTTGCCGCGCAGGTGTTCGGCGAGGTCACGTGCCGGGGCGTGCGTGTCAAAGAAGACGAAATTGGTCTGGGTGGGCGCGCAGGGGTAGCCTTTTGCCTCAAGCGCGGCAGACACCCTTTTGCGTTCGGTCGTCGCCAGATCGACGACACGGGCCAGATGGGCGTGGTCCTTAAGCGCCTCGGCAGCGGCAGCAGCGGCCATCGCGTTGACCCCGAAAGGATTGCGCGTTTTCATCAACGCCTTGATCAATAACGGATCGCTGGCGATCCCGTAGCCGATCCGCGCGCCCGCAAGGCCATAGGCCTTGGAGAATGTCCTTAGAACGATGGATGGCTGCCCGGTTTCGGCCAGTATTCCGAGCGCGTCAAAACGCTCGCCCGGTTCGATGAACTCGACATAGGCCTCGTCAAAGCAGATCAACGTGGCGGGATCGGTCTGTGCAATGACTGCCCGGAACTCCTGTTCCGATATGGCCGGCCCGGCGGGGTTGCTGGGGGACGAGAAAATCAGGACGCGCGGTTTGCTGCGCAGAGCCTCGCACAGTCCGTCAATCGGAAAGGTCCAGTCGGCGTTGAAAGGCACCTTGGTGACGGTTGCACCGAATGTCAGCGCGCCGAATTCATGCAGGCCAAAGCTGGGGCAGATCGTCACCACATGATCCTGCGGGCGGATAATGGCGCGAAACAGCGCGCCGATCAGATCCTCGGACCCGTTGCCGATGATGACGCGGCTTGTGTCTGTGCCAAGCGCGCTGGCGATCGTCCCCCGGAGGGCGCTGTTCGCGGCATCGGGATAGCGCGCCACGCCTGTTGCGGCCTCCTGCATCGCCTTGATTGCGCGCGGTGAGGGGCCAAGGGGGCTCTCATTACTGTCCAGCTTGGCCAGGCAGTCGATGCCGTAAGTGGCCTTGAACCGATCCAGCGCAAGGCCTGCGTTGTAGTCGGGTAGGTCGCGGACCTCCTTGCGGATCAGGCCGTGAGGGAAAGGTGCGGGCATGGGGTATCCTTGAAGCTAAAGATCAAAAATCTTGCCGGGGTTCATTATGTTCTCGGGATCGAGCGCGCGTTTGATACGGGCCATCACATCCAGCGCCGGGCCATGCTCGGCGGGCAGATAGGCCTTTTTACCCAGACCGACACCGTGTTCGCCGGTGCAGGTGCCGCCCATCTCGATGGCCATCTCGACAAGGCTTTTGTTGATATGCTGCGCCTCGCGCGTCTCACTTTCGTCGGCAGGATCATAGAGCAGCACCAGATGAAAATTCCCGTCACCCACATGACCGACTAGGGGGGCCAAGATCGAAGTCGTGGCGATCACCTTCAGAATGGCGCTGATGCAGGCGGGCAGTTGCGAGATGGGCACGCAGACATCCGTCGAGATGCCCTTGATTCCGGGCCGCAAGGCGCGCGCCGCATAGAGCGCATCGTGGCGGATACGCCAAAGCCGCGAGGCGGCCTCGGCAGTCTCGGCACAGTCAAAGCGGCTTGCATCCCCCGCGAGATCCTTGAGAACTGCCATGTCATGTTCGACCGCCGCGTTTGAGCCTGTAAGCTCAATCCACAGCGTCGGATGCTCTGGCAGGTCAGATTTGGAATAGCTGTTGATGGCCTTCATTTGCAGGCCATCGGCCAGCTCAATCCGGTTCAGGCAAAGGCCGCATTGAAGGGCCATGACAACGGTCTGGGTGGCGTCCTCGATGGAAACAAAGCTGCACATCGCGGTCTGCGACGCCTCGGGGATGCCAAAGAGGCGCAATGTCAGCTCGGTAATGATACCCAGCGTACCTTCTGAGCCGATCATGAGCCGGGTCAGATCGTATCCCGCTGACGATTTGCGCGCACGGCCGCCGGTCTTGATGATTGCGCCATCCGGCATCACCACAGTCAGCCCCAGCACCAGATCGCGCATGGAGCCGTAGCGCACGGTGGTCGTTCCTGACGCGCGCGTGGCCGCCATGCCGCCTAAGGTCGCATGAGCGCCAAGGTCCACGGGAAAAAACAGACCCGTTGCGCGCAGATGTTCGTTGAGAGCCTGCCGGGTCACGCCGCATTGAACGGTGCAATCCATGTCTTCGCCCTTGACCGACAGGATCGCGTCCATCGCAGACAGATCAATGCTGATGCCGCCGTGTGGCGCGTGGATCTGTCCTTCGATGGACGATCCCGCGCCAAAGGGGATGACCGGCACGCAATGCTTGGTGCAGATGCGCAGTACGTCCGATACTTCTTGTGTGGATTGCACCATCACGACGGCGTCCGGCCATTGGGGCGCTAGGTGGCTTTCGCCGCTACCGTGGTGCTCGCGCGCGGCATCCGACGTCAATAGCCGGTCGGCGAAGTGCGGGCGCAAAGCGTCAAGAAGGGCGTTTAGGCTGTCGGTCATATGGGGCCGTTTTCCAAGGGTCTGACACCAGAACGGGCCGCCGTCGCCAGCGGCCCGTCAAATTTTGCGTGCCTTGGATCAGGCGTTGAACCACCAACGTTCGCCGCAACGATTGCCGTCCAGATCCCAATCGCCCGAGATTTCGTCGGGGGCCGAGACCTTGGTGGATTTCGCGTCCAGAAAGTCAGCCCAGACCGGAGCGATCATGCCGCCCTCTTCGGACAAAATGGACTGGCATTCATAGTATAGCTCGCGCCGTTTCGCATCGTCCTTTTCCGAGCGGGCTGCGATCAAGGCGACGTTGAACGCCTCATTATCCCAATTGGTGGCGTTGTAGCCGCCCAGAGACTCGCGGGAGTATGCCAGCGACAGCATCAGGTCCTCATTGGCACGTCCCGACCAGCGCGATGCAAAGAACGGCTTCTTGCCCCAGATGTTGGACCAATACCCGTCTTCCGGCTCGCGCGAGACGTTGATTGTGACGCCTGCGGCTGCCGCATGTTCGCTAAATAGCTGTGCGGCATCGACGGCCCCGGTAAACGGTGTGTTCGACGCATGAAGCGTGGTTGTCAGGCCTTCTGCGCCCGCCTCCTTCAACAGCGATTTCGCCTGTTCGGGGTCATAGCTGTGCTGCGCGATGTCGGGATTGTGGTACTGGTATGCAGCGGAGATCGGCTGATCGTTCGCGATCGAGCCGTATCCGTTCAGAACCTTGTCGACCATGTCCTGACGGTTGATCGCCAGTTTCATCGCCTTGCGCACGCGCACATCCGAAAACAACGGGTCGGTCGTCATCATGCTAAAGCAGTAATGCACCTTGCCCTGCGTCTGGACCAGATCGATGCCCGGCATGACTGCCATCAGGTTGGCGGTCGTGGGATCGACTGAATTCATTACGTCAATCTCGCCGGTTTGCAGCGCCGTAGTGCGGGCATTCACGTCCCGAATCGCCAGCATATGGATCGAGTCGAAATGCGCGCGGTCCGATTTCCAATAGTTGGGGTTCTTGGTGACGATGGATTTGATGCCCGGCTCATAGGTTTCCAGAATGTAACCGCCAGTGCCGATACCGGCATCAAAATTCATGTCGTCCGCAGGGACGATCGTCATGGTCGTCAGGGCCAGAACCGGTGGGAATCCGGCATTCGGTCCGTGCAGGGTGATTGTGACCTCATCGGGGGCAGTGGCCTGCACATCCTTCATCACGGCCGCGAGGGTTTTCGTTTGCGAAATGCTCTGCTCGCCCCGGTGCAGGTTGATCGAGAACACCACATCATCGGCATCCATCGTCTTGCCGTTGTGGAATTCGACGCCTTGACGCAGTTTGAAGGTCCAGACCGTCAGATCGTCGTTCGATTCCCAACTGGTCGCCAGTTCAGGCACCAGAACACCGCCGGCGCCGATTTCGATCAGGTTGTTGCGCAGCTGCCATTGCAGGTTTTGCATGAACTTGGTCTCATTGACTTGCGGATCCAGCGTTTCGCCGGAGTCAAAGCTACCGATGCCAAGGCGAAGTGTGCCGCCCTGCGACGGCGTCGCTGCGCGCAATGGTTGACCAGAAAGCCCCAGCACCGCTGTTGCCCCCAACGCGCCCGCGCCCAGCAAAAGACCGCGTCTGTTTGTCGAAAATGCCATGTAGTTCCCCCTTGTTCTGCAGCCGCTTGATAGCGCTACACGTGGCATCGCCATGTGGCTTGCCATTATGTCTAATGTTATTATGATAAATTATGACATAAGCGTATGACAAATCAGAATTGCAGGAACACTCTTTAGGGTTTCTAAATCGAGCCTCCCTGTACAAACCATATAGGCAAGCTATGCAATCGACCCTTCCCCCCCTTCGTGCGCTTCAGGCTTTCGAGAGCTTTGGACGGCTGGGATCAGTGACCGCCGCCGCCAAGGAGTTGGGCGTGACCCCCGGTGCTATCAGCCAGCAGATCAAGATCCTTGAGACGCAGTTGAAAATGCCGCTGATTTTAAAGGATGGGCGGCGGGCATCGCTGGCGCCCACGGCACTATCCTATCATGAAGTGCTGTCAGCGGGGTTCGGCAAGCTGCATCAGGCGCAGCACTTGTTGTCACAACACAGGGCCGATCTGGATGTTCAGATATCGGGGTTGCCGACCTTGCTGCTAAAATGGCTGAACCCTCGGCTGCACCGATTTGAAACCTCTCACGGTCAGGCATCAATCCGCCTTGAGGCCACGCATGTCGAGCCGGACCCGCAGTTTTTGAATCACATGTTTCGGCTGACCTACGGGACCGCTTCCGAGGTGTTCCCCCACGTGCGCGCATTATTTCACGACGTTTGCTTTCCGGTCTGCTCGCCTCAGTTCCTAGAAAAAAACCCCGCAGCGGCGGACCCGGCCACTTTGTCGTCCGTGCCGTGGATCGATATCGACTGGGGCCCGGCCTATGCCAGCGTCCCGCGTCTGGGGGACTGGCTGACCACCCAGGGATTGCCGCCGCCCAGCACAAAACCAGTGTCGGTTCATTCGCTGTCCGGCTCGGCACTCGAGGCTGTGGCCGGGGGGCAGGGGATCGCGCTGGCCCAATCCTCGTTCGCGTCGATGGACCTGAAGCTAGGGCGACTGGTCCGGCTGTCGGACCACTCCATAAAGATGCCCGAGCCCTATTTCATTTGCTGGGCGCCCGTGATGCTGGAAAACGAAACGTCGCGGAATTTTCTGAACTGGATCCTGTCCGAAGCGCGCGATGGATAGAGTGACGCGTTTCAAGCTTAGCCGAGGCACAGTCTAAACTTGTAACGCTTTAGGAAATCTAAACAACCGACGACCAAATGGTCGTTTTTTTCCGGCTTGGGCCTTTGTATAACACCATCAATCTCAGCCACGTAAAAATGTCAGCTAGGAATTCAGATGTTCTTGAAAAACGCATGGTATGTCGCCGCCTGGAGCGATGAGATCGTGGGCGAATTGCAGCAAGTCAAAGTGCTGGGCGAAAAGATCTGCATGTTCCGCAATCAGCAGAACGAAGTCATCGCGATGGAGGATGCCTGCCCCCATCGCAAGCTGCCCCTGTCCAAGGGGCGGATCAAGGGTGACACGGTGGAATGCGGTTATCACGGTCTGACATTTGATTGCGCGGGGCAGTGCGTCTGGGCACCGGGCGGAGGGCGCATCCCGTCGGCGGCGCGCGTGCGGCCCTATCCGGTGCATGAGAAATACGGGCTTGTCTGGATCTGGATGGGTAATGCCGCCATCGCCGATGCTGAAGACATCATCGACATCCCCAATTTCGACAGCCCTGAATGGGGCATGAATCGCGGCGCCGCGATGGAGCTGAACTGCAACTATCTGCTGATGTGCGACAACCTGCTCGATCCGACGCATGTGGCCTGGGTCCATGAAACGTCCTTTGCCTCGGCCGAAACCAAGGATGCTCCGCTACGCGTGACCAAGACTGACACTGGCGTCATCGTGCATCGCTGGATGATGGATCACGAGCCGGCGCCGTTTTACAAGAAGGTCGTCGAGTTCGAGGGCAATTGCGACCGCCTACAACATTACGAGGTGCGCTACCCCAGCCACGCGCTGATCCGTGCGGTGTTCACCCCTGCGGGCACGGGGGGTGTCGATGGGACGCTGCATGAAAATACGTTCGTAATGGACAGCTACAACTTCATGACGCCCACGACCGAGACCGAAACCCGCTATTACTGGTTCCAGCTTCGCAACATCCGGCCCGACGACGAAGAACTGTCCAAGATGATGAGCGAGGACGTGCGCGGAGCCTTTGAAGAGGATCGCGCGGTTCTGGATCAGGTACAGATCGGCATGTCCGAGAAAACCTCGCCGCATATCGATCTGGGCATCGATGCGGGCCAGTTGCGATTCCGCCGCCAACTGGAGGCGATGATCGCAGAAGAAGCGATGGTCGACGCAAAGATGAGCCAGTGAGATGACGCAGGGCTTTCGCGTATTCCGCGTCGCAGACAAGGTCCGCGAGAGCGAAATTATCACCTCCTTCTATCTGGAACCGACAGATGGCGCGCCGGTCTGGACGGTCAAGCCGGGTCAGTATCTGACCCTGCGTGTTCCGAACGCCGAAGGGACCATTCTCAAGACCTACTCAGTCTCGTGCGATGCATCCGAGGCGCGCCACCACCGTATCACGGTCAAGCGTGAGGCAGGCACGAATGGTGCCCCCGATGGGATCGGGTCATCCTGGCTGCATGACCGCATCGAGATCGGCGACGAGATCGACATCGCTGCCCCGCGCGGCACGTTTTATCTGAACGAGGACAGCAGCCGCCCGGTGTTGCTGCTGTCCGGCGGAGTCGGGCTGACGCCGCTGGTTTCGATGCTGCACCGATTGCAGGCCAGCGGCCGGGACGTCTATTTCCTGCATGCCTGCGAGAATGGGCAAGTTCATGCGCTGCGCGACGAAGTTCTGTCATGTGAAAATGACCGGACCCGTCCGCTATTCGTCTATCGCGCGCCCAGCGGTGCGGACCGCGACGCGGGCCTGTTTCATGCCGAAGGGATGATCGACAAGGCCTTTTTGCAAACGCATGTGCCAATCGGCGACTACGACGCCTACATCTGCGGGCCGACGCCGTTCATGGCGGCAATGTATCAGCTTTTGTTGGAGCTGGGCGTGCGCAAAAGCCAAATCGCCTATGAATTCTTTGGCAAGGCAACCACGCTTGAGGCGCTGGTCGAAAAACCTGCTGCTGTCGCGCCGTCCAAAGCGGCCTCGCGTGCGGCGCCGACCATTCAGGCGTTGACCTTCCTCACGGACCCGGATGCTTGGGCTGCCGACGACAGTGCCGCTGAGACCGTGGCGGAGAC
This sequence comes from Roseovarius sp. Pro17, assembly GCF_035599575.1. NCBI lineage: Bacteria > Pseudomonadati > Pseudomonadota > Alphaproteobacteria > Rhodobacterales > Roseobacteraceae > Roseovarius > Roseovarius sp. Pro17. The sequence goes on from NZ_CP141179.1 coordinate 147,805, forward strand.
TGCCCTGAAAAACACCACCGCGCCCAACGGCGACGTGACATTCCGCAAATCGGGTGCCTCGGCAGAGTGGGATGGCTCGGCGGGATCGTTGCTGGAATTGGCGGAAAATGCAGGGCTGAACCCCGATTTCAGTTGCCGCGCGGGGATCTGCAATACCTGCAAATGCGGCCTAATCGCGGGCGAGGTCGAATATTTCGAAGACCCGCTGATTCCGCCCGAAGCCGGTCAGGTGCTGATCTGTTGCGCACGGCCCAAAGGCGCCGTGGTGTTGGATATCTAAAGCTACGGCGCTTGGGCCAAAAGTGCGTCCAGCGCCGCGGCCGAAAGTTCGGGACAGATTACACAGAGATGATCGCCCGGCGCCACGATCGCCCCGGCGCGCAGAATTGCGATGATCCCGGCTGTTGTTGCGCACAGATCGTGTGGCGCAGCGTCCAGCCGGTAGAGATTGCGCAATCGTGCCACCGGCTGACCGGCTTGCACCGGTGCGCCGATCGTGACCAAAGGCTCGACCAATCCGTGGTCTTGTGCGACTACGGCATCGGCCTGTTCTCCAAGGTCAAGGAACCGCGTTTGCGACGCTGGGATCATTCCCAGCCGCTGCGCGGCGTCTGCGCGCAGGACGCAGGTATGAACCAGAATGCGCAGCACCCCTTGCCATCCCGCCTCCAGCGAGCAAAGCGAAACCTTGCCTTCGCCGCCCAGTTCGCAGGACAGCATCGCGCAGCCTGCGGCATGGGCGGATTCGTCGAAGTCGCCGGGCGTGTCGCTGACTGGCACGACCATCGCGTTTGGCAGGCCCATCGCAGTGGCCAGATCGCGGGTCTGGACGTTACGGGCAGGATCAGGCGACAGGCACAGATAGGCCGCATCCAGATAATTGGTGCCGGTGCCGCCAGAATGAAGGTCGATGGCCACATCCGCCAGCGGCATCAGCTGTGTCGCGACAAAGCCCGCAATTTCGCGCGTCGGCCCGCCAAAGGCCTGACCGGGAAACGAGCGGTTCAGATTGCCGCCATCCAGCGGTGACACCCGGCTGACCCCTTGGACCGCTGGCATGTTGAGGGCGGGCGCAAGGATCAGACGTCCGGCCATGTCGCTTTCCTCAAGCCTCTCGAACAGGCGGCGCACGATGATCTGGCCCTCGTATTCGTCACCGTGGTTTCCGGCGCACACCAATGCTGTCGGCCCATCGCCGCCCCGGATCACGCCCAAGGGGGATTGGATGGTCGAAAAGGCAATCTGATTGTCGGAATGGGACAGCCCGAAACTGCCCGCGCGTTTGCCGGGGGTTGCCATATCAAGGTCTGATTTCACCGTTCCGAAACGCAAGCTCATGGCTGATCCTCGGTATTCAGAATGTCGCCGCGCTCTTCCAGCAGTTCGGTCAGCCAATCAGGGTCCATTTCGGGAACCGATGACAGCAGCAACTCGGTGTAGGGTTCATGGGGCGGCGAAAAGATTTCGTCCTTGGGCCCTTGCTCGACGATGACGCCGTTTTGCATCACGACGACCGTATCCGCGATCGAGCGCACTGTCGCCAGATCATGTGTGATGAACATATAGGTCAGGTTCATTTCCCGTTGCAGCCGATCCAGCAGGCGAAGGATGCCTTCGGCGACCAGCTGATCCAGCGCTGATGTGACCTCATCGCAGATGATGAATTCAGGCTCGGCGGCCAAGGCGCGCGCGATGCAGATCCGCTGCTTTTGACCACCCGACAGCTCGGACGGCAGGCGGTCGATGAACTCATCTGGGTCAAGCTCGATCAGGGTCAGCAGTTCGCGAATGCGGGCCTCTTTGGCCTTGCCCTTCAGCCCCAGAAAAAATGTCAGCGGGCGACCGATGGTCTCGCGTATTCGGTGCTTGGGGTTCAGTGCCGTATCCGCCGACTGGTGGATCATCTGGACGTGGCGTTGCAAGTCGGGCGAGCGTTGCCTGCTGGATTTCGGCAGCGGCGTGCCGTCGAATTTGATCTGTCCCTCCGACGGGGGCAGCAACCCCATGACCACCCGCGCCAAGGTCGATTTGCCCGACCCGCTTTCGCCGACGATGGCAACGGTGCTGCCGCGTGCGATTGTCAGGCTGATGTCATTCAGAACTGCAACCGGCCCATATCCGGCAGTGACGTTCGCGATCTCAAGCAGGGGCTTCGTGCCCTCCTCTTGCGGCGGCATGGGGGCACGGCGGAACTCGCGGACGGCCCAGAGGGATTTGGTGTATTCCTCTTGCGGGGCGGACAGCATCTGACGCGCCGGGGCCTCTTCGACCTCATCACCGCGCAGCAGAACCTTTATCCGGTCTGCCATCTGCGCCACGACGGCCAGATCGTGGGTGATGTAGATTGCAGCGGTATTGTATTCGCGCACAATGTCGCGGATGGCGGCCAGAACCTCGATCTGGGTGGTAACGTCCAGCGCAGTCGTGGGTTCGTCAAAGATGATCAGGTCGGGACGGCAGGCCATCGCCATCGCGGTCATTGCGCGCTGCAATTGGCCGCCCGATACCTGATGCGGATAGCGAAAGCCGATTTCTTCGGGGTTGGGCAGCCGAATCTTGCGATAGAGATTGACCGCATCCGATTGCGCTTCGGCGCGGCTCATGACGCCGTGTTTGACCGGACCCTCGCAATACTGGTCGATCAGCTTGTAGGCCGGGTTGAACGCGGCGGCCGCCGATTGTGCGACATACGCGATGCGCGCGCCGCGCAATTGGCGCAGGGTCTTGTTTGATGCGCCAAGCAGCTCTTGGCCGTCAAAGTTGATCGACCCGCTGCTGATCCGGCAACCGCCCTTGGTATAGCCCATCGCAGCCAGACCGAGCGTCGATTTTCCCGCGCCACTTTCGCCGATCAGGCCCAGAATTTCGCCGCGATTCAGCGTGAGGTCGACGCCATTGATGATCGGCTTCCACTGGCGATCCGACCATCCTTCGATCCGGATATCGGTCATTTTTAAGAGCAGGTCGGCCATGCGCTACTCCCTTATCCCGGAGGACATGTGCAAAATCCAGTCGACCACAAGGTTGACGCCGATTGTCAGCAGGGCGATGGCCCCCGCGGGCAGCAAGGGGGCAAGCCCGAATGTGGCGGATTGCCATGTGGCAAAGTTGGCGAATGAGATCAGCTTGGCGCTTTCGCGCACCATGCCGCCCCAATCGGCGGTTGGTGGCTGGATGCCAAGGCCGAGGAACGACAGTGCCGAGATGAACAGGAACACAAAGCAGAACCGCAATCCGAACTCAGCGATCATCGGGGCGGCCGCGTTCGGCAGCACCTCCTTGCGGATCAACCAGAGCAGGCCCTCGCCGCGCATCCGGGCGACCTCGATATAGTCCATCGTCAGGATGCCCTGCGCGACGGCGCGGGACAGCCGGAAAACGCGCGTGCTGTCCAATACCGCGATCACAAGGATCAGCGCCAGAACCGAGGTGCCGGTAATCGTGAGGATCAGCAGGGCAAAGATCAGCGGTGGGATCGCCATCAGCACATCGACGACCCGCGCGGTAATCGCGTCGAACCAACCGCCAATGGTCGCCGCCAGCAGGCCGAAGGTGGCACCCAGAAAGAACGCCAGCGCCGTCGTGGCCAGGGCGATCCCGACGGTGTTGCGCGCGCCATAGATCAGGCGCGACATCACATCGCGGCCCAATGCATCGGTGCCAAGGTAGTGTGGCGCGCTCCAGGGGCTATATTGCGAACCGACCGACGCGCTTTCGGGGAAAGGCGCAAACAGCGGGGCGCCAATCGCGAGAACCGCGTAGAAGACCACGATCCCGATGCCGATCCATGCGGAAACCGGCGCGTCTCGCAGGTTATGAAGCAAGCTGTGCATGGTGTTACCTCGGATGCATGAGGCGGGGGTTCGCGATGATCGACAGGATGTCAGCCGTCAGATTGAGCAGGATGTAGGTGGCCGCAAAGATCAGACAGGCCGCCTGCACCACGGTCACATCCCGGTTCGAAACTGAATCCACAAGGATCTGTCCAAGACCGGGATAGACAAACACGACTTCGACCAGAACGACGCCGACGATCAGATAGGCAAGGTTGAGGGCGATCACGTTGATGATCGGGGCGAGGGCATTCGGCAGCGCATGGACCGCGATGACACGCCAACGCTTCATCCCCTTTAGATGCGCCATCTCAATATAGGGCAGCGCCAGAAGGTTCAGAATGGCCGCGCGCGTCATCCGCATCATGTAGGCCAGAACGATCAACGTCAGCGTCATCGCGGGCAGGAAGGTGCGATAGAGCCGCTCGGCGAACCCTGCGCCAATATCAATGCTGGCGAGGCTGGGGAACCACCCCAGACCGACCGAGAAGACCAGGATCAGGATGTAGGCGATAAAGAACTCGGGAAACGAAATCGCGGCCAACGTCGAACTGGACAGCATCCGATCGAATACCGAGCCGTTATAAAGTGCGGCCAACATGCCCGAGACAACTGCGATCGGCACGGCAATCGCGGCGGCATATCCCGCGAGGAAAAACGTATTCGCCGCTCGCTGGCCGATCAGTTCCGAAATCGGGCGCTGGTTGGCCAGCGAAAGTCCGAAGTCACCTGTGAGGGCACCCCCCAGCCAAGCGAAGTAGCGCACATGCAGCGGGCGGTTCAGGTCGTATTTCTCACGAAAAGCGTTGAGGCTTTCTTCGGTGGCGGCCTGACCCAACATCTCGGTCGCGATGTCACCGGGCAGCAATTCAATCGCCGCAAAGATGATGACCGTCACGACGAGCAAGGTCAGAAAGCCGACCATCAGTCGTTTGAGAATGATGAACAGAATTGAATTCATCTAGGTCACTATTGTCCACATAAAGGCTGTTATGTCTAGATTTATAATCGCCGACCGTGTTCAAGTATACGATGGCAAGCGTAGGTAGTCTGTCTGAATGTTTAGATTTTCTGTGCCGGTGGGTGCGGCAGTGGTCTTGGATCGACATTAAGCATAGAGTATACTGATATATATGCAGGCTTAATGAAGGCGCGTGCCATGAAGGCCACCTACAGGGATGTAAAATCCGACATCCTGTCGAAAATTACCAAAGGGGATTGGGGGCCCGGTAGCTTGATCCCCAATGAGATTGAGTTGGCCGGGATTTATGGCTGCGCCCGTGCGACGGTTAACCGCGCGATGCGCGAGCTGGCCGATGATGGTATCATTGAGCGCCGCCGCAAGGCCGGTACACGTGTGCGCGCCAGTCCGATCCGGCAAGCACGGTTCGACATTCCGCTGGTGCGCCGCGAGATTGAGGACAAGGGTGCCGAATACCGCTATTCCCTTGCCAACCGCGCGGTTGAGGAGGCCCCAGACTGGCTACGCGCGCGGCTCAAACTACCGGCAGGTGGCAAGGCGCTGCACCTTGTCTGCATGCATTACGCGGATGGCGATCCCTATCAGCACGAAGACAGATGGATCAATCTGGCGGCGCTGCCACAGGCAGAAGACGCTGATTTTTCGCAGGTGGGACCGAATGAATGGCTGGTTGCGACCATCCCGTTTTCGGATGCCGAAATCAGTTTTTCCGCGGGTTTGGCAGATCGGGAACTGTCCGACTACCTGGCCGGTAAAATTGGCGATCCGGTTTTTACCATTGAGCGGTCCACTTGGTGGGAAGGTCAGGCGATCACCTACGTAAAATTGGCCTATCGACCCGGCCACCGCATGACGACGCGCTACTGATCGTCGCGCAAAAACTCTCCGATTTCTAGGAACCAAGCGCCATGAATGATCCCCGACTTGCCCCTTTGACGACGCCATGCCTTTTGCTGGACGAAGGCAAAATGAAGCGCAACATTGACCGGCTGGCCAAACATGCGGCCCAACTGGGCGTGGCAATGCGGCCTCATCTGAAGACCGCAAAATGCGTCGAGGTCGCGCGCCATGTTCTGGCAGGTGGCACTGGGCCGGCAACAGTGTCGACACTGGCCGAGGCCGAGGTGTTCGCGGCAGCGGGCATCAATGACATCGTTTATGCCGTGGGGATCGGCCTCAGCAAGCTGGAGCGTGTGCTGGATCTGCACCGCGCGGGCTGTCGGTTGACGGTGCTGTTGGATTCGGTCCCTCAGGCGCGTGCCGTGGCAGAGGCCTCGCGCGCGGCGGGCATCGCCATTCCGGCGATGATCGAAATCGACAGCGACGGGCACCGCAGCGGGCTAAGCGCAAATGATCCCGAATTGATCGAAGTCGGGCGCATTCTGCATGAAGAGGGTGCCGAGCTAAGCGGCGTTCTATGCCACGCGGGTCAAAGCTATGGCGCGGTCGGGCGCGAGGCGCAGGCGGAATCCGCCGAGGTTGAGCGTCTGGCCGTCGTCACCGCCGCCGCCGCATTGCGCGAGGCCGGTCTGCCATGCCCGATTGTCAGCGTCGGATCGACACCGACCGCCCACGCCGCCAAGGATCTGAGTGGCGTGACTGAACTGCGCGCGGGCGTCTATGTGTTCTTTGATCTGGTCATGGCCGGGATCGACGTGTGCCGTGTCGATGATCTTGCCCTGTCGGTTCTGACGACCGTTATTGGCCATCAGGCAAAACAGGGCTGGGTGATGGTCGATGCTGGCTGGATGGCCATGTCGCGCGATCGTGGCACCGCAGGCCAAGCAGTCGATCAGGGGTATGGCCTAGTATGTGATGAGGCCGGGAACCCGTTGGAGGACCTCATTGTCATCCAGACCAGTCAGGAGCATGGGACAATCGCGGTGCGCCCCGGCTCGGGTGCGGCGATGCCGGATATTCCGGTCGGCATGCGCCTTCGCATTTTGCCCAATCATGCCTGTGCGACCGCAGCCCAGCATCAGCGCTATCATGTGCTGCCCGAGCAGGCCGGTGCGCCCTTGATGGTTTGGGAGCGGTTCGGCGGCTGGTAGGCCTCTGAAACGAAAACCGCCGCTGACCTTGCGAGGACAGCGGCGGAAATTTAAACGGCGCGGATATTACAGAATGCCCGGCAGGTTCAGCCCGTTTTCGCGGGCGCACTCCTTGGCGATGTCGTACCCTGCGTCCGCGTGGCGCATGACGCCGGTCGCGGGGTCATTCCACAGCACGCGTGCAATGCGGCGGTCCGCATCCTCGCTACCGTCGCAACATATCACCATGCCGGAATGCTGGGAAAAGCCCATGCCGACGCCGCCGCCATGATGCAGCGACACCCATGTCGCCCCCGACGCAGTGTTGAGCAGCGCGTTCAGCAGCGGCCAGTCCGACACCGCGTCCGAGCCGTCTTTCATCGCTTCGGTTTCGCGGTTTGGTGACGCGACCGAACCAGAGTCCAGATGATCGCGGCCAATGACGATGGGCGCGCTGAGTTCGCCATTGCGCACCATTTCGTTGAAGGCCAGACCCAGCTTATCGCGCACGCCCAGACCAACCCAGCAGATGCGGGCGGGCAGGCCCTGAAACGCGATCCGCTCGCGCGCCATGTCCAGCCAGTTGTGCAGGTGCGTATCTTCGGACAGGATCTCTTTGACCTTGGCGTCGGTCTTGTAGATATCCTCGGGGTCGCCCGACAGGGCCGCCCAGCGGAACGGGCCGATGCCCCGGCAGAACAGCGGGCGGATGTAGGCGGGAACGAAACCGGGGAACGCGAAGGCGTTTTCCAGCCCCTCTTCCAACGCCATCTGCCGGATGTTGTTGCCGTAATCCAGCGTCGGCACGCCAGCGTTCCAGAAATCAACCATCGCGGCGACTTGCACTTTCATAGATGCACGCGCGGCCTTTTCCACAGATTTGGGATTGCTTTCACGCTTTTCCTTCCATTCGCCCATCGTCCAGCCCTGCGGTAGGTAGCCGTTGATCGGATCGTGAGCCGAGGTTTGATCGGTCACCATATCGGGGCGCACGCCGCGCTTGACCAGTTCAGGGAACACGTCGGCGGCATTGCCCAGAAGGCCGACTGATTTAGCCTCGCCCGCCTTGGTCCAGCGCTCGATCATCTCCAGCGCCTCGTCCAGCGTCTCGGCGCGTTCATCCACATATTTGGTGCGCAGGCGGAAATCGATGCTGTCGGGGTTACACTCGACCGCCAGACAGCACGCCCCGGCCATCACGGCGGCCAGCGGCTGTGCGCCGCCCATGCCACCCAGACCGCCGGTCAGAATCCACTTGCCGGTCAGATCGCCGTCATAATGCTGGCGACCCGCCTCGACAAATGTCTCGTAGGTGCCTTGCACGATGCCTTGGGAACCGATGTAGATCCACGACCCGGCGGTCATCTGGCCGTACATCGCGAGGCCCTTTTTATCGAGCTCGTTAAAGTGATCCCATGTCGCCCAATGCGGCACCAGATTGCTGTTGGCGATCAGGACGCGCGGCGCGTCCTTGTGGGTCTGGAACACGCCGACCGGCTTGCCGGATTGCACCAGCAGGGTCTGATCCTCTTCCAGATCCTTGAGGCTAGCGACAATGGTGTCGAAATCCTGCCATGTGCGCGCCGCACGGCCGATGCCGCCATAGACAACCAATTCATGCGGGTTTTCGGCAACATCTGGATGCAGGTTATTCATCAGCATCCGCATCGGCGCCTCGGTCATCCAGCTTTTGGCAGTGATTTCACTGCCAGTCGCAGGATAGACGTCGCGGGTGTTCTTGCGTGGATCGCTCATGGTTTGCCTCCGGGGGCCAGAGTTGAGGTGAGGGCCAGATCGGCCAGATTGGTCAATATTGCAGTCAGATGCTCTCGCAGCCTTGCGGCCTTGGCGTCGTCATAGGTCCAAGGCGCGGCCTCGGCGATGAGGTAGGTGGATTGGGCCAATTCCATCTGAATGGCATGGATGCCGGAGTCGGGCTGCGCGTAGTGCCGTGTGGTCCATCCGCCCTTGAACCGACCGTTGGTGACGCTGCTATAGCCCTCGGCGGCGGTACAGATCTTTTCGACGATTGCCTCGATAGCGGGATCGCAGGTTGTGCCAACATTTGTACCGATGTTGAAATCGGGCAGGATTCCGTCAAAGAGATAGGGGATATTCGACCGGATTGAGTGGCAATCGTACAAGATCGCGATGCCATGAATGTCGCGCACCCGATCAAGCTCGGCCTTGAGGGCGGCGTGATAAGGGGCGTGAAATGCCGCACGGCGCGCCTCAACGGCTTCGGCGTCCGGGGCATTTTTCCAGATGTCGTTGCCGTCAAAATCCGTCAGCGGGACAAGGCCGGTGGTGTTCTGCCCCGGATATAGCGACGCGCCCGACGGGTCGCGGTTGGCATCGACGACATAGCGGTGAAACGTCGCCCGCACCGTCGACGCACCCGGCAGGACGCCGTCATATAGGCGGTCAATATGCCAGTCGGTGTCGTCCAGACCGCGCCCGCGCGGGTTCAGATCCCCAAGGATACCCTCTGGCACATGAGTGCCGGTGTGGGGCAGACCCAGAACGATGGGGCTGTCGCCGCGATGCACCTCGACCGGGGTCATGCCGATAGCTCCGGCATTTGAACGCCGGCTACTTCGGCAATGACGCCGCTGGTCACCAGGTCGGCTGCGCGCTCCAGGTCAGGGGCAAGATACCGGTCGTCGCCCAGCGTTTTGACATCCTGGCGCAGGCGGCTCACAACCCGCTGCAAGGCGTCGCTGGTGGCCAGAGGGGCGCGGAAATCAATGCCCTGCGCACCGCAGAGCAATTCGATTCCAACGATGCGGTTCAGGTTTTCCAGCATCGGCCCCAGACGCCGCGCACCATGCGCGGCCATGCTGACATGGTCCTCCTGATTGGCGGAGGTGGGGGTGCTGTCGGTGACGCAGGGGTTCGCCAGATGCTTATTCTCGCTCATCAGCGCGGCGCTCGTGACCTCGGCGATCATGTAGCCGGAATTGAGGCCTGGGTTGGGCGTCAGGAACGGCGGCAGGTTAAAGCTGAGGACCGGATCGACGATCAGGGCCACACGGCGCTGCGCGATTGCGCCGATCTCGGCCACCGCCAGCGCGATCATATCGGCGGCGAAACCTACCGGCTCGGCATGGAAGTTCCCGCCCGAGACGATCAGATCGGCACCCACCAGCACCAGTGGGTTGTCGGTGGCGGCGTTCGCCTCAATCTCGAGCGTTCGGGCGGCCATGCGCAAAACGTCCATTGCGGCACCCGTCACCTGCGGCTGGCAGCGGATGCAATAGGGATCCTGCACGCGGGCATCGTCGATGACATGGCTCTCGCGGATCTCGGACCCGGCCAGCAGGGCGCGCATGGTCTCGCCCGCTTCGATCTGGCCGCGATGGCCGCGCAGCGCGTGAATTTCGGGCTGGAGAGGGGCGGTCGAGCCCATGATCGCATCGGTCGAGAGCGCTGACGTCACCAGCGCCGAATGCGCCGCACGCCATGCGCCGAAAAGGCCGGCGAGGGCAAAGGCGGTTGAGAACTGAGTGCCGTTGATCAGGGCCAAGCCCTCTTTTGGGCCCAGTTCCACCGGCGTCAGTCCGGCGGCGGCAAGCGCCTTGTCCCCGCTCATAACCTTGCCGTCGAACTCGGCTTCGCCGTGGCCCATCATCGCCGCGGCCATGTGCGCCAGCGGGGCCAGATCGCCGGACGCGCCGACCGATCCTTGGGCCGGAATGACGGGCGTGACGCCCTTGTCCAGCATGGCCTCGATCAGATCGACCACCTCAAGACGCACGCCGGATGCACCGCGCCCAAGGCTGAGCAGTTTCAGCGCCATCAGAAGCCGCGCATGGCGGCGCGGGATCGCAGGACCGACGCCGCAGCAATGTGACAGGATCAGATTGCGCTGTAGCGTGGCGGTATCCTTGGACGCGATCTGAACGCTGGCCAGTTTACCAAAGCCTGTGTTCACACCATAAACGGCATCCGTTCCGGCCACCGCCTTGGCGATGCAGGCATGCGCCCGCTCAATATCGGGACGGCAGGCAGGATCAAGGCGCACCGACGCCTCGGTCCAGTAGACATCGGCCAGATGATCCAGAGTGACTGCGCCGGGCGTCAGGGTGAGTGTGGTCACGAGGTGCCTCCGAAAATGCGGGTGTGAAGCGGGTTAAAGCCGATGCGATAGGCCAACTCAGCAGGGTGTTTGATGTCCCAGACTGCCAGATCAGCGCGCTGTCCGGGCGTGACCTGCCCGCAATCGGTCAGGCCAAGGGCCGCCGCGGCGTGGCGCGTGACGCCGGTCAGCGCCTCTTCGGGCGTCATGCGAAATAGGGTGCAGGCCATGTTCATGGTTAGCAGCAGCGACGTCATGGGCGACGAACCGGGGTTGCAATCGCTGGCCAACGCCATCGGCACGCCATGTTTGCGCAGGGCGTCGATCGGCGGTGCCTGCGTTTCGCGCAGCGTATAGAAGGCACCCGGCAGAACGACGGCAACTGTCCCGGCCTTGGCCATCGCGATTACGCCGTCCTCGTCCAGATATTCGATATGATCCGCCGACATCGCGCCATAGGATGCAGCCAGTTTGGCACCACCAAGGTTCGAGAGTTGCTCGGCATGCAGTTTCAGCGGCAGGTTCAATTCCTGTGCGACGTCAAAGACACGCGCGATCTGGTCCGGCAGAAACGCGATCCCCTCGCAGAATCCGTCGACGGCGTCGACCAGTCCTTCGTTGTGGGCCGCGCGCAAGGTGGGGATGCACATGTCGTCGATATAGGCGTCCGGGCTGCCCAGATACTCGACCGGCACAGCGTGCGCGCCGAGGAAGGTTGTCAAGACCCGCACGGGACGGTGCTGCTCCAGTGCGCGGGCGGCGCGGAGCATGCGCAACTCAGTCTCGCGGTCCAGCCCGTAGCCGGATTTGACCTCTAAAACCGTGACACTTTCGGCCAGCAGCGCATCGACGCGGGGCAGTGCGCTGGCGATCAGCGCATCAAGGTCGGCCGCGCGGGTGGCCGTCACGGTCGACACGATACCGCCGCCAGCGCGCGCGACCTCTTCGTAGCTTGCCCCGTTCAGACGCATTTCGAACTCCACGGCGCGGTCACCGCCATGCACGACATGGGTGTGGCAATCGATCAGGCCCGGAGTGACCAGACGCCCGCCAAGGCTATCGCGCGTCAAGCCCGCGTGTTCCGCGGGCAGATCGACCAGTGGTCCAACCCACTCGATCTGCGCGCCGTTGGTGACGATCGCCGCATCCTCGATCAAGCCGTAGGCAGTCTCGGAGGGGGTCATCGTCGCGACGGTCAAATCAACGTAGAGCTTGCTGTTGTCAGTCATATCTGGTCACCGAAGGCTTAGGTTTCACTTTTCTAGCGCGCATGAATACTCTATATGTCTATACATAAAAATACGAAAGGCCGTCAAATGATTTTCGCAAAGCAAGCTATGCTATCGACAGGATGGGCGCAGAACGTTCGTCTGACAGTCAATTCCGGGGTAATCACTGCCGTCGACGCCGATCAGACGTCGCAGCCCGGCGACGTGATAGTCGATACCTTGCTGCCTGCGCTCGCCAATCTGCACAGCCACAGCTTTCAGCGTGCGATGGCGGGGATGACGGAATATCGCATGGCGGGCAAAGACAGCTTCTGGACATGGCGTGACCTGATGTATCGCTTTACCGCGCATCTGACGCCCGAGCATATCGAGGCCATCGCCGCCTTTGTCTTTCTTGAAATGCAAGAGGCCGGCTATGCCAGCGTCGGCGAATTTCACTATATCCACCATCAGCCGGGCGGCACGCCCTACGATGATCTGGGCGAACTGTCGTCGAGGATTGCTGCGGCTGCTGCGATCACCGGCATCGGCCTGACGCATCTGCCGGTTCTTTATACTTATGGCGGTGCGGGGCAGGTGGCGCTAGAGCCGGGTCAGGCGCGGTTTGGCAATTCGGTGGATCGCTTTAACGAGCTGGTCGCGTGCGCCCAGAGAGCCGTCAGCAAACTGCCAGCGGATTGCCGTGTCGGCATCGCGCCGCATTCCTTGCGCGCCACGTCGCCCGATGATCTGGCGGCGGTTCTGCGCGCCCATCCCGCCGGCCCAACCCATATTCACATAGCCGAGCAACCCAAGGAGGTCGCGGATATTTCCGCTTGGCTTGGCGCGCGTCCTGTCGAGTGGCTGTTGGACAACGTCGACGTCACAAATGACTGGTGCCTGATCCACGCAACGCACATGACGACAGGCGAGACGCGCGATATGGCTAGGTCAGGTGCGGTTGCGGGGCTTTGCCCGATTACCGAGGCTAACCTAGGCGATGGTCCGTTCAACGGCCCGGCCTATCTAGAGGCGGGCGGCGCATTTGGCATCGGATCGGACTCCAACGTGCTGATCTCGCTGACGGAAGAGTTGCGCACGCTGGAATATTCCCAACGCCTGCGCGACGTGGCCCGCAACGTGATGGTCGTCGGTGAGGGGTCCGTCGGTGAGGTGCTATATACCGGTGCCGCACGCGGAGGGGCGCAGGCACTGGGGCGCGCAAGCGGAGAGATCGCCGTGGGTCAATTGGCCGATCTGGTGGCCATCGACAGCGCGGACCCGGCCCTTTGTGCCTTGCCGACCCATCAGCTTCTGGACGGGCTTGTCTTTGCCGCCAAGGACCGGATCGTGACGGATGTCTGGTCGGCCGGCCGCCATGCGGTAAAAGGGGGCCGCCATGTTCAGCGGGACCAGATCGTCGACGGTTATCGCTCGGCAATGCAAAGCCTGATGGCATCGCTCTGATCCCGATTCCGGACGAAGATTTCCAGAACGGCGGCGCCATCGCCCTGTCCGCCTCGGTTCGCCCGCCGCGTCAACGAATGGGATCAAGCAGCGCGTCTTTCAGGCGACAATCACGCACGACGTCCTGCCCGCAAGGCACCGGATCGAGCGCGCGTGACAGGCAGAGGCGCGCTTCTTGGATGCGGCTGTTCTGACAGGTGATCGTCAGCATGTCAGGGCCCCAGCCGGGGTTCGCCCTTAGAAAGGCGTCTTCGACGACGCTGGCGGGCAGGGTGACGGGCTGGGTCAGCTTGGAAAAAACCTCTGGCCGGTTCACGCGCTCAAACGCCTCACGGGCGAGCGCGTAGTAGGCGGCTGCGCTTAACCCCGTGCAACGTCCGTGTTTTTTCCACTGATACCAGGCCAGACCGCCGCTGCCCATGATGTCGCTCATCGCTTCGGTCATGCTGCGCGATGGTGGGCGCTGGGCGGTGGGGCAAAAGGTGGGCCAGCCGCGATGATATTGCGGCCATAGGCCATGCAGGCTCCAGCCCGCATCAGCGGTTTTGCTACATTCCGGTGCGGCCCGCGCATCGCCCGTTAACGCACACCATGTCGGTGTCCAGCTAAGGCTGAGCACGTAATAGTCGAACTCCCCCGCCTTTTCGCCATCTGCACTTGCCATGGTGCAGCTCATCAGCAGGATCAGGAGGGCGCGCATATTTCTGTCTTTCCAAATCGCATAATCGGCACTATACAGCGGCCAAGTTTCCCGACAATGGCGACCCGCTCCGGACAATTTCGGAGCCTCCTGGAGACAGGGGACGAGGAAGGCATGTGCGGAACGGATACGTTTAGGAGATTTCATATGGCGAAACCACTCATGGCAAAGGCCACCGCCGTCTGGCTGGTGGACAACACGACGCTCAGCTTCAAGCAGATCGCGGATTTTACCGAGATGCACGAGCTAGAGGTGCAGGGCATTGCCGACGGCGATGTGGCGACAGGCGTCAAAGGGTTCGACCCAGTTGCCAACAATCAGCTGACGCAGCAAGAGATCGACGACGCCGAAAAGAACCCCGCTCACAAGCTAAAGCTCAAGCATAACGCCGCCGCCGAGGGCGAGGAAAAGCGCCGTGGCCCGCGTTACACTCCGCTCAGCAAGCGTCAGGACCGGCCCGCGTCGATCCTGTGGCTGGTCAAGTTCCACCCCGAGCTGGCTGATAGCCAGATTTCCAAACTGGTGGGCACGACCAAGCCGACCATTCAGGCGATCCGCGAGCGCACGCATTGGAACATCTCGAACCTCCAGCCCATCGATCCCGTCGCGCTGGGCCTTTGCAAGCAATCCGAGCTGGACGCCGCCGTGCAAAAGGCCTCGGCCAAGAAGGCCCGCGAAGGCGAGTCGATGAGCGACGATGACCGTCGCAAACTGCTGAGCACCGAGCAGAGCCTTAGCAGCGGCGACGAGCAAAAGATGCCGACCGCCATCGAGGGTCTGGAAACCTTCACGCTGGGCGAGGCCGAGCCGGAGGTCACTGAAAAGCAATATGATGCTGACAGCCTGTTCAAGCAGCCCAAAGACGCGGATGATGAGGGTGAAGACGAGGACAAGAGCAAGGACAAAGACAGCTAAGCCGAGCCCATATGTGACCAGAAATCCGGCCCGCACCCGCGTGCCGGATTTTTTTATGCAAACCATGCGATTACCGCTTGCGTGAATCGCGAAACGCTATAAATGCCGATTTCAAGACGCCAACGCACGCGCCTCTGGCCGGTCAGCCATTCTGAGTTGACCTCCGGTTTATGTAGCGACGGTAACGTCTCTGACTGCCGATCCCCCCGAATGAAACCGGGGCTGTCCTTTTGGAGATGACCATGACCGCTATGATCCCCGGCACCCTGCGTGCCGACACCGTATCCCTGTCCAGCGCGGACTTCCTGTCCGATCCTGCCGCCTCCTTCATCGCGTCGCGCACGTTCGATCGCCCCACGCTGGTCGTCAGCCGTGCGCGCGTGACGGCACAGTATGACGCGCTGGTCGCCGGTCTGGGCGACGCCCGCATCCACTACGCCGTCAAGGCGAACCCGGCGCCCGAAATCATCCGCCTGCTGGTGCAAAAAGGCGCGCGTTTCGACGCCGCCAGCCGGGGCGAGATCGAGCTGTGCCTGTCTCAGGGCGCATCAGGCGCTGACATTTCATTCGGCAACACCATCAAGAAACCTGCCGATATCGCCTATGCACACGCGCATGGCGTGACTCTGTTCGCCGCCGACAGCGAGGCCGAGATCGACAAGCTGCGCGCCCATGCGCCCGGCGCGCAGGTCTATCTGCGCGTGATTGTCGAGAATTCGTCCGCCGACTGGCCGCTTAGCCGCAAGTTTGGCTGCGCGCGCTCTGCTCTGGCGGGCCTGATGGACTATGCCCAGCAGCACGGTGTCGACGTTGCGGGCCTGTCGTTCCACGTCGGCAGCCAGACGCGTCGCCCCGAATTCTGGAACCCCGTGCTGGACCAGATCGCCGAGCTGTGGATCGCCGGCCGCGCCGCTGGTCACGACCTGCGCGTGCTGAACCTTGGTGGCGGCTTTCCGGCCACCTACGAAGAGGATGTGATGGGCGCGCAAAGCTATGCCGCCGCCGTCATGGACGCCGTGGCTGAGCGGTTCGGCGATGTGCCCTACATCATGGCCGAGCCGGGCCGTGGTTTGGTCGCTGAGGCGGGTCATATCGTTGCCGAGGTGCTGCTGGTGTCGCGCAAGTCGGCGGATGACATGCACCGCTGGGTCTACCTTGATATCGGCATGTTCTCGGGTCTGGCCGAAACGATGGGCGAGGCGATCCGATATCGCATTGAAACGCCTCATGACGGTGGCGAGACGGGTGCCTGCATTCTGGCCGGGCCGTCCTGCGACAGTGCCGACATCCTTTATGAGCAGCGCCCCGTCATGCTGCCACTGGCGCTGAACTGCGGCGATCGCGTCGTGATCCGTCATTGCGGTGCATATACCAGCAGCTATTCGTCGGTTGGCTTTAATGGGTTTCCGCCGCTGGATGTGGTGGTGATCTGACGGTTCCCGCCCGCTTGCAACAGATGGCGACACTGGCCTAGGCTGGCCCTGACTGCTAGTACAGGAGCCTGCCGATGCCTCGCCCCCTCAATATTGCCTGCCTGCAACTCAGGCCCATGCCGACTATGGAGGCAGCGCTGGACGAGCTGCTGCCACTGGCCGAAAAGGCGGTGGCAGGCGGCGCGCAGATACTGTTCCTGCCCGAGTATTGTGGCGGATTGCGCACTGACGGGCCTGCGGTGGCGCCGCCCTCAGCCGCCGAGGACGACCATCCATTTTTACGCAGGATGCGGGAATTCGCGGCGAAGAATAGCGTCTGGATCAACCTCGGCTCCATCGCCGTCGATGGCCCGGACGGGCGGATCATCAACCGTGGTTTCATGCTGGCGCCGGATGGCGAAATTACCGGACGGTATGACAAGATCCATCTGTTCGACATTCAGCTGTCCGGCGATGAGGTCTACCGCGAAAGCGATCGGGTCGATCCCGGCACCTGCGCCGTGATTCATGACACGCCGCTGGCACGGGTGGGGCACACGATCTGTTATGATCTGCGCTTTGCGCATCTCTTTCGCAGCCTGGCGCAGGGCGGGGCCGAGATAATGGCCTGTCCCGCTGCCTTTACCGCCAAAACGGGCGCGGCGCATTGGCATGTGCTGAACCGCGCGCGCGCGATCGAAACGACACGCTTTGTCGTCTCGGCCGGGATGACGGGGCCGGTCCCCGGAGGTGGCGAGACCTATGGTCATTCGCTGATTGTCGACCCTTGGGGCGAGGTTCTGGCGGATGCGAGCGAGGGGCCGGGCGTGATCACGGCACAGATCGATCTGGACCTGATCGGCCAGACCGAGGCGCGGATTCCGAGCCTGATGAATGACGTGGATTTCGCGCGTGCCTAAGAGAATTCCGGGAAGCCCCAACGCCTTCGGCGAGAGTATTTTAAAGCGTTTCGACATATTCTTGAATCATGACAATATGTCGAAACGACCACGACATATAAACGTTGCGCGCGTTTCGAGCTCAAGTTGTATCTCAATTTGAACACGAAACGCTTTGGGAACGATGAAAGGATAGGCGCCGTCTGTTAAGGCGGTCCCGATTAGGTCATTTCGGATAGCCGATGGTTTTAAGCGCCTCCGCGATTTCATCCAGAACCGCCGGATCGTCGATGGTCGCGGGGGGCTTGAACGTCTCGCCATCGGCGATGCTGGCCATGGTGCGGCGCAGGATCTTGCCCGAGCGGGTCTTGGGCAGACGGTCGACGACCACGGCCAGTTTAAAGGCGGCAACCGGGCCGATTTTGTCGCGCACGATGGCGACGCATTCGGAGGTGATTTCGTCCGCTGGACGGTCCACCCCCTTGGTCAGGCACACGAAGCCAATAGGCACCTGGCCCTTTAACTCGTCCTTGGCACCAAGGACCGCGCATTCGGCGACGTCGGGATGGCTTGCCAGAACCTCTTCCATCAGGCCAGTGCTGAGGCGGTGGCCGGCCACGTTGATGACGTCGTCGGTGCGCGCCATGATGTAGAGGTATCCGTCCTCGTCGATCATGCCCGCATCGCCAGTCTCATAATAGCCGGGGAAGGTTTCGAGGTAGGATTTGCGAAACCGACCTTCGGCATTCCAGAGCGTCGGCAAGGTGCCGGGGGGTAGGGGCAGTTTGATCGCGACGGCGCCCAGTTCACCCACCGGCTTGGGCGTGCCATCATCCGCGAGGATCTGGATATCGTAGCCGGGCATCGGGACGGTGGGCGAGCCCACCTTGACCGGAAGCGGCTCAATCCCTACCGGGTTGGCCGCGATGGCGCAGCCGGTTTCTGTCTGCCACCAGTGATCGTAGACCGGCTTGTCCAGCACCTTTCGTGCCCAGTGGACCGTGTCGGGATCGGCCCGCTCGCCCGCGAGGTAGAGGGCGCGCAGACAGGACAGGTCGTATTTCTTTAGCAGATCGCCATTCGGGTCCTCGCGCTTGACCGCGCGGATGGCCGTGGGCGCGGTAAAGAAACTGCGCACGTTGTGCTCGGAGATGACGCGCCAGAAGGTGCCTGCATCGGGGTTGCCCACCGGCTTGCCTTCGAACACCACCGTGGTGTTGCCGTGGATCAGCGGTGCGTAGCAGATATAACTGTGGCCGACGACCCAGCCCACATCTGACGCGGCCCAGAACACGTCGCCCGGATCGACGTTGTAGACATTTTTCATCGTCCAGTTGAGCGCGACAAGGTGACCTGCTGTCGGGCGGATCACGCCCTTGGGCGCGCCGGTGGTGCCGGAGGTATAGAGGATATAAGCCGGGTGATTGCCCTCGACCGGGACGCATTCGGCAGGCTCTACGCCACCTTGAAAATCGTGCCAGTCCACGTCACGGCCCTCGATCAGCTCGGCGGTCTGCTGCTCGCGCTGAAGGATTACGCAGAATTCGGGTTGATGTGTCGCCTGGTTTATAGCGCCATCGACGAGGGGTTTATAGGCGACCATGCGCGAAGGTTCGATCCCGCAGGAGGCGGCGATGATCGCCTTGGGGGTGCAATCGTCGATACGCACGGCCAGTTCGGTCGCGGAAAAGCCGCCGAACACGACCGAGTGGATCGCCCCGATGCGCCCGCAGGCCAGCATCGCCTCAAGCGCCTCAGGCACCATGGGCATGTAGATCATGACGCGGTCGCCCTTTTCCACGCCCTTGGCGCATAGCGCACCGGCGAGGCTGGCGACGCGGGTCTGTAATTCGCTATAGGTGATGTGCTGTTTCGTGCCGGTCACGGGGCTGTCATGGATGATCGCGACCTGATCACCGCGCCCGGCTGCGACGTGGCGGTCGACGGCATTGTAGCAGGTGTTCACCCGCGCGTCGGCGAACCATTCATACATGTGATCGCCGCGATCGAAAAGCGCCTGCGTCGGCGGCGTCGCCCAGTCAATCGCCTCGGCCTGTTTAAGCCAATAGGCCTCTGGATCGTCCTGCCAGCTTTGGTAGATATCGGCGTAGCGCATAGTGGCCTCCCTGCTTGCTATCTCCTTTGTAAGGCGGGAGCGGGGCGCGCGGCAAGACCGTGCGTGTTGGGCAGGGTGCATAAGAAATAATCGGCCCGCCATTGAAATGTCGCCGCCCCTGAGACGGGACGGCGACGTGCGCCTCAGCCATAATGCGCCACGGGTGTGCCTGCGATAGCCGCCATATTGAGCAGGCCGCGCGGCGTGATTGAAGGCGATACGATATGGGCGCGGTTGCCCATGCCCATCAGGATAGGGCCAACCTCCAGCCCGCCGCCCTTCATCTTTAGAATGTTGCGCACGCCCGAGGCCGCGTCGGCGTTCGAGAATATCAGCACATTCGCCGCCCCCTTCATCCGGTTGCCGGGCAGAAGGCGCTCGCGCAGTTCCTCGTCGAGGGCGGCATCGACATTCATCTCGCCCTCGTAACAGAAATCGCGCGGCTTCGCGTCAAGAAGGGCGATGGCGGCGCGCTGGCGCTTGCCTGAATCTTCGCCTTGATTGCCGAATTGCGATTGCGAGCAAAAGGCAATGCGCGGCTCGATGCCGAACCGGCGCACATGGCGCGCGGCGCCAATGGCGGTCTCGGCCAGCTGTTCGGGCGAGGGAAAGACGCGCACATGTGTGTCGCCGATAAACAGCGGGCCGTCCTCGAGGATCATCATCGACAGCGCTCCGTGCGGGTAATGCTCGGAATCGCCCAGCACCTGATTGACGTACTTCAGATGCCAGCGATATTCGCCGAACGTACCGCAGATCATGCTGTCGGCCTCGTCGCGGTGCACCATGACGGCACCGATGGCGGTGGTGTTGGTGCGCATCACGGCCTTGGCCAGATCAGGTGTGACGCCGCGTCGCTGCATGATGTCGTGATAGCTGGTCCAATAGTCGCGGTAACGCGGATCGTCCTCGGGATTGACCAGTCGAAAATCCCGCCCCGGACGGATGTCGAGGCCCATCCGCTCGCAGCGCGTCTCGATCACCGAGGGGCGGCCGATCAGGATGGGCTGCTCGCTGGTTTCCTCCAGAACGGCTTGGGCCGCGCGCAGAACGCGCTCGTCCTCGCCCTCGGCAAATACGATGCGACGCGCGTCCTTTTTCGACGCCTCAAAGACGGGGCGCATCAGCAGTGCGGATTTGAATACCGATGCGTCCAGCTTGGCCTTGTAGATGTCCAGATTTTCCAGCGGGCGGGCGGCGACGCCGCTCTCCATGGCGGCGCGGGCGACGGCGGTCGACACGATGCCCGACAGGCGCGGATCGAAGGGTTTGGGGATCAGATATTCGGCGCCGAAGGTCATCGGTTCACCGTGGTAGGCTGCTGCCGCTTCGGCGGACGTCGTAGCGCGGGCCAGCTCGGCGATGCCGTCAACGCAGGCGATCTGCATCTCGTCGTTGATCTGCGTCGCGCCCACATCCAGCGCCCCGCGAAAGATGAACGGAAAGCACAGCACATTATTGACCTGATTGGGAAAATCGCTGCGCCCCGTTGCGATGATCGCATCCGGCGCGGCCTCGCGGGCGAGGTCGGGCATGATCTCGGGCGTCGGGTTTGCGAGGGCAAAGATGATCGGGCGCGGGGCCATTTTCCTGACCTGATCAGCGGTCAGCACGCCGGGCCCGGAGAGGCCAAGAAAGAGGTCGGCACCCTCGATCACGTCGGCCAGATTGCGCAGATCGGTCTTTTGCGCGAATTCGGCCTTTTGCGGGTTCATGTCCTCGGTGCGGCCCTCATACACCAGCCCCTTAATGTCGCATAACCAGATATTGCTACGCCTCACGCCTAGCTTCACAAGCATGTTGAGGCAGGCGATGCCTGCCGCGCCACCCCCGGTCGAAACGACCTTGATATCTTCCCATTTCTTTCCGGCGACGTGCAGCGCGTTTTTCGTCGCCGCGCCGACAACGATGGCGGTGCCGTGCTGGTCGTCGTGGAAAACGGGGATGCCCATGCGCTCGCGGCAGATCTTTTCGACGATGAAACAGTCGGGCGCCTTGATATCCTCAAGGTTGATCGCGCCGAAGGTGGGGCCAAGGGCACAGACGATCTCGGCCAGTTTTACGGGGTCCGACTCATCCACCTCCAGATCGAAACAGTCGATATCGGCGAACTTCTTGAACAGCACCGCCTTGCCTTCCATCACCGGTTTGGACGCCAGCGGGCCGATATTGCCAAGGCCCAGAACGGCGGTGCCATTGGTGATCACCGCCACCAGATTACCGCGGCTGGTGTAGCGGCTGGCAGTGGCAGGATCAGCCTTGATTTCAAGGCAGGCCTCGGCGACGCCGGGCGAATAGGCGCGGGCCAGATCGCGACCATTGGCCAGCGGTTTGGTCGCGCGGATTTCCAGTTTTCCGGGCTTGGGGAATTCGTGATAGTGCAGGGCCGCCTGGCGTAACGTATCGCTTGGGTCGCTCATTTTTTGCGGCTCCTTGTCCAAATTGGTTTAGTATTAAACTAGTTTGCTCATGGTGGCATCGTGGGCCGGTGTGAGAGTGCATCTTTGCACATATTTGCGCAATCGGGAATGAAACATGGGTTCGCAGCGCGCCATGCCGCCCGGATTATGATACACCATGTCCATTGCCCTCAGCCTTGGCATCTGAAAATAAGGACCCCAGCCAATCGTCGGAGGATTCCATGCGGCAGCACCTAACGATCGTCAAACACCCGCTCGTCCAGCACAAGCTGACCTTGATGCGCGAGAAAGACACCTCGACCGCCGTTTTCCGGCAGTTATTGCGCGAAATCTCACAGCTTCTGGCCTATGAGGTTACCGATGAGTTGCCCATGACCACGCGCGTGATCGAAACGCCAATGCGTGAGATGGACGCACCGGTGCTGGCAGGGCGCAAACTGGCGCTGATCTCGATCCTGCGGGCGGGAAACGGCCTGCTTGACGGGATGCTAGAGCTGATTCCCTCGGCGCGGGTCGGCTTTGTCGGCCTCTACCGCGACGAGGAAACGCTGCAACCGGTGCAGTATTATTTCAAGGTGCCGGATCAACTGGGCAAGCGGCTGGTGATTGTGGTCGACCCGATGCTGGCGACCGGCAATTCGTCCGCCGCCGCCGTAAATCTGCTGAAAGAAGCCGGAGCGACCGACATCCGGTTCCTGTGCCTGCTGGCCGCGCCCGAGGGCGTCGCGCGCATGAAGGAAGCACATCCCGACGTGCCCGTCGTCACTGCCGCGCTGGACGAGGGGCTGGATCACAAGGGCTATATCCTGCCGGGGCTTGGTGATGCAGGGGACCGCATGTTCGGCACAAAGTAACGCGCTTGCCCCGACCGCTTGCCTGTTTACTCGGAGCCTGAATTGAGGCAACAATATAGCACATCTTGTGGGGGCACTATGAAAATTACACGCTTGATAGCGCTTGCGGTCATCGCCGCGTCCTGCGGTCTGGGGGTTGCTCAGGCGCAAGCCCTTCGTGACGCAGGCGAGCCGGCCGAGTTTCCGCCCAGTTCCTACACCGGGCGGCAATATGTCGACAGCAAGGGCTGCGTGTTTGTGCGCGCCGGGATTGATGGCAACGTGACTTGGGTGCCGCGCGTATCGCGCGCGCGCAAAACGATCTGCGGCCAGCCGCCGACGCTGCCTACGGCGCGCGTTCCCGAGAAAGCGTCGGCGGCTCAGCCGAAACCGGCCGCTGCGATCCAGCCTGCGCCCAAACGTGTGGTCCGCGCCCAGCCTGCGCCGCCGCCGCGCAAAATTGTCGTTCAGGCACCGCGCGCCTCGCCCGTTTTGGCACCGGTCGCGCAGCCAGCCGTGAAAGCTGTCTCCAGAACCGTGCGCCGCACGACCACGGTACGCGGATGCGCGGGCGCCGGTGCGCTGTCGTCACGCTATACCGGCACTACGTCTGGCTACGCCGTGCGGTGCGGTCCGCAGGCGACCGCGCATGTGACGCGTGTGCCCGGCACGCAGGCCGCACGCCACGCACCGCGCCCAACGGCCATTCCGGCCTATGCGCCGTACGCCACCCGTGCCGTGCCGCAACCCCGGAGAGCCAGACGGGTGGTGCGGGTCGATCCCTACACCACGCGCGTCGCGCCGCGTCATGTTGCGTTGAGGCAGGCGCGCGCCGTGCAGGATGTCGTGATCCCCGAGGGCTACAAACGCGTCTGGATGGACGGCCGCCTCAATCCGCATCGCGGGCATCAGACCTTCGCAGGCAAGGCACAGATGGCGATGATGTGGACAAATACCGTGCCGCGTCGCCTGATCCTGACCGATACGGGCCGCGACATGTCGGCGCAGTATCCGGGCCTGATCTATCCCTACACCAGCTATGAACAGCAGCGCGCAGCGATGGGGGCGCCCTCGCATCGCGTGATCGTCTCGACAACGCCGCGGCACTCCGCGCAGGCGAGCAGGACAGCGGTATCGACAGGCGGGCAGAACTACGTTCAGGCGGGCGTCTATACCAGCCGCGCGCAGGCGCAGCGGGCGTCGCGTCGCCTTGCCGGGGTGGGCCTGCCCGCGCGGCTGGGCAGCATGACACTCAGCGGCCAGCATTACAGCGTGTTGCTGAGCGGCCCGTTTGCCAATGCTCAGGCGGCGCAGGGCGCGCTGGCGCGGGTGCGCGGCGCGGGCTTTGGCAACGCGCGGCTACGCTAAGGTTGCATGGCAGCGAAAAGGTGCAAGCGTCGGGTCTGAAAGGGTTACGTGCCGCAGATGCCCTGAAGACGCAGCCAGTCGCCATCGCTGAGGATCGGCGGCGGAACCTCGTCAGCAAAGGGGTCGGCCTCGATCAGCGCCAGCGTGCTCTCGCCCGAGATGTCGCGCGCATAGGCATAGGGCGCGGCGCGTACTGACCATGCTTTGAACCCCTCTAGCAGCACCTCGTTCGCCAGCGGCACGGCGGGCGCGTCGGCCAGCAGATATTCAGCATAGGCGCGCAAGGCGTCCTCGCCCGGATCGCCGGTGGTCAGCAGGCGGAACGCTGCGATCAGGCCCGCGTGGTCCAGTAGGCGTCCCAATGGGTCGTGGGCGCGAGCGCGCAGGCGCGCGGCCACGATGTAGCCTGCGACGACGTCGGGCTCTTCATAGTCCTCGACTAGCGAGCGGTCGATCAGGATTGTGCCGCCGGGCAGCGTGGCCGTGGTGGCGACGCCACCGTGCACCACCCGCAGCGCGCCGGTGCCGCGTGTCGGGGGCAGGCGTTGCGCCAGCTTGGCCAGCGCCTCAACGCCGGCGGGTGCGCGACAAGGCAAGCCGGTTACAGACTGCATTTCGCGCTCAAGCGACGCGCCAATCTGGATGCGTTTGACCGACGGCACGACGCGCAGCGCATGATCGCGCACCGCGCCCGGCAGCCAGAAGATCGCCAATGCTGCGACCACGGCCACCGAGGCCAGCATCATGCCGAGGCGCAGACGTCCGGGCCGGGGCCGTTGCCGTGCGATCCCGGCGCGGAGCTTCTCGATCGCGTCGATCATCTGCGCTTCTGACTCGGCCAGTTCCAGTGTCTCGCCGGTGTCTCCGTCGGGGTGATAGATGGCGGGCCTTTGACCGGGATTGGCGCGGTTGACCGCGGGAATAGACCAATGCGTCAGCACCCGGTCGCGCATATCGGTGATGACCAGCGTCGCATTGCCCATTGAAACTACAACTTCGCTACGCTGGTCGCTGGGCGCGGCACGCCAGAGGCCCGGCGCCTCAAGCCGCTGGTATTCGCGAAGTGCGGTCATAGTTGCCTTTGCCCTGCCTTTTTTGGCACAGACTAGCATGGGATTATGGGGGGCGGCAACGGCTTGGCGCGCCATCGTAGGCGCGTGTGCGCGTGGGGGGTGCTGGATGCCTCTTGAGCGAGGATATCAGGCGGCCAGTAGATGAATGGATGGCTAAGGGGGTGGCGGGAAGCAGCCTGATACGCTAGCGATTATGCGTCGCTTAAGGGAAAGACCGCGCCATGTCTCAGCCGCCAGTCAGGATTGCCATCAACGGCTTTGGTCGGATCGGTCGCGCGATTTTGCGTATCGTTCTGGCCGGGCGTGCAGATGTGGAACTGGCCCTGATCAACGAGATCGAGCCGCTTGAAACCTGCGCGTATCTGTTCGAGTACGATAGCATCTATGGCACATGGCCGGGCGAGGTGGCTACCGGTCCGGGCGCGCTGATCGTCGACGGGCGGCACGTGCCGTTTCATTCAGTGCCGGATCTGCGGCAGTTGGATCTGAGCGGTGTCGATCTGGTGCTTGAATGCACCGGCATGGCGGGCAAGCGCGCCATGGCCGAGCGCGGGTTGGAAGCGGGCGCGCGCGCCGTTCTGGTGTCGGGCCCTGCGGCCGAGGCCGATGTGACGCTGGTGCTGGGCGCGAATGATGCCGCGCTCGCGGATCAGCGCATCATTTCCAATGCGTCCTGCACGACCAACGCACTGGCCCCGCTGGCGCGGCTTCTGGACGAGGCATTCGGCATCGTGTCGGCGCAGATGACGACGGTGCATTGCTATACCGGCAGTCAGCCCACGGTAGACAAGCCGCGCGGCAACCTTGAGCGTAGTCGCGCAGCCGCCCTGTCGATGGTGCCGACCACAACCAGTGCGCGCAGCCAGATGGATCTGGTGCTGCCCACCCTCGCCGGCAGGATCGAGGCGCGTGCGATCCGCGTGCCGACTGCAAGCGTGTCGTGCATCGATCTGACGGTGCAGACCGGGCGGGCGGTAACGGTGGGCGAGGTGAACGAGGTTCTGCGCAGTGCGTCAGAGGCGGGTCCCTATGCGGACGTCTTTGGCTGGACTGAGCGGCCTCTGGTGTCGTCGGACCTGCGCGCGCGGCCCGAGTCCGTCATTATGAGTGGGCGCGAGACATCCGTATCGGGGGGCGGGTTGCTGCGTGTGTTCGGCTGGTATGACAACGAGTGGGGCTTTTCCTGCCGGATGCTGGATATGGCGGTGCGCATTGGCACGCGTTAAAGTGTTCTGCGTCTAATCTGAGGTATAGATTTGATGCAAAACGCCCACAGCATTGAAAGGCTCTAGAACCAAGGTTTGAAATTTGCTTCGAAATCGGCCTGCACTTGAACGTTGTCATATTCGGTCAGCACCCATTCCTCAAACCCGATGCCGGTCTGCGCGTGACGCGCCTCATAGAGATCGAGGATGTAGTCCAGCACACCAGTGCGCGAGCGTTTGACGTGCAAAAATCTGAGACCCAGCATTTTACGGGCCTCGGCCACGGGTCGCCCCTCCATCACCATCAGATAAATAGCCGAAGCAAAGCCGGCGCGGTCGGCCCCTGATTTGCAATGCATGACAAACGGCTTTTCGATACTGCGAAAGGCGGCGAGCAGCGCCGCGATATCCTTGCGCGGGGCAGCAAAGCGGGCGTGTAGCGTGACGTCGACCAGGGTCAGACCCAGCTCTTGGCAGCTTTCCTTTTCGGTCAGATAGTGCGCCGCTCCGCCGGAACCGCGCAGATTGAGGATGCTCTTGATCCCCATTTCTTTCATCTGGGCAAAGCGTTTATGCGTCGGATGGTTCGAGCGGTAGACGCCCGGCGCAACCTCGAACTGGTTGGTCCAGATACCGCGCAGGATGGCATGGTCGAACCAGAGGTTGTAGATATGCGCGCGGCGGCGGTTTTCGGGCGTCGAAAGGTCGGTGTTGTAGGATTGGCGCAGGTTGCGTTCCCACGTGGCCAGTCGTTTAAAAAGGGGCATGAGGGCCTCTGCGCTGCGGCAAGAACGCTCCGTCTAATCGCGTGCGCCGCGCATGGCAAGCGCGCGGGTGGATTGACGCGGGCAGCGATGGGCGTAAGGGTGCGTGCGATATTGCAAAAGTGAGGCTGGAGATGAGCGTTTCCGACACCCAAGGCGCATTGTCTGGCGGGCGATCCTATCTGGCCATTCCCGGCCCGTCGGTCGTGCCTGACCGGGTGCTGAACGCGATGCACCGCGCGTCGCCGAACATCTATGCCGGTGCGCTGATCGACATGGTCCAAACGCTGATCCCGGACCTCAAACGCGTGGCACGCACCCAGCATCACGTCGCCATCTACATCGCTAATGGCCATGGCGCGTGGGAAGCCGCGCTGAGCAATACACTGGCACCGGACGACACGGTGCTGGCGCTGGTCACGGGCCGCTTCGGCCATGGCTGGTCGGAAATGGCGCGCGCGATGGGCATCGACGTTCAGATGCTGGATTTCGGGCGCGCGTCGCCCATCGATCCCAACCGCGTTGAAGAGGCTTTGCGCGCGGACACATCGCACCGGATCAAGGCCGTGCTGGCCACGCATGTTGACACGTCCAGCTCAGCGCTAAGCGATATGGAGGCCATCCGCGCGGCCATCGACGCGGCGGGACATCCTGCGCTGTTGATGGCCGATTGCATTGCCTCTCTGGGCTGTGACCGGTTCGAGATGGACGCGTGGGGCGTCGATGTCGCCGTGACCGGCAGCCAGAAGGGGCTAATGATGCCGCCTGGTCTGGGCTTTGTCTTTTTCAGCGAAAAGGCGGCTGAGGCACGGCGCAGGCTTGCCCGTGTCAGCCCCTATTGGGACTGGACGCTGCGCGCCGCGCCGGGTGAGTTTTACCAACACTTTTTCGGCACCGCGCCGACGCATCACCTATATGGACTGCGCGCCGCGCTGGACATGATTCAGGATGAGGGGCTCGAGGCTGTTTGGGCGCGCCATGACCGCCTTGCCCGCGCCATCTGGGCGGCGTGCGAGGTTTGGGCGACAGGCGGCGCGCTGCGGATAAATATGGGCGATCCCGCGCATCGCAGCCGAGCGGTCACCGCGTTATCGCTGCCAGCGCCGGGTGCCAGCGATCTGCGTACCTGGCTGGAGGCCAATGCGGGCGTCACGCTGGGCGTTGGTCTGGGGATGGCCGAGGCGAATGATCCGGCGTGGCACGGGTTTTTTCGTATCGGGCATATGGGGCATGTGAATGCGCAGATGGTGCTGGGCGTTCTGGGCAGTATTGAGGCCGGTATGGCGGCGCTGGATATTCCACGCGGCGAGGGCGCAGTAGGTGCCGCCGCGCAGGTGATCGCCAAAGGTTAGCCGCGCGCGTCCTGCAATGCGCCGGGCAGGGCTGCGGCGAGTTTTTCCAGATCTTCGGGGCGCCCGCAACTGACGCGGATGCAGCGATCCTGCGGCGCGACGAACGGCATCCGCACAAAGATATCCCGCGCGATCAGCCCGGCCAGAACGGCGCGCGCGAAATCGCCGCCTTTGCCGCAATCCACGGCGACGAAATTGGTGGCCGAAGGCACGGCCGTCAGGCCGTTATCGGCGGCGATGCGCGTGATCTGATCCCGCGCCGTCGCGACCTCGCGCCGGATATGGGTCAACCAATCGGTGTCCTGAATGGCCGCCAACGCGCCCGCCTGCGCGGCGCGGTTCATGCCGAAATGATTGCGGATTCTTTCGAACTCGGCGATCAGCGACGTGGCGCCCATCGCATAGCCCACACGCGCGCCCGCCATGCCATAAGCCTTGGAAAAGGTGCGCATCCGGATCACGCGAGGATCGTTGACATCAACCGGCGCGGCGGTGCCATGGGGCGCGAATTCGACATAGGCCTCGTCGAGGACCAGCAGGCAGCCCTCGGGCAGGCTGTCCAGCGCAGCGGCTACATCCGCGCCCTTGGCCCAAGTGCCCATTGGATTGTCGGGATTTGCGAAATAGACCAGCTTGGCATCCACCTGCGCCGCGCGTGCCATCAGCGCGGGCAGGTCTTCTTGATCGGCGCGATACGCCACCTTGTGCAGCGTGCCGCCATAGCCGGTGACATGGTAGTTGAACGTCGGATAGGCGCCATCAGACGTGACCACCGCATCGCCCGGCGCGATCATCATACGCACCAGATACCCCAAGAGACCGTCGATCCCCTCGCCGATGACGATGTTTTCGGGCGTGGCATTGTGTTGCGCTGCCAGCGTGCAGCGCAGATCGTAACTGGACGAGTCGCCATATTGCCAGATCTCGCTTGCCGCCTTTTGCATTGCGGTGATGGCGTGCGGTGAGGGGCCAAAGACATTCTCGTTTGCGCCAAGGCGAGCGGTGTATTGCGCGCCGCGCAACCTCTCCTGCACCTCCGGGCCCACAAAGGGGACGGTGGCGGGCAGCGACTGAATCAGCGGTGTGGTGCGTGCGTTGGACATATCGCCAGATAACGACAAGCGCGCATCACGTGCAAGGCTCAGAGACCGGCCTCAAGCATCGCAGCGGCGAGGATTGGCACATCGTGCATGTTCAGCCCCGCGATGTTGATACGGCTGTCACGCGCCATGTAGATTGCGTGCGCGTCGCGCATCTGCATGACCTGCGCCAGGCTGGCCCCGATCATCGAGAACATGCCGCGATGCTGCGCGATAAAATCGAAGCGGTCCGAGTTCGACCGCGCGCGCAACTCCTGTACCAGCGCGCCACGAAGCGACAGCATGGTGGCGCGCATATCGTCCAGCTCGGCCTGCCAATCGGCGCGCAATTCAGCGTCGCGTAGCACCATGGCGACCAACCGCGCGCCATGATCGGGCGGGAACGAATATGTCTGCCGGTTCAAATGCGTCAGCGCGCCTTGGGCGAGGGTATGCGCGCCTGTGTCCTGCATCACGGCCATCAGGATGCCGGTCCGCTCGCGGTAGATGCCGAAATTCTTGGAGCAACTGACGGCGATCAGCACTTCGGGGCAGGCGGCGCAGATAGCGCGGGTCGCCGCAGCGTCGGCGTCCAGCCCTTCGCCGAAGCCAAGGTAAGCCAGATCAACCATCGGCACGGCCCCGGCGGCGTTAATCACGTCGATCAGCGCGCGCCAGTCATCTGCCCCGAGATCGGCA
Source organism: Roseovarius sp. Pro17 (assembly GCF_035599575.1). NCBI lineage: Bacteria > Pseudomonadati > Pseudomonadota > Alphaproteobacteria > Rhodobacterales > Roseobacteraceae > Roseovarius > Roseovarius sp. Pro17. Next base: position 178,238 of record NZ_CP141179.1, read on the forward strand.
CCAGTGGGGTTATGACAGCATCCATGCAGCAGCACGACGTCGCCCTCGCGCAGCTGCGCGAGATCGGCGAGCATGCCAGCGGTATCGACACCATGCGTGGCGGCGTTGAAATAGCGAAACGGCACGGCCTCCATCCCCAGATAGCTGAGGATGCTCAGATGGTTGCCCCATGTCGGGCCTGTCACGAACACACGCGCGTCTGGGCGCGCCATGCGCACCAGATCAAACCCCAGCCGCACCGCCCCGGTGCCGCCGGGCGTGGCGATTGAGGCGACACGATTACCGGGAAAATCGTCCCCCAGCACAAGCTGGCGCATCGCTGCCAGAAAGTCGGGATCGCCGGGCAGGGAGGTGTAGGTTTTGGTCGTCTCGGCGTTCCACAGCGTCTGCTCGGCCTGTTTCACGGCCCGCATGATTGGGGTCGCGCCGCTGGCGTCCTTGTAGACACCAACGCCGAGGTCAATCTTGTTCGGGCGCGGATCGACGCGCAACTGCTCGCTTAGTTGCAGGATAGCGTCGGGGGATTGGGCAGGCAGGTGGCCCAGCATATCAAGCCTCGCCAGTGGCCACCGGAACGGTGGGAAACGCGCCCCACTCGGCCCACGAGCCGTCATAAAGCGCATTGTCCATATGACCGATACGCGCCAGCGCCAGATTGATGACCGCCGCCGTGATGCCGGAACCGCAGGTGGTGATGACCGGCTTTGTAAGGTCGGCCCCCGCAGAATCGAACACAGCGCGCAGCGCTTCGGTACCCTTCATCGTGCCGTCCGCGTTTAGCAGATCGGTATAAGGCACATTGTGCGCGCCGGGGATATGGCCTGCGCGCAGCCCCTCGCGCGGCTCGGGGGCCTCGCCGCGAAACCGCTCTGCAGCGCGGGCGTCCAGAATGGTGTGATCGCCCAGCTTGGACGCGGCCGAGACTTGAGTGACGTCCTTGACCATATGGTTCTGGCGCCGCACCGTCATGTGGCGGTCGCGCACGATGGGGGGCATATCCTCAATCGGGCGGCCCTCTTCCTGCCATTTCGGCAGGCCACCATCCAGCACGGCGATATCGCCTTGGCCCATCAGGCGGAACAGCCACCAGACGCGCGCGGCGGAAAACAGGCCATGCGTGTCGTAAACCACCACCTGATGCCCGTCGCCGACGCCCATGGCGCGCAAGCGCGACATGAATTTCTCGGTCGTGGGCGCCATATGCGGCAAGTCCGAGCGGTGATCGCTGATATCGTCGATGTCAAAGAACCGCGCGCCGGGGATATGCGTCATCTCGTATTCCGCGCGCGCATCGCGCCCGGTGCCGGGCAAGAAGGTGGTTGCGTCCAGAATGCGCAGGTCCGGATCTTTCAGATGCGCGCCAAGCCACTCAGTCGAGACCAGAATTCTCGGATCGTCCTCAGCCATTTTCGCCCCCTATCTCGCTACTCATTCTGATTATAACCGCCCCGGCCCGGTGGCAAGGGCGGCGGCAAGGGTGCCTTAGCGCACCAGGCGCGCCCAGAGCATGATCGCAACCGACACCAGAGCGCCGCCGCCAATCGCGCCTGCCGCCAGGTGCCACAGCAACAGTGGCCCGGCCTGTTCGCCCGGACCTATCATCGCCAGCACCCACCACGCGCCCGCACCGCCAAGGATACCCAACAGCGTTGTGATCCAAATGCCGGGCGCGCGCCGCCGCATCGCCCTGCGTGCGCAGACCGCCCCCACCGCGCCCGAAAACATGGCGACAAGCAGCTCCATCAGCGGTTGTCCTTTAACAAGCGCTGCTTTTGACGGCCCCAGTCGCGCTTGGCTTCGCTTTCGCGCTTGTCGTGGTTCTTCTTGCCCTTGGCGATGCCGATCTTCAGCTTGGCCAAACCGCGATGGTTAAAATAGAGGACCAGCGGGACCAGCGTCATGCCCTTGCGCTGCGTATCGGACCACAGCCGCGCCATCTCGCGGCGCGACACCAGCAGCTTGCGTCGACGCTTTTCATCATGGCCGAATGTCTTGGCCTGCTTGTAGGGGGCGATGTAGCTGTTCACCAGAAACAGCTCACCATCCTCGACGCTTGCATAGCTCTCGGCGATATTCGCGCCGCCTTCGCGTAGCGATTTCACCTCGGACCCCTCAAGGATGATACCGCATTCGATATCGTCCTCGATGGCATAATCATACCGCGCGCGCCGGTTTTCGGCGACCACCTTGTAATTCTTGTTCTCATCAGTTTTTGCCATAGAGGCGATCTAATCACGCCCCGCGCCCAAGTCCAGCCAAAGGCGCGAGGCGCTCGCTTTCTTCTTGCTGTGAATGTCGCCGCAGCCGATCCGCTTCTGGTCATCGTGGCGGCACACGGATATAGACCCCGGCATGAATGACACCCTGCCTCCATGCCCCGAATGTGCGTCTGCCTACACCTATCAGGTCGACGCGCTGCTGATCTGTCCTGAATGCGCTCATGAATGGTCACCGGATGCGCAGTCCGACGATGCCGCCGAGGTGCGCGACAGTGTGGGCAACGTTCTGGCAGACGGCGATACGGTGACGGTGATCAAGGATCTGAAGGTCAAGGGATCGTCGTCGGTGGTCAAGGTCGGGACCAAGGTTCGCGGTATCCGGCTGGTCGACGGCGATCACGATATCGACTGCAAGGTGCCGGGGATCGGCCAGATGGGCCTGAAATCCCAGTTCGTCAAGAAGGTGTCCGAATAGCCTTGCTGCCGTAGTTGACTCTGCCCCAGACCCGGATATAAGCGCGGCTTCATTGGTGTTGGTGGCCCCCGCAAGGGGATGCCTGTCGGGAGCAATCCAAAGGACAACGCCCTTCGCACTCTAAGAAGGAGATCAGCCGTGACCAAACGCACGTCTGCCAAGTACAAACTAGACCGCCGCATGGGCGAAAACATTTGGGGTCGCCCCAAATCACCCGTCAATCGCCGTGAATACGGCCCCGGCCAGCACGGTCAGCGCCGCAAGGCCAAGATTTCTGACTTTGGTCTGCAGCTGCGCGCCAAGCAGAAGCTCAAGGGCTATTACGGCGACCTGACCGAAAAGCAGTTCAAGCGCGTCTACATCGAGGCCGCCCGCGTCAAGGGTGACACCGGCGAGAACCTGATCGGCCTGCTCGAGCGTCGCCTTGATGCCGTCGTTTACCGTGCCAAGTTCGTGCCGACCGTATTCGCCGCCCGCCAGTTCGTGAACCATGGCCACGTCAAGGTGAACGGCAAGCGCGTCAACATCCCCTCCTACCGCGTGAAAGAGGGTGACGTGATCGAGGTCCGCGACCAGTCCAAGCAGTTGGCCGTCCTTCTCGAGGCCGTTCAACTGGCCGAACGTGACGTACCTGACTACATCGACGCCGATCACTCGAAAATGACCGCGACCTTCGTGCGCACACCCGGCCTCAGCGACGTGCCTTATGCCGTCGTGATGGAGCCGAACTTGGTCATCGAATTCTACGCGCAGAACTAAAGCTACGTTCTGCACATATGCCACAGGGTAGGGGCCGCGTCGGGAAACCGGGGCGGCCTTTTCCATTCGCGCTGGTCAAGACCCGGCACCGTGGATAAAACGGGCAATGTTGGAGGGGGCCGCATGAGCAATATCACACCGCAGCCGGGTATTCTGGACATCACGCTCTATCAGGGCGGGGACGCGCATGTGCCGGGTGTCGCCAACGCGGTCAAGCTTAGCTCGAACGAGAATCCCTTTGGTCCCAGCGACGCTGCCAAGGAGGCGTTTCGCAAGGCATCCTATCATCTGCACCGCTATCCGTCCTCGGACCACGCATCGCTGCGCTATGCTATCGCCGAGGTTCACGGGCTTGACGCTGAGCGTGTCATATGCGGCGCGGGCAGCGATGAAATCATTGCCTTTCTGTGTCAAGCTTACGCGGGGCCCGGCGACGAGGTGATCCATACCGAGCACGGATTTGGCATGTATCGCATCAGCACGCTGGCCAATGGTGCGACCCCCGTCGAAGTGCGCGAGCGCGAGCGCGTGACGGATGTCGATGCGATCCTCGCCGCCTGCAACGCGGCGACGAAGCTGGTCTTTATCGCCAATCCGAACAATCCCACCGGCACGATGATCGGCGAGGGCGAGATCGCGCGCCTCGCCGCTGGTCTGCCGGGTCATGTGTTGCTGGTGCTGGACGGCGCCTATGCCGAGTATGTCGAGGGTTATGATGGCGGCGCCGCATTGGTCGAGGCGCGCCAGAATGTCGTGATGACGCGCACCTTTTCCAAACTATACGGGCTGGGCGGTCTGCGCGTCGGCTGGGGCTATGGCCCCGAACACGTGATGAACGTGCTCGCCCGTGTGCGCGGCCCCTTCAATCTTAGCTCTGCCGCACTTGCCGCCGCCGAAGCTGCGGTGCGTGACACCGAATGGGCCACGAAATGCCGCCAGGGCAACACCCGGTGGCGCGCCTGGATGGCCGAGGCGCTGGCCGAGCATGGCGTGCCGTCCGATACGTCGCTGGCCAATTTTATCCTCGCGCGCTTTGCCTCTCAGGCCGAGGCCGAGGCCTGCGACAATCATCTGAAATCCGAGGGCCTGATCGTACGTCGCGTGGCGGGCTACAACCTGCCCAATTGCCTGCGCATTACTGTCGGGGATGAGGCCAGCTGCCGCCGCGTCGCGCATGCAGTGGGTCAATTCATGGCAACGGCCCGATGAGCGTGATCTATGATCGCGTCGCGTTGATTGGCCTTGGACTGATTGCTGGGTCAATGTCTCTGGCGATCCGCCGTGCGGGCCTTGCGGGCGAGGTCGTGGGATATGCGCGCTCAGCCGAGACGCGGGATATCGCGCGTGAGATCGGGCTGTGCGATCGCATCTGCGACAGTGCCGCCGAGGCGGTGGAGGGCGCCGATCTGGTCGTTCTGTGCGTGCCGGTCGGCGTCATGGGCGCTGTCGCAGAGGAAATCGCACCCGGCCTCAAGCCCGGCGCGACGGTCAGCGATGTCGGCTCGGTCAAGCGTGCGGTGATCGAAGCGGTTGCGCCACATCTGCCTGAAAATGTGCATTTCGTCCCCGCGCATCCACTCGCGGGCACCGAACATTCGGGACCGCGCTCTGGCTTTGCCGAATTGTTCGACAATCGCTGGTGCCTGATCGTGCCGCCGGAGGGTGCAGATCGCGCCGCCGTCGAGCGGTTGGAGGCGCTTTGGCAGGGGATGGGTGCGCTGACCGATGAGATGGATGCGGACCATCACGATCTGGTGCTGGCTGTGACCAGCCACACGCCGCACCTCATTGCCTACACGATGGTGGGCGTTGCCGACGATCTGCGCCGCGTGACCGATAGCGAAGTCATCAAATACTCCGCCGCTGGTTTCCGCGACTTTACCCGCATCGCCGCCAGCGATCCGACCATGTGGCGCGACGTTTTCCTGAACAATCGCGAGGCGACGCTGGAAATTCTGGGGCGCTTCACCGAAGAGTTGTTTGCGCTGCAACGGGCAATACGCACCGGTGACGGCGATCATCTGCACGAATATTTCACGCGCACCCGCGCGATTCGGCGCGGCATCATTGAGGCGGGGCAGGACACCGACGCGCCCGATTTCGGCAGGGCGCGAGGCAGATGAGGCGGGCCGTGATCATGGCTGCTCTCGTCGCCGCCGCGAGCGCCGCAGTCGCAGGCGCGCCCGAAACCTCGATGCGCCCGGTTGCACGGCCAGACACTGCTCAGACGCCCACCGCAGTCCAGACGCCCACCGCAATTCAGCAGACCGTCAGCGAACCGGCCCAAATGACGCGCCCCGTCTCGCGTCCAGCGGGCCTGCCGCGCCGGGAAGAGTCGCCCGTTAAGATGCAGGACCGCCCCGTCGCCGAAAGGTTCAGCCCGTCGGGTCGCGACCGCTTGGGCGACCGTCCCGAACGTATCCAAACGCCCGCCCCAAAGACTATTAAGCAGGAGCGCGGCGGCATTCTAGCCTCGCTGCGCCCGCTCTTGCGCCCCTTGGGCGTGCGGCGCGAGGCCGCCAAGCGCAAGGAAATGCGCGCCCGCGGTGCCGTCTGCGGCGATCCGGCCATCCAGGGCGAGGCCATCGGTCGCGTGCCGGGTCGGATCAAGGGCTGCGGCGTGGACGGCGCGGTCAAGGTGCGCAGCATAAACGGCGTGTCGCTGAGCCAGCATGCGGTCATGGACTGCCGCACGGCCGGCGCGATAAAGTCATGGATTGCCAAGGGGATGAAGCCCGCCGTCGGTGGATATGGCGGCGGTGTTGCGCAGCTACGGGTGGCCGCGCATTACGCCTGCCGTAGCCGCAATAACCAGAAGGGCGCCAAGATTTCCGAACACGGAAAGGGCCACGCCATCGACATAGCCGGATTTCAATTGCGCGATGGGCGCACTATCACGGTTCTCTCGGATTGGGGCGGGGGGCAAAAAGGGCGCATTCTTGACCAGATGCATCGGTCAGCTTGTGGACCGTTCGGCACGGTTTTGGGACCGAATTCCGACAAGTTTCACCAAGATCATTTCCACTTTGATACCGCGCGCTATCGCAGCGGCAGTTATTGCAGGTAAGGCTCAGCGCAGGCGCATCACCGGCGCGGCGGCGATGGGCAATGGGCCCAGCCAGACGCGCCCGCCCTCGAGTTCCAGCGTTATCTCCACAGTCTTGTCGCTGTCCGATGCATTTGCCAGCAGCGATAGTGCCCTCTCGGCTGCTGCCGCTGCGTCCGGCGTCAGCGCGCCTGCGCCCTCAGCAAGCTGTAGAATGTCGCGCCAGTTTCGCGCCTTGATCGTTATGGCCCCATCGGGAGTGCCGAATGCGTCCACGTCCAGAATACCCGACGCCTCCAGCGTCATGGTCCCCCAATTGGCCGCCATGCGCGTGACGTCCACGCGCGTCGGTTGGGGGCGGGCCTCTTCGATGGCGTAGCGATCCCACGGCGCGGTAAAATCGACGGTGATATCCGCGCTGAGCGTGTCGATCACGCGCGGCAGAGTGCTCGCGACGTCGAGTTGCGCCAGCAGCGGCGCAGGCGGGGCTGCCCCCTCGGCGGCGAGGCCCAGATGGTAGCGTGGATCGTCGGTGTCGGGTGCATCCTCGCCACGCTCTGCAGCCAGCCTGAGCGACGTGGCCGAGAACGCGCCCGTGCCAGCCTCGGGCGTCAGCGTCAGCCCCTCAGCGGTCAGCGTTGATCGCTTGGGGGCCAGTGCGGTGCTGGCCTCGACCACAAGGGATGCGCGCATGTCGGTGCTGCTCAGCACATAGGCGCCGCTGGGGGTAACGATGCGCTGCTCATGTGGCCAGACCGCGATCACGTGGTTCGGCATATAGCTGAGCGTCATCAGCTGAAGGAACGGCGCCTGCCAGCCCATCCCTGACGCCGGATCGGCCAGTTGCAGATCAGTGAGCGTGGTATCGAACCGATTGGGAAAGCCCTGCACCGATAGCTCCGAATAGTCGGCCACCCACCCCTCGGTGCGGCGCGCATCGAACCATGTGGCAATGCCGGATTTCAACGCGCTGGACCCGATGAACCAGTATCCGGCCCAAGCCACCGCCGCCGTGATGACGATTGCCAGCAGTATCCGCATAAATGGCCCCCTTTTGCGCGCCCGTGCATTCGTGTTTATAGAGTGTTTCGAGAAGAAGCCCATGGCGGCGTCTTCTCAAAATGTAGCGCGACGGGCATATATTACGCAGTGTTTCTGAATGCCCAAGTGCTAGGGAAGTTCAGAAACGCTTTGGGCGAAATCGGGAGGGGAACGGCGAAATGACGATGTGGGTGTTCGGCTATGGATCGCTGGTGTGGAATCCCGGCTTTGAGGTGGCGAGCCAGCAGATCGCGACACTGCCGGACTATGCGCGCAGCTTTTGCATGCGCTCGATCCACCATCGCGGCACCGAAAAAGAGCCGGGGCTGGTGCTGGCCCTTGACGAGGCGCACGGCGCGCAGTGCCAAGGCGTCGCGCTGGCCGTCGGCGAGGGGCAGGAGGCTGAGACGCTGGAGTATCTGCGCGCACGCGAGCTGATATCGTCGGCTTACCTCGAACGGGATCTGGATCTGCGTCTTGAGGATGGCCGCGTTGTGCGCGCCGTGACCTATGTGATCGACCCTTATCACGTGCAATATTGCGGCGCACTGCCCCTTGAGGAACAGGCGCGCATCATTGCCCGCGCCGTCGGCGACCGGGGGGCGAACACCGAATATCTCTACAACACCGCGTCGCACCTGACCGACCTTGGCATCGCAGATTCCGACCTTGAATGGCTAGCGGCGCGTGTGCGGGGGCTGTGCGCTTAACGGCTTGGCTTGAGGGCGCGATCCGCGTAGGGTGCGCCCAAGTAAAACCAGTGTCGGGAGCGTCCGCATGGACCAGCCGGACCGCGAGGTCGAGCCGAATTTTTCTGAACCTTGGCGCCAGATCGTCATCATGTTTCTGGTGCTGGTGCTGGCGGCGTTGGGCGCGTTCATGGCGCTGCCGCGCGTGCTACCGGTGTTCGAGGCCAATCCCTATCTGAATGGATTTATCGGGTTTGTTTTCCTGATCGGCGTCGTTGCCTGCTTTTGGCAGGTGTTCCAGCTGATCGGATCGGTGCGCTGGCTTGAGAGTTTTGCAGGCGACGTGCCGGGCCACGAGATGACCAAGCCGCCGCTGCTGCTGGCACCTCTTGCGACGCTGCTGCGCCAGCGGGGCAAGCGGATGCAAATCTCGCAATCCTCGGCCCGCTCAATGCAGGATATGGTCGCGCAGCGCATCGACGAAGCGCGCGAGATCACGCGCTATATCGTCAACGTGTTGATATTTCTCGGCCTTCTCGGCACATTTTATGGCCTTGCCACGACCGTTCCGGCACTGGTCGAGACCATTCGCGGTCTCGCCCCGCGAGAGGGCGAAGCTGGCGTCGAGGTGTTCACCCGTCTGATGACGGGCCTGCAATCGCAGTTGGGCGGGATGGGCGTCGCTTTTGCCTCGTCTCTGTTGGGCCTTGCTGGATCGCTGATCGTCGGCCTGCTCGAACTGTTCGCGGGGCACGGACAGAACCGGTTCTATCGCGAGCTTGAGGAATGGATGTCGACCATCACGCGCGTCGGGTTCGCTGGAACCGATAGCGAGGGTAGCGCCGAGCAGGCGCTGCTGACTGGCATCATTGACCAGATGAGCGAGCAGATGGAATCGCTGCAGTTGATGCTAACGCAATCGGACATCACCCGCGCCGCATCAGATGAGCAGGTGGCAGGGCTGGCCGCTGCCGTCGCTCGCCTTGCCGATGGCACGGATGACGCTGGTACTCACGCGGCGCTAGGCCGGGTTGCCGACGGACAAGAGCGCTTGATCGAAGCGTTGAGCGCGCGCGAGACACCATCGCAAGAGACGGTCCTTGACGCCGAAAGCCGCATGCGTCTGCGCTCGATCGACGTCCAGATGTTGCGCATCCTCGAGGAAATCAGCGCCGGCAGACAAGAAAGCATGAGCGAGTTGCGCACCGATCTGGCCGGGCTGCGCGCGGCGTTGCAAGGCACGAGTACGGCCCGGCGCAGCTATCGCGATGCGCCCGGCATCAGTTCGGGCTTCGGCGATCCCCCGGAGCAGGAGGGCTAGATCATGGCCCTGTCGCGCCGCACCGGGCAACGTTTTCAGGCCTCGATCTGGCCGGGTTTCGTAGACGCGATGACCGGCCTTTTGCTGGTGCTGATGTTCGTGCTGACGATATTCATGGTTGTGCAATTCGCCCTGCGCGAGACGATCACCGGTCAGGCAACCGAGCTGGATACGCTATCCGCCGAGGTGGCCGCGCTGTCGCGTGCGCTGGGTCTTGAGCAGGACCGCAGCGCCACATTGGGGGAACGGGTCGGTGCGCTGACCACCACCTTGGGGGATGCCCGCCAACGCCAGGAGGAGCAGACAGCCCTGATCGCGTCGCTGACCGCACGCAACGAGGCGGCAGATGCCCGCATCGCCAGTTTTGAACAGCAGGTCGCAGGCCTTCTGGCGCAACGAGACACCGCGTTGGGGCAGGTCGACGACCTAGAGGCCGCCCGTGATACGCTGGTATCCGACAAGGAAGCGTTGCAATTGGCCATCGCAAGTCTGCGCGATGAGGTCAACGCCGAGGCCGAAGCAGCCCGCCTCGCCGCCGCGCAGCGCGACGCGTTGGAGGCGCTGGCCGCCGATCTGCGCGCCGAGGCGGGCGAGACAGAAACGCAGCTGAGTGACGCCGAGGCTGCGCGCCTCGCTCAGGCTGCCGCCGCCAAGGCATTGCGCGACAAGCTAAAGAACTCGCAGGCCGAACTGACCGCCATGACCCTCGCGCTGGAAGAACAGCGCCGCCGCGCCGAAGAGACGCTGACCCTGCTGGCCGCCGCCCGCAAGGGTAGCACAGACTTGGAAGCCGAACTGGCCGCCGCCCTCGCCGCGCGCCGCGACGAGGGAGCAGAGGTCGCCTCGCTGTCCGCTGACCTAGATGCTGCGCGCACCCGCACAGCCGAGCTGGAGGCGCAGTTGGCTGCAGACGGGCTGGCGGGCGATGCGCGGCTGGAGGCACTGCGCGCGGAGGTGGCAGAGCGCGCCGATGCTGCGCAGGCGGCCAACGCGCGTGTGGCGGCATTGGAGGCCGAGTTGGCCGCGCTGAAGGCCGATCAGCAGCTTTCCCAAGAGGACGTGCGCGCGAAACTCGCCGCTGCCCTCGCTGCCCAGCTGGCCGCCGAAGAGGAGGCCGGCACCCAGATGAGCGCCGCCGAAGAGCGCGCGGCCCTTCTGAGTGAAGCGCGAAAGACCCTGACCACGCAAAAGGCCAAGACCGAAAAGGCCGAGCGCGAACAGGAACTGCTGAACCAGCAGGTCGCGGCGCTACGTGATCAACTGGGGCAATTGCAGGCGCTTTTGGACGACTCAAAGGTGCGCGAGGCGGCGAGCGATGTGCAAGTCCAGTCACTGGGCCAGGACTTGAACGCGGCGCTCGCCCGCGTCGCATCTGAGGAAAAGCGCCGCCGCGAGGCCGAAGAGGAAAAGCGCAAGCTGTTGGAGGCGGAAAAGCAGGATTTAGAGAAATACCGCTCGGAGTTCTTTGGCCGTCTGCGCGACGTGCTGGGCAATCAGGAAGGAATTCGGATCGAGGGCGATCGTTTCGTATTCTCCTCCGAGGTGCTGTTCGCGGTGGGGCAGGCGACACTGTCGAACTCCGGCAAGAACGAGATCGCCAAGGTGGCCGAGATCCTGCGAAATGTAGCAAGCGACATCCCCGAGGGGATCGAGTGGATCATCCGCGTCGACGGGCATACGGATAACGTGCCGATCAGGGGCGGGGCCGATTTCGCTGACAACTGGGAGCTTAGTCAGGCGCGTGCGCTGTCTGTCGTGCGCTACATGATCGACTTTCTGGGCCTGCCGCCGGACAGACTGGCGGCAAACGGGTTTGGACAGTATCAGCCCATCGCCCCCGGAAGCAGCGCCGAGGCGCGGGCCCAAAATCGCCGGATCGAGTTGAAATTTACCGAAAAGTAGTGGGACCAGAAAATTCGGCGAATTTTGTCGGCACACGGGCGGGCGATCAGTTTGCAATCATCCGCTACGCGGTGCTGTCGATCAAATCGCACGCTGCGCGAGAGGGTAGGGCAAAACCGGTGCCTTTTGAGCCTGACATAGCTAAGCGCCATGCACGTGCGATCCTACGCAGCGGGCCGGTCCACCGTTGCGGCGCCAGCCAAGATGGCCAGCGCCGCTAGGGGTGTGATGCGCGTCAGCCAGCCGTCAGTAGCGGTGGTTTGCCGCCACTCAGACGAGGTGCATCAGGGCCCGATATCTGCAAGTCGATCTTGCCGTCCTTGACGCCCACCTTGACGACGCCGCCCTTGGTCAGCTTGCCAAAGAGAAGCTCTTCGGCCAGCGGCTTCTTGATATACTCCTGAATGACGCGGGCGAGCGGGCGCGCGCCCATCTTGTCGTCGTAGCCCTTGTTGGCCAGCCATTCGGCGGCAGGCTCCGTCAGTTCGATGGTGACATTGCGGTCCATCAACTGCGCTTCCAACTGCAGCACGAACTTCTCAACCACCTGCATGATCACCTCCTTGGGCAGCGCGCCGAAAGAAATGACGGCATCGAGGCGGTTGCGGAATTCGGGCGTGAACGCCCGCTCGATGGCTGCGATATCCTCTCCATCGCGGCGGTCGCGGCCAAAGCCGATGGCAGATTTCGCCAGTTCGGATGCACCCGCGTTTGAGGTCATGATCAGCACCACGTTGCGGAAATCGACCGCGCGACCATTGTGATCGGTCAACGTGCCGTGGTCCATCACCTGAAGCAGGATGTTGAACACATCAGGGTGCGCCTTTTCAATCTCATCCAGCAGCAATACGCAGTGGGGATGCTGATCGACGCCGTCGGTGAGCAGCCCGCCCTGATCAAAGCCGACATAACCCGGAGGTGCGCCGATGAGGCGGGAGATCGCATGTTTCTCCATGTACTCGGACATGTCAAAGCGGATCAGCTCGACGCCCAATGTGTCGGCCAGCTGTTTTGCCACCTCGGTTTTGCCCACGCCAGTGGGGCCGGCAAAGAGGTAGTTGCCGATCGGTTTTTCAGGTTCGCGCAGACCTGCGCGGGCCAGCTTGATCGCGGAACTCAGCGCGTCGATGGCGGCATCCTGACCGAACACCACCCGCTTGAGCGATTTTTCCAGATCGCGCAGCACCGCCGCGTCATCCTTGGATACGCTCTTGGGTGGGATACGGGCGATCTTGGCCACGACGGCCTCGATTTCCTTGACGCCGATGCTCTTGCGGCGCTTAGAGGCGATGACCAGATGCTGGGCCGCACCCGCCTCGTCGATTACGTCGATGGCCTTGTCCGGCAGCTTGCGGTCGTTAATATAACGCGAGGCCAGATCGACGGCGGTTTTGATCGCGTCGTTGGTGTATTTGACGCTGTGATGCTCCTCGAAGTAAGGCTTGAGGCCCTTGAGGATCTTGACCGTATCCTCGACCGACGGCTCGGCCACGTCGATTTTCTGGAACCGGCGGGCCAGCGCGCGGTCCTTTTCGAAATGCTGGCGGAACTCTTTGTAAGTGGTGCTACCCATGCAGCGCAGTTTGCCGCCCTGAAGTGCGGGCTTCAGCAGGTTTGATGCATCCATCGCCCCGCCCGAGGTGGCCCCGGCGCCGATCACGGTATGGATTTCGTCGATAAAGAGAACCGCGTCGGGGTGGTTTTCCAGTTCGGTCACGACGGCCTTCAGGCGCTCTTCAAAATCGCCGCGATAGCGTGTTCCGGCCAGCAACGCGCCCATGTCGAGCGAGAAGATCGTCGTTTTCGACAGGATCTCGGGGGTCTGACCCTGCACGATCTTGAACGCCAGTCCTTCGGCGATGGCGGTCTTGCCAACGCCGGGATCGCCCACGAGCAGTGGGTTGTTCTTGCGACGGCGGCACAGCACCTGGATGCAACGCTCGACCTCGTCGGCGCGCCCGATCAGCGGATCGACATCGCCGGTGCGCGATTTCTCGTTCAGGTCGACGCAATATTTGGCCAGAGCGGATTCACCCGGCTCGACCGCGCCCGGTTCCTGACCGACGCTTTGGGTGTCTTCCTCGGCACCCTGAACAGGGCGCGCCTCGCCAAAGGCGGGATCCTTGGCCACACCATGAGCGATGTAATTGACCGCGTCGTAGCGCGTCATGTCCTGCTCTTGCAGGAAATAGGCGGCGTTACTCTCGCGCTCGGCAAAGATGGCGACCAGCACGTTGGCGCCGGTCACTTCGGTGCGTCCCGACGATTGCACATGGATCGCGGCGCGCTGGATCACGCGCTGGAACGCGGCGGTCGGAACCGCCTCGGAGCCTTCGATGTCGGTGACGAGGTTCGAGAGCTCATCGTCGATGAACTCAACGAGAGTTGTGCGCAACTCCTCGGTTTCGACATTGCACGCGTTCAGCACGCGGTTCGCGTCAGGCTCGTCCACGAGGGCGAGGAGCAGATGTTCGAGTGTGGCGAATTCGTGCTGGCGTGCGTTTGCCAGCGCCAAAGCGGCGTGAATTGCCTGTTCCAGTGTGGTCGAGAATGAGGGCACGGCTGGTGCTCCTTCCTGTCTGGTGCGGCGGTATGCCGGTTACCTTGGCCTGATAACCTTAAAGTTTGGTCGATAACGGCGCGGCTTCAAGGCTTTTTTCGTGCCAGCCCTACACTTTCTTGTAAGTGGGACCGGCAGCCACTGCAAAATAACGCCTCAAAAGCGGTCCTTGCGCGCACGGATTTCGGCAAAGACTGCGGCGTCGGATGCGTCCTGCATACCCAGATGTGCCCTGATGGCGGGATCTGCGGCGCGCAGGAACGGATTGGTGGCCAATTCATCGGCCAACGTTGAGGGAACGGTGGCGCGGCCCTGATTGCGGGCCGCGTTGATTGCGTCTGAACGGGATATAAGCGCGGAATTGCCGGGGTCAACGGTTAGCGCGAATTTCGCATTGGCGCTGGCGTATTCGTGGCCGGAATAGACGATTGTTTCGGGCGGCAAGCCCATGAGTTTGCTAAGTGATGTCCACATCTGCGCTGGCGTGCCCTCGAACAGGCGCCCACACCCCAGCGCCATCAGGCTGTCGGCCGTAAAGACTGCGTGACTGGCCGGGAAATGCACGGCGATGTGGCCGATTGTATGTCCGCTGACGTCGATCACCTCACCGATCTGGTCGCCAATGATGATGCTGTCGCCCTCTTCTACGGTGGCATCCAGCGATGGCAGGCGGTGTGCGTCTGCTTTCGCGCCGATGACCTTTGCGGGGTGAACGGCCAGCAGGTCGGCCAGCCCTTGCGAGTGGTCTGCATGGTGGTGCGTCAGCAACACATGAGTGAGCGTCCAACCCTTTTGTGCCAGCGCGTCGATGATCGGTTCTGTCTCGGGCACATCGACGCAAAGGGTCGCGCCGCTGGCCGCGTCATGCGCGAGAAACGCGTAATTGTCGGTCAAACAGGGTATGGTTACGATCTCGAATGACATCTGCGGGCCTCCTATAGTGCTGGATCAGGCGCTTGGGTGTTTTCCCAGCCCGCCTCATAAGCTAGAGTCCAGCCTGACGGATCAAGGGCGCCACTGCAATGCATCTCGATGTGCAGGAGTTACGGAATTTCTACTATCGCAGCACGCTGGGCCGGGCTGTGCAAAAAACCGTGCGCAATGAGATCGCTGAGGCTTGGCCAGAAGCCAAGGGGCAGACGGTGGTCGGCTTCGGCTTTGCCGTGCCATTCCTGCGTCCCTATCTGGCGGACGCGCGGCGCGTCATCGCCCTGATGCCGGGGCCTCAGGGGGTCATCGCGTGGCCGCAGAAAATGCCGAACATCTCGGTTCTGTGCGAGGAAACCAAATGGCCGCTGGAAACCGGCTATGTCGACAAATTGCTGGTCATGCACGGTCTGGAGGCAAGCGAACGGCCCGCCGCGCTGCTGAATGAATGCTGGCGAGTGCTGGGGCCGGGGGGATCGGCGCTGTTCGTCGTGCCGAACCGCGCGGGGCTGTGGTCGCGCAGCGATCGCACGCCTTTCGGGTCGGGGCGGCCCTATTCGCAGACCCAGCTTGAGGCGCTGCTGAAATCGCACAGCTTCCTGCCCGAGCGCCATATGACCACGCTCTATCAGCCGCCCAGCACACGGCGTTTCTGGCGCCAGACCGCCGGCATGTGGGAGCGTTTGGGAGGCAACCTGTCGATGATCGCCTCGGGCGGCGTGCTGATTGTCGAGGCAACCAAGCGCATTCAGGCGCCGCGCGGACCGGGCCTGCGCAACGCGGTGCGCAAGCCGCTGGAGGCGCTTAGCCCCACGCCCAAACCTGTGGCGGGTCAAGCATAGAAAAGCCGGGTGCATGGCCCAGCGCCTTACGGCAAATGTTGAAGCTCGCAGCCTTTACGCTGCGAGCTTTTCTTTTCGCTCTTCCATTTCCCTATCTGCCAAGCATCCCAGTCGATAGGAGAAGAAACGGATGGCAAAGCTCCTTGGCGCATCGGATGGCATCTCGCGAGTTCGCATCGACCCTTCGTGGAGAAAGGGCTTCGTCATCGTGTGTGGGAAAGGCTTCCGTTCCACCAAGTATTTCCCGGATGACATCGAGACGATGCGGCAGATGGATGAAGAAACCTATCGCTCTGCCGGCGGTGCGGCCGGCTGGGCGATTGCTGGCGGCGTCTTGACCGGTGGTCTTGGATTACTCGCCGGAGCAGCCATCGGGGGCGCAGGCGGCATCATGCGATCTACCTGATCCGGCTGCGCGACAGAAAGCATGTGGCATTCCACGAGACCGATAAATCGGCGCTGAAGGTTCTGCAAAAGCACTACATCAAGCTTTAGGCCCAAGTGCCCAAATCTACATGAAATCCCGCTCATAAACCCGCCCGCGTGCGAGCCCGATCCGCATCGCGGGCGTTTTCTTGTCATCGCCCGGATCGCACCAGTTGTGGTAGAATCGGTATATCTGCACCATCTTGGCCATCACCTCCGGCTTATAGAGATACTGCTTGTCCCAAGTGCGGCCGACATTCCCGCTGGAAATGGACGGTCGAGAGGCGAAGCGGACATTGGAACGGAACTTGTGGAAGTAGGAACCCACGCTCCGCAGGGTCGCGCGACGGATCAGGCGTGCTGCCGACATCGCATCGCGTCCAGGCCGCCAGGTCGGCACCTTCACCACCTTGTTCGGCTCGGATTTCCTCGAGAACGGAAAACGGGCGCCGAGATTCAGCGGCCATCCCATCACCTGGATTGACAGCGCGAAATCGACAGCCGGGCATAGTCTTTGTCGGATAGCTGCCGGATCTGGTTTATGAGCATCCCGGAGACCCCCGATAGCAGTGCCTGCCCTGCCGCGACGGTGTAGTTGCGCATATCGTTGGTCATCTCCTTATCGAAGCTGACAACCGCGATCTCGGCTTTGCGCTGACATATCTCTTCGACAAATGCCGCCTGAAACGCCTGCTGCAAGCCGCGGTCGTCATCCATCACCATCAGGAGCGGCACATCGGCCCCGGAAAGCATCTGCTGGACCCGAAGAGCGTGGGCATACTGGAGGATGTCATAGCGCACCAGGACGCCCTGGTGGGGCAGCTGGTAGAGTTCGATCTCCTGCACCTTCTGCCGTTTCTTGAGGCGCACGAGGTAGTCTTGGAACTCGGTCTTCGTCCAGATGCGCGCATGTTGGCGGAACGCGACCGAGAGGCTCTCCTCGTTGGCCGCGAGGGCCTGCTCCTCGGCTTGATCCATCGTCATCGTGGGGTCGAACTGGAACGCTGCCTCCATGATGAACCCGGAGCGGTGATGTGCCGTGCAGAGATGTTGGACCGCCACCGGTGTCCGCTTGCGCTTTGTCGGCCAGTTCAGCATCAGCGTCTGGCTGTCCGTGGCGAACCGTGAGCCGACCTCCCGGAAATCAACCCGAGAGAAATCCTCACGCTGGGCGATGAATCCCTGGATCTGGTCGTGGAAGAAGTCGATCTTGCCGTAGAGATCGCGGTAGGAGGTGTCGGTAATTTTGCAGATCTTCGACAACGACACCTCGTTGCACAGCATCTGGAAGATCACCCGGTTCTTGTCGCTTCGCAGATGCCGGCGCGCCGGCTGGCCGATCAAGAAGGTCTTCGAGCACAGACGGCACTGGAAGCGCGGATCGCCATTCGCCGTCTTGCTGAACCGCCGGTAGAACTCGGGATGCGCCTCGGGCGCCATCCCCTGCGCGAAGCATCCCGGCGTCTTGCAGGAAGGCACGGTTGGATCGTGCTCTTGCAAATGCTTGAGGCGTTGGTTTTCTTCGGTAATCGCGCAGTTATTCTTGATCCGCGAGGACTTGTTGCAGGTTGGGCATTGAAAGAACTCTTCGTGCTTCGTGCTTCGTGCTTCGTGCTTCGTGCTTCGTGCTTCGTGCTTCGTGCCTTTGACCTCGCCTCGCAGGACGTCCGGCGGTGCCGGTGGTTCTCCACCTGGCCTTTTGAACGGGTCCGGATGCACACCGAAGCTGCCGCACGCGGGGTTGCGGCAAAAGTTTAGGTCGAGCCCCCCGAAGGCTTCGGGACACCTCCGCTCCAGAGGCGGATTTTCTGTCGAAGATATTTTCGAGACAAAACTCACCTGATCTCTCCCTCTGAGAATGCGTCAAGTGTCTTGTCTGGAAAGGAATGTTGGCCACAGTGCGGCCAACAGAACCAATTATTTCAACATTTGCCGTAAGGGGCTGGGGTGCATGGCAGGTGCAGAGCGGGACGTGCGAGGCCTAGGTTTAGCGCAAACATCGCCAGAGTGCCCCGGTGCCAGAATCGCCAACCGACCCACGGCGCGCATATTTTTTCGCCTCAAAATGCTGCACAATGCGCCTCACCCTGATTACAGGTTTGAAAACAAAGCCATTTCTCAGCCATTCGCGCGGCGCATAGCAACTTGCCGGATACCGATTGCTCTGCTAGACCCACGCCGGATTACAGTGATAAGAGTAACTGAATGCTCGCCAACGCCCCTCAGATGCAGCCGCGTCTGTCGCAGGGGCCTAATTGTCGAAAGGGTGGACGTGTCCGAACCAGCTTCGATCTCCTCGGGTATCGCCGAACGCTATGCGACCGCGATCTTTGAGATTGCCCAAGAAAGCAAACGCCTGCCCAAGCTGGAGGCCGGCGTAGATTCACTGGCCGAGGCGCTGGATGTCAGCGACGACCTGCGCGCCATGATCGCCAGCCCCATTATCAGCCGCGCCGAACAGGCTAGCGCCATGTCGGCCATCTCGGATCATCTAAAGCTGACTCCGGAACTGTCGCGCGGCCTTGGCCTGATGGCACAGAAACGCCGCCTCTTTGCCGTGCCTCAGTTGATCGCGCAGCTGCGCGCGCTGATTGCCGACAATAAGGGCGAGGTTCGGGCCGACGTCACCAGCGCCAAGGCACTGACCAAGACGCAGTCGGACAAACTCATCAAGACGCTCAAGGCCAATATCGGCAAGGACGTCAAGATCAATGCGACCGTTGATGAAAGCATCATCGGCGGTCTTATCGTCAAAGTAGGCTCGAAGATGATCGACACGTCGATCCGCTCCAAGCTTGCCTCCCTCCAGAATTCAATGAAAGAGGTCGGATAAATGGGTATCCAAGCTGCAGAAATTTCTGCAATCCTGAAGGATCAGATCAAGAACTTTGGCCAAGAGGCCGAAGTGGCCGAGGTTGGCCGCGTTCTGTCCGTCGGTGACGGTATTGCGCGCGTCCATGGTCTGGACAACGTGCAGGCCGGCGAACTGGTGGAATTCCCCGGCGGCATCATGGGCATGGCTCTGAACCTCGAAGCCGACAACGTCGGTATCGTGATCTTCGGCTCCGACCGCGACATCAAGGAAGGCGACACCGTCAAGCGCACCAAGTCCATCGTGGACGTGCCAATCGGTGACGAACTTCTGGGCCGCGTCGTTGACGGTCTTGGCAACCCGCTGGACGGCAAAGGCCCGCTCAACACGACCAAGCGCGGCATTGCCGACGTCAAGGCGCCGGGCATCATCCCGCGTAAATCGGTTCACGAGCCGATGGCGACTGGCATGAAGGCCATCGACAGCATGATCCCCGTTGGCCGTGGCCAGCGCGAGCTGATCATCGGTGACCGTCAGACTGGCAAGACCGCAATCGCGCTGGATACGATCCTGAACCAGAAGTCCATCAACGATGCCGCCGGCGACGATGAAGGCAAGAAGCTGTATTGCGTCTATGTCGCAATCGGCCAAAAGCGGTCGACCGTCGCGCAGCTGGTGAAAAAGCTCGAAGAGACTGGCGCGATGGAATATTCCATCGTCGTGGCCGCGACCGCATCCGACCCCGCGCCGATGCAGTTCCTCGCACCCTATTCCGCCACCGCGATGGCCGAGCATTTCCGCGACAATGGCCGTCATGCGCTGATCGTTTACGATGACCTTTCCAAGCAGGCCGTGGCCTATCGCCAAATGTCCTTGCTTCTGCGTCGCCCGCCCGGTCGTGAGGCCTATCCCGGTGACGTGTTCTATCTTCACTCTCGTTTGCTGGAGCGGTCTGCAAAGCTGAACGAGGATAACGGTTCCGGCTCCTTGACGGCCTTGCCGATTATCGAAACCCAAGGTGGCGACGTGTCGGCGTTTATTCCGACCAACGTGATTTCGATCACCGACGGCCAGATATTTCTGGAAACGGAACTGTTCTATCAGGGTATCCGCCCCGCCGTGAATACTGGTCTGTCGGTCAGCCGCGTGGGCTCCTCGGCCCAGACCAATGCGATGAAATCCGTCGCCGGCCCGGTCAAGCTGGAACTGGCGCAGTACCGCGAAATGGCGGCCTTCGCCCAGTTCGGTTCCGATCTGGATGCCGCCACTCAGCAGTTGCTGAACCGTGGTGCGCGCCTGACCGAGCTGATGAAACAGCCGCAGTATTCGCCGTTGACCAACGCCGAGATCGTCTGCGTCATCTATGCGGGCACCAAAGGTTACCTCGACAAGATCGCCGTCAAGGACGTCGGTCGTTTCGAGGCGGGTTTGCTCAAGCATTTGCGGACCAACAAGAAGGACGTGCTGGACTGGATCACCAAGGAGGACCCCAAGATCAAAGGGGACGCCGAGGACAAGCTCAAGGCAGCGATCGACGAATTCGCCACTGATTTCGCTTGATCAAAGCGTTTCAACACATTGCTCGGTCACGGCAATATGTTGAAACGCCCATCACGTTTTGATGTTGCGCGCGTTTCGAACCCAAGTTGTGCCTCAACTCTAATTCGAAACGCTTTAAGGGAAAGGATGCAGGCATATGCCAAACCTTAAGGACCTTAAGACACGGATCGCGTCGGTCAAATCGACGCGCAAGATCACCAAGGCCATGCAAATGGTCGCCGCAGCAAAGCTGCGCCGTGCGCAAGAGGCTGCCGAGGCCGCGCGGCCCTATACCGAGCGTTTCAATGCCGTTATGGGGCGTCTTGCGGCATCGGTCGGCAAGTCCGAAGGTGCACCCCGCCTGCTAAGCGGCACGGGTCAGGACCAGACCTATCTGCTGATTGTGATGACCTCCGAGCGCGGTCTTTGTGGCGGCTTTAACGCGAACATCGCCAAGCTGGCGAAACAGGACGCGTCCAAGCTGATCGCAGAGGGCAAGACGGTCAAAATCATGACCGTCGGCAAGAAGGGTCGCGATTCACTGCGCCGTGAATACGGCAAGTATTTCGTGCATCACGTCGACTTTTCCGACGTCAAGCGCATCGGTTACGGTGATGCGCAGGGCGTGGCGACCGAAGTGCTGAACCGCTTTGATGCGGGTGAGTTCGACGTGGCCAAGATCTACTTCTCGGAGTTCGAGAACGTGGTTACGCAGATTCCGACAGCACAGCAGATCATCCCGGCCGATTTCGACGCGCCTGAGGATGACGGTGTCGATGCCTTCTACGACTACGAGCCGGACGAGGCCGCCATTCTGGCCGACCTTCTGCCGCGCGGCGTGGCCACGGCAATCTTTGCCGCTCTGCTGGAAAACGGGGCGTCCGAACAGGGCGCGCGGATGTCCGCGATGGACAATGCCACCCGCAACGCTGGCGAGATGATCGACAAACTGACCATCCAGTACAACCGCTCGCGTCAGGCTGTGATCACCAACGAGCTGATTGAAATTATTTCGGGCGCGGAAGCGCTCTAGAACACGAACCGGAGACGATACATGGCAAACGCAAAAGGCAAAATCACTCAGGTGATCGGCGCCGTGGTTGACGTTCAATTCGGCGACCACCTGCCCGAAATTCTGAACGCGCTGAACACTGAAAATAACGGCAAGAAGCTAGTCCTAGAGGTTGCGCAGCACCTTGGTGAGAACACCGTGCGCACCATCGCGATGGACGCGACCGAAGGTCTGGTTCGCGGTCAGGAAGTGGTCGACACAGACGGGCCGATCACCGTTCCAGTGGGCACACCCACGCTGGGCCGCATCCTGAACGTCGTGGGCGAGCCTGTCGACGAAGGCGGCCCCGTGTCGCGCGAGGAAGAGCGCTCGATCCATGCCGATGCGCCCCCCTTTGCCGATCAGTCGACCGAGTCGATTGTTCTGGTCACCGGCATCAAGGTCGTCGACCTGCTGGCGCCTTATGCCAAAGGCGGCAAGATTGGCCTCTTTGGCGGTGCCGGCGTGGGCAAGACGGTTTTGATCATGGAACTGATCAACAACATCGCCAAAGTGCACTCGGGCTTCTCGGTTTTTGCCGGTGTTGGCGAGCGGACGCGCGAAGGTAACGACCTTTACCACGAGATGATCGAATCCGGTGTTATCGTCCCCGATAACCTGACCGAATCCAAAGTGGCGCTGGTTTATGGCCAGATGAACGAGCCTCCGGGTGCGCGTATGCGCGTGGCACTGACCGGCCTGACACTGGCCGAGCAGTTCCGCGACCAATCGGGCACGGACGTTCTGTTCTTTGTCGACAACATCTTCCGCTTCACGCAGGCCGGCTCCGAAGTGTCCGCCCTCTTGGGCCGTATCCCGTCTGCTGTGGGCTACCAGCCGACGCTGGCCACCGACATGGGCCAGATGCAGGAGCGGATTACATCGACCAACAAAGGCTCGATCACGTCCGTGCAGGCCGTCTACGTTCCTGCGGACGACCTTACCGACCCGGCGCCTGCCGCGACCTTCGCCCACCTTGATGCCACGACCGTTCTGTCGCGCGCCATCTCCGAGCTGGGCATCTACCCCGCCGTTGACCCGCTCGACTCGACCTCGCGCCTGATGGACCCGTCCGTTGTCGGCGAAGAGCATTATCAGGTGGCGCGTGACGTGCAGGGTATCTTGCAGCGCTACAAGTCGCTTCAGGATATCATTGCGATCCTCGGGATGGACGAACTGTCCGAGGAGGACAAGCTGACCGTGGCCCGCGCCCGGAAAATCCAGCGCTTCCTGTCGCAGCCGTTTGACGTTGCCAAGGTCTTTACCGGCTCGGACGGTGTTCAGGTGCCGCTGGAGGAAACGATCTCGTCCTTCAAGGCCGTTGTCGCTGGCGAATACGATCACCTCCCCGAGGGCGCCTTTTACATGGTTGGCGGCATTGAGGACGTGAAGGCCAAGGCCGAGCGTATGGCAGCCGACGCCGCATAATGATCCTGCCGGACCGCCCCGCGCGGTCCGGCATTCGGAACACAAACGCCCGCTCAATGAAGGAGGCCATCCATGGCTGACACAGTGCAATTCGATCTGGTATCGCCCGAGCGCCTTCTGACATCGGTTCAGGCGCGCGAAGTGCAGATTCCCGGTGCCGAGGGCGACCTGACGGCGATGGCCAACCACTCGCCGCTGATCACCACGCTACGTCCCGGAATCGTGCGCGTCGTATCGGACAAGGGCGAGGAAGAATACGCCGTCACCGGCGGCTTTGCCGAGATTAACGGCGACAGCATCTCGGTTCTGGCCGAGCAGGCCATTCATCGCACCGACATGACACAAGAGCATTTCAAGACACTTATCGCTGATGCCAACGAGCGTTTGGAAAAGGCGAGGGAAACCTTCAAGAACGAGCCCGGCCCGGTCGACGATGCGGCCAAGCTGCTGGCCGACATGGTCGCCATGGGCGATCATATGGGCCTCAGCGCCTATTGATTGCGAATAGCGCCGCAACGGACGAACAAGGGGCCTGCTATCTTGCAGGCCCTTTTTTGTCGAAGATCGTATTTTTGGTAAAGTTGATGTGTAAGGCTGTGCATCGGATT
The DNA here is from genome assembly GCF_035599575.1 of Roseovarius sp. Pro17. Lineage (NCBI taxonomy): Bacteria > Pseudomonadati > Pseudomonadota > Alphaproteobacteria > Rhodobacterales > Roseobacteraceae > Roseovarius > Roseovarius sp. Pro17. The sequence continues at coordinate 201,883 of NZ_CP141179.1, forward strand.
GCGAGCATTAACCCACGGACAACGATTGAGCTGGTATGAAACGTATCGACACAAAACTCATGGGAATCGATCAGGGCGAGGCCGTCCTCTTCTCGGAATATGAACAGGGCGGTGACATGTGGACTGGCAGGGGCGATCGCATGCGCCGCCAGCTCGTCCGCTTTACCGAGCGGTTTAGCAGCCCGCCCGCCGTGCATTGCTCGCTTTCGATGTGGGACATCGACAGCGCCACCAACGGGCGTGTCGAAGTCAGCGCAGAGGAAATCACCGAGGGCGGCTTTCAGGTGGTGTTCCGCACGTGGGACGACACCCGCATTGCCCGCGCCCGCGTCCGTTGGATGGCGATTGGTGAGGTGGAAAACGAGGATGACTGGCAACTATACTGACAGCGCAGGGCCGGGCCATTGTCCGGACGATGCTGCCAACCAACCTGCGCCATATCTGCAGCATTCTGATGATCAATCGTACAACATCTTGATTTGAGATACCGGGTTTGGCATCGAGAATACGGGAAATCAACCCCATCAACGATTGCCGAAACGACGGCGTGCAGGAGTATATATGCGAGACTTTTTTATTCGTTCCCTTGAGAAACTGATCGGCGTCATCATCGTCCTCATGATCATCGGCGTCCTCGTCGGATTTCTCGGAATCGCATTCGGCGGAAGCTACGGACCATACGGTCAATCCGGGGGGTTCCTCGCCGGTTTGATCTTCCTCGTCGTCGGCACGATCTATGTCGTCCTGATGGGCGGTTTCATGTATCTGGGCGTGGGAATTTACCAGAACACGCTCCGCACCGCAAACGCGGTCGAGGAAATGGTCGCCAAGCGATAGACCGCGATTGACCGGAAAGCGCCTTGCCGGACCGTTGGAGGTTCGGCAAGGCGCCCAGATCAATTCCCGAACTGACCCTCATAGACCGGCTCCAGCGTCGGCGTCTCGAACAGCGATGATACGCTGGTGCCGTTCCAGATGTTCAGGATCGCCTGCGCAAAAACCGGCGCCGTCGGGATGATGCGGATATTTGGCGTGCCCCTGACCGCCTCGGTCGGGGCGATTGTGTCGGTGATGACCATGGACTTCAGCACCGAATTGGTGATCCTCTCGACCGCGGGGCCGGACATGACGCCGTGTGTCGTATATGCGTGAACCTCAGACGCGCCGTTTTCCATCAGCACTTCGGCGGCCTTGCAGAGCGTTCCGGCGGTGTCACACATATCGTCCACGATGATGCATTTCTTGCCCGCGACATCGCCGATGATCGTCATTTCGGCTACTTCGCCCGCCTTCTCGCGGCGCTTGTCCACGATGCTGAGGGGCGCGTTGATCCGCTTGGCCAACTCGCGCGCGCGCGCCACGCCGCCCACGTCGGGCGAGACGATCATGACGTCGTCAAGACTGCCCTTGAACTGCTTCATGATATCGAGCGCAAAGACCGGCGAGGCATAGAGGTTGTCGACCGGGATGTCGAAAAAGCCCTGAATCTGCGCCGCGTGCAGATCCATCGTCAAAACCCGCTCAATGCCTGCCTCGACCAGCATGTTCGCCACCAGCTTGGCGGAAATGGGGGTGCGCGCCTTGGACCGGCGGTCCTGCCGCGCATAGCCGAAATAGGGGATCACGGCTGTGATGCGCGCTGCCGAGGACCGGCGCAGCGCGTCGGACATGATCAGCAACTCCATCAGGTTGTCGTTGGCCGGGTTCGACGTGGGCTGGATGATAAACATATCCTCGCCGCGCACATTTTCGAACACCTCGACGAATATCTCGCCGTCGTTGAACCGTTCGACCCGCGCATCGACGAGGCCGACCGTCACGCCCCGGTGCATCGACATACGCCGGGCGATCGCAGTGGCGAGCGGCATGTTGGCGTTGCCCGAGATCAGTTTCGGTTCTGATGTGACTGACATGTGATGGGTCCCCATACGTGGCTGATTAGGCAGATTCGCGGCGTTGACACCGCTTAACATGCGCGTAGGGTCTGGCAAAGCTGCCCCGGCCCCGGAGACCCCTAAAATATGGCACATGTTGATTATTATTTCTCAGTCCTGTCGCCATATGCCTATCTGGCAGGCGACGGGCTGGAACGGATCGCCGAGGCGCGGGGTGCCAGTGTGGCCTACAAACCCGTTGATTTCAGAGCGCTCATGGCGCGCATGGGCGGCGCGGTCATGCACGAGGCACATCCTGCGCGCGCTGCCTACATGGCGCAGGATCTGGCCCGACTTGCGGCGCGGCAGGGCGTGTCGCTAACGCCGCGACCGGCACATTGGCCAACCAATCCCGCACCTGCCGCCTATGCGATCATCGGCGCGCAGGCGGCGGGCGGCGACACCGGCGCATTGGTGCGCGCGCTCATGCGTGCCTGCTGGGCCGAGGATCGCGACATGGCCGACGGGGATGTGATCCGCGCGTGCCTCACCACTGCTGGCTTTGATCCGGATTTGGCCGATTCCAGCCTATTGATCGGGGCAGAAACCTACAGCGCCAACAACGAAGAGGCGGCGGAGCGCGGCGTGATCGGCGTCCCGTTCTACATCACCGACGATGGCGCGGCCTTCTGGGGGCAGGACCGGCTGGAGGATCTGGATCGGCACTTGGCGGGCGCCGCCTGACATGCCGCGGGGGAACAAGGGTGGATTTCCGACCTACTGGACGACTTTCGGCCAAGGTCCGCGCGCGGCGCTGATGATCCATTGCAGCCTCGCCGAGGCGGGGATCTGGGGCGGCATGGCGCAGTTTTTGTCCGACGCGCTCTCTATGATCGCCTTTGACCTGCCCGGTCATGGGCGCAGCGGCGACTGGGATTCGCGCGGCGAGATGAGCGCGGTCTGCACCGGTATCGCGGCGGATTTTGCTTCTGCTTCGGCCCCGATGGACATTATCGGCCACAGCTTTGGCGGGGTCGTCGCGTTGAAACTGGCGATTGAGCGGCCCGATCTGGTGCGTTCGATCGTCATCATCGAGCCGGTTTTCTTTGCCGTCGCGCTGCGCGCGTATCCCGAGGCCTGCGACGAGCATCGTCAGGAACAGTGCGCTTTCAGGGCTGCGTTGGAGGCCGGTGATCTGGAGGCGGCTGCGCGAGGCTTCATCGGTGCATGGGGCGGCGGGCGTCCGTGGGACAGTTTCAGGCCCGAGGCTCAGGCGCGGATGGCGCAACAGATGCCGCTGATCGCAGCGGCCGGTCCGGCGCTATACGATGATGTCGGCGGGATGCTAGAGCCGGGCGTGTTGGAGGCCGTAGATAAGCCCGCCTTGCTGCTTGAGGGCAGCGAGGCACCGACCATCATACCGGCCATCAACAAAGGTCTGGCCACGCGACTGCCCAATGCACAGCGCGGCGTGATCGGCGGGGCGGGGCATATGTCGGTCGCGACGCACCCCGAACAAGTCAGCGCGGAGGTGCTGAGGTTCTTGCAAGAGGTTTGAGACAAGGCGTCTAAGCGCCCCGGCTCGCGCCCGTATCAACCCTTGGCCAGAGCCAGAAATTCGTCGATCATCTCGTGCGTAATCGACCAGTCGCAGACGAGGCGCATCATTAGGCGCTCATCTGGGTCGCCCTCGATTTCACCCCATAGGCCATAGATCGCACCCGCGTCGCGCAGGCGCTGGTGCTGGTGGCGGGGCAGGGTGGCAAAGATCATGTTCGCCTGCGGCTCTTGCACGAACTCCAACGCTGGAACGTCGTGCAGGCCACTGGCCAATCGCGCGGCGTTGGCGTTGGCCGCGCGCGCCGCCTCCAGCCAGATGCCGCCGTCCAGATAGCCCTGCATCTGGGCCGATAGATAGCGATGTTTGGAAAACAGATGCGCGCCGCGTTTGCGCCGCAACTCGAATTCCCACGCATGCTTCGGATCAAAGAAGATCACCGCCTCGACCCCCGCACAGCCATTTTTGGTGCCACCAAGGCTAAGCGCGTCGATGCCGGCCTTCCATGTTATCTCGGCCGGGGTGCAATCCAGCGCGACCAGCGCATTGGCAAAGCGCGCGCCATCCATGAAGGTCGGCAGGCCGTATTCGCGCGCGATGCCCGTCAACGCGTGCAGTTCATCCAGCGAATAGATGCGTCCCATTTCGGTGACCTGCGTCAACTGTACTGGGCCGCGCTGGGACGTATGCACATCGCCTTTGGTCCACGACTCGATTCGCGCGCGTAGCTGGTCGGCGCTCATCTTGTCGCCGTCACCCACAAGGCTCAGCTTGGCCCCGCCAGTGTAGAATTCGGGCGCATGGCATTCATCGACGTTGATATGCGCGAGCGGCGTGCAAAACACAGTCTCCCACGGTTGCGCCAACGTCGCCAGCGCCAGCGCATTGGCCGCCGTGCCGGTCGCGACGAGGTAAACGGCCGCCTCGGGCGCCTCGAATATCTCGTGGATCTGCGCGCGCACGCTGTCCATGATGGGATCGGTGCCGTAGCTGGGGTGAAACCCGGTATCGGAAGCCATCATCGCCTGCGCGACGGCAGGATGCATCGGGCCGGAATTGTCGGAGGCAAAATACATCAGGTCGGCTCCTCTATCACGTGATCTTCCCAGTCGTCCTCGTCAATCTCGAACTCGGGGACCGTGCGGCTTTGCATTGATACGCCCGCGTCATGCACGCTCTGCGGATCGCCGGAAATCAGCGGGTGCCAGTCGTATAGCTTCTTGCCCTGCCACAGCAGCTTGTAGGCGCAGGTTTCGGGCATCCAGTAGAGGTTCGCGTCCATGTTCGTCGGCTTTAACACGATACATTCCGGCACGAACTGGTGGCGGATCGGGTATTGCGCGCAGCGGCAGGTGGTATCGTCAAACAGGCGGCAGGCCACGCGGGTCATCACGACCTCGCCGGTATCCTCGTCCTCCAGCTTGTTCATGCAGCATTTGCCGCAGCCATCGCAGAGCGCCTCCCATTCGGGGCGGGTCATGCGGGACGGGGACGTATCCTCCCAAAAGCGGGGGCGCAACGGGGTGGTCACAACGCCTCCAGTATGCGGCGCGCCTCGGCGCAATCCGCATCCATTTGGGCGATAAACGCTTCGAGGCTGTCAAATTTAGCCTCCGGGCGCAGATATTCGACCAAGGCGACCGACAGGTCCGCGCCGTAGAGATCGCCTGAGAAATCAAAGATAAACGTTTCGAGGTTGGGCATTTCACCGTTGAACATAGGACGCACACCCAAAGATGCCGCGCCGGTATAGTGTCCCTGATGCGCCCCGTTCAGCACGTCGACCAGCACCGCATAGACGCCAAAACGCGGCGGGTGCAGGCCCTCGATCGACATGTTGGCCGTGGGATATCCTAGGTCGCGCCCGCGCTGGTCGCCGCCCATGACAGTGCCTTCGATTCTGTGCCAATGGCCCAGCATTGCTGCGGCGTCCTGTGCGCGCCCCTCGCTGAGTGCTGTGCGGATCGCGGTCGAGGACACCTCACCGCGCTGCCCTTCCAGAAGGTCAGCGATGACGACATCAAAGCCCATTTCAGAGCCAAATTCGGCCAGCATTTCTGCGTCACCCGCTCGCTTCGCGCCAAAGTGAAAATCCTTGCCGACGACGACATTTGACAGGCCGAGACCGTCCTTGATCACACCTTGCGCGAATTCGTGGGGGGGAAGCGCGGCCATCGCAGCGTTAAAGGGCAGCTCGTAGAGGATATCGACCTCCAGCTTGGCCAGGCGGCTGGTACGGGCGGCAGGACTCATCAGGCGAAAGGGCGGGGCATCGGGCGCGAAAAACTCACGCGGATGCGGCTCAAACGTCAGGATGCCCAACGGCGCAGCACTGCTATTGCGGGCCAGATCGATCACCGCACGATGGCCCAGATGCACGCCATCGAAATTACCGATGGCGGCGCTAGCGCCTTTGGCTGAGGCCGGAACGGCCTTGTAATCGCGGAAAATACGCATGGGTGAGGCCTAGCGCGGCGCATCGCCCTTCGCAAGCGACGATGCGCGCAAAGGACGCAGGTGTTTCGCGATCAGTCGAACTTGCGCGAGGGCGCGAGGACGGTCGCCTCACCGATCAGCACCTTTTTGCCATTGATCATGCAGCGACAGTCCAGTTGAACGCGCCGCTTGGCATGGTCGATCGCGATCACCTCGACCTCGGCATGGACCATGTCGCCGGGGCGCACGGGCGCGAGAAATTTAAGCGACTGGCCCATGTAGACGGTGCCGTGGCCGGGCAACTGCTCGCCGATGACGGCGGAAATCAGACCGGCGGTCAGCATTCCATGCGCAATACGTCCCTCGAAAATGGTGTCACGCGCATAGTCGTCATCCAGATGCACCGGGTTGCGATCGGTCGAAACCTCGGCAAAGAGTTCGATATCGCGATCGGTGATGACTTTGCGCAGATGGCGCGTCATGCCCATTTCAATGTCTTCGATGCAGATCGTTCCGCGTGGCATATTGTCCAACATAAGGCCCTCCGAGTGGTCCTGTAGGTAATATTAAGACGCCATGGCGCCCGATATTGGAACTTTATTACTTTGCAGGCGCAGAAAATCAACCCCCTAAAGTGGCTTTCATTGCCAGCGGAGGGGCTTTGGCCGGAACGCCGCGCGCCTCAGGTCAGCGCAAATGGCCGATTGTATAGGTCGGGCTGGTCATTTCCCGCTCGAAATAGGCTTCAAGCAGCTTGGGATCGGGCTGATCGCCATTGGTCGTCTCGGACGCGGCAAGTCCGCCGGTGATAAAGAGCGAATCGAGGTTCTCGCCCATCGCCCCGGCAATATCGGTGCCGATGCCATCGCCGATGGCCAGTATGCCGGCCTCGCCCACATCCTTGCCAAGGGCGGCAAGGCGGCGGCGTGCCAGATCGTAGATCGGTGGGTGCGGTTTGCCGAAATAAAGGCTCTCGCCGCCCATTTCGGTATAAAGCCGCGCCAGCGCGCCCGCGCACCATTCGCGCGTGTCGCCCCGGTCGACGACGATATCAGGGTTGGCGCAGAGCAGCTTCATTCCCTTTTGCTTGGCATAGAGGAAGTCGGCGCGGTTCACCGACGGGTCGGCCATCGGATCGAACGGGCCGCAGCAGACGATGCCGGTCGCCTCATCCAGTGGGACACGGGTGATGTCGACCGGGTTTTCGATCACGTTCATCGGGGCAAAAAACCCCTCGTCACGTTCCCATTCGCCCATGAAATAGACTTTTTCGCCCACAGCGCCTCGAAACATTGCCGCGCGCGCCGAATCGCCAGAGGTGGCGATGGAATCATAGGCGTCCTTGGGCACACCAAACTGGCCCAGTTGTGCCGCGACGCCCACGCGGGGTTTCGGCGAATTGGTGACCAGAACGACCGTGCCGCCGCCCGCGCGATAGGTTTGCATCGCCTGAACTGCGTCTGGATAGGCTGTCACGCCATTGTGCAGGCACCCCCAGAGATCGACGAACAGCGCGTCGTAGCGGCTGGAAATTTCGGCGAGCGAATTGATGATCTGCGTCATGGCGGTCTCCTGCTTGGCGATTACGCCAGATATGGCAGGCGCATGGGGCCAAGACCAGAGGCGTGTGCGGTTGCAGCCCGTCGCAGAGCGAGGCAGGGTGACGAAAAAGGCTGGACAGCATGCAAGACCATTCACACGACGGCCACAGCGGCCACGATCATTCTGGTGGGGGACATTCCCACATCCCCAAGAACGAGACCAAGATCGCCATTGCCGCCGCGCTGACCGGCACCTTTATGGTGGCGGAGGTGGTTGGGGGTGTCATCTCGGGCTCGCTCGCGCTGATTGCGGATGCGGGGCATATGCTGACCGATTTCGCGTCGCTGATGCTGGCTTGGCTGGGGTTCCGGCTGGCCCGCCGTCCTGCGGATTGGAAGCGTACATATGGCTTTGATCGTTTTTCGGTGCTGGCAGCCTTTGTCAACGGCATGTCGCTATTCGCCATTGCCGCATGGATCATGTGGGAGGCGGTCCACCGACTGAGTGCGCCGCAAGAGGTGTTGGGCGGGGTCATGCTGTGGGTCGCGCTGGGCGGCCTGCTGGTGAATATCATTGCCTTCGTCGTGCTTACACGCGGCGGTGAGGGTGAAAACCTGAATGTGCGCGCCGCCGCTCTGCATGTGATGGGTGATCTGCTGGGCTCGGTCGCGGCACTGGTCGCGGCGCTGGTGATTATCTGGACCGGCTGGACGCCGATCGACCCGATCCTGTCGGTGCTGGTTGCGCTGATCATTCTACGCTCGGCGTGGGCCGTGGTGGCGCAAAGTGGGCATATATTGCTGGAAGGCGCACCTGACGGATTCGATCGGCGCAAGGTGGTCGAGGATCTGTGCGCCGAAGTGCCGGGATTGCGCGACGTCAGCCATGTCCACGCGTGGTCGGTTACGCAAGAGCGGCCAATGGTGACAATGACCATCGCGCTGAAGGATGGTGTTGATCCGGCTGCGGCCAAGGCCGCAATCCGCGAGCGACTGGAAACGCGGCACGGCATCGGCCATGCGACTATCGAGCTGGATATGTGAGCGCAGAGGTTTTTCGCGAAGTATTGGTGCCGTTCAGCGCGCTGTGTAAAGTGCCACCGCCGCAAAAGCAGTAGCGATGCCCAGCCCTATGCCATTCCGATCAGGTTCAGCATAAATGCGACGGGTTGCTTGGGCTTCTTGTGCCGCAGAATTTGCTGCGCCAGCTTGGCCGCCGGCCACCCACCGACGAGATTGCGAGCGTCAGCAGCATCTTTTCACGGGTGCGCCACTCTCGCGCGACCGACTGCCGCCTGTCGCGCAGAAAGGGCTGCATAGGTTATCGCATTCACGATCAAGCCTACCCCACCCAGCGCCACCGGGTGGGGTAGTCCGGTCTTGGTTTAGACCTTGAGGTTGGGGATGATCTGCTTTTTGCGGCTCATCACTCCGGGCAGGACGACAGTGTCGCCTGTGGGCGCGGCGCCGAAGGATTTTTCGGCCAGGCCTTTGACCAGATCGTTGGGGATCAGCAGCGTCGCTTCTTCGTTGAGGATATCCACAACAAAGAGCAACACCTGATCGACGCCGTCTTCGGCTGCGACCGTCTCCATCGACTTCATCAGGCTGTCCTTGCGGTCCAGCACGACCTTGGGCGCGGTCGTTTCCAGAACCGAGACGCGGAATTTGGTGCCCGGCAGCTCGAATTCCTTGCTGTCCATGCGCAGCAGTTCAGCGTCCGAGAATGCCGAAACGTCGGATTTCGCGGCGAACATCTGGGCGGCGTAATCGCCGATATCAATGCTTAGATCCTTGGCCAGATCATGCGCGATTGCCTTATCCTCGTCCGTTGTGGTCGGGCTGCGGAATTCCAGCGTGTCGCTGAGGATGCAGGACAGCATCGCGCCTTTGATACCTTCGGGCATCCGGGCCATATCCTTGCCGATCATCTTGTGCATGAGGGTGGCGGTGCAGGCCAGCGGTTCGATCCGGATTTCCAGTGGGCCGCGCGTCTCCAGCCCGCCGACGAGGCGGTGATGGTCGATGATGCTGAGGATATTGGCGTTGTTGATGTTTGCGGGCAGCTCGGACGGGTTGTTGGTGTCGACGATGACGACCGACTGATCGGACTCGACGTCCTCGATGATCTTGGGCGTCTCGAGGTTCCAGCGTTTCAGAACGAACGCCGCCTCGGTATTTGGCTTGCCCAGAAGGACCGGCTTGGCGCTCTCGCCCTTGATCTCATTCAGATACCAGGCCCAAATGATGGGCGATCCGGTGCTGTCCGTGTCGGGGGAGGTGTGGCCGAAAACGAGAGTTGTCATGAGGCGCGATCCTTGGCTGAGCGTTGCATTTTGCGCGCCTTATATGCGCGCGATGCGGGCTTGTCACGGGGGCGGGGGGCGGTCAATCTGGGCCCATATGGATAAAATTGTGGAAAAAATTGCCGAAACCGATCTCTATCCGCCCGTCAAGGCGTGGCTGGGCGCGCAGGGATACACCGTCAAGGGCGAGGTGGGTGCGGCCGACGTCGTGGCGCAAAAGGGCGGCGAGTTGACCATCGTCGAGCTGAAGCTGGGATTTTCGCTGGTGTTGCTGCAACAGGCTGTGGCGCGGCAGGCGGTCTGCGATCTGGTTTATGTCGCTGTTCCGCGCTGGCGGGGTAAGGCGGGCTGGCGCGCGTTCAAGGGCAATGTGGGGCTGTGCCGGCGACTGGGTCTGGGCGTTCTGTCGGTGCAGATCGCCGGAGGCGAAGTTCAGCAGCACGCCGCACCCGGCCCGTTTCAGCCGCGCAAATCGCCAAAGAAGCGCGGTCGGCTGATGCGCGAATTCGAGGCGCGCGTGGGCGATCCGACGCATGGCGGCACGAATGGGCAGGTGATGACGTCCTATCGGCAGGACGCGCTGGCCTGCGCTGCGCATCTGGTGGATGCGGGTATGGCAAAGGGGGCCGAGGTGGCGCGCGCGACGGGCGTGGGTCGCGCCACGCGAATCATGGCCGATAATCATCACGGCTGGTTCTTTCGTGTGGAGCGCGGCGTTTATGCGCTAAGCGAGGCGGGCGCGGCAATCTTGGGAGAAGCGCGCATCAGCGGCGGTTATTTCGTCAACAAAGGTCAATACTGAGGTGAATCGGGCGCTAAGCGTTCCGTGTGATCCGGCGCCTCTGAGCGTTCATATCTACGGCGCTCATTTCCAACATGAGCCAGTTGACTTCGTCGTGAGGCTTGCTTACCTACCGGTTGTTGGCACTCGCCCAGAGTGAGTGCTAGCGGCCCAACATAGGGCCGTATAAACGTAATTTTGAGTTAAGGAGCCTCAGAGATGGCATTTACACCGCTGCACGACCGCGTCCTCGTTCGCCGTATCGAAGGTGAAGACAAGACCAAGGGCGGTCTGATCATTCCCGATAGCGCCAAAGAAAAGCCCAGCGAAGGCGAAATTGTCTCGGTCGGCGAAGGCGCCCGCAAGGATAGCGGCGAGCTGATCGAAATGGCCGTGAAGGCCGGCGATCGCATCCTGTTCGGCAAATGGTCGGGCACAGAAATCACGATCGACGGCGAAGAGCTGCTGATCATGAAGGAGAGCGATATTCTGGGCAAAATGGCCTGATATCGCGCGATGCCGCGCCGCCCCATAGGGCAGGCGTGCATTGACCTGAAACACTAATTCGAAGGAATTGAGATATGGCTGCTAAAGACGTCAAATTCAGCACCGACGCCCGCAACAAGATGCTCAAGGGCGTCAACATCCTGGCCGATGCCGTCAAGGTCACGCTGGGTCCCAAGGGCCGCAACGTGGTTCTCGACAAGTCGTTCGGCGCACCGCGCATCACGAAGGACGGTGTCTCTGTCGCCAAAGAGATCGAACTGGAAGACAAGTTCGAGAACATGGGCGCGCAGATGGTCAAGGAAGTTGCCCAGCGTACCAATGACGAGGCCGGTGACGGCACCACCACCGCGACGGTTCTGGCACAGGCCATCGTCAAGGAAGGCATGAAATCGGTTGCAGCGGGCATGAACCCGATGGACCTGAAGCGCGGCATCGACCTCGCGACCGCCAAAGTCGTCGAAGAGATCCGCAAAGCCGCTCGTGACGTGTCCGACAGCGCAGAAGTCGCGCAGGTCGGCACCATTTCCGCCAACGGCGAAGCAGCAATCGGCCAGCAGATCGCAGACGCGATGCAAAAGGTCGGCAACGAGGGTGTCATCACCGTCGAAGAGAACAAAGGCCTCGAGACCGAGACCGATGTTGTCGAAGGTATGCAGTTCGACCGCGGCTACCTGAGCCCCTATTTCGTGACCAACAGCGACAAGATGATTGCCGACCTTGAGGACTGCATCATCCTGCTGCACGAAAAGAAACTGTCGAGCCTTCAGCCGATGGTTCCGCTGCTCGAGCAGGTCATTCAGTCGCAAAAGCCGCTGCTGATCATCGCTGAGGACGTCGAAGGCGAGGCACTTGCCACGCTGGTCGTCAACAAGCTGCGCGGCGGTCTCAAGATCGCAGCCGTCAAGGCCCCCGGTTTCGGCGATCGTCGCAAGGCGATGCTGCAGGATATCGCGATCCTTACAGGCGGTCAGGTCATCTCCGAAGATCTGGGCATGAAGCTGGAGTCCGTCACGATGGACATGCTGGGTTCGGCCAAGAAGATTTCGATCACCAAAGACACCACCACCATCGTTGATGGCGCTGGCGAAAAGGCCGAGATCGAAGCGCGCGTCGCTCAGATCCGTAACCAGATCGAAGAGACCACCAGCGACTACGACAAAGAGAAGCTGCAAGAGCGCGTGGCCAAACTGGCTGGCGGTGTTGCTGTTATCCGCGTCGGTGGCATGACCGAAACCGAAGTCAAAGAGCGCAAGGACCGTGTCGATGACGCGCTGAACGCGACCCGTGCTGCTGTTCAGGAAGGTATCGTCGTTGGCGGCGGTGTTGCTCTGATCCAGGCTGGCAAGGTTCTGGAAGGTCTGACCGGCGAGAACAACGACCAGACGGTCGGTATCTCGATCGTGCGCAAAGCCCTCGAGGCACCACTGCGCCAGATCGCCGAGAACGCGGGCGTCGACGGTTCGGTTGTTGCAGGCAAGATCCGCGAGAGCAATGATCCCAAGTTCGGCTTCAACGCTCAGACCGAAGAATATGGCGACATGTTCAAGTTCGGCGTTATCGACCCTGCCAAAGTTGTGCGTCACGCACTTCAGGACGCAGGCTCGATCGCTGGTCTGCTGATCACGACCGAAGCCATGGTTGCCGACAAGCCCTCCAAAGAGGGTGCAGGCGGTGGCGGCATGCCCGACATGGGCGGCATGGGCGGAATGATGTAAGATACGTTGATTTCGCTTCGCGAATTCAACTGACCGCATCAAACCAAACGCCGAATAATGAAGGGGTCGCCTTACCGGGCGGCCCCTTTTTCATTGTGCCACCGGCCTCGCAAAAAGAGAAATTGGCCCCCGACGGCAATAGTCCGAGGTGAGCAAGGCCTGTGACATTTAATCTGAGCTGAACTTATGGTCTCTCTCTGATGTGTGCAAAGGTGTGTCGCATGCCTGTTTGGGAGCATGTGATGCGTTTGCCCTATTCTGAGGCTGCCATCGGCCAATGCCTCTTACTGGTGCTGGCATCCGCCGCAGGATCTACGAAAAGCGCACGTTGTCGCTCGAAGCCCAAATTGTGAGAGTGATCGTATCCCTCGGTGCTAATTGACCAACCTTCTGTCCGCCAATCTGAGAATACCACAGCGCCGCTATCAGTTGCGCAGTCCAGATAAGCGGCCGCGCCTGGTGGCGGCCCAGCGTTTTTCCAATTCGGCTTTTGAATTGTGCCTTGGCTCCATGGGGCCATTGATAAAAGTGGCAGGAAGCGGCGGGAGCGGTCGAGTTTCGCAGATGCCTCCCGCGCCTCGACGTGGTAGAACGTGATCATGATATTGCGATTTCCGGAGTTCAGTCGTGACATGCGGCGCGGCGAAGAGGGCGCGATCGATGCGCTGTTGCACCGCGCCTTTGATGGCGTGCGCGAGGCACAGCTGGTGGCGGCACTGCGCCGTGCGGGTGATATCGCGGGCGAAGTGGTACTGCCGTTTCAGGGAGGCGTCGTTGGTTATTACGCGCTGTCGCGGATGCGCGCGCCAGAAGATTGGCTGTGCGTCGCCGTGGTCGCTATCGACCCTGACTGGCAGGGCAGCGGGCATGGCCGTCGGCTTATTGGCGTTTTGGGCGAATGGGCGCGTCTGAGCGGGCGGCATGTGGTGACGACGGGGCCTGCCGGGTTTTTCGAGCGTGCCGGGTTCGTCACCGCATCTATAGACGGTGCCGAGGTGATGCTGGCCGGGCCGGGTGGGGCCACAGACAATACGTCCCTGATTTATCCGGCTGCGTTTGGAAGCCGCTGATACGGTTGTTGTTTCGGCGCTCGCGCTGGCCGGGTGTATCGTGCCGGACGACTGCGCATTTACGCTGCATCATTGCGCCTTGCGGATGGCCGTGACCTCAAGCTCGATCATGCCGCTGGGGCGGGGCCACTCGACCACATCGCCGATCTGCGCCTCAAGCAGCGCGCGTGCCAAGGGCGAGGGGGCGCCGATCAGACCCGCGTCGGGGTCTGCTTCGTCTTCGCCAACAATGGTATACGTGGCAGAGCGACCGTCCTCGTCCAGAACGTCGACCACCGCACCGAATTGCACGCGGGGATAGTCGCCATCGGGCGGCGCTACCAGCATGGCCGAGCTGATGCGCGCCTCGACATAGCGCAGATCGCGTTCGGCCACGGCAAGGGGGTAGGATGCCTCGGGATCGTCTGGCGCAGATCGCAGTCGGGCGACATCTGCCTCCAGCACCTCGGCGCGCGCCTGAAGCTGCGCCAGCCCCGCGGGCGTGACGTGATTGGGATGTGGCGAGATCGGCAGATCGTCCAGCCGCTGTGGCGTGGTGCTGCCGTCGTCTTCCTTGGTGAAGGCCTTGTTCATATCAGTCTCAACTTACAATGTTTTCCAGCGGATCATAGGCGATGCCTGTTGAAAAAGCGACATCCGGCAGGCGGTCCGGTTTTAGTCGGACGCTTGCTAGCTCATTCTCGTGAAACCAGCGCCTGCGGGTCACGATGCCTTCAGGGTCACGCCAATCGTGGCTTAGCGTGCCACTGGTCAGCGTGCAGCGAAAGAATATCTCGACCTGATGAAAGCCGCGATCCGGCGCATGAAATTCGTTCACGAGGCAGGGTGCGCCGACCGTTATGTTTAACCCCGTCTCTTCATACACCTCCCGCGCGAGGTTCTCTGGTAGCCCCACATGCATTTCTGCGCCACCGCCGGGCGCGCACCACAGATTACTGGCATCACCGGGATAGGCGTTGACCAGCAAGAGCTTGCCGTCGTGAATCAGGACCGCGCGGGCGGCGAGGCGAATGGGCATGGGCGGACTTTCACCAATAACGGTCCAAGGGGGTCTTTTCGTGCGACCAGTTTGCGCATATCTCGTCAAGGATGAAAACATTGGGCTTCATAGCGGCGCTTGCGCTGCCTGCACCGGCGTTGGCCGATTGCGCAATATTGGTTCATGGCCTTGCGCGCAGCGATGCGTCGTTTCTGGTGATGGAGGAGGCGCTGAAGGCCCAAGGGATGCAGGTTGTACGCCCGTCCTACCCCTCGACCGAGGCGCGCATTTCCGTGCTGGCGGACGAGGTGCTGCCGGGTGCCGTTGCCGCCTGCGGCGACGATACGGTACATTTCGTCACCCATTCCATGGGCGGCATCCTGCTGCGCG
The DNA here is from genome assembly GCF_035599575.1 of Roseovarius sp. Pro17. Taxonomy (NCBI): domain Bacteria; kingdom Pseudomonadati; phylum Pseudomonadota; class Alphaproteobacteria; order Rhodobacterales; family Roseobacteraceae; genus Roseovarius; species Roseovarius sp. Pro17. The sequence goes on from NZ_CP141179.1 coordinate 217,040, forward strand.
CGTGGCTGCCGGCACACAGGCCCGAAAATCTGGGGCGCGTCGTGATGATGGCCCCGCCCAATCATGGCAGTCAGGTGGTCGACGAACTGGACGGGCTTGAGCTGTTCGAGTGGTTTAACGGCCCGGCTGGGATGCAGCTGGACACCGGCCCTGATACCTTCACCGAAAACCTGCCAGCCGTCGATTTTGAGCTGGGCGTCATTGCCGGAACACGCTCACTCAACCCCTATTTCTCGCTGCTGCTGGAGGGGCCGGACGATGGCAAAGTCTCGGTTGCTTCGACGCGGGTCGACGGAATGGCGGATCATATCGAATTGCCGGTGACCCACACCTTTATGATGAACAATCCCATGGTCATCGCGCAGGTCGAGACGTTTCTGAAAACCGGGGCCTTCGATCATGACATGAGCCTGAAAGACCTGTTCTGGTGGAGCGGTCCGTGACGCTGGAGCTATGTTTTGAAGGTGCTGATGTACTGCGCCCGGGTGGGCTGGAGCGTGCACCGATCAGCATCGCAGGCGGGCGCATCGCCCGAGGCGGCGGACGCGCGGTTGATCTAAGCGGATTTACCATTCTGCCCGGCATCGTCGACGTCCATGGTGACGGGTTCGAGCGTCATCTGGCCCCCAGACGCGGTGCGATGAAGGATATCGGCGAAGGCCTGATCGCCGCCGAGGCCGAGCTGGCGGCGAATGGCGTGACCACTGCCGTTCTCGCCCAGTTCTATAGCTGGGAAGGCGGCATGCGCGGGCCCGACTTTGCCCAAGCCGTGATGGAGGGGCTGGGGCGGATACGCGGTGAGGTGGCGACCGATCTTCGCGCGCAACTTCGGTTCGAGACGTCGATGGTCGACGATTACACAGCTGTCGCCGATTTCATCGCGGCGCATGATATTGGCTATGTCGTCTTTAATGATCACCTGCCCCACGACGCGCTAGCGGCGGGCAAGCGTCCACCGCGCCTGACCGGGCAGGCGCTTCGTATCGGGCGTAACCCCGAAAAGCACCTGGCGGCGATGCAGGCCCTTCATGCCGGAATGCACCGCGTGCCGCAGGCGCTGGCGCGGCTTTGCGCGGATCTGGCAGCGGCTGGCGTGGTAATGGGCAGCCACGATGATCGCAGCGCCGATGGGCGTGCAGGATGGCGTGCATTGAGCGTACCGATTACCGAGTTTCCGGAAACGATCGAGGCCGCCGAAGCCGCACGCACAGGGGGCGACGCAATCATCATGGGCGCGCCCAACGTCGTGCGCGGCGGCTCGCATAATGGCAATGCCAGCGCGCCCGACATGGTGGCGATGGGCCTCGTCGATGCGCTGGCATCGGACTACCACTACCCATCGCTCAGGCGCGCGTCCTTCTTGCTGGCAGATGCGGGCGTGCTAGATCTGGCGGGCGCTTGGCATCTGGTATCAAAGGGGCCGGCGGAGGTTTTGGGGCTTGCGGATCGGGGCGATCTGACGCCCGGACAGCGCGCCGATCTGGTAGTGATCGACAGCGCCACGCGCCGCATCGTGGCCACGGTCGCAGGTGGGCGCATCAGTCACCTCACCGGCGTGGCGGCCGAACGACTGATCGGCTGACTGCGGGCCTGCCCATCGGCGAACCATCGGCGAAACCTTGCAGATGCGTTCAAGCAAACGCTTTCGCAAATGCCGATTGTTGCGTATTGTGCAACAAAAAAACAGGCAAAGAGGGCAGGATATGATGCATTGGATTCGCAAAGGGGCCACGCTGCTTCTGCTGGCGGTGCCGGGTGTCACGCTGGCTGAGTTGGGCAATGCGCCAGAATCAGATACGCGGCCCGATGACTTGAGGGTGGCTGCAACCGGACCCGCCGTGCAGCGCCCTGTCCTGCGTCCCGAGGGGCTGCAAAAAGCGCGCGTGCAGCAAGTTGCAACGTCCGATCCCGGCTTTCGCAACTGGATCAAGGGGTTCCGCAGCCGCGCCGTCGCAGCCGGCATTCGCAGAAATACGCTGGATGCAGCTTTTGCAGAGGTGCAATACGACCACAGTGTGATCAAACTGGATCGCAATCAGTCGGAATTCAACAAACAGATTTGGGACTACCTTGACACTGCCGTCTCGTCCGCGCGCGTCGCCAACGGGCGCAAGGCGATGGCGCGCCACAGCGCCACGTTGGACCGGATCGAGACGCGGTACGGCGTCGACAAGGCGGTTGTCACCGCGATCTGGGGGCTCGAGAGTGCCTTTGGCGCGGCGCGAGGTAACAACCCCCTGATCGCATCGCTGGCGACACTGGCCTATGACGGGCGGCGCGGCCCGTTCTTTGAAGAGCAGCTGATTGCAGCGTTGAAAATCGTGCAATCCGGCGACGTGGTCCCGCGCGCCATGACCGGTAGCTGGGCGGGCGCGATGGGTCATACGCAGTTCATGCCGACCTCATACCTGACCCACGCGGTCGATTTCACAGGCGACGGGCGGCGTGATCTGTGGTCGGACGATCCCACGGATGCGCTGGCCTCGACAGCCGCCTATCTCAAGCATTTCGGCTGGAAAAAGGGCCAGCCCTGGGGCGTCGAAGTGCGCCTGCCGAAGGGGTTCGATCTTGTCCGCGCTCGCCGCTCATTGACGCGCAGCCCAGCCGCTTGGGCCGCTGAGGGGATCCGCGATGTGCAGGGCCGCGCAGTGCCGAACTACGGCAAGGCTGCGATCCTGTTGCCTGCCGGCGCGTCTGGCGCGGCCTTCATGATCTTTGACAATTTCGCCGTGATCGAGCGTTACAACAAGGCTGACGCCTATGTCATCGGCGTTGGGCACCTGTCCGACCGGCTAAAGGGTGGCCCGGCGATTCAGGCCGTCTGGCCCCGCCAGCACCGCGCGATCAGTTCGTCCCAACGCAAGGAAATCCAGCGCCGGCTTCAGCGCAAGGGTTTCGCCGTGGAAAAGATTGACGGCATCATCGGCCCCAATACCATCGATGCGATCCGTGCCTTTCAAAAATCCGCCGGGCTGAGCGCGGATGGTTTTCCAACCCAAGACTTGCTGAAGGCGCTGGGGGGCTAACAAACGACGCCTTGTCGCTGCTTTGATGGCTAAGGCGCCACCGCGCGTTCATCGTTCTTCAAATACTCCCGCCGGAGGCGTCTTTCCCCTCGTGCGCAGATAGGGCATGAAGGGCGGCAAAAGGAGCAATCCCATGCGTGACAGCACTCCCCTTCTGGCCGTCCTCATCGACGCCGACAATACTTCGCCCCGATGGACCAAGGCCATCTTTGACGAGATCGCCGGTATTGGCGAGGCGTCGGTGCGTCGCTGTTACGGCGATTTCTCGTCCCAGCAGATGAGCGGCTGGAACAAGGTGCAGGCCGAATTCGGCCTTGTGCCGCATCACCAGCCTGCCAATACCGTAGGCAAGAACGCTAGCGACATCGCTCTGGTGATCGACGCTATGGATCTGATGCATTCCGGTCGCTTTGACGGGTTCGTTCTGGTGTCCTCGGACAGCGATTTCACGCGGCTGGCCAGCCGCATCCGCGAGCAGGGGCTGGACGTTTTCGGCATCGGCGCGAAAAAGACGCCCGAAGCGTTTCGACAGGCCTGCAAGCGGTTCATTTATCTCGAAAACCTCGGCGGCGCGCCCGAGGATGCCCCGGCCAAGCCGAGCGGGCAGAACATAAACGAGGCGCGCGATCTGCTGTTCAAGGCGATGGACAGCATCGATCAGGACAGCGACTGGTATGCGCTGGGCCGCCTTGGCCAGCAGATGACCGCCGCCAATCCCGATTTTGACACCCGCAGTTACGGCCACAAAAAGCTGAGCGATCTGATCGCTGCGATGAAGGTGCTGGAAACGCGCCGCGAGGGCAATCAGCTGATGGTGAGGCGGATGGACTGACGGCGTGAATCTGGACAACAAGCGCGCCCTGTGACACATCCTGCGCGACCCCCCGAGGCTCAAGGATCTGCGTGCCATGACCATCACCCGTTTCGCCCCATCGCCCACCGGCTACATCCATGTCGGCAACCTGCGCACCGCGCTGATGAACTGGCTCATCGCGCGCAAGGCGGGTGGCACCTTTATCTTGCGCATCGACGACACCGATCCGGTGCGCAGCAAGGAAGAGTATGTCGACGGACTGAAAGAGGATCTCGACTGGCTGGGCCTACATTGGGACCGGGTCGAGCGTCAGTCCGAGCGGCTGGATCGCTATCACGATGCCGCCGATAAACTGCGCGAAATGGGCCGTTTCTACGAGGCGTTCGAGACCCCGACCGAACTGGACCTCAAGCGCAAGAAGCAGCTGAACATGGGCCGCCCGCCGGTCTATGATCGCGCCGCTCTGGCGCTGGACGATGCTGAAAAGGACCGTCTGCGCGCCGAGCGTGGGCCAGGTGTGTGGCGCTTCAAGCTGGATCAGCAGCGGATCGAGTGGAATGACGGCGTGCTGGGCGATATCAGCATCGACGCGGCCTCGGTCAGCGATCCGGTTCTGATCCGTGGCGATGGTCAGGTGCTTTATACGCTCGCGTCTGTTGTGGACGATACCGAAATGGGCGTGACCGATATCGTGCGCGGGTCGGATCATGTGACCAATACCGCCACCCAGATTCAGATCATCGAGGCGCTGGGCGGGCATGTGCCGAACTTTGCACATCACTCGTTGCTGACCGGCCCGCAGGGCGAATCGCTGTCCAAACGCCTCGGTACGCTCAGTTTGCGCGATCTGCGCGCGCAAGGTATTCAGCCCGCTGCTTTGCTGAGCCTGATGGCACGCCTTGGCTCTGCTGATCCGGTTGAGTTGCGAACTGATCTGGACGCGCTGATTGAGGGCTTTGACATCTCGCGCTTTGGCTCGGCACCGACGAAATTTGATGTTCAGGATCTGTTTCCGCTGACGGCGCATTACCTGCAAGGGCTGGACTACGGTGAGGTCAAGGCGCGCATCGCGGCCCTTGGCGTGCCGGACGATCTGGCCCCTCAATTCTGGGAGGTTACGCGCGGCAACATCACGGTGCTGGCCGATCTGGACGCATGGTGGGCGATGTTCCGCGACGGCGCCGAGCCGGTGATCGATGATGAGGATGCCGAATTCATCGCCGCCGCGATGACGCTGCTGCCCGAAGGCCCGTTGGACCAGGATAGCTGGGGCATCTGGACCACCGCCGTAAAGGAAGAGACCGGGCGCAAGGGCAAGGCGCTGTTCATGCCGCTGCGCAAGGCATTGACCGGGCAGGCGCATGGGCCTGAAATGGCGCAAGTGCTACCGCTGTTGCAGGTGATCCGCGCGCGCGGTTAGGCGCGGCGCATCTCAACAGGCAGGTTTGCGAGGCCGTCGTCGACCACATCCCTTTCGCCGCGCGAAAGGCGACAGGCGCGCGGGTAGTGCGGATCGGCCCGGTCGTCCAGCACCGGCGCGTCCCATCCATCTGTCGTGTCAAAGAAATGTTGCGCGCCGCCCGACCCGAATTCGCGCAGATATCCCTGCACGACCACGTCGATGTAACTCAGCAGCAGGTGATGGCCGCCCTTCGCCGCGCCGTCGTAGTTCCGCGGGACGGAATAGACGGCAATCTGCGGGCTGTGAGGCAGGGGATGCCTGACCATATGCTGCGCCGGGATGCGATCATACGCGCCTTCTCGGATGTCCAGCGCATGCCAATCCGCATCCGGCACCGGGGCGATCAGCCCGTCGATCCAGCTGTCTTGATCCTCGACCACGGATAGAAACGCTACCTCGCGCAGGTTCGTCGGAAGCCATGTGCGCCGCCAGCCGTTCAGGCGCGCGGGATGCGCGTCCTTGAAGCTGTGCGTATCGCGGTTCACAAGGCTGCCGTAGCCAAAAAAATAGGCGTGCGAGGGGGCAGTCATGGGGGCGTCGCTTTCATATTGGTTCCTCAGAAGGCTTCGCGCAAAAAGCGCCACAAATCAAGCTGAAGGCGTCGGGCGCATGCAATTCCTCTTGCCGATGCAAAGGCGGTATACTACCGTCGACCATGATTGGATCGGGAGAACTGGCGACAGCCGGTGCCGAAGGAGCAACCGCCCCGGAAACTCTCAGGCGACAGGACCTTTTCAATCATCAGAACTCTGGAGAGACCCCGTTTGGGGCGCCGAAGGGATAGCGATCTCAGGCAAAAGGACAGAGGGGGCATCGTGACGTGGCCTGTTTGCGGGTATTTGCGTCTTTGCGATGTCGACGTTGATTTTCATCAGCGCGGCAGCCATGGCAGGAGGCCGGAATGAGCGATCTGAAGGTGACGGTGCTGAACGCGCTGCATCGCGAGTTGGGGGCCAAGATGGTCCCATTTGCGGGCTACGACATGCCCGTCCAATACCCGATGGGCGTGATGAAAGAGCATCTGCACTGCCGCGCCGAGGCGGGCCTTTTCGACGTCAGCCATATGGGACAGGTCATCATCCGGGCGCCCGGTGGCTACGCCGAGGTCGCTGCGGCGATGGAGGCACTGGTGCCAGTCGATGCGATAGGCCTCGCTGATGGGCGTCAACGCTATGCGATGTTTACTAACGACCTTGGCGGGATCGAGGACGATCTGATGATCGCGCGGCGCGGCGAAGAGATGTTCGTCGTGGTCAATGCCGCCTGCAAGGATACCGATATTCCCCGCATGGTCGAGAAAATGCCCGGCTGCGAGGTGATCGAGATTACCGATCGCGCCCTGCTGGCGCTGCAAGGTCCGGCCGCTGAGGGTGTGCTGGAGGCATTGGTGCCCGGTGCAGCGGCCATGCGGTTCATGGACGTGGCGGTGCTGCCCTCGGAGTATGGCGAGGTCTGGCTGTCGCGCTCGGGCTACACCGGCGAGGATGGTTACGAGATTTCCGTCGAGGATGGTCGGGCCGAAGAAATGGCGCGCGCTCTGTTGGCGCATGAGGCTGTGCAGCCCATCGGCCTTGGCGCGCGCGACAGCTTGCGGCTGGAATCGGGGCTGTGCCTTTATGGGCACGACATTGACGCAGGCACGACCCCGGTTGAGGCCAATCTGGGCTGGGCCATTCAAAAGGTGCGCCGCTCGGGCGGTAAACGCGCGGGCGGATTTCCCGGCGCCGACGTGATCCTGCCGCAGCTGGTGGAGGGGGCGGATCGCCGCCGCGTCGGCCTTAGCCCCAGTGGCCGCGCGCCGATGCGCGAAGGTACGCCGCTGTTCGCCGACGAGACTGGTGAAACCGCCATCGGCGTGATCACCTCTGGCGCGTTCGGTCCGAGCATCGAGGCGCCTATGTCGATGGGCTATGTTCCCAGCGATCTGGCGGCGCCCGGCACGACAGTCTACGCTGAGGTTCGCGGCAAGCGTCTGCCCGCCACGGTCGTGGCGCTGCCGTTCAAACCTGCAAACTTCAAACGCTGAACACAGAGGGAGATCCGAGGCATGAAATACACAGAAGAGCACGAGTGGCTGCGCGTCGAGGATGACGTGATCGTCGTCGGCATCACCGAGCACGCCGCCGAGCAACTGGGCGACATCGTTTTCATCGAACTGCCCGATGTTGGCAAAGAGGTGGTCAAGGATGACGATATTGTCGTCATCGAAAGCGTCAAGGCCGCCAGCGATATTTTGGCCCCTATCGACGGCGAAATCGTCGAGGTGAACGAGGCGCTGACAGACGCGCCCAGCGCCGTCAACGAGGACGCAATCGGCAAAGGCTGGATGTTCAAGATGAAGGCCGACGATATGAGCCAGCTTGACGACATGATGGACGAGGCCGCCTACAAGAAATTCATCGGCTAGGCGCCTTTGGCCTGCCGGGGGACGGCCTCCGGCGGGAGTATTTTTGGAACCGTGAAAGCCGGGCAGGGCGCCGCGTGCGGCCTGCCTTGCATCCCGAACCTGATGGAGTGTGACATGGCATTCGAGCCCACCGACTATCTGCCTTATGATTTCGCCAACCGGCGCCATATCGGCCCTTCGCCAGACGAAATGGACGAAATGCTCAAGGTTCTGGGGGTCGATAGCCTTGCGGCGCTGATCGACGAGACGGTGCCAAAAGCGATCCGCCAGAAGGAGCCGCTGGATTTCGGCAAAGCGAAGTCCGAGCGGGAATTGCTGCATCACATGCGCCGGGTGGCGGGCAAGAACAAGGTTCTCGTCTCGCTCATCGGGCAGGGGTATCATGGTACGGTCACGCCACCTGCGATCCAGCGGAATATCTTTGAGAATCCGGCATGGTACACAGCCTACACGCCTTATCAGCCCGAGATTTCTCAGGGGCGGCTGGAGGCACTGCTGAACTTCCAGACCATGATCAGTGACCTGACAGGACTCGAGATCGCCAACGCGTCGCTGCTGGACGAGTCGACGGCCTGCGCCGAGGCGATGACGACGGCGCTGCGCGTGGCCAAATCGAAGGCCAAGGCGTTTTTCGTCGACCGTGACTGCCATCCGCAGAACATCGCGCTGGTGCAGACACGCGCGGCGCCTCTGGGCATCGAGGTGATCGTCGGGAATCCGGACAAGATGGACGCCAGCAAGGTGTTTGGCGCGCTGTTTCAGTATCCGGGCACGTACGGGCATGTGCGTGATTTCACCGACCATATCGCGCAGCTGCATGCAGAGGGTGCGATTGGCATCGTCAGCGCCGATCCACTGGCCCTGACCCTGCTCAAGGAACCGGGCGCAATGGACGCCGATATCGCCGTTGGCAGCACGCAGCGGTTTGGCGTGCCTCTGGGCTATGGCGGTCCGCACGCGGCCTACATGGCCTGCCGGGATGAGTACAAGCGCGCGATGCCGGGGCGGCTGGTGGGTGTTTCCATCGACAGCCATGGCAACCGTGCGTACCGCCTCGCGCTTCAGACGCGCGAGCAGCATATCCGACGCGAAAAGGCTACCAGCAATGTGTGTACCGCGCAGGCTTTGTTGGCTGTCATGGCGTCGATGTACGCGGTTTTCCACGGACCCAAGGGGCTAAAGGCGATTGCCCAGCGTATCCACCGCAAGACGGTTCGTCTGGCCAAGGGGCTGGAGGCGGCCGGATTCCAGGTCGACCCGCAAGCGTTTTTCGACACGATCACCGTCGATGTCGGGCCGTTGCAGGCCGCCGTGATGAAATCGGCACTGGACGAAGGCATCAACCTGCGTCGCGTCGGCGAGACGCGTGTCGGCATCGCTCTGGACGAATGCACGCGGACCAAAAATATCGAAAGCGTCTGGCGTGCCTTCGGCATCGTGCATGAAGATGACGATTTCACACACGAGTACCGGGTGCCCAAGGACATGCACCGCACGTCCGACTACCTGACACACCCCGTGTTCCACATGAACCGCGCCGAGACGGAAATGATGCGCTATATGCGCCGCCTTGCCGACCGCGATCTGGCGCTGGACCGTGCGATGATCCCACTGGGAAGTTGCACAATGAAGCTGAATTCGGCTGCAGAAATGATGCCGGTCAGCTGGCGCGAGTTTTCGCGAATGCATCCTTTTGTACCGGAGGATCAGGCCGAGGGGTATCACGAGCTGATCGGGGATCTGAGCAAGCAACTGTGTTCGATCACCGGGTATGACGCCATCTCGATGCAGCCCAATTCAGGCGCGCAGGGCGAATATGCGGGACTGCTGTCGATCGCCGCCTATCACCGCGAGCAGGGGCAGGAGGGGCGCAATGTCTGCCTTATTCCGACCAACGCGCATGGCACCAACCCCGCCAGCGCGCAGATGGTCGGCTGGAAGGTGGTGCCGGTGAAATGCAACGCGCGCGGCGATATCGACCTTGATGATTTCCGCGCCAAGGCCGAAAAATACTCCGAAACGCTGGCTGCCTGCATGATTACCTATCCCAGCACGCATGGTGTGTTCGAAGAGACGGTCATCGACGTATGCTCGATCACGCATGAGCATGGCGGCCAGGTCTATATCGACGGCGCCAACATGAACGCGATGGTGGGGCTAAGCCGCCCCGGCGATCTGGGCGGCGACGTGAGCCATTTGAACCTGCACAAGACGTTCTGCATCCCGCATGGCGGGGGCGGGCCGGGCATGGGGCCGATCGGCGTCAAATCGCACCTGATCCCGTTTCTGCCGGGCCATCCGCATACTGGCGGGACTCAGGGGCCGGTTTCGGCGGCTCCCTTTGGTTCACCGTCGCTATTGCCGATCTCGTGGGCCTATATCCTGATGATGGGCGGCGAGGGACTGACGCAGGCGACACGTGTTGCGATCCTGAATGCCAACTATATCGCCAAGCGGCTGGAGGGCGCGTATGACGTTCTCTATAAGGGGCAAAACGGACGTGTGGCGCATGAGTGCATCCTTGATACCCGCCCCTTTGACGAATCCGCGCATGTCACGGTCGACGACATCGCCAAGCGTCTGGTCGATTGCGGTTTCCACGCCCCAACGATGAGCTGGCCGGTTGCCGGTACGTTGATGGTCGAGCCGACCGAGAGCGAGACCAAGGCCGAGCTGGACCGGTTCTGCGATGCGATGCTGGCGATCCGGCAGGAAATTCGCGACATCGAAGACGGCAAGATCGACGGCAAGAACAACCCGCTCAAGAACGCGCCGCACACGATGGAAGATCTGGTCAAGGACTGGGATCGTCCCTACACGCGCGAACAAGGATGCTTCCCTCCCGGTGCGTTCCGGGTGGACAAGTATTGGCCGTCGGTGAACCGCGTCGACAACGCCTATGGCGACCGCCATCTGGTCTGCACCTGCCCGCCGATGGAGGATTATGCCGAGGCGGCAGAGTAGGATTGACGCTGGATTAAGTGAACGGGAAAGCGGGCTGATGGCCCGCTTTTCTGTTTTCCGGGGCGGTGCGCTATCTGCTCGGCCCCGCTCACTCCCTTGCGCGCAGGATCTGAGCTGGGCGCGCCGCCAAGGGGCGCAGAGCGAAGATCAACGCAGTGGCAAGCGTGACCAGGATTCCTGCGGCCACAATTATCAGCGCTGAGGGCCAAAGCACGCGATACTCGACATCCAGAACGAAATGACTGACGGCCCAGCCACCCAGCGCACCCGTGCCGATGGCGACAGCACCCGCCGCGCCGCCCAGCAGGATCGCGCGCAAGGCAAGGCTAAGCAGTATCTGCGCGCGCGAGGCGCCCAGCGTTTTCAGCACTGCCGCCTCGTAGATCCGCGCGTTCTGATCCGCAGCCGCCGCGCCGATCAGCACGAGGAACCCGGTCAGCAGGGTCGCCGATGCACCCCATGACACCGCCGCCGCAAGGCCCTTGAGCAGTGCGGCCACGCGGTCGATAGCGTCCTTTACGGCGATGCCGGTGACATTGGGATAGGCTGTCGAAACCTCGCGCAGGATACGCGCCTCGGCGGCTTTGTCGGCGTAGACAGTGGCGATGACGCTGTGCGGCGCACCCTCCAGCGCGGTGGGGTTCATCACCATGATAAAGCCGATACCGGCGGTCGAAAAATCGACTTCGCGCAGGCTGGTGAGCGTCGCGGTAATGTCACGGCCGAGGATATTGACCGTGATCGTGTCGCCCAGTTTCAGCCCCATCTCGGCTGCCTCCTCGGCGGCAAAGCTGACCTGTGGTGGCCCGTCATACCCCTCGGGCCACCAATCTCCGGCGGTCAGGGTGCCATCGGCGAGCGCGGCGTAGCTGATGCCCCGGTCGCCTTCCAGCACCCAGTGATCCCCTGCAACCTCGGCGGCATCGTGCCCGTTGATCGCCGTAATGATACCGCGCAACATCGGCGCAGTTTGAACCCTGCTCACGCCCGGATCGCCGTCGGTCATCGCGTCAAAGCCGTCCATCTGATCCGCCTGCAAGTCGATGAAAAAGAACGACGGCGCGCGGTCTGGCAGATCGTTGGTGATTGCGCCGCGCAGAGTGCCGTCGATCTGACCGACAGCAGCAAGGACCGTCAGGCCAAGGCCCAGCGCCAGCATTGCGGGCGTCGCCGTGCTTCCCGGTCCGGCGATCGCCGCCAGCGCCCAGCCAAGGGCGGGACGCCCGCGCGCCATTGGCCGTGCGAGGCGCGCGAGGCCCTGCACAATGCGCGCCGCCAGCCACAAGAGCGCCAGCGCGCCGAAAATGCCACCCGCAGTCCAGATCGTCAGGCGCAGATTTCCCGAAAAGGCCGCCGCGACGGCCAGCAGCGCTGCGACCAGCCCGGCAATCAGCGCCAGCATCGGCGAGCGGGGCAGCCAACGCCCATCCGCGCCGCCGTCCCGAAAGAGGCTGGCAGCGCGGATATCCTCGATCCGCGACAGCGGCGCGAGGGTAAAGATCAGCACGGCCAGCGCGCCATAGACTGCTGCTTCGGCCATGGGTCGCGCGTAGAAGGCAAAGATCGCCGGGACCGGCAGACGCGCCTCAATCACCGGGGCCAGCAACACAGGCACACCCGCGCCCAGCAACGTGCCTAGGAGCAGCCCCAGCCCGCCAAGCGCGCCGATTTGCAGGAAATACGTCGCCAGAACCGTGCCGCGATCCGCGCCCAGCGTGCGCAGCGTGGCGATGGTGGCGGTCTTGCGCGCCAGATATGCGCGCACGGCAGATGATATGCCGACGCCGCCCACGGCCAGTCCGCTAAGGCCGACCAGCACCAGAAACGCGCCCAACCGGTCTACGAATTCGGCGATGCCGGGCGCGCCCGCGCGGGCGTCGCGCCACTCTATCCCGCTAGTGCCTAGCGCGATATTCGCTTCGGCCTGCACAGAGGCGAGGTCAGCGCCCTGGGGCAGGTCCAGTCGGTAGCGCGTGGAAAAAAGCGTGCCTTCGCGTAACAATCCTGAGGCTTGTAACGCGTCGGTGCGCACCAACGTGCGCGGCCCCAGCGCGAAGCCTGCGGCAGCGTCGTCCGGCTCGTCCACAAGCGCGGCCATCAGAACGAAATCCTGTGTGCCAAGGCGAAAGCGATCGCCGGGAGCAATGTCCAGTCGCGCGATCAGGGCAGGGGCCATTACGGCACCGGGTAGGTTGTCTGCGCCGCCCAACGCCTTGGCAAGCGGCATTGCGGGATCAAGGCCCACGTCGCCCAACAGCGGATAGGCGACATCGACTGCCTTGACCTGCGTCAACGCGCGCTCATCGCCCACCACGGCGAGCGACCGAAAATCGACGATCTCGGATATGGCTTCGGCCTGGGCTGTCATCCACGCGCGCTCGGCCTCGTTGGCAAAGCGGTAGGTCAGCCCGATCTCGGCGTCACCGCCCAGCAGCTGGGCGCCCTTTTCGCTAAGTCCTGCCTCGATGCTGGTGCGGATCGTGCCGACGGCGGCGATGGCCGCTACGCCAAAAACGATGCAGGCCAGCAGGATGCGAAATCCAGCGAGGCCACCACGCAATTCGCGCCGCGCGAGGCGTGCGGCGACGCGCAAGGTCATGTCATGCGCCCATCGCGCAGCGATATGGTCCGGTCACAACGCGCAGCTAGGTCGGCGTCATGCGTGACCAGAATCAGCGTGGCACCATGCTGGGCGCGCAGATCGAAAAGCAGATTGATGATCGACGCGCCGGTGACGCTATCCAGATTTCCTGTAGGCTCATCCGCCAGAATCAGACGCGGGCGCGGCGCGGTGGCGCGGGCCAGCGCAACGCGCTGTTGTTCACCCCCCGACATTTGCGAGGGGTAGTGCCCCGCGCGCGCCGCGAGGCCGACGGCGTCGAGCTGGGCAGCTGCGCCGGTGGCGGCATCCGGCGCGCCAGCCAGCTCCAGCGGAACGGCCACGTTTTCCAGCGCGGTCAGCGTCGGAATCAAGTGGAACGACTGGAACACGACGCCCAGATGCCCGCGCCTCAGCCGCGCCAACGCATCCTCGCCAAGCGTGCCCAATTCCTGCCCCAGCGTTGTGACGCGCCCGGTGCTGGCCCGCTCTAGCCCACCTATCAGCATCAGTAGCGACGACTTGCCAGAGCCGGATGGACCGACCAGCGCCAGCGTTTCGCCCTCGGTCACGTCAAGTGAAATGCCCGTGAGAATCTCGACCTCGCCAGCGCCCGACTTAAGTGTCAAACCGACGTTTTCTAACGATACGATTGGGGAAGTCATGAATATGCGCCTGTTGATGAGGAATCTCTTGGAATATGGGGTTTTACGCACCCGCGGCAAGACGATTGCGCTGGCCCTCGCCCTATCATTGGGCGGCGCGGCGTTTGCTGCCGAGGATGCGATGCCGGGCGAAGTGCGAATTATGACATTTGGTGACAGCTTGACCGCAGGATACGGACTGAAGCGTGAGAACGGATTCGTCGCGCAACTCAGCGTTTGGCTGCGCGAGAATGGCACGCCGGATGGTGTGCCGGTGAGGCTGTTGAACAGTTCTGTGTCGGGCAGCACGACGGCGGGCGGTGTGCGGCGCATCGATTGGGCGCTTGGCGACACGCCCGACGCGATGATCGTCGAGTTAGGCGGAAACGATCTGCTGCGTGGCGTCGATCCGGCCGAGACACGTGCGAATCTGGACGCGATTCTGGCCAAAGCGGCTGAAAACGATATCGAAGTGCTGCTCGTCGGCCTGATCGCCAAGGATAATTACGGGCCGGACTACCGCGCCGCCTTTAACGCGATCTATCCCGATCTGGCCGAGAAATACGGCACGCTTCTGGAACTCGATTTTTTCGGCGCACTGCCTGAGGCGAATGCAGATCAACTGCCCTATCTGCAAGCAGATGGCACCCATCCGAATACGCAGGGCATCGCGCTGGTCGTCGCCGGTATTGGGCCCAAAGTGCAGGAGCTAATCGCCGAGTCGCTGGCGGATCGCGATTAAAGCGAAAAAATTTAGGGCGCTAAGAATCGGTCATACACACGAAAAAGGGGCCCCGCGGGGCCCCAATTTACCACTATGTCGCAAAAGGCTTAAGCCAGAGCGATGTTCGTCGCCGACTCGCGGCCATCACGGCCTGCTTCGACGTCGAAAGTCACTTTCTGGTCGTCTGCCAGGCCAGTCAGGCCTGCGCGCTCAACAGCGGAGATGTGGACAAAAATGTCCTTGCCGCCACCATCGGGTGCGATGAAGCCGAAGCCTTTTGTCGAGTTGAACCATTTCACGGTGCCATTGGCCATACCGTAGTCTCCTTGATGTATGCTGCCCGCGTCGTGCGGCAGCCCGGCTAGTCAGTGCAAGATCGAGTGCCTGTGCCGTATAGGAGCAGATGGTCGATAGTGGTAACGTCGCGCGGATAATATACGCATCGCAAAGTCATTTTGCAAGTGTTAACCAATTCCGTCGGCCCCAGTCGCCGCGCCGATGTCGCCAGAGCGCACGGGGCAGGCAGCCTAAAACGAGGCGACAGATTGCCGATTATTTGATGTGGTCTGGTAGCAGCTATAAATAAGCGCCTTTTAAAGGTACCAAGTTTGCGAATGCGTGGTGAAAGAGCCGCTGGCTTCACGCGCGGAACATCAGTGGGCGCAGCCAGCAGGCCATGTGCAATGCGCGGTGGACGGGGCGCAGCACGCGGCTGTAGGCGGGCAGGGCGGTGCGCGGACGGCCAGTGGCGATGGCCTCGGCCGCCGCATGACCCGCCGCGTCGCCTGTCAACAGCACGCGACCCTTGCCGGGTATGCGGCGATAGTCGCCGAAAGGCAGAAAATGACCTTTGAACCGCGCGTCGCTGCCGTCGTCCAGTCGGGCACGGTAGGTGGCCAATTGCGACTTGATTCGGGGGTTCTTGGCCTCCCGCCCGTCGTTACCGATGGTGGTGCTGCGCGCCTTGGGAAATTGCCAACCATAGCCCCATGCTGGGGCGCCCAGATACGACACGTATGGCCTGCGGTTCGTCCATCGGCGGTGCCTCGACCGCTAGCGCGAAGCCGATGGTTTCGGGATCGAACGACCAGCCAGAGAGCGTGCGGGCGACCAGACTATTCACCCCGTTGGCGCCGATCATGATGGCACCGCTTAGCGTTGAGCAGTACTCAAGCGTGAGTGATATGGCGTCCGTATCAATCTGCGCGATGCGTCGCCCGACAAAATATACCACACCTGCGGCGCGCGCCATGTCCAGCAGATGCGCGTCCATGTCACATCGCATTGTCAGTTAGATCGGTGGGCTATCCACCTTGGCGCCAAGTGGCGCGCCCATTGCATAGAAAGTGATTCGATCGCGATGTTCGAACAGCGCCGGGTCCAGTTCGCGGCCAAAGATACGGCAGCAAAGATCACGGCTACGCCCTGTGATCAGCCCGCCGCACAGCTTGGCGCAAGGAAACGTGGCCTTGTCGATGATCGCGGCGCTCAGGCCCGCCGCGCGCAGCTGTGGTAGCGGCAGTGCCGGCAGGACCGGCGACGATAATAAGGATATCGAAGGTTTGAGTGGTCGCAATGGTGAGGGTCTAGGCGGTTTTCGGGATTGGCGGAAGGGATGCTGCGCTGGTTTGTTGCGGATCGCCTATCTCATAAAAGACAGCGCGCGCCCGATTTCGGGCGCGCGTTTCAGATTTGTCGCTTCAACTTTGATGAGGTAGACACGCAATTGCTGTGCAATCGCTCTCGCGCACTTGGTAAACCGCTGCGCGTTTCACCGTCACCGCGCAAACTTCTTGTGCTTCATCCTCGTAGGTTCGACGTCGCCCATGCGGCGCTTCTTGTCCTCTTCGTAGTCCTCGAAGTTGCCCTCAAACCACTCGACATGCGCGTCACCCTCGAAGGCCAGCATATGCGTGCAGATCCGGTCAAGAAAGAAACGGTCGTGGCTGATGACCACCGCGCAGCCCGCGAAATCGACCAGCGCGTCTTCCAAGGCGCGCAGCGTTTCAACGTCCAGATCGTTCGTTGGTTCGTCCAGCAGCAGCACGTTGCCGCCTGAGCGCAAGAGGCGCGCCATATGCACGCGATTCCGCTCCCCGCCCGAAAGCAACGACACCTTTTTCTGCTGGTCGCCACCCTTGAAGTTGAACGCGCCGCAATAGGCGCGGGCATTCACTTCGGCGTCGCCGAGCTTGATGATGTCCTGGCCGTCGGCGATTGCCTCCCAGACGTTCTCGTTGGGGTTCAGATCGTCGCGCGACTGGTCGACGTAGCTGAGATCGACTGTGGTGCCGAATTCGATGGTCCCCGCGTCTGGTTCTTCCTGCCCGGTCAGCATCTTGAACAGCGTCGATTTACCCGCGCCGTTCGGACCGATCACGCCAACGATACCGCCGGGGGGCAGCGAGAATGTCAGATCCTCGATCAGTAGCGTGTCACCCATCGCCTTGCGCAGTCCTTCGACCTCGATCACCTTCGCGCCGAGGCGCTGACCGTTCGGGATAACGATCTGGGCCTTCGCCAGCTTCTCGCGCTCGGATTGACCGGCCATATCGTTATAGGCGTTGATCCGCGCCTTGGATTTGGCCTGACGGGCCTTGGCGCCCTGACGCATCCATTCCAGTTCGCGCTCCAGCGTCTTTTGCTTGGACTTGTCCTCGCGAGATTCCTGCATCAGGCGCTTGGCCTTCTGCTCGACCCAAGCAGAATAGTTGCCCTCGTAGGGGATGCCGCGGCCGCGGTCGATCTCGAGGATCCAGCTGGTGATGCTGTCGAGGAAGTAGCGGTCGTGGGTCACGATCAGGATCGTGCCCTTGTAGGCGATCAAATGCTGTTGCAGCCATGCGATCGTTTCAGCATCGAGGTGGTTCGTCGGCTCGTCCAGCAGCAGCATGTCAGGCGCTTCCAGCAGCAGCTTGCACAAGGCCACGCGGCGGGCCTCGCCGCCTGAAAGGCTGGTGACATCCGCGCCATCCGGCGGACAGCGCAGCGCCTCCATGGAGACGTCGATCTGGCTATCGAGATCCCACAGATCATTGCTGTCGATTTCGTCCTGCAAGGCAGCCATTTCATCGGCTGTCTCGTCAGAATAGTTCATCGCCAGCTCGTTGAAACGCTCCAGCTTGGCTAGTTTGGCTGCAACGCCCAGCATGACGTTTTCGCGCACGGATAGCGCCGGGTCCAGCTTGGGCTCCTGCGGCAGGTAGCCGACGGTCGCGTCCTTGGCCGCCCACGCCTCGCCGGTGAAGTCCTTGTCGAGGCCCGCCATGATCTTGAGCAGGGTGGATTTACCCGAGCCGTTGACGCCGACGACGCCGATCTTGACGCCGGGCAGGAAGCTGAGATGAATATTCTCAAAGCATTTCTTGCCGCCCGGATAGGCTTTGGAGACGTCCTGCATGTGATAGACGTATTGATTGGCTGCCATGACCCTGCTCTTTCCTGTGGACGGGCGATGCGGCCCGGCTTGATTCCAACAGTCATGTAACTGCGCAGCGGGACGAATTCAAATGGATGTATCGCGCCGGCGCCCGGCGCGGTGCGCCGCCCGCGCGTCCTGAGCAGGATCGGCCTTGACAGGATCGCAGTATCCGGGATTGGAAGCGCTGGTCGGGGCCTCCTGCATTTTGATCGGTGCGTCGAAGGGCGTGTGGGTGCGCAGCCAGTCGCATAGCTGGGGCAGGGGCATGGGGTGTGCGAGGCCGTAGCCCTGCACCTGTGGGCATTTGGCCCGGCGTAAAATCTCCAGCTGGGCTTGCGTTTCGACGCCTGCGGCGATCACGTCCACCCCCAGAAGGGCGCAGAGCCGGATGATCGAACGCGTGATGACGCGCGCGCGCCCGTCATGCTGCAAACGGCAGATCATCGTTCGGTCCAGCTTGATCGCGTCGATTTCGACGGCAGACATGTGGGCGAGGCCCGCATAGCCTGTGCCGAAATCATCCAGCGCAACGCGCACGCCAAGGCGGCGCAGGCGCGTCACGGCGGCGGTTACGTCCAGCTCACCCCGGCTCATGATGGTCGTCTCGAGGATCTCAATGCAGATCGCGCCGGGGGGAAGGCCGCGCGATTGCAGCGCCCAGTCCAGCAACGCGGGATAATCGGCGTCTGCAAGGATCGAGCTGGAGACGTTCAGCGACATTCCCAGATCTGCAAACCCTTCGGCGTGCAGGGTCGCCAACGCGTCGAGCGCGGCGTTCATCGCAAGGTAGTCGACCTCGCTCAGCAGTTGGCCCTGCTCGGCCGCGGGCAGAAAATCACCCGGCACCAGCAGGCCGCGCGTGGGGTGGCGCCAGCGCAGCAGCGCCTCGCAGCCGGTCACGCGGTTCTGGCCGATATGTACGATGGGCTGGAGATGGACGCAGAATTGCTGTTGCTCAATGGCGTCCAGAAGATCGCGACTCAGCTGCTGTTCGGCGCGGCAGCGGCGACCCAACTCGGCGGTATAGAGGACTGCGCGCCCGCGCCCACTGTCCTTGGCACTATAGAGCGCCTGATCGGCCTTTCGGATCAGCGCCTCGCCATCCGGCATGCTGCCCTCATCGCCCGCACTGGGCATGGCGGCGCCGATGGACACGCCCGGCAGCACGGTCTGATCCTTCCAGCTGAGTGGGCGCTCGGCAGCATTCAGCACGGCCTCGGCCCGGCGCATGAGGCGCGCAGGATCACCGATATCAAGGCAGATCAACAGGAATTCGTCGCCCCCCATGCGGCAGACCAGATCGCCATCGAGCGCCACACCGACCAACGCCGACGCGACATGGCGCAGCACCGCGTCGCCCGCCGCATGGCCTAGCGTGTCGTTGATGTCCTTGAACTTGTCGAGGTCCAGTTGCAGTATGCCCATCGCGCCCGAACGCAGGCTGGAATGGGCAGCCGTCGTGGCCAGAAATTGCGACAGCTTCTTGCGGTTTCCGAGGCCCGTCAGGTCGTCGTGATGGGCCGCATGGTCCAGATCGTCCTTGACGTCCTGTAGGGCCGTCTGCACGCGTACCTGGTCCGAGATGTCGCGGCAGGTCACGACGACCATCTTTTGCGCGTCGCCGGAACCGAGATCGATCAGCGCATGGCTTTGCTGGTTCCAGAACAGGCTGCCGTCGCGCCGCATATGTCGCGTCACGCGATAGGTGTCGAACAGAGAACTGCGCGTATCATAGCGGAATTCTGCCAGCTCCTCGGGGCTGGGTCGTGTCTCGGGTGGATTGATCAGTTCGGCGGGGTTGCGCCCGCGCGTCTCGGCCAGAGACCAACCCATCATCCGTTCCAGCGCGGGGTTCATCCACAGGACGCGCCCGCAAATATCCAGCAGGACGATCCCATCGCGCGCATGATCCAGAATGAGACCGGCCAGCCAAGTGCCCGCCGCATCGCCCGGCTGTGCGCCCGGCGCTGGCATCAACGGCGCCATGAGGTGGGCATACATGCCCTCCCGGCCCCGCTCAACGTCGGGGCAGGCAGCACCAGTGCTGTTTGTCATTTTTTTGCGCGACACGCCTTCACCCGCTATTGCGCCCATTCGAGGGAACCGTGACGGATGCCGCTTAATATCCGGTGGCCTTCACCCGGTTTTGTGTTTAGAAAAATCCACGAATTTTAGGAGATCGCGGCAATGACCCTCACCGAGACTCCTGCTGCGCGCGCCCTGTCCCTGCCGCCGGCGCGCCCGGGCCGTGTGATCGGCCTCTTGGGCGGCTCGTTTGATCCGCCGCATGCGGGGCATGTGCATATCACGCGTGAGGCGCTTAAGCTGTTCGGTCTGGATGCAGTCTGGTGGCTGGTCAGCCCCGGCAATCCGTTGAAAGAGCATGGCCCCGCCCCGCTCGAGCGGCGTATGGAGGCGGCGCGCGCTATCATGCAGCACCCCCGCGTTCACATCAGCGATGTCGAAGCGCAGATCGGCGCGCGCTATACGGCCCGCACGCTGGCCGTCCTGCGCGCGGCGCGCCCGGATGTGCATTTCGTCTGGCTGATGGGCGCGGATAACATGGTGCAATTTCACCTGTGGCAGGACTGGCGCCAGATCATGGAAAGTGTGCCCGTCGGCATTCTCGCACGTCCGGGGGCGCGGTTGGCCGCGCGCGCCTCGGTCGCAGCGCGCATATATGAGAGGGCGCGCGTGCCCCTGGTCGAGGCGCGCAATCTGGGGCGGATGCAGGCGCCCGCGTGGTGTTTTGCCAATGTGCCGATGATGGCGCTTTCGTCGACGGGGTTGCGCGCCGCTGGGGGCTGGTAGGACCGTCTTGGAGTTTGTGTGCCGCGCGGTCCAAGAACGCGATTGCGGCCCGCGCCCTGCTGCGGTTTAATCCGCACCATGTCGAACCACTTGTCCAGACGCTTTTTCCTCGGTGCCGCCCTGTCAGGGCTGACCGCCGCTGCCCATGCGGGCGCGCCTGCCGTATCCTTGCGCCCGCAGCTACGCCCCGCAGGATTGGCCAAACCGCCCGAAGCCGCCGC
This sequence comes from Roseovarius sp. Pro17, assembly GCF_035599575.1. Classification (NCBI taxonomy): domain Bacteria; kingdom Pseudomonadati; phylum Pseudomonadota; class Alphaproteobacteria; order Rhodobacterales; family Roseobacteraceae; genus Roseovarius; species Roseovarius sp. Pro17. The sequence goes on from NZ_CP141179.1 coordinate 238,133, forward strand.
GCTGATCAAGGCCGCGCGCCTCGATGGCGAGGTGGGATATGCGGTGATCGACATGACAAGCGGCGTGGTGCTGGAAAAGCGCGATGGCGCGGACGGATTTCCGCCCGCCAGCGTGACCAAGGCGATCACGGCGCTCTACGCGCTGGATGCGCTGGGACCGACCTACCGCTTTCGCACGCGATTGGTGGCGACGGGACCGGTCGTCGATGGCGTGATCCAGGGTGATCTGGTGCTGGTAGGCGGCGGCGATCCGGTATTGGACACCGATGCGCTGGCGAGCATGGCCGCCAATCTCAAGGCGGCGGGCGTGCGCGGTGTCAAAGGCGATTTCCGCGTCTTTGGCGGCGCGCTGCCGTTCGAGCGGGTGATTGATGCGGCGCAGCCCGATCAGGTCGGTTACAACCCGGCGTTTTCCGGGCTGAACCTCAATTTCAACCGTGTGCATTTTCAATGGGTCCGCGCGGCGGAGGGCTATACCGTCACGATGGACGCGCGCTCGACCAAGTTCCGGCCCGAGGTACAGGTCGCGCGCATGAAGATCGCCGATCGCACTGGCCCGATTTATACCTACAGCGACGGCGGCGGGTATGATCAGTGGACTGTCTCGCGACGCGCCTTGGGTGAATCCGGCGCTCGCTGGCTACCCGTGCGCCACCCCGCCAGCTATGCGGGCGAGGTGTTCGCCAACCTTGCGCGCGATCAGGGGATCAAGCTGAGCAGTGTCAAGGTGCAGCAAGACGCGCCTGCGGGCGATACGCTGGTCAGCCATCTCAGCGATCCGCTGCCGGACATCCTAAAGGGGATGCTGAAATACTCCAACAACCTCACGGCCGAGTTGGTGGGCATGACCGCTACGCTTGCGCGCACGGGCAGCGTCGCGTCTCTGGCAGCTTCGGGGCGCGAGATGACGGCTTGGGCGCGCGCCGATCTGGGGCTGGAGGGCGCGAACCTCGTGGATCATTCGGGCCTTGGCGCCGACTCGCGCGTTAGTGCGCGTGCGCTTGCCCGGGTGCTGACCGTGGCCCATCGCAGCGCGGCGTTGCGCCCCATGCTCAAGCCCTTTCGGATGCGCGGCGCGAATGGCAACTTTGATGAGGCGCACCCCATCCGCGTCGAGGCCAAAACCGGCACGCTGCATTTCGTCAGCGCTCTGGCGGGTTATGCGACCGGCCCGTCCGGGCGGCCACTCGCCTTTGCGATCTTTGCCCATGATGCCGACCGCCGCGCCGCCATTGCCGGGTCCAGCGACGACAGACCGCCGGGTGGTGCTGCATGGAACCGGCGCGCCAAAGGCCTGCAACAAGCCCTGATTGAGCGGTGGAGCGCCGCTTACGGCGGCTGATGCGCGCCTGTTGTCCGCTAGGATTTAATTAAGTTCCTAGCTGAATCCACCGTCGCGCAACCCACCCTCATCGGTGCTGACGCAATAGTCGCTCCCGATCGTCGCAAGGCTCCAGCGCACCCCAGCGTCTTGGTCTGTGGAGGGGCAGGGCTAAAGAGTTTCCAGTCGTTTAAGGCGATACTAGGCTGGATGACGGTGGCGCGTCGGTTTCGATCCGGTCAAAGGCGTGCGGCAGGCGCAATATCTAATCCTACGCAAGACCTCCACCGCCAAGCGTCTGCACTGCCGCCCGGGCTATGCTCTTGGTGCACGTCTGATGCCTGAAACCGCCCTTGCACAGCGCGTCGCCATCCACTAATTGAAACGCACCACCACGGCAGGCGAGTTGGCGGAGTGGTGACGCAACGGATTGCAAATCCGTGTACACCGGTTCGATTCCGGTACTCGCCTCCAATTTTTTCAAAAGGTTAGCACCTGACGTAATAATTCGCGATTGAACGTCTAAACAAATGTCTACATTCTGCCGTCGTTCTGTTCGCTTTTGCTGCGCTTGAACGGCTCTGATCTTTTGTCGCACCTTCTTGATGTGATGCAGAACCATCGCAGGACTCTGGCCCGTGACAGCTGCAATCAGGTCGTCACCACAGCACACCTCTAGAAGCTCACAGGCAGCGTTGTAGCTCCATCTGTGTATATCGAAGCTCAAGGGACGACTCCGCCCCCGACTTTCCTGACGGCCTGTGACGCATCGCGATAAGACCAGCGGTTAGTCCCCCGCGCACTGGTTATGATAAGGGCTGAGTGGCGGCTTGCGGCGTCTAGACCCGCTTGGAGATCGGGCAGGATTGGAACCCAGAGCTTTTTTTTCGTTTGCTCTGTCGCAAAAAATTGCGCTGCATTAATGTTGAACCAGTGAGGTGCCCCTAGTTTTCCAGATACCTGCATTGTTCGGTTTCGACTGTCTTGCATGATGGTCAATGGGTAACAGCATGCTGTTGTTCGCATGCTTGCGGGTCCGGTTGTAAAACATCTCAATGTAATCGAACACGTCTTGCCGTGCGGCGTCGCGTGTGAGGTATGTCCGCCGCCTGATCCGTTCCCGTTGAGGAACCGCCTCACGCGCCGATGGGTTGTAGTCGGCACACCGGTTGAGGTGGAACGCATCTGAGCCAATTCGAAAACCCTTTGACGTCGAGGAGATCGTCATGAATTTCACTGCCACCGCATCGGGCCCGCAACCGGGGAATCCCGGCCCCAAAAACCCGGGAATGCCAGACCCGGCGCCTCCGGAGATTCCGAATGATCTGCCGCCCGAAGGCGTACCGCAGCCCCCCATCGAAACACCCCACGATCTGCCCAATGAGACGCCGCCGCAGCCCCCGCGCGAGGTGCCTGGCACATAGTCGTTTCGCGCGCGAAACGGGACCACCTTGGCTCCGGCGCCGCCGGAGCGGCGTCAGTCGAGGTTACGCAAAAGCTCGGGCGAGGGTGCGCCAGTCGTAGGCAGGCCGCGGCTAGACTGATAGGCGCTGATCGCGCTGCGCGTTTTGGGGCCGATCACGCCATCGGTGCCGCCAGTATCGAAACCGCGCGCCGTCAGTCGGGTCTGCAGCGTGATGCGATCCTTTTTGGTCAGGCCGGTGGCGTCTGGCGGAAAATTCCCCTTCAGCGGCCCAGCGCCGCCGATGCGGTCAGACAGGTGACCGACACCAATCGCGTAGGCATCGGAATTGTTGTAGCGCTTGATCGCGCGGAAATTGCCGGTAACGGCAAAGCGCGGCCCACCCGGCTGAGGCTGGATCACGGTTCCACTCGCTGCCTCGCCTGACGCCAGCTCTCGACCCCAAGGGGTGCCACGGCTCCAGCCGCTTTTCGCCAGATAAGCGGCGGTCGAGGCCAGTGCGTCGCTGGGATCTTCGGACCAGATGTCGCGCCGCCCATCGCCGGTGAAATCCACGGCAAAAAGTTGATAGGACGTAGGGATGAATTGCGTATGACCCATCGCGCCTGCCCATGATCCGGTCATGCGGTCGGCAGTGATGTCGCCGTTCTGGATGATCTTGAGCGCCGCGACCAGTTGCTTTTCAAAGAAAGCGCCGCGCCGGCCATCATAGGCTAGCGTCGAGGTGGCCGAGATCACCGGCACGTTCCCGCGCCGCTCGCCATAAAAGCTCTCTAACCCCCAAATCGCCGCGATAATGCGCGCGTCAACGCCGTAGCGATTCTCAAGCGCGCTCAGCGTGGAGCGGTGGCGGGAGTAGGCCGCGCGGCCCTTTGTGATTCGCTCGTCCGAGGCGGCGATGGACAGGTAATCCTCCAGCGTGCGGGTGAATTCCGTCTGGTTGCGGTCGCGCGTCACCACGCCGGGCAGATAGCCCGCGCCACGAAATGCCGACGCCAAGGTGCCGTTCGTGATACCGTAACCGCCCGCGCGTCCGCGAAACGCGGCAACCCAAGCGTCGTAGCCCGCATTGGCGCTAGGTCGCAGATCATCCGCCAATGGGGCCTCTGCGGCGCTTGCGCTGCCGCCCTGCGTCGACATTCCTCGCATGTCGCCGCAGGCCGACAGGCCTAGCGCCGCCAAGCCCAAACCGAAATGCCGCCGTGTCAGAATTGGATCGTTGCTCATGCCTGCCTCGCTTATTTTGACTTTTGCGCCAGCATAAAGGATCGCGAGCGTATTAAAAGCAGCCGCATGCCCGAGGCGGGGATTATCGCCAGTGCCGGATTGCTACCGTCGCTGCGTGTTGCAGGAAGGATGCGCAAGGCGAATTTGCAACAATTCACTCACCTTAGGGTTGATTGCGCCGTGTAAATATCGCAAAAGATGCGAAACTTGGCTCTCGGCTGAATACGATGCCGTTCCGCCGCGTTGCCCCAAAAATGAACGTAGTGCGACTTGGCGATGGCGGGCCGGGACGGGCACGCCCCGTAGAACCCTTTTAACTAATAGCTGACTTGGGGAAAGGCGCCCAGAATGTTTAACGGTGCCCTTATTCACCTTCTGACGCTCCGGCGTGCGCATAAGCGTGTTCTGCAATTGATGGCCGATGCCGCGCTGCTGATGATCAGCTATGTCGGCGCAGCGGTTCTGGGCGGCGCAGGGTCGGCGGTAACGGCGGCGCCATTCTGGCAGGCGGCGCTGGTGTTTGTGCCGGTCAGCTTGCTGGTCTTTGTGCGGCTGGGATTTTATCGCGCGGTCGCGCACTACCTCTCGATGCAGCTATTGATGGCGATCCTTGTCGGCGTGGTGGCTTCGGCGTCGGTGATGCTGTCGGCGGTTAACCTGATGCGCGTGCCTTTGCCATGGTCCACCGCGCTGATCTATGCGCTGATTGCGATGATTGTGCTGGGCGGGCTGCGCATGGCGCTGCGCGAGCTGCTTCAGCGCCATGCATCCGAGGGACGCAAGCCGGTGCTGATTTATGGCGCGGGCCGGGCGGGGCGCCAATTACTCGATTCGCTGCGTGAGCAGGGGGAGTTTGTGGTCGTCGGCTTTGTCGATGATGCCGTTACGCTGCATGAATCCGAAGTCGGGGGCATCCCTATCCACGACCCTGCGCGCCTTGGGCGTCTGATCCAGATTTACGGCGTTCAGCTTGTTTTGCTGGCCGTTCCCAGTGCGTCGCGCGTCCAGCGGCGCGAAATCGTCGAGCGGCTGGAGACGCTGCCGGTGCGCGTGCAGACCATCCCCGGCATGTCCTCCATCCTGTCTGGCAAGTCGCGCATGAGCGATCTGCACGACATTGCCATCGAAGACGTGCTGGGCCGCGATCCTGTCCCGCCGATGATGCCTCTGATGATGGGCGATATCCGGGGCAAGTCGGTCATGGTCACTGGCGCGGGCGGATCGATCGGGGGCGAACTGTGTCGCCAGATCATCCAGCAGTCCCCCCGAACGCTGATCCTGTGGGAGCTGTCCGAACTGGCGCTCTATACACTCAACAACGAACTGAGCGAGACGATCGAGGCTGACGGTCTGAACGTGCAACTGGTGCCGCTCATGGGGTCTGTCCAGAACCCGCGCCGCCTGACTGCGGCGATGACGCGGTTCGGGGTGCAGACAATCTATCACGCCGCCGCATACAAGCATGTCCCGCTGGTCGAACAGAACGTCGTCGAAGGGCTGCGCAACAACGTTTTTGGCACCCGTGTCGTTGCCGAATGCGCCATTCAGGCGCGCGTTGAATCGGTGATCCTGATCTCGTCCGACAAGGCGGTGCGCCCGACCAACGTGATGGGTGCCTCCAAGCGTCTGGCCGAGCTGATCTGCCAGGCTGCCGCGCGGCGGCAGTCCGATACGGTCTTTTCCATGGTGCGGTTCGGCAATGTCCTGGGGTCGTCAGGGTCAGTCATCCCGCGCTTTCGCGCACAGGTTGAGCGGGGCGGGCCATTGACGGTGACGCATCCCGACATCACACGCTATTTCATGACCATTCCAGAGGCTGCGCAGCTGGTGATCCAGGCCGGGGCGATGGCGACGGGGGGCGACGTATTCGTGCTGGATATGGGCGAGCCGCTCAAGATCGTCGATCTGGCTGACCGTATCATCCGGTTGAGTGGGCTGACACCCTATCACCTCCCCGACCATCTCCCTGACGATGGCACCACGCGCGAGGGCGATATCGCCATCCGTTTTACCGGGCTGAGACCGGGGGAAAAGCTGTTCGAAGAACTTCTTATCGGCGAGACGGCAGGCCCGACCCAACACCCGCGCATCATGACCGCAAGCGAGACATGCCTCGCACCGGATCAGTTGGACATGTTGCTGGACGATCTGCTGGTCGCGTGCAAGATGCAGGACATCGCCGCGCTGCGCCGCCTCATCGCCGCCGCACCGCTGGGCTATACACCGTCGGGCCCCGCCGCCGATCTGCTGGGCGGGGATCAGGACGCCGCGCCGCGCGAAGCAGCGGAATAACGCCACTTTTATGGCTCGGTTAGGGGCACAGTGCCGTTGCTCATGCCGGATATCTGTGGCAAAATATTCGCTGAAACACTTGAATGGACGAATTTTGCCATGACCGACTATGCCGCGCGGCGCACAATGATGGTGGACACACAGGTTCGCCCTGCCGATGTGACCAGATTTTCGATCATCGACGCCATGCTGAGCGTGCCGCGCGAGGCCTTTGTTCCGCGCGCCCTGCGCGAAGCGGCCTATGTGGGCGAGAATATCGATCTGGGCGGCAATCGCGTGATCCTCGAGCCGCGCACATTGGCCAAGATGCTGGAGTCTCTCGATATTCGCAGCGATGAGCTGGCGCTCGATGTGGGCAGCGCTCTGGGTTACTCTGCCGCTGTGATCGCGCGCATGGCTGAGGCGGTCGTCGCGCTGGAAGAGGACGAGGCGATGGGCGCCGAGGCCGAGGACCTGTGGCAGGAACATGGTGCAGACAACGTGATCGCGCATCGCGCCGCGCTGACCGAAGGCGCGCCCCAGCACGGACCCTACGACGTGATCGCCATTCAAGGCGCAGTGCAGCATTTGCCGGAGGCGCTGACCGATCAGCTGAAGGAAGGTGGGCGCATTGCATGTCTCTTTATGGAAGGGGCACTGGGCGTGGTGCGCATCGGCTATAAGCTGAACGGTCAGATGACGTGGCGCTTTGCCTTTAACGCCGGCGCGCCGGTGCTGCCGGGGTTCGAAAAACACGCAGCTTTTACTCTGTAGCGGTGCCATGCCCTACGGGCTGAGTTATGCATCCATTCGACGACGCAGTCACGGCTTTGCCAAAAGGACGACATAATGACCACCTCACTCGACATGGCGCGGCGCAGCCGGGCAGGCAACATCGTTGCACATACGCGTGGCTGGCTGGTTGCCGCCGCGATCGCATTTGCTGCACCCGCTGCTTTGGCGGACACGCTGGCCGATGCGCTGGCCGGTGCCTATAACACCAGCGGGCTGCTGGAGCAGAATCGCGCCCTTCTGCGCGCCGCCGACGAGGATGTGGCCAGTACCATCGCCCGCCTGAGGCCGATCATCAGCTGGTCGACCGATATTACGCGCACTTATACTAACCGGACCGGATCTAGTGGCCTCGTGTCGTCCAGCAATGGCAGCAGCGGCTCGACCAATCTTAATGCGGGCATCACTGCCCAATGGCTGCTCTACGATTTTGGCCGCACCACGCTGAGCGTCGATGCCGCAAAAGAGCTGGTTCTGGCCACCCGTCAATCACTGGTCTCGATCGAACAGCAGGTGCTCTTGCGTGCGGTTCGGGCCTACATGAACGTGCAGCGTAACACCCGTTTTGTCAGTCTGCGCCGCAACAACGTGCGTGTGATCGGCGAATCTCTGCGCGCCGCGCAGGACCGTTTCGAGGTCGGCGAGGTGACGCGCACCGACGTCGCGCAGGCCGAAGCGCGCCAATCGCTGTCGCGCAGCAATCTGGCGACCGCTGAGGGCGATCTGGAGCGCTCGATCGAAGAATACGTCGCGGTCGTCGGCAAGCGGCCGGGCCCCCTCGCGCAGCCTCCCAGCCTGCCACGTCTGGCCCTGAACGAAGAGACGGCCAAGCAGGTCGCCCTGCGCAGCCATCCTGATATGCTGGCCGCCCAGCATGACGTTTCTGCCGCCAAGCTGAACGTGCTTGTAGCAGAGGCAGCGATGAAGCCGCGGGTATCGCTGAACGCCGGCATCGGCGTGACGGACCGGCTAAATGGCAGCACCACAAGCGAGAACGGCAGCTTTGGCGTTGAGATCGGCGGCCCGATCTATCAGGGCGGCGCGTTGTCCTCGGCCAAGCGCAGTGCCTTTGCGCAGCGCGATGCCCAGCTTGGCGTGCTCCACCAGACCCGCGACCGCATCCGCCAGAACGTGGGCAATGCCTATGCCATCCTTGAAGCCGCCCGCGCGTCGGCCATCGCCACGGGCGAGCAGGTGCGCGCAGGCCGCGTCGCTTTTGACGGTGTCAACGAGGAGGCCAAGTTGGGCGCGCGCACGACACTCGATGTGCTGAACGCCGAGCAGGAATATCTGGACGCGCAGGCGAACCAGATTTCGGCGCAGGCGGACGTGTTTATCGCGGCATATTCGGTGTTGGAATCCATCGGCGAGTTGACGGTGCGCGATCTGAACCTGGCTGTTCAGACCTATGACCCGGCGGCCTACTATAACCTCGTCAAGGACGCGCCTGCTGCCCTTAGCGAGCGGGGTAAATCGCTGGACCGGGTGCTGCGCAAGATCGGAAATTAGTAAAACTGCGCCTATCTGTTGTGCGAAAGGCGTCGCACCGGTAAACTGTGCGGCGAGGCAAGAACCGAGAGCGATAAAAACAATGTCCGATCCCGTGACCAATGTGGAAATCGAGGATGTCCTGTCGTCGATCCGACGGCTGGTATCTAGTGACGAGCGTCCGGCGAAGGCTCGCGATAAGGTAATTCCGGAATTTCGCGAACCTGACAGATTGGTGCTGACCCCCTCCCTACGCGTCGATGACGCGCCGCGCGCGGACTTCGAATCGAATCGGCAAGACGCGCCCGATGAGGCAGCGATCGACGATACGGACGATTGGACCGAAAACTTTGATATAGTTAATGTCGTAGATGCCGCCATGCAGGAAAATCCGCCCGCAGTCCAAGCTGAGGACGACGAGTTCGAGGCCGAAATGACCGCAGTGGACGATCCCGCCACCAAGGTCGAGGACGCCGTGGATGACACGGCGCCGCCCTCCCGCGCTGATGAGCTCAAGGCGCGGGTGGCCGAACTGGAAGAGGTCGTCGCGCGTCAGAGTGATCAATGGGAGCCGGACGGCGCCAGCGCCGAAGCCAATTCGGGCGGCCATGTGTCGCCGCTGCCGTGGGAGGATTGCGTTACCGACGAAGACAACGAAGAGGATGCATCTGCCACGCCGCAGAACGCCGAACCGCAGGCGGACTTCGACGATACGTCCAATTCTCGACCGCAGGATGCTGTTAGCCCTGAGCCTGCCGAAGACTATATCCCCGCGAACGTCGCTGCTGAAGATTGCCCGCAGGACGGGTCATCCAATGTTACCACGAGTGCATCTGACAGTGAATCCCAGTCGGGTGGGCCGCGAAGCCACGCAGATTTCCTTGATGCGAATGACGATTTTTTGGACGAAGACGCGCTGCGCGATCTGGTCGCCGATATCGTCCGTCAGGAATTGCAGGGCGCTTTGGGTGAACGGATCACGCGTAACGTGCGCAAGCTGGTACGCCGCGAAATTCATCGCGCCTTGGACAGCCAGGAATTGCAATAATCGCTCACAGCGACGGTTCGCGCGCCAGTGACAGTAGCAGGTCAATGTTCATGTGCTGCTCTAGATGGTCTGCCAGCGCATCCAGAGCACCGTCCACCCCGCTTTCGAATTGTAGATCCGATGCTCCGCCCAACTCGGTCAGATAGGCCGCGCGAAACGCGTCCGATGCAAGCAAGCCGTGAACATATGAGCCTCTGATCAGGCCATCAGCACTGGCCGCGCCTTCGGGATGACCAGCCATTTGCAGCCACGGACGCGCGCAATCTGGGCCTGTGGTGCGGCCCATGTGGATTTCGTATCCGGTAACCTCAGCGCCGCTGGCCGGATGCAGGCCACTGGTCAGCGACAGGCGCTTTTGGGGCTGCATCACGGTCGTGATGTCCAGATGGCCCAGCCCCCGAACGGTGCGGGGTGATCCTTCGATGCCGCCCGGATCCGACAATTCGCGGCCCAGCATCTGATAGCCGCCACAGAGGCCCAACACCGGACCGCCACGTCGGACATGCGCGGCCAGGTCGATATCCCACCCGTTGGCACGAAATTCAGCCAGATCGGCGATGGTGGATTTGCTGCCGGGGATTAGCATTAGATTCGCGTCGCCGGGCAGGGGCCGGCCCGGTTCGATCATTTGCACGGTTACGCCCGGCTCGGCGCTGAGCGGGTCGAGATCGTCGAAATTGGCGATCCGGCCAAGGCGCGGCACAGCCACCTTGAACGCGCCGCCCGGACGTTGAACGATATCCAGCGCATCCTCGGCGGGCAGGCGCCATGCATCCTTAAACCACGGTATCACTCCGAGGGATGGCCAGCCGGTGCGCTGCTCGATCGCCGTGAGGCCGTCGTCAAAAAGGCGCGGGTCGCCGCGAAACTTGTTGATGGCAAAGGCTTTGATCCGCGCGGCATCCTGCGGTGCCAGCACGGTCTGCGTGCCGACGATCTGCGCGATCACGCCACCCCGGTCGATATCGCCGACCAGCACGACCGGCACGCCCGCCGCCTCGGCAAAGCCCATGTTGGCAATGTCACCTCGGCGCAGGTTAATCTCGGCCGGGCTGCCCGCGCCCTCGACCAGCACCAGATCGGCGGTAGCGCTAAGCCGGTTGAAACTGTCCAGCACTGCGCGCATCAACTCAGCCTTGCGTTCGGGATAAGCGCGGGCCTGCCAACTGCCCATGACGCGTCCTTGAACGATGATCTGCGCGCCTGTCTCACTTTCAGGTTTTAATAATACCGGGTTCATGTCCGTATGCGGCGCGCGTCCGGCGGCGCGGGCCTGTAGCGCCTGCGCGCGCCCGATCTCGCCCCCGTCGGCTGTTACGGCGGCGTTGTTTGACATGTTCTGGGGCTTGAACGGGGCCACGTTCAGCCCGCGTCGAATGCAGGCGCGCGCAAGGCCCGCGACCAGCATCGATTTGCCCACGTTCGAGCCTGCGCCCTGTATCATGATCGTGCGCGCCATGTGCTGCCCCACTGCCTACCCACTCGCTATATAAAGCGTTTCGTGATGCCATGGGGTAGAAATGAAAAAGCCCCGCCGATGGCGAGGCTTCGACATGTTCAGTCTGTGACGTGGTTCAGGCGGCTTCGGCCTGTGCGGCGGCAGCGTGACGGCGCTCGCTCTCTTCGCGCGAAAGGGCGACGGAGGTCCGCACGCCTTTGGACACAAAATCCATCAGGCCCGACACGACACGCTCGTTCGGGTCGATCCCGGCACAGGACAGCACTTCGCGACCGTCGCGCGAACGCGCCCAACGGGCAATTTGATCAGGTCCGTTGCCATATTTCTTGTCGTCAGAAATGGCGTCGTCCAGAGCAGCCAGTACAACGGCTGCGAAAAGTTTGCGTGCCCGGTTGCCCTGTTCGTTGTTGAAGGCGGCAGCATCAACGAAATCTTTCATGATTCGTCCTCAATTTTATTGTTCTTGTGTTTTCGGCTTATCGCTGGTTATGGAGCATTCTATCTGATTCGGATAGAGCAGATATGCATACCTTCTATGCGTTTCTTGCATGGCTTTCGACCTTGCAACACGACATTTCGTTGGCTTGCCCCCCTGCGTATCACCATATATAGGGTGTGCCCAATTCCCTTCAACCTTTTGTCAGGATTCAGCCACAATGCCCAAGATCAACGGAAACGAGATCCGCCCCGGTAACGTGCTGGAGCATAACGGTGGTTTATGGTCGGCCGTAAAGGTCGATCACGTCAAGCCGGGCAAGGGCGGGGCCTTTGCTCAGGTCGAGATGCGCAACCTGCGAAACGGCTCCAAGCTGAACGAGCGGTTCCGCTCAGCCGACAAGGTAGAGCGGGTGCGGTTGGATCAAAAGGATCAGCAATTCCTCTACGAAGTCGATGGTATGCTGGTATTTATGGACAGCGAGACTTACGAGCAAATCGAACTGCCCGCCGAGATTCTGGGCGAACGGCGCCCGTTCCTTCAGGACGGCATGACGATCCATATCGAGTATCATGAATCTGAGGCTCTGAACGCGACGCTGCCGCAAAAGGTTACCTGCATCGTGGTCGAAACCGAACCGGTGGTGAAAGGTCAGACAGCAGCCAACAGTTTCAAGCCTGCGGTGCTGGACAACGGCGTTAAAGTGATGGTGCCGCCCTTCGTCGGTCAGGACGAGGCGATTGTCGTCAACACCGAGACAATGGAATATTCCGAGCGCGCCTGATTGGCCCCTCTGGATGATTTGAGTATTTTTTGAACAATGAAAGCGCCGCGTAACCCCCAACGGGTTGCGCGGCGTTTTCGGATGTTATCGCCAGAGCGCGGCGCGCGAGGCAAAAAGGCCCTGTAGCTTTGACACTGCGCGATTTGCCGGGCCGGGATGCGGCACGGCGCCCGTAGCCAGACGTTCCAAAACGACCTCGACGGGGCAGGGTAAGCTGGTGACCGGGTCGAAATAGCGTGGATAGTCGATCAGCGTGGCGTGGACGAGACCGGCGAGCGTAGGTCTTGCGCGGCGCCGCGCGGGGATTGCACCCAGATCGGTGGTCAGGCCCCAGCCTGCGTAAAAGGGCGCGCCGGTCGTGGTGACGGGCAGTCCCCGCATGAGGGCCTCAAAACCCAGTAGCGATGTCATGGTCCAGACCCCCTGCACATCGCGCATCAGCGCCACGGGATCGGCGCGGTTCAGAACCAGATCGGCAAACATTATTGCGGTCTCGGGCGCGATAGCGCCGCTGCGCAGGCCTGCCTCGACGTCTGGGTGGGGCTTATAGAGGATCACGGCATCGGGATTGGCCTCGCGCACAGTTTCGAGCAGGGCCAGATTGGTGCTTATGCGGCCCGCTCCGGTGCGGATTGAGGCGTCGTCCTCGACTTGGCCCGGCACGAGGATACGGGTGCCCCCGGGCAGGTCCGGGGCCGCGCCGCCGAGGTTGTACTTGGTCATGCCCATCGTCGTGATGCTGGCCATCAGGGCCTCGGCCCGCCGGGTCTGATCGGGACGCATATGGGCACGCCGGGCGATCCATTCCTCCAGATCGCTGGGGCGGGTAGGATCGTAGTAGATGCCGCGTGTATCCAGCACCAGACTGAGCGGCGGAACCAGTTCGGCCCCCAATCCGCGCGAGCGCAGGAACCCGTCCTCGGCTTGCACGGCCGTCGGGGGTGCCAGATCTGCCTTGCCGGCCCAGACCATGTGCCGCCGACGCGGATCGTCACCGCGAAAGATCACCGGAGCATGGCGGCCAAAGAAACGTTGCACCTGCCCGCGTTTCCACAGGCGCATTCCGTGCGCGGCCCAGCCGAGCCGATCCTCGCGCCATTCGCGCGCTTCGGCCTCTAGCGTGTCTATCGCCTGCTCTAGCTCGCAGAGCTCATCGCGAAAGGGATCGTACCATTTCGGATAGAGAACCGTCGCCGCCGCAAAGAGCTGCGCGCGACTGAGCGAACGGCCCCGGCGGGGCAGGCCCATTGGGTGGCGGTCATCGCTTAGGCCCCATCCGGCATAGAACGGGCGGCCAAAAACGCGCGGGCGGTGCCCGGCAAAGATCGCCTCGAAGCCCAGCTGGCTGGAGACGGTATAGACGGCAATCGCGCCCTCAAGCAGGGACCATGGGCTGACCGGATCGTCCAGCAGGGTCACGCGCTCTGCCGTGTCCTTTGCGGTGAAATAACCGGTCCGATGACCCTGCGCTGTTTCGGGGTGAGCCTTGATCACGATGCGCGCGCCGGGATTTTCCTCCTGCGCATAGTAGAGCATTTCGCGGAAAGTATTGGCATCCGCGCCGCCCATTCGCACGGCGGCGTCGCCATGGGTCTGGTCGATGACCAGAACGTAACCCGGATCGGGGCAGGTCAGATCTGGATTATTTGCGTTGTATTTGCTGAGGTGGGCCTCTTGCAGCCGGGCGATGGCAGCGCGGGCGCGATCCATCAGCACAGTGTCGTCAAGAGGGTGCGTGGCCAGCAGCACCTCAAGGTCCGATGGCTTTGAGGCGTCGAAATGCGCGCCGCGCCCGTCGATCAGCAGGCCGAGGGGCGGGTTGCCCGCGCGGCCCGGCATGAGCGAGCGCAGCCAAGGATCCTCTAGCCGGATGAGGCCCGCGCCGGTGCGCGCCGCCATCGCCTCGCCCCGATGTGCGTAGGGGCTGTGGCCCCAGACAGCGACCAGATCATCGGCGCCGGGCCAGCCCAGCCGCATGTCGTACCCCGCCAGCGTCATGATGCGTCTCAGACGGGGCTGGCACAGAAAACCACTGTTGAAATAGAAAACCCGCCGGCGCCCTTCGGCACCGGCGGGATCGTTTTCGACGTTCGCGCGCATTAACTGCCGCCAAGCGCCGACGATGCGGTATCAACGTTGCTGATTACGCCGAGCGAACCGGTAAGCGCGCCAATGACCTTGCTCCATTGGGCAAACGGTGCTTCGGTCACATAGAGTGTGTCCTGATCGCGGACCGAGAAATCGCGCGCCATGAACATGCCGTTGGGCTTGGTCAGGTCCAGTACGTAGACGAGGCGCTGATCGCCTATCAGATCGTTCCGGCCCAGCACTTGGTTGGCGATCTCGGCGGGTTCGTTACGCATGACGAAAACGCCGGTAGGATCCGCCGATGATGCCTGAAGGCCACCAACCGTCGCGATCGCCTCGATCGCCGACAGGTTCTGCGTCTCAAACGTCACGCGCGATTGGGCGCCGGTTGCGCCCAGCGCGGTAAAGGCGCGTGTGTCCTGCTCGACAAGAATACGGTCACCACCGCGCAGGGCGATGTCGAATTCCGGGTATTTGTAGAGATCCTGAAACCAGACCTTGCTGCGCTCGCCCCCGCGCAGGACGGTGATTTGTGCGACTTCGGCGGGGATCACGATTCCGCCTGCCGCCGACAACATGGCCGATAGCGTGCGCGTCGGGCGCTCGATAGGATAGACGCCCTGCGCGCCGACCGATCCGACCAGCGACACTGTGGCGCCATCCCCAGCGAGGCGGCGGACCTGCACTTGCGGGTCGGGGGTCTGCTCGTCCAGCTTGGAGGTGATGATGCGGCGGATCGCCTCGGGCGTGTTGCCCGCCGCGCGGATGCGGCCTGCATAGGGCACAAAGATAAATCCGCTGCCGTCGACCTGCACCTCTTCAAGGATGGTCTGGTTCGACGTCTCACCGGCCAACAGGCCATCGTCGACATTTTCCCAAATGGTCAGGCCCAACGTGTCGCCGGGGCGGATCGTGTCCGAACCAAGCTGACCCGCATTGCGAAACGCGGCGCTGAAACCGAGGGCCGGTTGCACCGAAGTTGCGCGCGTCACCCGGTCGTTGACCTCCACGACAAAGGCGTCGCCCGAACGATCGATCGAGCCAGCGTATATCTGACGTTTACTGGGGCCAACTTGAGGCATTATGCCACAAGATGTGATCATCAATGCGATGGCCACAAGTGCGATGGACCGCGCCCATCGGCTTGTCTGGATGTTCACTGCTCGGTCTCCTCGACCTGATTTTCTGCCTCGGTCTGGATTGTATCGCCGTCTGCGCGGCGTATATCAGTCGACAGGGTAGCTGAATTCGAAATGGAAATAAAGCGCTACAGTTTGTGCCGCTTACGTCACGAGGCGCAACTGTTGCCTCGGAGCCGCTGTGCCGCTGTGCAGTGCATCATAGGGGTCGTCGGCGCTTAGCATCATGTCGACGGCCTGACGCAAGAGTTGCCGTCGCCCGCGTCCCGAGTAAAAGCCGCCCGCGATCTGGCTGGTCTCAAGCAGGTAGCGGCGGTAATCGATATAGGCTTTGCGATCGGGACGTTCGGCCCCGGCGAAGAAATCAGCCAGCGGCTTGGTCGATACGAACTCGGGCTTGGCATAGACTGCCTCGCCGAAGGTTTTCAGCGGGATGCCGCGCCACAGCACCTGTTGCGCAGCTGTGGAATTGACGGTGACAGCGCTACTCGCCTCATTCAAGAGCTGTGCCAGCTTGCCCCCGCGGACGTAGTGCACCCGGTCCGCGACGCCGTGCGTCCGTGCAAGCTGACGGAGGTAGTGGCGGACCGGCACGCGGCCATCCTCCAGCGGATGCGCCTTGACCACCAGATGATGATGCGTCGGCGCGCCATTTGCAAAGCCGGTGACGACGGTTTCGAGGAAATCGGCCATCGTCGCAAAGGGCGAGTGCATCTGAAAACTGCTGTCATGCTCTAACTGGAGCAGCGCCAGATGGTAAGGAAATCCGCCATGCCGGATGCGCCACGTCGCCAGCCGTCGGTCCACTGCCTGTGCCGGCATCAGCAAAAGACGCTTGAGATACAGCCCGAACTCTTGGCGCACGGTGATCGCACGATGCGGTTTGAAATTGCGATAACGTTGGTTCAGCGCCAGCACAAAGAAATGATAGAGCGCCCCGTAAAAGATGTGGTGGCGCATGTCGCCCCAACTGGCCGGCGGCGGGGCACTGTCCGTATGTGATTGCTCAAGATTGGCGCGCATCTGCTCGACGCTCAGCTCCATCAGGCGCGAATGGCCGTTGCTGCCGCCCCGCTCATACGTGACCCAGTAGGGCCGCATGTACCCTTCTTCGAAGACGTGAATGCGCAGACCGCGTGCACGCGCCTGCCTCACCGCCTCGGCGTGGATCGGACGGGTGTCGCCGTATAGCACGATGTCGGTCACACCCTTGTCGGTCAGCATCGCGTCCAGTGTGTCGGCCCAATCCTCGGGCGCGCCGTGATAGGCGATATAGCTGGACCGGTCGCGCCAGAACGCGCTGTCGCCCGCATTGAACCCAACGCGCCAAATGTCTGCACCGGCCCGGCCTAGCATATGCCCCAGCCGTGCAAAGAAAGGCCCGTGAGGCCCCTGCAGAAACAAGAAGACGTGGCGAGCGCCGGTTGTGGTGTTCATGATCCCATCATACTCGCATAAAGTTACCAAGGGCTGACAATGTTTACAGCCTACGTCACCGAATAGGCGAAATTGATAGAAATGCCACGCACCGTCTTGCCTCACGCTGTATGCGTGGCTACCTCGGAGCAAGGCTTGGAAGGGACAACATCGCATGTTTACCGGCATCATAACCGATCAGGGCAGTATCCGCGCGCTGGAGCAGCGCGGCGATTTGCGCGCGCGCATTGCCTGCGGATACGACACCAGCACCATCGCGTTGGGCGCGTCGATTGCCTGCGACGGGGCCTGCCTGACGGTGATCGACACTGGTGATGACTGGTTCGACGTCGAAATCTCGGCCGAAACGGTGTCCAAGACCAACCTTTCGGACTGGGCCATCGGTCGCACCGTCAACCTTGAGCGTGCGCTGAAGGTCGGTGATGAGCTGGGCGGGCACATCGTCTCGGGGCATGTCGACGGGATCGCGCGGATCAGCGACATGCGCGACGAAGGCGACAGCACCCGCGTCACCTTGACGGCGCCAGAGGCGCTGGCCCGCTTCATCGCGCCCAAGGGATCGGTCGCGCTGAATGGCACGTCCCTGACCGTGAACGAAGTGGACGGCTGCGATTTTGGTATCAACTTTATTCCACATACCAAGGATGTGACGACTTGGGGGCGCGCTGCAGTCGGCGACGCGGTCAACCTCGAGATCGACACCCTTGCCCGTTACGTCGCGCGCCTGCGCGATTTTGGCTGAGAGCGCGCCCTGCACCTTTTTTGTTAAAAGAGTCCCCGTCGGAGACGCCGCAAATTAGCGTCTGGCGCGCTGGGCAGATCGTCTGGCGCAGGATTTCAATCGTTGTCGCTCAGACCCGCGCCCGCGCCCGCAATTCGGCTTTCGTCGGTATCGGGCGCATAGGTCCGCGCGGCCAGTGCGGCGAGGCGCGCGGTTGGGCCCTCGGCCAGATCGTAGCGCAGCTGGCAACTTGGAAGGGGTAGATCATCTGCCGTTCCCTGCTTGATATCCACCTCTGCGACAGCGGTCAAAGGCGTGTCGACACGACCTCTGGTTTCACTGGAGAAAGCAAAGGCCCCCCCCTCCCAAATCATGCGCTCGGGCTGGCCGCCATCCTCGGCGGCGGCGCGCACGAAGGGCAGTAACAGCAGGGGATAGGCGCAAGCCTCGATGTGGATATCACGGCTGGGCGCATCGTTTTGGGCCAGATCGCACAGCGCGGCGCCAGCCGATATCGGGCAGATCGTGCCGCCTTCGGCCTGCCATATGTTTGCGTCCACATTGGTGGGTCGCATCAGGGCATGGGGCGTGCTGTCATGCGCTTCCAAAAATTCAGCCAGCGCTTCGGGGCCGGGTAGGCCGATAGAGGCCAGCCAGCGCGCGGCCTTGCCTGCCTCTTCGGCCATACCCCAGCTAAAGCCCGCGCCGCGCGCGGCCTTGCGCGCCAGCCCCTCAATCTCGCTTAGCGCTTGGCTCATGAGGCCTCCAGTGGCGGAAAGGTCCAGTCGTCGGCGTCGCCATTCGCCAGCTCATCGGGATATGGCGCATTCTGAAACATGGTGATCCGCACCCAGCGGTCCGAGCGTGGGTCGAAATGGCACGCGCCAAAAAAGCTGAGCTTGGCGCGTAGCATGTCGATGGGCATGAGGCCCTCGCCGATGGTATTGCCGCGGATTTCGGCATAGGGCAGGCGCGCGGCAATCTGCGCGCGGCGCACGATATGGCGATGCTCGGGATAGGCCAGAACAAAGGCAGCGACGGTCGCGCCGTCAAAGCTGTCCAGCGCCTCCATAAGTCGCGCGGCATCGCGGCCGGGGCTGAGCGGTTGTTCGTAGGGCTCGACCGGCTCTAGACGTCGCTCGCCCAGACGCGGTTCCAGCTTGGCCTCGGAGACATACCAGACACGGGCCTGCGCGCCCGGTGCGGTCCAGTCGATATCCAGCGCCCAGCCATAGACGTTGCGCATGATGTCTGCGAGGCGGGCGCAGGTCATGCCGCCCGCGATCCGCCAGTGGTGATCCTCGTCGCAGGCCATCGTATCGGCCAGCTCGTCCACCAGTTCGGGATATGGTTCCAGCAGCAGCGACACCAATTGTTCCTGTCCTTCCAGCGACAGTGCCTCTTCGGCCCAGAGCCACAGGTGGTTCCAAGGGCGCGGGCCGGTCAGGCCTGCGCTGTCCAGATGGGCGGCCAGCCGGTCCAGATCAGCGCGCAGGTCCACCAGCTTGGCGATTTGCGCAGGATGATCGCTGTGCCATGCAGCCGCGTGCAGGATGGCACGTTTGACCATCTGTTGGAATTTTTCGATATGCTGCGCATCGGCCTGCGGCAGCGAGCGGACGCGCGACAGCGCCGTCTCGCGTGCGGCAATCCAGCTGTGCAGCAGCGCGGGGTGGTTAAGCAGATAGGGCGCCATGCCAAGACCGGTGGAATTGCCGATGCCAAAGCGGCGGCGCAGGGCTGGCTCCATGGTCACGGCGGTGTCGGGCGCGCGCTGGCGGGCCATATCCTCGACGAGGTCCATGACGAAGGCGCGGGTGAGGTAAACCGATAGCATCTCGATCTGGTAGGGTGCCTGAAACTCGGGCCGATCGGACGTAGCGGCGCGGTCAGCCGCGCCGAACTTGCCCGAGCCATAGACGGCGGTGGTGCGCATCAGATACCCGACGCTCTCAATTATGGCTGGATCGGGCTGCTCGCCTTTCGCCAGCGCCGCAACGACGTGATTCCAGAGGCGGACCGACCGGTTCGCGCGGCTCAGCGACAGCTCGCTCTGGCTTATGCGCCCGGCCTCTTGCAGTGGCACGTTGGCGCGCAGCCGGTCGATGTCGGCCTCTGTCGGGATGCCGTCGAACAGGGTAAACGTCGCGTCCCATTCGGTCGCGATCACTCGGTCGGATCGTTTTTCAGGGTCCAGATCGTTGGCAAAAGCAATCAGGCTGTAGCTGTTCTGAGGCCCGTGCGCGGTATAGATTGCGGTGCCGACGCCGCGTGCGTCGATGTCGAACCTGGCGCGCTCAATGCGCCAATCCTCGGCCTTTATCCGGCGCAGCAGGATGCGCATGAAGGACAATCGGCTTTGATGAAAGGATCCCATGCGTTCCAGCCGCATAACCTGGTCGGGCTGGCGCATGGCTGCGATGGCGGCGGGCTGGTCGATTTGCATGGATCATCCTCCTTTCAAATAAATAGGGCGGCCCGCTCGGGCCGCCCAGTTATTTTGTCATCAGTCGGTGCCGCGCCCCTTTGCGATGGTGATCCGCAGGGCGTCCCAAAGGGATGGTAGCAGGATCAGCGATACCGGCACCGCCGTGACGACGATAAAGCTTTGTAGCTTGCCGATACCGCCCGAGCCGGTCCAGATCAGGATCAGCGCCATGACACCCATCGTTACGCCCCAGAACACGCGCACACCCGTCGCGCTGCGATCCTCGTCTGACATAGCAACCGAGATGACGTAGGTCATCGAGTCACCCGTCGTGGCCACGAATATCGTCGTCAGGATCAGGAACAGCACCGACACGATAAAGCCCATCGGCATTTGCTGTGTAATCGCCAGCAGCGCGGCGGGCAGGTTGAAGCCCTCGAACGCGGTCGAGACTGAGCCGGGATTGGCCAGCTCGAACGCGATGCCCGATCCACCGACGATAGTGAACCAGAACGTCGTCACAATGGGCGCAACCAGTGAGAGCATGATGATAATCGACCGGATCGACCGCCCCCGGCTGACGCGCGCGATGAACATCGCCATCAGCGGCCCATAGCCCATGAACCACCCCCAAAAGAACACGGTCCACCAGCCCAGCCAGCCCGGATCGCCGAACACTGCCGCATCGCCGCGATAGAGCGACATGCCGAAGAAATCGGTGATATAGGTCGTAAAGCCCGAAAAGAAGCTGGAGAAAATGAAGGCGGTCGGTCCCGCGATCAGCATGAAGACCAGCAGCACTGCCGCGAGGATGACGTTGATCCGGCTGAGGATCTGGATGCCTCTGGACAGGCCGGTGATGGCCGAGATCGTATAGATCGCGACGAGGACCGCGATCACTACGGCTTGTGTGGCGAAGGTGTCGGGAATGCCAAAGAGCGCGTTCAGGCCATAGCTGACTTGCAGGCCCAGAAATCCGACGGGGCCGACAGTGCCCGCGACCACCGCGATGATGCAGGACGCGTCCGCGATCAAGCCAATGGGGCCGTTGATCGCCGCATCGCCGAACACCGGATAGAGCAGGGTGCGCGGCGCCATCGGCAGGCCTTTTTCATAGTGGTAGTGCATCAGCATGATGGTGCTGAGCGCGCCCAGAATGGCCCAGGCGAGGAAACCCCAATGCATGAAGCTTTGTGCCATGGCCGGGCCGACCGCGTCCAGCGTGCCGGACTCAGCACCGAAATAGGGCGGCGAGGACAGGAAGTGCGCCATCGGCTCGCCCGCGGCCCAGAAAACGCCGCCACCGGCCAGAAGGGTACACATGATCATCGCGCCCCACTGGAACACCGGGAATTCAGGAACGCTGACCCCGCCCATGATTGCGCGGCTGCCGGGCAAGAAGATCAGCACGATACCAATGAGGAACGTGGCCAGCAGCAAAATCTGCCAGTAGAGGCCGAAATACTTGGCCGAAAAGGCAAAGCTGGCGTCGACGATGGTCGACAGCAGCTCAAGGTTGACCAGCGCGATCACGCAGAACAAGGCGATAAAGCCGCCGGTGATCGCGAATAGCGGTCTGTTGATATGCGCCCGATTGCCGGGCAACGAATTTACATCACTCATAAGACACTCCTCCCAAGGGTGTTTTGTATTTTTGTGCCGCTTTAACCCGGCGGCGTTTGTGCACCCGCAGAGTCGCAGGCTGAACCGCGCGGGATGAAGTTTTCCTCGAAGAAGCGCAACCAATTGCCGCCCATCAGGCCGTTGATTTCGCCCTCATCAAAGCCGACGTCGCGTAAGCCGCGCTCAAAATTGGGAAAATCGCGGTTGTCCTTGAACCAATCCGGCTGCGGCGGAAAACCGGGGGCGGCGGCGCTGCCCTCGCCATAGTCGATCTCCTTGGACCAGCGGCCCACGCGCATCCATTCGACGACGCTGTCGGGCTGGTCCTGACACAGATCCGTGCCAATGCCGAAATGCTGCACGCCAAATTGCTCGGCCGCACGCGCGATCATCTCGCAGAAATCGCTCAGCGTGCAGTCGGATTTTCCCTTGAGGTGGTGCGGATAAGCGGAAAAGCCCATCATGCCGCCGTTCTGAGTAACCGCACGGATGACATCATCGCGCTTGTTGCGCAGGGCGGGCTGCCATGAATGCAGGTTGGCGTGCGTGATTGCGATCGGGCGCTGCGAGAGGTCCGCCGCCTCGACGGTCGAGCGGTCCGCAGAATGGCTCATGTCGATCACCATGCCGACGCGGTTCATCTCCTTGATAACCTGCTTGCCCATGCGGGTGATGCCGGGATCCTCGGCCTCGTAACACCCCGTCGCCAATAGCGATTGGTTGTTATAGCTTAGCTGCATGAAGCGGGCGCCGAGATCGTGTAGCACCTCGACCAGCCCGATATCATCCTCGATCGGGCTGGGGTTTTGAAAGCCCATGAAGATCGCCGTGCGGCCCGTATCCCTTGCGAGGCGTACATCGCCCGCCCACCGGCCTTTGATGATCAGGTCTGGAAACTGCTCGAACCAGCGGTTCCACTTCTCGATATTCAGTACCGTCTCGCGGAAATTTTCGTGGTAAGAGATGGTAACATGCACCGCGTCCAGCCCACCCGACCGCATCTGGCGAAAGATTTTTTCCGACCAGTTGGCATATTGCAGACCGTCGATGCGCATCATCATTCGGGGCTGCCGCTGGCGATGTAGGACGTCTTGACGATGGTGTAGAAATCCCGCGCCGTCTGCCCCTGCTCGCGCGGGCCATAGCTGCTGTCGCCGCGCCCGCCGAATGGAACGTGATAGTCGGTGCCGGCAGTCGGCAGGTTGACCGTGACGACGCCGGTGCGCGCGTTGCGCCGGAAATGTGTGGCGCGGGCGAGGGACCGTGTCACGATGCCTGAGGTCAGGCCGAAATTGGTGTCGTTGACGGTGGCAAGGCCCTCGTCATAGCTGGCGACCTTGATGACCGAGGCCAGCGGCGCGAACATTTCCTCGCGGTTGATCTGCATGGCGTTGGTGGTGTTCAGGAACACGCCGGGCGACATGAAATAGCCCTCGGTATCCATGCTCAGACGCTCGCCACCGCAAGCCAGCTCCGCGCCCTCCGCGCGGCCCTTTTTGACCCACGCAAGGTTTTCGTTCAGCTGCTCTTCGGACACGACCGGCCCCATCTGGATGCCGTCGCTCAGCGCATGGCCGACCTTCAATGCCTTGGCGCCAGCGACCAGTTTTTCAACGAATGCGTCATGCACACCGTCCTGAACGATCAGGCGCGAGGACGCGGTGCATTTCTGCCCTGTGCCACCAAAAGCGCCACCAAGTGCCAACGCAACGGCCAGATCCAGATCAGCGTCGTCGGCGACGAACAGGGCGTTTTTGCTGCCCATCTCCATCTGCACGCGGGTAAAGTTCTGCACGGCAGCGACGGCAATCCCGCGTCCCACCGGGACCGACCCGGTGAAAGAGATTGCATCGACCTTGGGGCTTTCGACCAGCCGCTGACCCACGTCGCGGCCCGCGCCCATCACGAGGTTGAACAGACCCTTGGGGATGTCCTGACGCGCAATGATCTCGGTCAGTGCGTGGGCCGACGCAGGCGTGATGTTGGCGGGTTTCCAGATCACGGCGTTGCCATAGGCCAGCGCCGGCGCGATCTTCCAACTGGCGGTGGCTGTGGGGAAGTTCCATGGACTGATAATGGCGACAGTGCCGACAGGCTCGCGGCGCACGTCAACCTCGATATCGGGACGCACGCTGTCGGCATTTTCGCCCAGTTGGCGCAGCACTTCGGCGGCGTAATAGGTAAAGAACTGACCGGCGCGGAACACCTCGCCCTTGCCCTCGGCCAGCGGCTTGCCCTCTTCGCGGCTTAGCAGGCGGCCCAATTCTTCGGCGCGCTGCATCATTTCGTTGCCGATGGCGTTCAGCACGGCCTGTTTGCGCTCCAACCCATAGGCGGCCCACTCGACCTGCGCTGTGGCGGCGGCGTCCAGTGCCTGCTCCAGTTGATCGCCGCTGGCCTGCGCGTAGATTCCGACCAGATCACTCAGGTCCGAGGGATTGCGGTTCTCGATTTCGGCAGGGCCGGTGATCCACTCGCCCGCGATATAGTTCTTTTGCACGTCGGTCATGGCGATGATCCCTTGGTTGTGAGGCGGCGTCGGGCCGCGTCGTTCCTGTCGGCGGTGTTGGGTTGCGTCCCGGCCCGAAACTTGGTGCAGCCGCGATGTGCCACATTGTTCAACGCCTGCCCGTTTCAGAGCAATCGCAAATTGGTTAACTAGGCTTCAAGAAAACTGAATTTATGGGCGATTTCAGCCCGTCGTGTCCAGTTCTGCGCCCCGGATCGCCTGAGCCAGCGCCTGCACAGCCGGGCTGACGCCCGAATCGGGCAGCATCATCATCCAGACCTCGCGCCGTGTATCGGTATCGGCGAGGGGCAGGAATTCCAGATCCAGAAACTCGGGCAGGACGGCCAGTCGCGGCAGGATCGTCACGCCTGCACCCGCGCGCACCATGCTGAGGATCGACGCGGTGTTGCGCACCATCAGTCTGGAGGCGGCGAGGATCGGCTGAAAATCGGCATCTGGGATCTGGCTGCAGAGGCCATTGGCAATGAACTCGACCCCGTCCAGATCGGACCATGTCAGGTGTTGCCAGCTTTGCTCCAGCGCGTGGTCGATGGGACAGACCACGCCGTAGGGATCGGAAAACAGCAACTCGCGTTGAAATCCCGGCAGTGGGGGCAGTGAGGCGAGGCCGATATCGGCGCGTCCCTCGATGAGGTCGCGCTGAACCGTGCCGCTGTCGGTGTCGCGCATGTCGATGCGCACGCCGGGGCGCGCGGCCATGAAATCGCGCAGGATCGGCGGCATGACCGTCTGGGCCACCGACGGGGTGCAGGAAATGCGCACGTTTCCTGCACGCGCAAGCGCCAGCGCCTCGATTGCGTCGACCGTCCGTTCGAAATGGATCAGTTCGCGCGCGGCCTCGGCGCGGATCAGGGCGCCCAGAGGGGTTAGGCGCGACTTGCGCGCGCTCTCGAAAAGGGGGGCGCCGACGTGCTCCTCGAACTGGCGCAGCATCATCGAGATGGCCGACGGCGTGCGCCCCAGCGCCTCGGCCGCGCCGATCAGGCTGCCGTGGTCGGCCACCGCCTGAAAACAGCGCAGCATTTCGATCTTGATGGCCACTGCATGGTTGCCTTGCGTTGTCCGGTTGTTGTTATTCTACCGCACCCGACGCGCGGCGTCAGCCCACCGTGTAATATGGCGGTGTAGCATGGCGGTTCGCGCAGCGTTGGCGCGCGTGGCGCAATTGACATCCGCCGCGGCGATGGTGCATCTGTGAGGGAACAACGCTCGCCGAGGAGATGCCCCATGCCTGCCCGTATCTATCGCCCCGCCCGCAACGCCATGACCTCGGGCACGGCCAAGACTCGCAAGTGGGTGCTGGAGCATGTCGTAGGCACCGCACGCGAGGTTGATCCGCTGATGGGCTGGACGTCGTCCACCGATATGCAGGCGCAAGTGCGCCTCAGCTTTCCGACCAAGGAAGCGGCGCTGGAGTATGCCGAGGAACACGGCATCGACGTGATCGTGCAGGATCCGCAGGCGCGCAAACCCAACATCCGCCAAGGCGGCTATGGCGAGAATTTCGCGACCCACCGCAAGGGCGTCTGGACACACTAAAGCCGCTGTAAATCGGGGCAAAGTTGTCTCGGAATCGGGATAAAGATCCCGCGAGGCTGTTCAGCTATCCATATGCTGTAGATAAGCGTCTTTGTGCCACAAGATTTGGGACGGCCATAATTCTCGCTCAAAATTGCGATCGCATTCACCGACGGGCGGCCATTGTGGTCGCCCAAATCATTTCAAGCCCGGCTGGAGCCTGTTCCTGATGACCATCACCCACCTCGTCACCCATTCCGGTGGCTTTCATGCTGATGAGCTGCTGTCCTCCGTTATCCTGACGCGGTTGTTCCCCGAGGCAGAGTTGATCCGCAGCCGCGATAAGGCGTGGATGTCTGACGTCAGCGCCTGTGGGACAGATTTGAGGAATTGAACAACGGAGGATTTCTGGTTCATCGTAACCTTCATGGAGTGAAGATGAACAAGAAATCCGGAACGTCTAAGGACGCAGCTGACAAGCTGGTCAAGAACATCCGCCGCAAGACCCGTCAGACCTATTCGGCTGAGGAGAAGATCCGCATCGTCTTGGCGGGTCTGCGAGGCGAAGAGAGCATTTCGGTGCTCTGTCGCCGTGAAGGCATCGCCGAAAGCCTATATTACAGCTGGTCGAAGGAATTCCTTGAGGCTGGCAAGCGGCGATTGTCCGGCGACACGGCCCGGCAGGCAACGTCGCCAGAAGTCAAAGATCTGCGCTCGGAGTCACTTGCCCTGAAGGAATGCGTGGCAGACCTGACCCTTGAGAACCGTCTGCTCAAAAAAAGCATGACAGGGGCTGGGGAGGCAGAGAAATGAGGTATCCCGCGTCCGAGAAGCTGGAAATCATCCGAACGGTTGAAGGCTCACATCTACCGGCCAGGCAGACCCTCGACATGCTGGGCATCCCGCGCGCGACCTTCTACCGTTGGTATGATCGTTATGTCGACGGCGGCCTTGATGCCCTGGCGGACCACGCACCCCGTCCAGGTTCTGTCTGGAACCGTATTCCACAGGATCGGCGCGATGATTTGATCGAGTTCGCGCTGGAATTTGAGGCCCTGACGACACGGGAGCTGGCGGTGAAATACACCGACGAGAAGCGGTATTTTATATCTGAATCATCAGCATATCGTATTCTGAAGGAAGCTGACCTGATCACGGCGCCCGCGCATGTGGTGATCAAGGCGGCCGACGAGTTTAAAGACAAAACCACGGCAATCAACCAGATGTGGCAGACCGATTTCACCTACTTCAAGATCATCGGGTGGGGCTGGTATTACCTCAGCACGATCCTGGACGATTACAGCCGCTACATCATTGCGTGGAAGCTCTGCAGCACCATGCGTGCTGCCGATGTGACCGACACTATCGAGTTGGCTCTGGCGGAATCGGGTTGCGACCAGGCGGTCGTGCGCCACAAGCCGCGGCTGCTCAGCGACAACGGCTCATGCTATATCTCTGGCGATCTGGCCGATTGGCTGGAGGATCACAAAATGACGCACGTCCGCGGGGCGCCATTCCACCCACAGACACAAGGCAAGATCGAACGCTGGCACCAAACTATGAAGAACCGGGTTCTGCTGGAGAATTACTACCTGCCCGGCGATCTCGAGCAGCAGATCGGGGCCTTCGTCGAATATTACAATAACCAACGATACCACGAGAGTCTGAACAACGTCACACCCGCCGACGTCTACTTCGGCCGCGATAAAGCCATTCTCAGGGAAAGGGAGAAGATCAAGAAACAGACAATCCGACAGCGCCGCTTGCAACACCAGAAACAAGCCGCATAATCAATCACACGAACGAGCCAGAGCCTCCAATGCTCAAGCCGCTCTGATGTCCCATTTTATTTGACGACGGACACACAAGCCATAGCAAAGCTTCGTTTCTCTCAGACCAATACATAAGGTGCATGAAAAATGACACAAACCAATGATGACGCAGATATCGCCGATCTTCTTAAGGGATTTTCCACCTGCGCGGTTGCGAATATCAGCGATAATCTTGATCGAGCGGTCGGTGCTCGGGGTATTCGTCCGTTTCACAACGGTGGCACGATGGTAGGGACAGCCTTAACGGTCAAGGCTGCTCCGGGAGACAACACATATATCTATCAGGCGTTGGAGAACCTATCGCCTAGTGACGTGATTGTCGTTGACGGTGCAGGATACGAAGATCGCGCGCTCATAGGAGATATCATGGCAAACATTGCAGAAAGTAAAGGCGCTGCGGGGATCGTTGTGGACGGTTCTATCAGGGATGTTGATGAGATTTCGTCCAGATCCTTTCCAGTGTTTGCGCGCGGCGTCATACACCTTGGGCCCTATAAAGGGGGTGTTGGCAAGCTTAATGTGCCGATCTCGATTGGTGGAATGCCAGTCAATCCGGGCGATATCGTGGTAGGCGACGCAGATGGCATAGTTGCGTTCAGCCCCGGTATCGCCAAGAGTTTGCTCGAGGCGACGCGCCAGCAACAGGCCAAGGAGGCCGACATCTTGGCATCCATTGCGAATGGAACCTACGCTGGAGCCTATTCAAAGTAGTTCGGAACAACATGCTCATCGCGATGTTTGCCTCTTGGTGCGGACCATCGCGACCATGTTCCGGATTGGTTGTTGCGGCACGCCTGAAAGCGGCTGACTGGCGGCAAGCTGACTGGTAATTAAAGCATTCTAAAATTGGGTGCATGAGCGGCGCCAAACATGCTACCAAGGAATGATCTGCATGTTTCACGGAGTCAGTATGAACACCCGAATAACGCTCAAACAACTTGAAACGCTTTACTGGATTGTTGAATTGGGCACGTTCGAGAGGGCTGCCGAGAGACTATACGCAACACAGTCTGCCGTGTCCAAACGTGTGCAGGAGCTTGAACGAGGCGCCAAAATTGAGATATTCAACCGAAATCAGCGCGGCGCAAAGCTTACCGGCAAAGGCGAAGAGTTGTACGAAGTGGCAAAGAAAATGCTTCTGCTGCATGACCAGATATTCGAGTTGCGCAATACCGAAAGCCTTCAGCCGCGGTCGCTGAGAATTGGCATTACTGAACTCGTGGCCTCGACCTGGTTTCCTCAACTTGTAGCCGAAATCAGGGAACGTTATCCACAAGTCAGGCTGGAGCCAAAAGTGACCATGAGCAGAGATCTCTTCAGCGATCTCGAACAAGATCAACTTGACCTGATCATTATCCCCGAGACCTTTACTTTGCCGGAGTTTGTGACGGTTCCGATTGCAAGCGTGCAAAATTATTGGATGGCAAGGAAAGGATTCCTCGAGACCAATGTTCCTATCAGGCACCGAGATTTGGCTGAGTACCCCGTCCTTGTACAAGGACGACTGTCAGGGTCAGGAGTGTTCCTGAATAAATGGTTAAAAAGCCGCGGTGTGGTTTTTCCTGAAACTCTTGTGTGTGACTCCATGTCAGCACTGCTTGGATTAGCGATGGCGGGTTTGGGCGTAACTTATTTGCCCTATCACTATTGCAAACGGCTCATTGAAGAAGACAAGCTCGAAATAATCGAAACTGAAGTTCCGCTGCCGCCTGTACCCTACGTTGCTGTTTATCGCGAAGATCGGCCGCATGCGTTTGTGCAGGAGGTAGCTGAAATTGCACAGGCCAGCGCTGATTTTGAGACCAGCCTCATTGCGACGCTTTCCTGATTACATTTAGCTGGACCGTTTGACGCTGCCACAAAGCCCATTCCAAATCTGAGTAGTTATTGAAGACTTTTTGACACATAGTGGTAGCTGACATTGGTTAGCAGCCCAGCATCTGACACATTGGCTGATTGTGTTGAAAACTCCGATTTTAACCTTTGGCGATAAAATTTTCGCCCACTCATGGCCAATAGCCAAATTTGATGAGGGGGTCGACCAAATGGCGGCTGCAGCGCTGACCGATCGCTTCTTTGTCCCTGCTCGCACAATTAGACCGACTTTCAATCAGAATGTAACCTTGGCGAAAAATCACTGATTTCAGATTTTCGAGTTTTTCAGCAAAACCGACCGAAAGTAGTCTGTATGCTTTTCTATATTTTATAAATAGGCGAGTATACCTTCTCGAAGAATTGGCGGAAGCAGATGAATCAGGGTCAAATTCAACGCTTAGGTAGTGTCTTGCCAGTTGCCAAGACCGCTCACCGAAGGAACGGGCCGTGCGGTTCGGTCTGCAGCCGATGACGCGGTGGGCGACGGCTTCGATCATAAGTGCCGCGCAAACGAACCATTGCTGCCTTCGTGATTTATACCGGTGTCCTATCGGCTTGAGCCCAAGGTGCCTGCATGGACGATATCGGAGCGTCAGCTGCTCGGACCAAGACCTAGCGAAAGCGTCAGAGGACGCCTGCTCGCGCATTGACTCGACCACGGCGATCCGACCGGTCAGCAAAAAAATTCCCCGACTCCCGGTTCGGACCGGCCCATTTCTCAGGAATTCCAGATCAGGATTCGCCAAAAGGTTGCAGCGCCCAATGTTTATAGCGTTCGTGACCTGTTCTGTGATACGCTCTTGGTGACACCACGGCTCGTTTCTGCATTCCCTGGCGAGCGCGCAAGCATATTATTAAGGACAAATCCGGGTAAGTCAGGACATTGATACCGTCTGTTACAAGAGTTCTCGGGGCCGCTGCCCTGATCGTTTCACTGGTCATTCCGGCCGGGCCTGCGGCACCTCAAAGTTGCAGTCCGCGAGACTTCATGAACGAGCCGTTGTCTGCGGCGTCCAGTCAGCCCGTATGGATCCAAGCGATCGGGCTCGCGTTCCCGCAGGTGCAGATCCTCGGGTCACGCGAGTTCCGGATTGCCTATGGCGGCGAGACCATCGCAGCGGATCCGCCTACCGCACGCGCGATGCCCGAATTGATCGCCGCGCCGACGGTGGGTGACCAGTTCGCCATCGCTTATACCCCGTCGCGCACGCTCGATCTGCGTGCCACCCCGTATCACGATCCCGGTCGCGCCCGGCACGACGGTTTCCTGAAACTTCTCTACGGCGCAGAGTCGGGTGTGGTGGAGCAAAACCTCGAGACCGTCGCCGCCGGACCTGCGCGCTTCCGCGCGACTCGGCGGCACGGGGTCGCGTGTCAACTCACCGCTGCCCTTGCGGAGATCGATCTGAACGATGACCGGATCGCTCCGCTCTTTGACGAGATCGGCGGCAGCTATAACTGGAGGCGTATTGCCGGCACGGACCGGCTGAGCGCGCATTCCTATGGCATCGCCGTCGACGTGAACGCGTCGGTTGGCGGCTACTGGCGCTGGACGGGCGCGACCGAGGGCAATGTAGGCGCCTATCGCAACAGGGTGCCGTGGGAGCTGGTCGAGTCGATGGAGCGCCGCGGTTTCATCTGGGGCGGCAAGTGGCATCACTTCGACGGTATGCACTTCGAATATCGACCAGACTTGATTCTCTACAGCAGATTGACGGAAGGAGCCGAACAATGACCGCTCGCGAGTGGATGGCCGCGCTCGCGGTGGCTCTGACGACAGTCGCGTCGTCGGCGCTTTCTCAATCCCTACTTGAAACCTATCGCGCCGATATCGGCGAGATCGACCGCCGCAATTCGTCGGGTGCGCAGCTTTCCGACCCGGCTGCGATCCTGACGCAGGATCGCGCGAACGTGCATCGGTTCGGGTATCGGCAGGCCGGGGATACATCCGACAGCATATTTCAAAGCCGCGAGATGCGCGCGAGGATGCCTTCCCTTCTGGCGCGCGGCAGCATGTCGTCAGCAGCACAGGCGGCGCTCCGGTCGGGTGCCGCGGCGCAGCTGGAGGTACAGATCTGGGGGCAAGGCACTACGCCGGCGTACCTGACCGTTGACCTTGCGGCGGCTGCGCCGGTCGCCGCGGCCGATCCGGTGTTGAGCCCGACGGAACTGTCCCGATCCGCCCGCAGCATCCAGTCGGCCTTGAACGCGCTGGGGTTTGATGCGGGACCGGTGGACGGGCAACCCGGCCAGCGTACCCGGTCGGCCATCGCCGGCTTCCAGCGCGACATCGGCGCGGCACCGACCGGCGCACTTACACGGTCCGAACTGGCGATGCTGACGGCCGGAGCGCCCTCTGCGGGGCCGAGCTTCGATTGCCGTCGCGCCGGGACCCCGACCGAGATCGCGATCTGCTCGAACCCCTCGCTCGCCGCGCTCGACAGCGCTTTGGCTGAGGCATGGAACGCAGGTGGCCGCCGGGCCGACCAGGCGGCCTGGCTTCGAAGCCGGGATGCCTGCGGGGCCGATGTGGCGTGTCTTGAACACAGCATGCGCTCGCGCGTCTTTGCTCTCGGCGGCTCCCCCGGACAGGCGCTGGTCGCCGGTCAAATTGCGCTGGGTCAGCCAACAACGACCGGGCTCAGCGCTCTTGCATCTACTCCCGCAGCGGCGGCAACTGCTCCGCTCTCTTCCGGGCCGCGTGCGCATTTCGATCAGGGCACCCTTATTGATGCACCGGACGGCCTCGCGCGCAGGCTTGCGCTGCTGGAGATCAAACGTGATCCTGCGGTGCTCGACGACGCGAGCGTCCTGGATGCCATCCGGCGGCTTCAGAACGCTGAGACGGATCCGGCCGATCGCACCTTCAACGCCATGAACGCAATCGAGAAAGAGGATTCCCGCGCTGCTCTGCGTGCCGCCCTGCTGCAGGAAGCCGAGGCCGTGCGTCCTGTCACGCCCGAGGATCCGCTTGCAGTGACACTCTACAGTCATTCGCGGCCGCGCGAATTTGTCGAAGGCACGGGCCTCGAGCTTGTCGGCGGTGCCCCTCAAATGGTTCTCAACGCGCGCCCCTACCCGATCGGCTCAATCGTCGTCACATTGCCAGACGAGATCTCGGGCCCGTTGCAGATCGGCCGGTCCGAGGCGGCCGCCTTCATCGACCGCGTATCCGAAGAGCACTCGAACGGTCGGCAGCCGCGAACCGTGATCTGGGGGCAGATCACCCGCATCGGCCAGGACGACAGCGTCGAGAGCTTTGCGCGGCAATTGAATCAGCGCGGAGCGCCCGCCACGTTTGAGCCGCTGCGCGCGGAGTTGCATTTTGTGGCAATGGACAGCCGCCGCCGATCGATCCTGCCGCTTGAGCCCGGCAGCGAACCGGTGCATCGCTGGCCGCTGGGTGGCGCGGAAGCCCCGAGCGGCAGGCAGAGCGCGCTTGCCCTGGCGCAGTCACTCGGTCTGCCGACTGTTGATGGGGCGCTGGACGTCCCCCTGCCTGCGCAACAACGCAACGCGCCCGGCTGGGGGCAGTTTACGGCTTTCGCCTGGCTTGGGCAGCATCCCGATGCGCCGCGCGAAGGCAACGCCTTCGTCGGTGTGGCCCGGGGATTGTTGTCGGAAGCGGATCACCGCAGTTTCTTCGGGCAGCCGCGCTACGCGAGTACGGACATCGTCCGGAGCGTCACGACCGCGGGCTACGGATCCGACCCGTTTCAGGACGAATTCGCCCGGCGCGATGCCAAGCGGGTCTTCTTCGAGCGGTATTACGACTCCATTCTCGCGAATGCGCCAAGCTGGCCGGTTCAGGTCCGTCAAAGTGTCGAGCTGAGGCTCGGCACCTACAATTTTGAGACCGAGAGCTTTCCGCTCCAGCAGATCCAAGGCAACCTGTCGAACGGGCAGTTCCGTGTCGTCGATCTACCTGCCGACGCCCGCAACCAAGGGCTCGCCTCGGCGGAGCGGTTCGGCAACCTGCCCGCGGAGATCCAGGTGCCGCCTGATCAGGCGCGGGTGCTTCGCCAGATGGCGCAGGACGGTCTGGTGCAACTCGTCTGGTGGGCCGATTTCGACTATTCCCTGGATACCTCCGCCATCGAGCAGGCCTTCGGCAGCCCCAGGAACAACACGATGCGGACCGGGCAAGGAACGTTGCAGCGCATCGGCATCTATGCGGGTGCGGCGCTTGACGTAGAGGTGCTGTCCTTCCAGGTCGAGGACCTTCTCATCCCCTCTCCCAAGACGCCCACCGAACCGGCCGAACCTGTCGCATCCGATTTCGCGCGCGAGGTCGCGGAGGCCGAGATGTCCGACGGGGTCGCGATCGCCGGCCATGTCGCCCGGCTGCTTGGCGCAGGCGGGTTCGAGACCGTCGCGAAACTCATGCCCGAGGTGAAGCAGGCCAACGAATTCGACGCGCCCGGCGCCATGCAGGCCGCGACTGCGCAACTGCGCGCGGGCGCCGAGACGCCACTTGTGATCCGCAGCGGCGTCGCACTTGGAACCTACGACCTCGAGAACGGAACCTTTGGCTTCCGCGCGGACGGGCTGAACCTCCGGACAAGACAGGGCGATCTGCAGGTGACGATCAGCCTTGTCGGCCCTGATGCTTTTGCCCCTCTTGAAATGGATCAGGCGACGGCGCGTTATATCGTCGACCAGCGATCGCGCAACATCATGATGCTTGCCGAACTAACGCCCGAGACTGCCGAACGCCTACATGCCCGAACGCAGAATATCTCGCTTCTGGCCCGTCCGGAGCGGATCGTCTTCTACACCCAGGATGAGAACAACTTGCCCAAGGTCCTCGGCGAAAGGCGCTTCGACGATGCAAATTCCGAGGCAGAAGCCCGGATCGCCAGCCGGTTCGAGCCAGGAGAGTTCGTGGGACTGGACGAGATCCGTCTGGAGGTGACGCCCCACATCACCGACTTGATCGCCCTACGTGATGGCTACGAGCCGTCGGTCGAGACGCTGCCGGACATCGTTGCTGCCGCCTGGACAGAGCGCGATGCAGGCTTGCCCGGCCCGGCCGTTTTTGAGGCCGGACAGGCTCGGCCGGACCCGGTGTGGATCACGCGGCACCGCGAGATGATCCTGTCCTGGCTTCAGGCGAAGGCCGCGGCGCTCGGCCAGGATTTTACGGCGCGGATCACGGTCGGCAACGATCGCTCCTGCGGTAGCTTCCGTGAGGCTTATGGTCATCTTGACCAGCAGGTCATGACCGCGGTGCCGTCTCTGCGCGAGGACCAGAGCGATCTTGCGCGACGTCTGCGCGAAGAAAACGGCCCAATGAAGGTTTCACGTCGATACGCGATCACGCGGACCCGTCCGCACGCCGCGGAGGATCGCTGCACCAGTGAGATGGTCGTTCTCGTGCTTGAGGACGCGATTCACGAGGGGCGTCCGAGCGCCGGTGCCGTTGCCACGCAGATCGAGTTCACTCTCGGCGAGGCCGAGCGCGTGGACGGGATCGGCAAGGTCCCTGGGCTGGTGCTGAGGGGCGCGGCGACGGGAACCCGGATCGAGATGGGCGATGGCACGCTCGGCCCTTTGCTGACGCCTGCAGCCGTGCCGGAGACCGACGACACACAGCAAGCCGTTGCCGCCGCTCAGCAAGCCGAGGCGACCCTCTCCCGCGATGACCAGATCGCCGCGGCCCAGGCCAGGATTTCACCGCAACCTTCACAGCCTCAGCCCAAAGCGTCGGCTGACTGGCCGGAAATCACGCTTGAAGCGACTGGCGATGCGCAATTCGACCTTCTGGGGATCGCGCCCGGGCAAAGCATGCAGGAAGTTGCGGCAATGCTGTCGGCGCGTAACGGCGTCGAAGCGGTGTTCGAAACCGCCACGCCGCCCGACGGGGACGTGTCCGCGGCGCAGCGCGCGCTCGGATACCAAAGGGTGTACCTGCGCCGCGGCGGCACCGAGGCGCTCACGATCGCCTCTTGGGCACCGGAGGGCGAGGTCGTCGGCGTAATGCGCCGCATGGTCCTTACGGACCGTACGTTACCGTTTGATCGCATCGTTTCGGCCTTAACTGACAAGTACGGCGAGGCGGACTTCGTGACCCCCGAGGCGGAGCTGCGGGGATGGAATGCTCCGAAGCAAAACTGCTATATCATGCCATTAGGCCTGCAGGCCTTGCCGCGGCTCGTCCCTGCGGACGGCAAGACCACGCAACTGCTTCGCCAGAAGGGCTCGGCGTACCAGATCGGCATGGCGGACTTTCCGCCGAGCGTTGCAGAGATGTATTCCGGCTGCGGAGAGGTCGTGAGTTACATTGAAGAGCGAGGAGCCTCGCGCGGACATTCCGGATTCAGTCTGGTGCTGTTGGATTTCGACCGCTTGGAGCGGGCACGCGACGCTTTGTCGTCAGATGCGGCGGCGGACGAAGATTTCGATATCGAGTTCTGACAAAGAGGCTCGGCGACGACGTGCCTCGATTGACGAGAGGAATTGGTCGACGCGCGGCTCGACCAACGAAAAACCCGCCATGCGGACCATCAGGGGATTGCATGCGGTGGGGGAGGGATTTTACGCCTGCGATCCTGCGAAGCTGGCACCCACGAGCCGCATGGCAAAGGCATGACAGGTGGAGATCCGGCAGGCTGCCAACGACAGCGGAAATCGCTTGCGCTTCCAAGCCGGAGCGGACGCTGTGGGACTGCTGGATAAGCGCAAAGTGCAGGATGACGCGACATTCATCAGCGGCATCAAGGCGTTGATGAAGGACTGAAAGCACCCAGTTTTGGAACGGCACCAATGTCTGCTTCGCAGATGCCCCACTGCAGCGACGATTGACGTGCTCAAAGTCCGCTCGGAGCCCGCCTAGACGAGATGGCACAAGTTGACTGCCTGCTCAGGCACGGCTGTCAGAGAATCAATCCTGCGCTCTCGGCCCAACGATGCGCGTTGGCAAATCCCTATCTGCAAATTGTCCACGCATGTACGCCCGAACCCGGCACTGACCGGCGTGCTGACGAGGCGCATGGGGAACCCTGACGGCTCCATCCTGAGAAATGCAGATTGCCATGAATCCTGTCATCATTCCCTACCGCAGCGGACCCATCGCGGTTCTTGCCGATCTGCACTGGGATAGCTACGCCCGGATCGGGACCAATCCGATCGACGCGCACGACCTGCACCATGTCGCCGCTCGCACTGGCCGAAGACGCTGATGCCGAGACGCCGGAATACCTGTACTGGCTCCGCAGTCGCCTGCATGGAGAGCATTGCGCCCATGAAACATGGTTGGACGGACAGACCACCGAACAGGTTCTTGCAGCCTCGGAAATGCTTGGGGCGATCCTCGAACATGGCCATCGGGTCGCGGTGACGAAACTGAGCCGCGCACAAACTGAAGAGGCGACTGACATCGGCTTTTCAATCTATCGGGAAGGGCCTCAGGCGATTGAAGAAGCATTGGATACCATCCGCCGGACTTCGTCCGCGACCGCCGTTCAGGCTGGCCCCTTGGCCTATTATGGCCAGATCTTCGACTGGCTGGATCGCCGTAGCAACGCAATCGATCCCGGGCCGATCCGCGACATCCTGCGCGAACATATCGTCAAGCATTCCGCCGTGGAGCCGGGCACCACCGTTCTTGGAGCCGAGGTCACCGAGCGGCGGTTTTATACGATCTACAGCCTGTCCGCCGAAGTCGGCATCGACCGTCCGCGTCTCTCGCGGCTCCTCAAGAAGCTTGGCCAGATTCCCTCGGCTGCAACAGACGTGGAAAGCGGCAATATGGTGTTCGAGGCGGCGAAGACCGTGCCTCTGATTGAAGCCTTCAAAACAGCCGTGCCGCTACAGGACGTTCCCGAATATCTCGGAGCCAGCAAGCGGCAGGTCGAAGTTCTTTATCGTGCAGGCATCGTGAATCCGCTCGTTCCCAGAACTGGCCGCGGATCCGTCCGTCACGTCATCTTTGCCCGGCAGCATCTCGATGATCTTCTCCTCAAGTTATACGCGTTTCCGGAGCTCGCCGTCGGAGCAGGCGCTAACTTTCACCCGATTGCATACGCCTGCCAGCGCGGGGCTGGCCTCTTCGAGGATGTATTCGTAAAGATCTTGGCAGGGCAGATCCCGACTTTCCGCCATCCTGAAAGGTCAGGCGTTGGAGCCATCTATGTCGATGTGAAAGCCGTCCTCGAGATGAAGATGTAGGCATTATCCTTCCCGAAATCACCTGAAATCCAGCCCGCTTCGGCGGGCTTTTTTATGTCTTTTCGTTGTGTTCGCGAAAACTTGCCCCTATTCTCGCGGGATCTTTGCTCCCATTCCGATGGAGCTAAAGGGAAGATGTTGTTTTCGCTTGTAATTTCAAGCTCTTCCGAGATAACTATGGCCGGATTTACAGCCGCCAATCCGGGCGCGGCGCGCCTGTCGTGTGGGTGTGCAATATGGCCCCCTGACCCGAGTCCGCCCGATCATGCAAGCCGCCCCATCATATCGCCGCGATGCGCGCTCACTATTGTCGCTGGGCATGCCGTTGATCGGCAGTCATCTGGCGCAGATGGCGATCCACCTGACAGATTCCATCATGCTGGGCTGGTACAGCGTCGAAGCGCTGGCGGCGCAGGTTCTGGCACATACGTTCTTTTTCATCTTCTTCATCATGGGGTCGGGCTTTGCCTTTGCCGTCATGCCCATGGTCGCGACCGCCTGCGCCGAGGGCGACGACCGGCAGGTCAGGCGCATCACACGCATGGGCTGCTGGGCTTCGCTGATCTTTGCCGCGCTGGTGCTGCCGGTAATGGTCACATCCGAGGCGCTGTTTCTGGCGCTGGATCAACAGCCGCTGATATCGGCTTTGGCGGCTGACTACCTGCGCATCGGGGGCTGGGTGATTGTGCCCGCGCTGATGGTGATGGTGCTGAAATCCTACCTCGCAGCATTGGAGCGGACGCAGGTCGTGCTATGGCTGACACTGGGGGGCGTGGCGTTGAACGCGTGCGTTAACTACGCGCTGATCTTCGGCAATTTCGGGTTTCCCGAGATGGGCGTACGGGGCGCTGCCTTTGCGTCGCTGGGCGTTACCTCGGCTACGTTGGCGGGGCTGTGCATCTACGTCGCCATCGCAACACCTGAGCATGCGCTGTTCAGCCGTGTCTGGCGCCCTGATTGGGAGGCGTTGCGCGACGTTTTCCGGCTGGGCTGGCCGATCGGGGTGACGAACCTTTTGGAAACGGGGCTGTTTGCCGCGTCATCGGTGATGATGGGCTGGCTGGGCACCTTGCAACTGGCGGCGCATGGGATCGCGATGCAACTGGTATCGCTGACCTTCATGATCCATCTGGGCCTGTCCAATGCGGCCACAGTGCGTGCGGGGCAATCTTATGGGCGGCGCGACAGGCCTGCGCTTCGCTCGGGTGCGGTCGTGGCGGCGGCGTTGTCGGGCGGCTTTGCTCTTGTGACGGCGGCGGCGTTCGTTGCGATGCCGACATGGCTGATCTCGGTCTTTCTCAGTCCGTCCGAGCCTGACCGCGCTGCCGTCATCGTCATCGGCACAGGGCTGCTGGCCGCGGCGGCAGTGTTTCAACTTGCGGATGCGGGGCAGGCCATGGCGCTGGGCCTCTTGCGCGCTGTGCGTGATACGCGCGCGCCGATGATCATCGCCGGGATCAGCTATTGGGTGATCGGGATACCCGCCAGCTATGTGTTGGGATTTCCCATGGCAATGGGCGGGATCGGCGTGTGGATCGGGCTGGCCATCGGGCTGGTGGTGGCGGCGGTGCTATTAGGCGTGCGGTTCTGGCGCTGGACGGAACGGTGGGAGGGGTGACGTGACGCTCGCCACTCCGGCAGGACGAATGCCGGCTTCAATCCTCGCTTAACAGTCGATCAGCCTTTTTGCGCACCAGAACTGTGCGTAGATCGTGCATCGCCAGCAGTAGCGCATCGGTGACGGCAT
Source organism: Roseovarius sp. Pro17 (assembly GCF_035599575.1). Lineage (NCBI taxonomy): Bacteria > Pseudomonadati > Pseudomonadota > Alphaproteobacteria > Rhodobacterales > Roseobacteraceae > Roseovarius > Roseovarius sp. Pro17. The sequence continues at coordinate 277,489 of NZ_CP141179.1, forward strand.
CCAGCTGCGCGTCCGTTGCCTTGCTTTGGACCCAATGCGCGGTCGTGTTGAGGTAGTCCACCGCGCGGTGAATATCGTCGATGTCGCGATACTCCATCAGTTCAAGCCGCTCGGCGATCCAGTCGCGGATGACGGTGATATCCTCGTCAGACAACTCGCGCTCGCCATGGGGCTTGATCTCGCCCTTGCGGATATTGACTACGGCGATCTGGTCCAGGTCGATCCGGCGTTGGCGGTTTTCGGTGTCGACACGGTAAACGAAAGCCCCGTTTTCGCGCACCCTGAAATAATAGTCGGGCAGCTCTTCGGTCATGCCGTGTCGCCGTTATCAAGCACGCGCCAGAGTGATCCGTCGGGGTCGTGCAGGGTAAACATGCGCGGCGCATCCCCGCCCAGAACAATGGGTGCCGCCCCCATTCTGGGGAAGGCATCGCCTTGGGTTGCAATGCCCTTATCCAGCCATTCGGCCTGCACGGCGTCTATGTCGTTCAGCCTCATGCAAGCGGAAAACCAGCTTCCCGAAGCGTCAAGATCGGGGTGGGGAAAAAACTCCACTTCCATCCCCTTTCGAGCGAGGATCATCCATCTCTCACCGCGATATACCGTCTGAAATCCCAGCGTTCCATAAAACTGCTCGGTGATGTCGAAGTCTCGGCTGGGCAGGTTTGCGGTGATCCGGTCTGAGGTCATGACAGTCCTTTGCAGAAATCCTGAATCCGCGTGCAAGCCTCGCGCAGCGCGTCGTCTGAGGTAGCGTAGCTGACGCGAAAGTTGGGCGATAGGCCGAAGGCCGCGCCAAAGACGACGGCGACGCCCTTGTCCTCGAGCAGTGCGGTCGCAAAGACCTCGTCGTCGGTGATCTTGGTTCCGCCCGGCGTCGTCTTGCCGATGCAGCCCTTGATAGACGGATAGACATAGAACGCGCCTTCGGGGACCGGGCATTCAATGCCGATCGCGTCGTTCAGCATCCCGACCACCAGATCGCGGCGACGCTGAAAAATCTCGTTGTGCTTGGGGATGAAATCCTGCGTGCCGTTCAGCGCCTCGAGGGCGGCCCACTGGCTGATGCTGCAGGGGTTCGACGTGCTCTGGCTCTGGATCTTGCGCATGGCGGCGATCAGGTATTCGGGACCAGCGGCATAGCCGATGCGCCAGCCGGTCATCGCGTAGGCCTTGCTGACACCATTGCAGGTCAGCGTGCGGTCATAAAGCTGTGGCTCCACCTCGGCAGGGGTGCAGAATTTGAAATCGCCAAAGACGAGATGTTCGTACATGTCGTCGGTCATGATCATGACGTGGGGGTGGCGCAGCAGCACGTCAGTCAGCGCCTTCAACTCGTCCCATGTATAGCCCGCACCTGTCGGATTTGACGGCGAGTTAAAGATAAACCACTTGGTTTTCGGCGTGATCGCCGCCTCAAGCTGATCGGCAGTTATCTTGTAGGCGGTGTCCATGCTTGCCTCGATGAACACCGGCTCGCCGCCTGCCAGCAGGACCATGTCGGGATAGCTGACCCAGTAGGGTGCGGGGATGATAACCTCGTCACCGGGGTTCAGGGTGGCCATAAAGGCGTTATAGAGGATCTGTTTGCCGCCGGTGCCGACGCTGACCTGAGCGGGGCTATAATCCAGATTGTTGTCGCGCTTGAGCTTGGCGCAGATCGCCTGCTTTAGCTCGGGCATGCCGTCGGGGGCGGTATAGCGCGTCTTGCCCTCGTCGATGGCGCGCTTGCCGGCCTCGCGGATATTCTCGGGCGTGTCGAAATCCGGCTCGCCTGCGCCCAGACCGATGACGTCGCGCCCGGCCTCTTTCAACTCGCGCGCCTTGGTGCTGACGGCGATGGTGGGTGAGGGCTTCACGCGCGACAAGGTCTTGGACAGGCTGGTCATGGCGGTCTCCGGATTTGATAGTTCGGCGTCGCTGTTCTAGGTTGCGCGGCAAGCCTGATCAAGCACGATAAAAGACGAGGCTGCATGGAGGATGTGAATATGACTGCCGAAACTGAGGAAAAATGGTTCGATCCCGAGGCGACCACGTTTGGCGATCGGCTGGCTGGTGCGCGCGAAATGGCCGGGATGACACAGGCGCAGCTGGCCAAACGACTCGGCGTCAAGAAAAAGACGATGGATGATTGGGAAAACGACCTGCGCGGTCCGCGCGCCATGCGTCTGTCGATGCTGGCGGGCCTGTTGAACGTGTCGCTGCTGTGGCTGCTTACCGGCGAGGGCGACGGCCCGGGCGAGCCGGGGATCGCGAATAGCTATGTGCGCGGCAGTCACCAGCTGCTGGATGAAATCCGCGCGATTTCGGCCCAGATGGCGCTGAACGCCGAGCGGTTGGCCCGCGTCGAAGAAGAGCTGCACGCGCTGCTCAAGGACGACGATGACGGAGCCGCGTGACATCCGCCTGCGCAGGCTGACCATGCGCTCGATGCGGCGGGGTATCCGCGAGATGGACATCATCCTGATGCGTTATTCACGCGCTCGGCTGGAGGGGCTGAGCGATGCGGAGCTTGACGTCTACGACGCGCTGCTCGACGAGAACGATCAGGATCTCTACCAGTGGGTCAGCGGACAAATCGCGCCGCCCGCGCAATATGGTGCCATGATCGACGACATTGCGGCGGTGCCGGACACGGCCTGAAATCGGGCGTTTTTGGTGAAATAGTTAGCATTTTATCGGTAAAAGCGTTTTCTTGGCTGCGTTTAACCGATTATTCGGCAATTTAGTTCAGCTTCTGTTCTCAGGCAGGTTTTGCACGGAGAAAGAAATGAGCATGCACAAATCCATGACCCCCCCCACTGAGGACAAGGGTTTCATGGCCGGATATCTGGACGCCTTGTCGCTGGTCGAGCGGCTTCACCGGTTGCTTCTGGATGTGATCAAGGATGAATTTGAACGCGTCGGCGTTCTGGACATCAACGCCGTTCAGGCGCTCTTGCTGTTCAACATCGGCGACAATGAGGTGACGGCCGGTGAGCTGAAATCGCGCGGCTACTATCAGGGCAGCAATGTTAGCTACAATCTGAAGAAGCTGGTCGAGATGGAGTATATGCACCATCAACGCTGCGAGATCGACCGCCGTTCGGTCCGTGTCCGGCTGACGCCGCGCGGGCGCGAGATCCGCGATGTGGTGACTGACCTGTTCGGCCGTCACGCCGAAGGATTGCAGGCGCGCGGTGTTCTCGGCGCGGACGGGATCGACCAGATCGCTGGATCGCTGCGCCGGGTCGAACGGTACTGGACCGATCAGATCCGCTACATCTACTGAGGGTGGGCGGCGCGCCTCACCGGCTCGCGCGCAACTGTGACAAGGCAAGGGGGCGCAACTCGCGCCTCAACTTGCGGATCATGGCATCCTCGAAATCGTCAAAGTCCTGCGCCGTTTCGACAAAGGCGCCGGGCCCGCGCACCACATCGGTGCGGTAGTGGTCCAGCAGGGTGCGCGTATGGGTCAGATCCTTGGTCACGTTGTCGCGTCCAGTGGGGTTTATCACCAGCGCGTTCACAGTAACCCGGGGCCGCGCCGTTAGCGTGACTGAGTCGGGAGGCGGGCCTGCGTTCGACGGCCCATCGCCGGAAATGTCCAGCGTGTGCTTCCAGCAATCTTCGCGTTCAGCCAGCATGTTTGCGCCAAACACCAATGCGGCACCCAACCCAGTATAGGGGTCAACGAATCGACTGTCGGTGCTGCGCAGGCGGCCCACGACATGGGCCAGTTGTGACTGCCCGGTGATTTGGGTCCAGTCTATCAGCACGTCTTGCTGGTCCGGCGCACCCCATTGATAGACCGCTAGGGCCACGGTCGTGCCCGGAGTGCCAAAGAGAGCGCTCTGCGTTTCGGGATGCTCCAGCGCGGCGGCGAGGCCGTCCAACTGAAGGCGGTTTTCGGCATTATCAACTGACCCCGACACGTCCAGCCCCAAGGCGAGAGCCATCCGGCAAGCGCTCTCAGCGGGTGCCGCACATAACAGCATTGCGGCCAACGCGAGGGCCGCGCCGCACTTAGCCATGTGGCGACGGGCGCGGCGCGGCGCGTGCGCCCAGCACCAGATCATTGATCTCGCGAAACAGCTTGCGCGTCATCGCCGCGCGAAACCCGTCGAACCCATCCGACAGCTCGACAAATGCGCCCGGACCATGCACGACCTCACGGCGGTAGAACGCCTCGACTTCGCGATCGTCACCTAGGACAACCAGCCCATTGACCTGAACGTCCTGCAAAGGAAAATGGCGATAGGCGAACTTGGGCGCGTAACCGTAGTTGTTGATGCCGTCGCCGGACATGTCGATCACGCGGCGGTCGCACTGCGGACCGCGTTTCAGCAGCGACGCCGCATACCCCAAGGCCTCACCTACGGACGTAGGAAATCCCTCGAAGCTGCGGGTTATGTTTCCGAGGGCGAGCACCGCCCGATCAATTTCGGCGTGACTGTCGAGCACGGTCCAGTCCATATGTATCCGCTGCTGAAATCGTCCGGACCATTCGAACACGGCCAGCGCGACCGGGCCACCTTGGCCACGCAGTATGGCGCCCCTCACGTCCGGCGCGTCCAGCGCGGCAGCAAGGCCCAGCCGTTGCAGATCGTATTCCTCGACATCCACCGATGCTGACACATCCAGCGCCAACACCAACGCAAGGCGGCACTGGGATTGGGCAACGGCAGCCGTCGCCCATAACAGCGCTAAAATAGCCGACAGGCCTGCAATTGCGGAGCCTGTCAGCGTCCTGCTTATCGAGACTTCTTTTACCAATGCCCCGTGTTTTCCATGCTGGCCCACGGCTCGGCCTTGTCTAGGGCATCGCCGGCCTGCAACAGCTCGATCGAGATGTTGTCGGGGCTGCGCACAAACGCCATATGCCCGTCGCGTGGCGGGCGATTTATCGTCACGCCGTTCTTTTGCAGATGTGCGCACATGTCGTAAATATTGTCCACGCGGTAGGCCAGATGACCGAAATGGCGGCTGTCGTCGGGCAGCTTGTCGTCGCCGTCCCAATTATACGTCATCTCGACGGGGCACTCGTCCTGCCCCTCGGGCGCCATAAAAATCAGGGAGAAGCGGCCGTCCTCGTTGTCCATGCGCCTTATCTCGCGCAGACCCAGAAGTTCATAGAATGCCATGGATTTCTCAAGGTCTTTTACGCGGACCATGGTGTGCAGATATCGTGTCGTCATTGCTGTCTCCTTTGCAGTCTTGCTTACATTCTATCCTAGAAGGATCTGCGGCTGCGTCCACCTCCGGCGCGACGCTGCGCGGTCTGCCTTTATTTCACGGCGATCTGCGGCTAGACAGATTTGCAATCGACTCAGCCATTCACGCCGCGCCAAAGGACCAGCCCATGCCCCTCACCCCCGAGCAGACAGCCGAAATCGACGCGCAGCGCGCGACGCCGCAAACCACCCTGCGTGCTACGGCGCATGGGATGGAGGCGCATCTTTATACCGCCTACCCCGTGCTGGATCACGGTTTTGTGCGCGTCATCGATTATATGGGCGACGACGCGGCGATCACGCAGGCAGCGCGCGTCAGCTACGGCAAGGGCACGAAATCCGTGCAGAACGACGAGGGGTTGATCCGCTACCTCATGCGCCACTGGCATTCGACCCCGTTCGAGATGTGCGAGATCAAGTTGCACGTCAAACTGCCTGTTTTCGTCGCGCGCCAGTGGATTCGTCACCGCACCGCCAACGTCAACGAATACTCGGCCCGCTATTCGATCCTCGACCGCGAATTTTATATCCCCGCGCCCGATGCGCTGAACGCGCAGTCTGTGGTTAATAATCAGGGGCGTGGCGATTTGCTGGAGGGGGAGGAGGCGCAGCGCGTGCTGAAATACCTCACCGATGACGCGATGCGCGCGTATGACCACTACGAGGCGATGATCTCTGACGAGGGCCAACAGGGCCTCGCGCGCGAGTTGGCGCGCATGAACCTGCCCGCCAACATCTATACGCAATGGTACTGGAAGGTCGATCTGCACAACCTGCTGCACTTCCTGCGCCTTCGCGCCGACGCCCACGCCCAATACGAAATCCGCGTTTATGCCGATGAAATCTGCAAGATCGTCGCCGACTGGGTGCCCTTCGCCTACCGCGCGTTTGAGGATTACCGCATGGGCGGCGCGCAGATGTCCGCCACCGCACTGGACTGCGTCCGCCGGATGCTGAAGGGCGAAGAGGTGACGCAGGAGAACTCGGGGATGAGCAAGGGGGAATGGCGGGAGTTTGAGGGGTTGTTGAGTGAGTGACTTAATCAGCGCGATTTATTGGATACCGCTAGGTGAATTTATTGTCGCGTTTTTCAAGGCGACAGCTTGGCCTGGCGCGGTAATCTTGGTTGCATTTTGGTTTTCTAAAGAAGTAAGAACTCTCATACCGCGAATAAGTAAAGTTAGCTTGGCCGGGGTGGAGATTTCTCATCCAGTGCAGCAAACGAACGATCCGAAGGAATTGGACAAAGAGATTCTGCAGAAGGGAAATGCGGATAAACTAACTGATCCAGTTGCGAGGCAAATTGAGGAGGCCAACCTTGAAGATCTAAATAATCTCGATCCAGAAGACAGTAGGAAGCGAGAGAAGGTGCTACTAAGATCACTTACTCAACAGCAGATGCAGAAGCTTTTTGCGATTGCTTATGCTAATATATTTGGCAGCCAAATTAGAGCGTTGCATGAGCTGAATTCAAGAAGTATTTCTGTCGAAGAGGCCGAGGAAATGTTCACGGAGTTAAAGCGCGAACAGCCAGCTCTTGAAAACTGGACTTTAAAAAGGTATTTGGATTACCTTTTTGTGTGGCGCTTCATTGACAAGAAGGGCGACGCAATAAGCATAACTGAGACTGGAAAAAACTTTCTTCACTTTCTGGTATTGAACTCTCTTTCAGAGAGTAGGCTTAACTGAAACTTCATTATTCGGTGCCGAAGCGTGCCGTATCGTGAGTGTTAAACTTGGAGAGACTACCGCTCCAACCACCCTCCCACCACATCCACAAACGCCCGCGGTTCCTCGGCATGCAGCCAATGCCCCGCACCCTTCAGCGCCATGAACCGGGCCTTTGGAAACAGCGGCTTGATAACGTCGCGGTGTTCAGGCAGCACATAGTCCGACTGATCGCCCGACAGGAACAGGGTGGGGCAGTCATAGCCACCCTCCACCTCAGGAAAGCCCATGATCTTTGGCATTTCCTCGGCCAGAACGTCTAAATTCAATCGCCAGCGCCGCTCCGCAACATCCAGCGATTGGAGGAAGAAAGGCACTAGCGCGGGGGTATCCACCATAGGCTCCAGCAATGCGGCAGCGTCGCTGCGTCGCTCGATCCCGGCGAGGTCTACATTACGCATAGCGTCTATGTATTTGATCTGGCTGTGGGTATAGGCGACCGGTGCGATATCGGCGACGATCAGGCTATTCACCAGCTCGGGCTGTGTCAGGGCCAGCGTCATCGCCGCCTTGCCGCCCATTGAATGGCCCAGCACATCGACGGGGCCGTCCAGCGCCTCGCAGACTTCGGCCAGATCGGCGGCAAGGTCCGCGTAGCTGTGCGTATCCTGCCAATCGCTCTCGCCATGATTGCGCATGTCGACGGCGACGACGCGGCGGGTATCGGACAGCCGCTTGGCGATCACGCCCCAGTTGCGGGCCGACCCATAGAGGCCGTGCGCGATCAGCAAGGTGGGCGCGTCGGTGCGGGTGCCGTGGTCGATTATGTTCAACATGGGGTCGGTGATACCGCGCTCGCGCGCCCCGTTCCAGCCCCATTGAGCTTGGTCAACGCGGCGGATAGTGTCGCGCCGGAATAGGGGCGCAGTATGATCGATCCAAAGCTGTTTCAGAACGACATAGATGCGGCGGCGAATAAGCTGCGCGCGCGCCTTGGTGTGCGGGGGCGTAATTTTGCCACGCGGTTGAAACGGGCCGGGCGCGATCTGCCCAAGCCTGCGCGGCAGGCCGGTCGGCGTCTGGTCGAGTTGCAGGCGATGGTGGCGCATCCCCGGCTGCGGCGGCTGGTCAGCCGAACCGAAGCCGAGGCCGCGCTAAAGGAACTGGGCGCGCATCTGGACAAGATTAACGCGTCAGAGCGACGCATGGACCGGCTGCTGGGCTTTGCGGGCAGTGCGGTGGGCAACCTGCTGTTGCTGGCGGTTCTGCTGATCGCCTTCATGCGCTGGCGCGGCCTGATCTAAAACGCGAACGGCGCCGCTGTTTCCAGCGACGCCGCATTCGTGCAAGTTTATTTCTTAAAGGTTGGGATAAAGCGGGAAGCGTTCGCACATTTGTGCAACTCCCTTGCGCACCTTTGCCTCGACCGCGTCATTGCCATCGGCGCCATTGGCGGCCAGACCATCGACAACCTCGACGATCCAATCGCCGATCTGGCGGAACTCGGCCTCTTTGAAGCCGCGCGTCGTGCCTGCCGGGCTACCCAGACGCAGGCCGCTGGTTACGGTCGGCTTTTCGGGGTCAAATGGCACGCCGTTCTTGTTGCAAGTGATGTGCGCGCGGCCCAGTGCGGCGTCGGCGATGTTGCCGGTGACCTTCTTGGGGCGCAGATCGACCAGCATCAGATGCGTGTCGGTGCCGCCGGTGACGATATCAAGGCCACCTTTCATCAGCTGATCGGCCAGCGCCTGCGCGTTCTTGACGACCTGCTGGATGTAGCCCTTGAATTCGGGGCGCAGCGCCTCGCCAAAGGCGACGGCCTTGCCCGCGATCACGTGCATCAGGGGGCCGCCCTGAATTCCGGGAAAGATGGCCGAGTTGAATTTTTTCGCCAGCTTTTCGTCATTGGTCAGGATCATGCCGCCGCGCGGCCCGCGCAATGTCTTGTGCGTGGTCGTGGTGGCAACATGCGAGTGCGGGAAGGGCGATGGGTATTCACCCGCCGCGATAAGGCCAGCGAAATGCGCGACGTCGGCCAGAACGTAGGCGTCGACCATATCGGCGATCTCGCGGATGCGCTTGAAATCCAGATGGCGGGGGATGGCGCTACCGCCAGCGATGATCATTTTCGGCTTATGCTCTTTGGCGAGCGCCTCCATTTGATCATAGTCCACATCCAGCGTGTCGCGGCGCACGCCGTATTGCACGGCGTTGAACCATTTGCCCGACTGGTTCGGGGCGGCACCGTGGGTCAGGTGGCCACCCGCATCAAGGCTCATGCCCAAAATGGTGTCGCCGGGCTGAAGCAGCGCTTGCATGACGCCTTGGTTGGCCTGGCTGCCCGAGTTCGGCTGAACGTTGGCAAAACCGCACCCGAACAGCTTGCACGCCCGTTCGATCGCCAGATTTTCGGCCACGTCAACATACTGGCAGCCGCCGTAATAGCGCCGGCCCGGATACCCTTCGGCGTATTTATTGGTCATGACCGACCCTTGGGCCTCCATGACCGCTGCCGAAACGATGTTTTCGGACGCGATCAGCTCAATCTCGCTGCGCTGGCGACCCAGTTCGTTGGTGATCGAGTTATAAACCTCGGGGTCGCGGTCAGAGAGGGACTGAGTGAAAAAACCGGAGTCGGCCATGGGGTGGCTCCTTAGTTGATTTGACGTTGGCCAATTTTCTATCCGAAACAATCTTCTGATGTAAGTCGGGAATGCGACAATATCTTTCGGCAATGCGGCAGTACTGGTAGTGCCGCGCAAACTGTGGTGTCATTGCCGCTTCGGATGGAATTGACGAAAGTGAGACGGATGAACGGCCTATGACGCGACGCATCAACTTTCTGGCCAGTGACGCGCCAATAGCGCAGGCGGCGCGTGTGGCACTGATCGCGCGCTATGGCGATGCGCCCGAGGATGCAGCGGATGTGATCGTGGCGCTGGGCGGTGACGGCTTTATGTTGCAGACGCTGCACCGGACCCAAGGGCTGGATGTGCCGGTTTACGGGATGAACCGCGGCACGGTCGGCTTTCTCATGAACGAATACAGCGCGCCCGACCTGATGGAGCGGCTCGCGGCGGCGTGCGAGGAGGTGATAAGCCCCCTTTCGATGCGTGCGGAATCCGTGAATGGTACGCAGCACCACGCGCTGGCGATCAACGAAGTGTCGCTGTTGCGTGGTGGTCCACAGGCGGCGCTGCTGCGCATATCGGTCGACGGGCTCGTGCGGCTTGAGGAACTTGTTTGCGACGGTGCAATGGTGGCAACGCCCGCCGGATCGACCGCATATAATTACAGCGCACATGGCCCCATCCTACCGATAGGCGCGGATGTGCTGGCGCTGACGCCAGTCGCGGCCTTTCGCCCCCGCCGCTGGCGCGGCGCGCTTTTGCCCAAGGCGGCTGTGGTGCGTTTCGACACGCTCGAGCCGGACAAGCGTCCGGTGATGGCTGTCGCCGACAGCCGCTCGGTCGAGAATGTGCTCTGGGTCGAAATCCGGTCAGAACCCAGCATGGGTCATCGTATCCTGTTTGATCCCGGGCACGGCCTCGAAGAGCGACTGCTGCGCGAACAATTTGTCTAAAACCCCGTCGGTGGCTCGGAACCATATGCGATGCAGCCCGTTATATTGCCAGTGACGGCTTGGACATGTCCGAGCCGCAGAAATTCTAGCCTTGAGGAGAGAAAAAATGAACTGGGATACAATCAAAGGTAACTGGAAGCAGCTGACTGGTGAGGCGAAATCGAACTGGGGCAAGCTGACAGACGACGACGTCACCCAAGCCGCAGGCGAGCGCGATAAGCTGGTCGGCAAGGTTCAGGAACGTTACGGCATCGCCAAGGATGAAGCCGAGCGTCAGGTGGATGAGTTCGCCGCTAAGCACTAGGCGCGCAAGTCCCCCGCAGATCAGTGTCATGATCGGAAAGGTGGTCCCCCAGGGGGCCGCCTTTTTTGTGCATCAGTGGGTCTGGTTATTTTTTGCCAAAACACCCAAGCGCATCGCTGGACGCGCAAGCACCCATTGAAATTTGAGCGCGTTTGTTTCGCCGGGATGCACCTTTAACGTTGTCGATATTGCTAGACGGGCGACACATCGCCCACCCGCCATGTAAAATGCTGCCGCCGACGAAAGCGGGTTGATCAAGGATCCGGTAGAGGTAGCGAAGACGTAGATCTAGCGCGGTCGGCGGGGCTACCCGGCATCAGATCGTAGGGATGTTTCCAGCCCGGCAGCGCTTCGATCCGGCTCAGCCAAAGGTCTATGGCGGGCCATTCCGCGCGCTCGAACCCGAACGGCTCGGGGTAGAACAGATAGCCGCAGCAACTGAAATCGGCATTGCTGGGTCCGTCGCCGACAATCCAGTCACGGTCGCCCAGATGCGCGTCGAGCGTGGCGTAGGCACCGGCCAGCCGTCCTTGGGCAAAGGCGATGACGTCTGCGTTGCGCTTGGCCTCGGGGAGGAAGTTCATGAGGAAGCGCGTCATGCCCGCTTGGCTGCTGAGCTTGTGATTGTCCCACAGCACCCAGCGCAGGATATCGCGCGCCTCCGCAGCATTTTGACCGCCAAATTTCCCCGATTTTTCCGAGATATACATCTGGATGAGGCCCGATTGCGTCAACACCTCGTCGCCGTCGACCAGCACCGGCACCTCGCCCATCACGTTCAGCTTGCGGAACGCCGCGCCGCGCGTCTCGCCGCCGAAAAAATCGACATAGACCGGCGCCCAGTCAAGGCCGCTGAGCGCCAAAGGCAGGGCCGCCTTGTAGGCGTTGCCCGACTCGCCCATGCAATGGAGTTTCATGGTCATAGTGGTCCTTTCGGGGCAAAGCCTGCGGTTATATCAGCCGGGTTTGAGTATTTGGGGAACAATGAAAGGCGTGCGCACCTACGACGGTCCGGGCTAGCGTTTGCGCGCGTCAAGTTCGGAATTGAAGAGGCGCAATCTATGCGAAAATGTATCCTCATTGATGACGCTGTCAAAGTTCTCGAAGAGGAACGACAGCGTCTCGCCCTCATCCAGTCCAGCCTCTTGCGCGAGGCGGCGCAGGCGTCGATACCCGTCTTCGGTCATCGCGACGTTGAAGCGTCTGGTCATGCGAAAGCGTTTTGGCATCGGCGGCTCCTTGCGGCGGCGGTGGCAGCCCTGCAAATCCGCGCGAGGCCACCTGCAGTCTAAACCGCCAGACGCGGGCGCGTCACCCCGGATAGCGCCTAATCATTCGGCCGCGTGAGACGATGTCTCGCGCGCAGAGAGTATCTTCTCGGCACATTCCATTTGGTTGCGCAGTTCCTCAATAGCCTCATCCAGCTCGCTGCGCTGGCGGATCATGTCCTCAAGCCGCTCGCCGGCCAGTTCGCGGGTGCGCATAATCTGGGTATGTTGCTGATCGCCCGCGTCGTAGAGGTCCAATAGCTGGCGGATCTGCTCCAGCGAAAAGCCAAAGCGCTTGCCGCGCAGGATCAACTTAAGCCGGGCGCGATCGCGCTTGGTGAAAAGCCGCCTCTGCCCCTGACGTATGGGGGCCAGCAACTCTTTGGCCTCATAGAATCTGAGGGTGCGGGGCGTCACCTCATACGTGTCGCACATCTGGCGAATGGTCATCGTTTCACTGGGCATCTTGGATTCAATGGGCATCTGGAACCTGATCTGTCTCGTTGCGCTCTGTTGCGTGTCAGATAACCTGCCATGCTGCAGTTGCAATATGCGGGCCCAGTAGGAGGTAGCGGACGTTAGGTCACTTTTGCGTGTACTTTTGACGCGCAGCGGGCTTGCGCGGACTGCGGCCGGGGCCAATAAGGGCGACTTGAACGGCACGCGCGGAGAATTTCAGTGGCCAATTCGCAGATTGACAACGAGGTCTACCGATGAGCGCGCCCGCCGCTGCCCGGCTGACGCATCGGCGTGTGCTGCGCATCGCCTGGCCCATCGTTTTGTCAAACGCGACAGTGCCGCTGCTGGGCATCGTCGATACCGGTGTGATCGGCCAGTTAGGGCAAGCCGCGCCTATCGGGGCGGTCGGTGTGGGCGCAGTGATACTGACGGCGATATATTGGATCTTCGGCTTTCTGCGGATGGGAACCAGCGGGCTGACCGCGCAGGCGCGTGGGGCAGGGGATACGCCTGAGGTCGCGGCAATGCTGACGCGCTCCTTGCTGATCGGGATCGCTGGTGGCGTGTTGGTGGTGCTGGTGCATGTGCCGCTCTTCGCCGGGGCATTTGCGCTGGCCCCCGCCAGCGCCGAGGTCGAGGCGATGGCACAGGATTACATGGCGATCCGCGTCTGGAGCGCGCCCGCCATGATTGCGCTCTTTGGCATGACCGGCTGGTTGATAGCGATGGAGCGGACCGCCGCAGTGCTGGTCATCCAACTGGTGATGAACGGGCTGAACATCGCGCTGAACCTATGGTTCGTGCTGGAGCTGAACTGGGGGGTGAGCGGTGTCGCATGGGCCACCTTTGTCGCGGAATGGGCGGGGATGGGATGTGCGTTCTATCTGTGCCGGGATGCGTTTCGGGTGCCGGCGTGGCGCAACTGGGCGCTGATCTTTGATACTGCGCGGCTGCGCCTGATTGCTTCGGTGAACACAGATATCCTGCTGCGCTCGGCGATGCTGGAGGTCGTGATGCTGTCCTTCATATTTCTGGGCAGCGATCTGGGCGATGTGACGCTGGCGGCCAACCAGGTGCTGGTGCAGTTCTTGCACGTCAGTTCCTACATCATGGACGGCTTTGCCTTTGCTGCCGAGGCGCTGGTAGGGCACGCCATCGGCACGCGGGCGCGGGGTGCGGTCAGGCGCGCATCAATCCTGACCAGCCAATGGGGCGTCGGCGCAGGCGTGCTGTTGGCAGTGTGCTTTGCCCTTTTCGGCGGTGCTGCGATTGACGCGCTGGCCGCGTCGGATGCTGTACGTGACGCGGGGCGCACGTATTTGCCCTACATGGTGGCCGCGCCAATCTTTGGCGCGGCGGCGTGGATGCTGGACGGCATCTTTATCGGGGCGACGCGGACGCGCGACATGCGTAACATGATGGCGCTGTCGCTGGTCGTCTATGGCGCTGCATTGATGGCACTGGTGCCGATCTTTGGAAATCATGGCCTGTGGATGGCGCTGCTGGTCAGCTTTGTAATTCGCGGCGCGACCCTAGGCGCGCGTTATCCGGCGCTGGAGCGTGCGGCAGGTTAGGCGCCGATGCGCTCAGGTGTCGGTTAGGGCCAGAACCACCTCGGGCGGGCGGCCAATTATGGCGCGCGTATCCGTTAGGGCCAAGGGCCGCTCGATCAGCTTTGGTTGCGCGGCCATGGCGGCAAAAAGGGCGTCGTCGCTCGCCTCGCGGCTCAGGCCAAGCGCGCGAAACTCTGCCTCGCCGGTGCGCAGCATGGCGATGACCGGCCCGCCCAGCAGGGCGTGTGCCGCGCGCAGCTCAACCTCGCTGGGCGCGTCCTCCAGATAGCGGCGCACGATCACCTCACCGCGATCCTCCAGCAGCGCCAAGGCGGCGCGCGATTTCGAGCAGCGCGGATTGTGCCATAGAGTGATCATAGCCATTCCTCACGCCCCGTTCCCACCGCCTCGGCGAGGTTGGCATAACCGTTAGCCTCCAGCAACCGATCCAGCCCGCGCGCGATGCGCGGCACCAGCGACAGTCCCTCATAGACCAGCGCGGAATAGAGTTGCACCGCACTCGCGCCAGCGCGGATTTTGGCATAGGCGTCTTCGGGCGTGGAGATGCCGCCGACGCCGATCAGGGGCATCTTGCCGTCGGTCAGTTGCGATAGCCGCGCCAATACCCGCGTCGAGCGTTCAAATAGCGGCGCGCCCGACAGCCCGCCAGCCTCGTCGCGGGCTGCCGACACCAGCCCGCTGCGATCCAGTGTCGTGTTGGTGGCGATGATTCCGGCGAGGTTCGCACGCTGCGCCACTTCGGCAATTTCGCCAAGGGCGGAATCGTCCAGATCCGGCGCGATTTTTAGAAAGATGGGGATGGGTCGTTCCAGCCAGTTGCGCGCCTCCATAACCCCTGCCAGCAACGCAGCAAGGGCATCAGCGCCTTGCAGATCGCGCAGCTTTTCAGTGTTGGGGCTAGAGACGTTGACCGTGGCAAAATCCAGATGCCGCCCGCAATGCGCCAGCACGCGGGCAAAATCCTCGGCCCGGTCGTCGCTGTCCTTGTTGGCGCCGAGGTTCAGCCCGATCACGGCATCCTTGGGTCGCTGTGCCAGCCGCTCTGCTGCTGCCTCCATTCCAAGATTGTTAAAGCCGAAGCGGTTGATTACCGCGCGATCCTCGGACAACCGAAAGAGGCGCGGGCGGGGATTGCCGGGCTGCGGGCGGGGCGTGACCGCGCCAACCTCGATCATGCCGAACCCAGCGCGCGCCAGAGGTGCCAGCGCCTCGGCGTTCTTGTCGAAACCGGCGGCCAGCCCCACGGGGTTATCCAGGTCAAGCCCAGCCACCTTGCACGCAAGGCGCGGCGAGGTTACCCGCCCCGGCAGTGGCACCAGCCCCGCGCGCAACGCACGCAGCGCCAGCCCGTGCGCCCGTTCGGGGTCTAGTCGATGCAATAGCGCGAGGCCGATGCGGTCCAGTCCGCTCATTCGGCACCTGCGGGAAACTGATGCACGCCGTCCGCCAATGGCAGCGGTTGCGCCCATGCCACATCGGTAAGGAGCAACTCGCGGTAAAGATGCGGAAATAGCGCGCCACCGCGCGACTCCTCCCATTTCAGGTCTTCACCCAGTCGATCTGCCTCGACGCCCAGTAGCATTAGGCCATCCTCGCCAGCAAAGTGCTTGGCCGCCGTTTCGGGCGCCTGCGCGACTGTCGACAGATGAACATAGCCGTCGGCGATATCCACCTGAGCCCCGGCACTGCGGCCAGCGGCACGCAGCGCCTTCCACTCATCCGCACGAAATATCTTGTACAAAGTCATGGACCCCTGATGCCGCGCGCCGCGCGCCCGGTCAAGCGGCGAGGGCTGGCCAATGTGGCGCATTCACCGTTCTTCAAATACTCAAATCGCGCCTGCTTGGCCGCGTTGCCTTTGCAAAGGCACGACCATCCGGCATATCAGGGGGATCACGAAAGGTGGTCACATGAGCCAGGTCAAATCCCAGTATGAGGCTTATCCTTATCCCGCCCGCGATCCAGCGGACGAGGCCAAAAGGTTGATCACCGGATCGCCCTCGCACCCGCTGGAAATCGACCATTTCCTGTTCGGTGGGCGACGTGACTGGTCGCAGCCCCTGCGCGTGCTGGTAGCGGGCGGCGGCACGGGCGACGGCCTGATCCAACTAGCGCAGATGATGGCGCAGCTGCGCAGACCGTGTGAAATGACCTATGTCGATCTCAGCGTTGCCTCGCGCCGTATCGCCGAGGCGCGGGCAGAGGTGCGCGGCCTGACCGGCATCCGGTTTGTCACCGGCTCGCTGCTGGACGCGGCGGATCTGGGCGTTTTTGACTACATAGATTGCTGCGGTGTGCTGCATCATCTGCCCGATCCTGCGGCAGGCTTCGCCGCTCTGCGCGCCGCTCTTGCGCCCGAGGCAGCAGAACTGGGCGGTGGCCTTGGATTCATGGTCTACGCACCCCATGGCCGCGCGGGGGTTTATCCACTGCAAGCCGCGTTCGGTGCGCTATATGAGGGTCTCGCACCCGAGGAGCGTTTGAAGGCCGCGCGGTCGCTGGTGGCGGCGCTACCCGCAGGGCATCCTTTTGCCCGCAATCCGAACTTGGGCGATCACAAGGACAGCGACGCGGGGTTCTACGATCTGCTTTTGCACTCGCAGGACCGCGCTTTTGACGTCAGCGAACTGCTGCAGGTGCTGGAAGTCAGCGGCTGGGCGCTGGGCGGATTTACGATACCCGCGCTCTATGACCTCGCGCGCATTGCACCCGTTCCGGACCATCTGACCGCAGCACAGCGCATGGCCGTGGCCGAGCAACTACGCGGCACGATCAAGACGCATGTCGCATACGCGCTGCCGCTAGGTGCGGCGCGGCTCCCGGCGACTGGCCGGGACCGGGCGTCGATCCCGCATCTGAAGGGTGTGCAGGCCGGACCGCTGGCGCAGGCCATTGCGCGGGGCGCAACGCCCAAGCTGAATTTCGGCGGTATCGAGGCGGCGTTGAGCCTGCCAAAAGAGGCCGCGCCCCTGATTGCCGCGATCGACGGGCGGCGCAGCATCGCACAGATCATGCAGACCACAAAATTGGATCCCATTCAGGCCGGCGCGCTGTGGGCAAAAGTTCACCGCGAGTTGGGGGATTGGGGCCTCATGCTCTATTCGCGGGCGCTGGCGTAGAGGCGCATGTGGGCGCGCTTTGCCCTGACGCAGCCCTGTGACGCGGCCGAACGCGCGGGTCTTCGTAGGAGACGCCCCCAGCCTGATCGGCTAGCGCTGTCAGTCTCCCTCGAACGCGCAAAGCGCGCGCACGTCGATGCCCATCGCCTCGAGCCGTGCGCGCCCGCCCAAGTCAGGCAGTTCGACGACAAAAGTGCAGGCGGCGATTCGTCCGCCCAGCTTTTCGACCAGCAGCGTCGCGGCCTCGGCAGTCCCGCCAGTGGCAAGTAGATCGTCCACGATCAGCACGCTCTCGCCCGCCTCGATTGCGTCCTCGTGCAATTCGAACGTGGCGGTGCCGTATTCCAGCGCATAGCTCTGCGAAATGACTGCGCCGGGCAGCTTGCCTGCCTTGCGCACGGGAACAAAGCCCGCGCCCAAGTGATACGCTACCGCACCGCCCAGAATAAAGCCGCGCGCCTCCAGCCCGATTACCTTATCTATGCGCTGATCGGTCCAAGGTGCGGCCAGCTGATCGACACTCATCCGCAGGCCATGCGGATCGGCGAGCAGGGTCATGACGTCACGAAACATGACCCCCGGCTGCGGGAAATCAGGAATTGTGCGGATCAGATCGCGGATAGAATCGGCGGGCATGCCTGCTCCTTTGGTTGTCACGCCGTGCCACGTCGCAGCAGCGCCGTTGCCAGCCCCATCGCGATCAGCGCGCCACCGCCCGCGCGGGTGAGCCACGCGATCACGCCAGGCCGCGCGATGCGCGCGCGCATCCTGTCCGCCAGCAGCGCGTAGACCAGCGCATTTAATGCGGCGAGGCCAACGAACGTGCCAATCAGGATGGCGAATTGCGGGGTGAGGGCGGCGTCCAGCACCACGAATTGCGGCACGAAGGCGATAAAGAAGACGATGGATTTCGGGTTTAGCGCCGTCACTGCCGCCGCGTGCCAGAACACGCCGCGCCCGGTCACCTGCGCGCCGTCAGGAAGGGTCAGACCTGCGCTTGGCGCACTGCGGATCAGCTTGACCCCCAGCCAGATCAGATAGGCCGCGCCGATCCATTTCAATGCCGTGAACAGCGTGGCCGACGCCAGCACCAGCGCGCCAAGACCCATCAGAGACGCCGTCATCGCCACCAGATCCCCGAGCGCAACACCGCCCGCCGAGGCCAGCGCGACGCCGCGCCCCTTGCTGAGCGCATAGCTCAGCACCAGCAGAACGGTCGGGCCGGGGATCAGCACCAGCGCGGTCGAGGCGGCGACGAATGCCAGCCAGAGGTCGAATGACATAGAATAGAGTCCTTGTTGGTTTTGCGCGGGTCAGTCCGCGGCTCTATTCAGCACGCGTCCGGCCACTGCGTCCAGCGTTTGTGTAACTGCTGGGTCGCGCGCGTCCGGCGAGGTCAGAATGGCATATTCCAGCGCACGATCGCAGCCTTGCGGGCAGGGGGCGGGCGGGCCGCTCAGGTGATCCGGCAACGCGCGCAGCATATCCTTGGCGCGCGCGGCATTGCCGGTCAACGTGGCAATGATCGCTGTCACGTCGACCTCGCCGTGATCGGGGTGCCAGCTGTCGAAATCGGTGATCATGGCGATCGAGGCGTAGCACATCTCGGCCTCGCGGGCGAGCTTGGCCTCGGGCATCCCGGTCATGCCGATCACGTCGCAACCCCATACCTCGCGGTAGAGTTTGCTTTCGGCCAGCGTGGAAAATTGCGGACCCTCCATGGCGAGGTATGTGCCGCCTCTATGAACACGGGCGCCCGCAGCCTCGGCCGCATCCGCGCAGGCGGCGCCAAGGCGCGCGCAGATAGGATGCGCCACACTGACATGTGCGACACAGCCGGGGCCAAAGAACGACTTCTCGCGCTGGAACGTCCGGTCGACATATTGATCGAGAATCACGAAGTCCCCCGGCGCCATATCCTCGCGGAACGACCCACAGGCAGAGACACTGACGACATCGGTAACGCCGAGCCGCTTTAGCGCGTCGATGTTGGCGCGGTAGGGCACCGAAGACGGCGTATGCACGTGTCCGCGCCCGTGCCGGGGCAGGAACGCCATTGGCGTCCCGTTCAGGGTGCCGGTCAAGATCCGGTCCGAGGGCGCGCCGAAGGGACTGTCGACCGCGCGCCATTCAGCGCCCTCCAACCCCTCCATGTCGTAAACGCCCGAGCCGCCGATCACACCGATCATTCTGCTGTCCATTCGATCCCCTTCACCTTTGCCTGCGCCGGTTTTAGGCGGCTCAGCTTCGGATGAAAAGCAGCCGGGCGACCGGACGGCCCGAGAAAATTTGCAAACTTTCTCGTTTGGCGCTTTGGATTTAAGGGTTTCGCAACAGATTAAGTGCCAAATCAAGTGTAGCCAAGAGGGCGGAGGGCAGTTAAAGGGGCCATTCCCTCGCACAAACGAATGATGACAGGACGCACATTTTGAGAACCTCGCTGGCCGCCTTTGCCAAGACCATCACGATGCCCGATCTGCGCGTCATGCAGGACGAAACGTTCAGCGTCGCGCGGGTGCGGATCGAGCTGTTGGCGGGTCTGACGGTCGCGCTGGCGCTGGTGCCCGAGGCGGTCGCATTTGCCTTTGTCGCGGGTGTGCATCCGCTGGTCGGGCTCTATGCCGCGTTCCTCGTCGGCCTCGTCACGGCTGTGATTGGCGGGCGGCCCGGCATGATATCGGGCGCGACGGGCGCGCTGGCGGTGGTCATGGTGGCGCTGGTGGCGCAGCACGGGGTCGAATACCTTTTTGCGACTGTGGTGCTGATGGGCGTCCTTCAGTTGATCGCAGGTGCGCTGAAATGGGGCAAGTTCATCCGCCTCGTGCCGCATCCCGTCATGCTCGGCTTCGTCAATGGCCTCGCCATCGTGATCTTTCTCGCGCAGATGAGTCAGTTCAAGGTGCCGGGAACGATGGTGGATACCGGCCACGGCGTCGGCGGCGGCGTGTGGCTGAGCGGTCAGCCCCTGCTGATCATGCTGGGCCTCGTCGGACTGACCATGCTGATCATCTGGGTGATGCCGCGTATCACGCGCGTCATTCCTGCACCGCTGGCGGGCATCGGTGTGGTTGCGGCGCTGGTTATCGGATTTGGTCTTGATGTGCCGCGCGTCGGCGATCTGTCGTCGATCAAGGGCAGCTTTCCCAGCTTTCACAATCCCTTTGGCGAAGGCATCGGGCTTTATGGCACTCCGCTTGCGCCGTTCAACCTTCAGACACTTGAGATTATTCTGCCCTATGCCATCATCCTCGCGGCGATCGGCCTGATCGAAAGCCTGCTGACGCTGAACCTGGTGGGCGAAATGGTGGGGCGCAGAGGCGGTGCCAGCCAGGAATGTATTGCCCAAGGTCTGGCGAACACGCTGACCGGGTTTTTCGGCGGTATGGGCGGCTGCGCGATGATCGGTCAGTCGATGATCAACGTCAAATCGGGCGGGCGCACGCGTATCGCCGGAATCGCGGCGGCGCTGTTTCTGTTGATCTTTATCCTCTTCGCCGCGCCGCTGATCGAGCAGATTCCGCTCGCGGCCCTTGTTGGCGTGATGTTCATGGTGGTGATCGGTACGTTCGCGTGGAATTCATTGACCATCCTGCGCAAGGTACCGCTGACCGACGCGATGGTGATCGTGCTGGTGACGGCGGTGACGGTGAAATACGACCTCGCCATCGCGGTGGTCGTCGGTGTCATCGTCTCGGCGCTGGCTTATTCATGGAACAATGCGAAACGCATCCACGCCACGACCAAGATCGACGAGAGCGGAGCGCGCGTTTACAGCATCGAGGGGCCGCTCTTCTTCGGCTCTGCCGAGGGGTTCGGCGAGATTTTTGATGTGGAGGGTGACCCCGACACCGTGATCGTGGATTTCGATCAGAGCAGGGTGGTGGATCAGTCCGCGCTACAGGCGATCGAGACGTTGGCGGGCAAATATCAGGTGGCTGGCAAGGCCCTTCAGCTGCGCCATCTCAGCCGCGATTGCCATCGCCTGCTGACCAAGGCAGGGCACCTGATGATCGACAGCGACGACGATCCCGAGTATCAGATCGCGGTGGATTACGGCGTGCGCACCGGCGTTCTGGGGGCCGGGCATTGACGCGGGCTGCGTCGCTTGGATGATGAGGACACGTGAGATCTGATGGATTTCGATCTGAATGAGGCGGCTAACATCGCCACCTCGCGCCTTGACAGTTATCTAGGGGCGCTCGTGGCGTCGACGCCAAAGATACTGATCGCAATTCTGATTATTTTGCTGACCTGCGCCGCTGTTCGTTTGACGGGATTTGTCGAGGGCCGCGTCGCGGCGCGACTGCGGTTGCGTCAGAACCTTGTCGACGTGTTGCTGATGATGACGCGTGTACTGTTGTGGCTGGGTGGTATCCTCATCGCGCTGACGGTCATCTTTCCTACCATCACGCCGGGCAAGGCGCTGACGACCCTTGGCCTTGGCTCCATCGCCATCGGGTTTGCCTTCAAGGATACGTTCGAGAATTTTCTTGCCGGTATCCTGATACTGCTGCGCGAGCCCTTTGCGATAGGCGACTACGTCGAATGCGAGAGTGTCGAGGGCCGGATCGAGGCGATCACCATCCGCGACACGCGCATCCGGCAAACCGACGGCCAACTGGTCGTCATGCCCAATCACGCGCTGTTTCAAAATCCCGTCACCGTGCGCACGGACAAGGATTTGCGCCGCACCACCATCATCTGCGGCGTTGCGCGCAGCGAGGATGTGGATCGCGCCCGCGATGTGATTCGCACGGCGGTCGAGGCGCTGGATACCGTCCGTTCGGATATCAAGGATGTTCAGATTTTCGCCCAGAGCTTTGGGGATGCGTCCATCGATTTCGAGGTGACGTGGTGGACCGGCTCCAGCCCGCTTGATATCCGCAGGTCACGCGATCAGGTCGTCGCAGCGGTCAAGCGGGCGCTGGACGAGGCGGAGATTGAAATTCCCTATCCGTACCGTGTGCTGACCTTCAAAGGCGGGGTGCCGATCGAAATGGTTCAGCCCACCGGCAAAGAGGCGGGCGACCAAGACTGACCCCCGCATATTCGGTCGCAATTGTGCCGTGCCGGGCACCATGCTAAAGCGTTTTGCCTTAACTCTGGATCAGGAATTTCGGCAAGACGCGCGACGCTCAAATGTCTCGAGCGTCACGCGAAATTTCGAGAGGCGGCGCGGTGCTGGAACTGAGGCCTGAAACGGAAGACGACTGGTGGGAGGTCGAGGCGCTGCTGGACCTGTGCTTTGCGCCGGGCCGCGAGGCGTTGTCGTCTTACCGTCTGCGCGATGGATTGCCGCCTGTTCCCGGCCTCAGCTCGGTTGCGCGGGACGAAACTGGCATTCTGGCGGGGGCCATCCGGTATTGGCCTGTGCAAGTGGGCTCGGTCACCGCGCTGCTGCTGGGGCCGATCGCGGTGCATCCGACG
This sequence comes from Roseovarius sp. Pro17, assembly GCF_035599575.1. Lineage (NCBI taxonomy): Bacteria > Pseudomonadati > Pseudomonadota > Alphaproteobacteria > Rhodobacterales > Roseobacteraceae > Roseovarius > Roseovarius sp. Pro17. Next base: position 300,104 of record NZ_CP141179.1, read on the forward strand.
CATCAGGGCGAGGGGCTAGGCGCTTACCTCATGCGCAGTTCGCTGGCCGTGGCACGAACTGGCGGCTGGGACCGGGTCATGCTGGTGGGGGACGCGCCCTATTACGGCCGCTTCGGATTTCAGCGCCTCGCCGAAGTCGAGATGCCGCCGCCGACGAACCCCGACCGGGTGTTAGGCTTGGATCTGATGCCGGGCGCATGGCGCGGAATTGCTGGTAAAGTGACGCGGGGCGCTTGAAACCCGGTCGCGATGCGCCGATTTATAACCCATGATGGATCTTCTTGACCCCCCGATAGACAAGGCCGCCGTTGCCGCACGGCTTGATGCGCTGGTGCGCCGACATGCGCGCGCGGGCAATCTGGGCATACAGGTGCTGAACGTGGTCGGCGGGCGCGCCGAGGCGCTGCTGGACCGGCTGCCGGAGGGCGTGCGGGGCCGCCTTGAGGGTGGCACGGGTCAAGCGCTGGAAGTAGCGATGGGCGCGGCCAACCGCTCGCGCGGGATGGTGGGAACACAGCCAGGATGGCTGAACCGGGCGCTTACAACGGCGATGGGCGCGGCGGGGGGTTTTGGCGGATTGCCAAGTGCGCTGGCCGAATTACCCATCACCACGACGATCCTTTTGCGTGCCATTCAGGATGTTGCGGGTGAATATGGCTTTGATCCCACCGAAGAAGGTGTGCGCTTTGACTGCGTGCAGGTCTTTGCCGCCGCTGGCCCGCTGGATCATGACGACGGTGCCGATCTGGCATTTCTGACGACACGCGTGGCGGTGACCGGCAAGGCGATGCAGGCGTTGATCGCGCGCGTTGCGCCGCGTCTCAGCGTTGTACTGGGGCAAAAATTGGCGGCACAGACGATCCCGGTGCTGGGCGCGGCGGCTGGGGCGGCGACGAACTACGCCTTTACCAGCTACTACCAGCAAATGGCGCATGTTCATTTCGGTCTGCGCCAACTCGCCATTGAGGCGGACATGAGCCACGCAGAGGTGCTGGAGGCGTTCCGAGCACGTGTCGAGACGCCGGTGAAACGGGGCTGAAACCGCGCGCGCCTTATAGTTTTTCGCGAAGATACTCCATGACAGCGGGGCGCACCGATTGGTCGCCGCGCCGCCCGGCGTCGTCTATGACGGCGCGCAGTTCGTTCAGATCGGTGCGGCGCAGGATCGACTTGACGGGGCCGATGGAGGCGGGGCGCATCGACAGCGCGCGCAAACCGATGGCGGCGAGGCACGCGGCCTCGACGGGCCGACCCGCGTCCTCGCCGCAGAAACTGAGAGGAGTGTTCGTGGCGATGCACCGCTCGACGATGCCCTGCAGGAAGGTAAGAAAGCTGACGTTCAGCGTGTCATAGCGGCGGCGCACGCGCTCGTTCTCGCGGTCGGCGGCGAAAAAGAACTGTTTCAGATCGTTGCCGCCGATCGAGAGGAAATCGACGTCACGGTAGAACTGATCGGGCGCGTAGGCCAGACTGGGCGTTTCCAGCATCGCGCCCAGCTTTAGCGTTTCGGGCAGGGGGTGGCCAAGGATGCGCTCGCGCTCCAGCGCCTTGTCCAGTTCGGCGCGGCCTGCGTCGAACTCTTCGCGTTGGGCGACGAAGGGGAACATGATCGTCAGGGGGCGGCCCTTGGCGCCGCGGATCAGTGCCTGCAGTTGCATCCGCATCACGCCGGGTTTGTCGAGGCCGACACGGATCGCGCGCCAGCCCATCGCCGGGTTCGGCTCATCCGTTGGCTTCATATAGGGCAACACTTTGTCCGAGCCGATGTCGAGCGTTCGGAACACTATGGTGCGCCCCTTGGCGGCGTCTATGACACGGCTGTAAAGCTCGCTCAGCTCGGCGCGTTTGGGCATTTTCGAGCGGATGAGGAATTGCAACTCTGTGCGGAACAGCCCGACGCCGTCGGCACCCGAGCCCTCGAGGCTCGGCAGATCGGCCATCAGACCCGCGTTCATTGTCAGCGACAGGGTGCGCCCGCAGAGCGTGGTCGCGGGTTTGTCGCGGATCGAGGCGTAGCGCTCCTGTGCCTTGGCCTGCATCGCCATCTTGTCGCGAAAGGCGGCGTAGACGTTGTCGTCTGGGCGCAGATGGGCGATGCCCTGATCGCCATCGACGAGGATCGGGTCGCCATTTAGTGCTTCGGTCGTGATGTTCTTGGCGTGGATGACCAGCGGGATCGCCAGCGCGCGGGCGACGATGGTTGCGTGGCTACCGACGGCACCTTCCTCCAGCACGATGCCTTTCAGGCTGCGGCCATAGTCCAGCAACTCGGCGGGGCCGATATTGCGCGCGATCAGAATGGGATCGGGCGGCATCTCGGCGCCGGTTTCAGTGCATTGCCCGGTCAGGATACGCAGCATGCGATTGCTGAGATCATCCAGATCATGGAGTCGGTCGCGCAGATAGGCGTCGGCCACCTGACCCAGACGCGCGCGGGCGGTCGATTGTTCCTTTTCCACCGCTGCCTCGGCCGAAAGACCGCGGTTAATGTCCTGCTCCATCCGCCGCATCCAGCCTTTGGAGTTGGCGAACATCCGGTAGGCTTCGAGCACCTCCAGCTGTTCCTTGTCGCCAAAGCGCGCGCTGCTGAGCATCCGGTCAACGCCGACGCGCAGCTCTTCGACAGCCTCGTTGAGGCGCTCCAATTCGCGCACGGGATCTTCGCCAATGAGGTTCGTGACGATGACGCGCGGCTCGTGCAGCCAGACATGCCCGCGCGCGGCGCCTTCCTGAGCGGTCGTGCCGCGAAACAGCACAGCGTGCTGATGGCGCGCGGCCATGGCCGCCCCTTCGCCGATGAATGCGCCCAGCTCGGCCATTTCGGCTAGGACCATGGCGACGACCTCGACCGCGTAAACCTCTTCTTCGGAGAAACTGCGGGAGTCCTTGGACTGCACCACCAATACGCCCAGCTTTTCGCCAAGTCGCTGGATCGGCACACCCATAAAGGACGAATATCCCTCTTCGCCGGTGCCGGGCATGAAGCGAAAGCCACGCGTGCCCGGCGCATCGTCGGTGTTGATGACCTCGCCAGTGCGCGCAACGCGACCCACCAGACCCTCGCCCAGCTTCATGCGGGTTTCATGCACGGCGGACGGATTCAGGCCCTCAGTGGCGCAAAGCTCAAGCGTTTCTTCGTCGCGAAAAAGGTAGATCGAGCAAACCTCGATGCGCATTTCCTCGGCGATAAGGTGCGTAATCTGATCCAGGCGCGCCTGACCTGCGGCGTCCTCGGCCATGACGGCACGAAGGCGCCCCAGCATCTGGCGGCTATCGGTCTGGAAATCGTCGCTCATAGGCGTATCGCTTTCGCAACTGTCTGTCGCCGGCAAGGGACTAATTGCGCGATTTTGCGCGCCCTAGCCTGCCTTGCCCAAATCAAAGGTATCATGCAGTGCCTGCACGGCGAGTTCCATGTATTTCCGGTCGATCAGCACGGAAATCTTGATTTCCGAGGTCGCGATAACCTTGATGTTCACGCCCTCGTTGCTGAGCGTGCGGAACATTTGCGCCGCGACGCCTGACTGGCTGCGCATGCCGATTCCGACCGCCGACACCTTGGCCACGTTCGTATCGGCGACCAGATCGCCATAGTCGATCTGTCCCGCTGCGACAGCATCCTTTAATGCCTTCTCCGCGCGTGCCACCTGATCGGTGGGGCAGGAGAAGGTCATGTCGGTGCGCCCTTCTTCGGAGATGTTCTGGATGATCATATCGACATTCACGCCTGCGTCGCTGAGCGGGCCGAAAATCGCGGCGGCGATGCCGGGGCGGTCGGCGACCGACAGAAGGGTCATCTTGGCCTCGTCGCGGGAATAGGCGATGCCGGTCACAACTTTGGATTCCATGATTTCCTCCTCGGCGCAGACAAGGGTGCCGGCGTCATCTGATTGTTCCTCAAAGCTGCTGACCACGCGCAGCTTGACGTTATAGCGCATCGCCAGCTCGACCGAGCGGGTTTGCAGCACCTTGGCGCCCAGACTGGCCAGCTCCAGCATTTCCTCATAGGCGATGCGGTCCAGCTTGCGCGCGTCCGACGAGATGCGCGGATCGGTGGTATAGACGCCGTCGACATCGGTATAGATATCACAGCGCTCGGCGCCAAACGCGGCGGCAAAGGCGACGGCGGTAGTGTCCGATCCGCCCCTGCCCAGCGTGGTGATGCGGCCCTCGGGGCTGACGCCCTGAAAGCCGGCGACAACAGCGACGCGCATGCCCTCAGCAAATTTAGCCATGATGTTTTCGGGCGGAATATCGTCGATCCGGGCGGCGGAATGGGCGCTGCTGGTGCGCACCGGCACCTGCCAGCCTTGCCAACTGCGCGCGGGTACTTCCATTTCCTGCAACGTGAGCGCCATGAGGCCGGCTGTCACATTCTCGCCCGAGCTGACGACGGCGTCGTATTCGCGCGCGTCATAGAGCGGCGATGTTTCACCTACCCAGCCGACCAATTCGTTCGTCTTGCCCGACATGGCGCTGACGATGACGATGACATCATACCCCTTGGCCACCTCAACGCCCACACGCTTGGCCGCGCGCCGGATACGGTCGAGGTTGGCGACGGATGTTCCGCCGAATTTCATCACGAGAACGGGCATTGCTAGCGTCCCTTGCGGCAAGTTCGCAGGCGGTTTACGCGGGGGCGGGGTTGAGGGCAAGAGCGGCGCGCGCCCTATGGGATCAGCCGCGCGCCTCGCGCGCCATTTCGTGCAGCGCCGCCATGGCATCATCGGCGCGATCAACCGGCACAAAGAGGTGATCGTGGTAGTAGCCCGAGACCGGATTGACGCCCATGCCCAGCCCCGCCAGCCGCGTCGTCACCTTGGCGAGAAAACCGACAGCATCCAGCGCCGAGTGGACGTCCAGCGTGATCATCCGACAGGTGAACATGTGATCAAGGCCAGCGTCATCTGCCGCCTCTTTTGTGACGATGATGGTGGTGCCTTCGCCCTCCTGCATGATCATGCGGGGCGCTAGACCAAGTGGAACGTCCCGACCCGGCAGCGTGACAAAGACGTAGGTATCCGCGTCCAGCACGGGCGACATCCCCGCAACGAGGCGTTTCAGATCATGTTCACCGGTCATGGTACCCCTCGAAGCGGTTTCTGGAGTTCGCTCACAGATCACCCGGCGCGGAATTTGTCCAGCGTGGCGCGCGTCAATTCACCTTGCGCGCGGGTCGAAACGGCAGGGGCATGATCGGCACGCCGTCCTCCAGCAACTTGCGCGCCTCAGCAGGGCGCGCCTCGCCGTGGATGGGGCGGGTGGGTGATGCGCCCTCGTGCATCTCGCGCGCCTCATGGGCGAAATCGGTGCCGACATACTCCGAGGTCGCCTCTATCTTGCGGCGCATCTCTGCCAGCGCCTGTTCGGCGGGTGAGGCGGGCGCGCTAAGCTGGCCTTTGGCACTCTCGCGCAGGGCCGGGCGGGCGCGCCCAGATTGCACGCTGGGGGCCATGATGGTTTTTTCGATATCGGTATCGCCGCAGACCGCGCAGCCGACCATGCCGCGCGCGGCCAGCGTGTCAAAGGCGTGTGCAGACTGGAACCAGCTGTCAAAGCGGTGGTCCTGTGCGCATTTCAAAGAAAACTTGATCATCGTTCAAAGGTCCGGTGAAGACCCTTTATATCTAGCTGAGATTGCGCAAAAATCAAGCGGCAGGGGCGGCCGGTCCGCATGTTCAACCCTTGACCTGTGCGGGGTCGAAATGGCGGATCATATGTGCCAGATCAGGCTCATCCACCAATGCGGCAGCCTTTTTCGGGCGCAGCCACTTGCGCTTGCGCTCCTGCGCTTCGGGATATTCGGACGCAAGTTCGCGCACCTTCATCGCATAGACCATGATCACACACGGCAGATCGTCTTCGCCCTCCATCGCCTTGCGATAGGAGTAAAGTCCGAGGCAGCGGTCATACATCCGCCCTCGCACGCCGGCCTCTTCCCATGCTTCGATCTCGGCACTCTCCGCCGGGGTCTTGCCGTCCATGGGCCAGCCCTTGGGCACAATCCAGCGCTTGGTGCGGCGGCTGGTGACCAGCAGCACCTCAGGCTTGCCGCGCACAATGCGAAAGCAGAGCGCGCCGAATTGCGTGCGCACATCGCTTTTGTGCGCATCGTTCAGATCTATGGGAATTTGCGCCGCTGGGGCGATGATGTCGCTGTTCATGCCGTTCTTGTGCCTGCCGCGTCATTACGCGATTTTGCTCTTGCTTTGGGCAATTATATGGCGAGGATCGTCAAAATAACAACTGCTTGCAGCGGGCCGTGTCGCGACAGCGCTGAAAACCGCCTCGGTGACGTGCATAATGAGGAGGCAGGAAAATGTGGATTGATGCATCATATGACCACCTCTGTGCGCGGCTGCGAAAGGTAGGCGTGGCAGCTGCGACGGCCTTGCTGCTGACGGTGCCCGGCGCACAGGCCGACGACGGGATTATCGTCTTTGCCGCCGCGTCGCTGCGCGATGCGATGGACGATATCACCGCGCTTTATCCGGGCGAGGTCGCGGTATCGCTGGGCAGCAGCGGCCTGCTGGCGCGCCAGATCAGCGAGGGCGCGCCCGCTGACGTGGCGGTGCTGGCCAACACGGACTGGATGGACTGGCTGGAGCGGGAGGGCGTCGTCGACCCCGCGCGCCGCGTCGCGCTGGTGGGCAATGCGCTGGTGCTGATCGCGCCTGCCAATGCGCCCGATTTGAGCGAGGCCAGAACTGAGGCGCTGCTGGCACGCCTCGATGGGGGACGTATCGCTATCGGTCAGACACAGAGCGTTCCAGCAGGCATGTATGGCCGCGCGTGGTTGGAAGCCTCGGGCATGTGGGACAGTATGATGCCGCATCTGGCCGAGACCGACAACGTGCGCGCCGCGCTGGCGCTGGTCGCGCGGGGCGAGACGCCTTTGGGTGTCGTCTATGCCACCGACGCGGCGGCCGAGCCGGACGTTCGCGTGGTTTACCGAGTTCCCGAGGGGATGCATGACCCTATCGTCTATCCCGCCGCGCCGCTGAGTGATGCGGGCGCGCCGTTCATGGCGTTCCTGCAAGGCGCTGAGGCACAAAAAGTTTTTGAGGCGCACGGATTTGTCCCGCTGACGGTCGTGCCCTGATGCTGGACGCCGCAGCATATGCGGCGCTGACGCTGTCGTTGAAGGTATCGCTGGTCGCGGTGATCTTTAGCCTGCCGCCGGCGATTGCGGTGGCGTGGCTGTTGGCGCGGCGGCGGTTTCCCGGTCACGCGCTGGTCAGTGCGCTGGTGCATCTGCCGCTGGTGCTGCCGCCGGTCGTGACGGGCTATCTGTTGCTGCTGACCTTCGGGCGCAATGGCTGGGTGGGCGGCGCGCTGGCGGAGGTCGGCATCGTTTTCGCCTTTCGCTGGACCGGCGCGGCGTTGGCGGCGGGGATTATGGGATTTCCGCTGATGGTGCGCGCCATCCGTCTGTCGATTGAGGCGGTCGATCCCAAGCTGGAGGAGGCAGCAGCGACGCTGGGCGCGGGCCGCTGGGCGGGGTTCGTGCGTGTGACGCTGCCGTTGATCGTACCGGGGATACTGGCGGGAACGGTGCTGGGCTTTGCCAAGGCGATGGGCGAATTCGGCGCGACGATCACGTTTGTCGCCAACATTCCGGGCCAGACGCAGACGCTGCCCACGGCGATCTATTCATTTCTTCAGGTGCCGGGTGGCGAGGGGTCGGCGCTCAGGCTGGTGATATTGTCGGCCAGTGTCGCGATTGGCGCGGTGCTGATATCAGAATGGCTGGCGCGGCGCATGGCGGCGCGGATCGCCGCATGAGGCTGAGCGTCAATATCGCGCATCGTCTTGGCGGTTTCGCACTGGAGGCAGCGTTTGATGCGGGGCCGGGTGTGACGGCCCTTTTTGGCCCATCAGGATCGGGCAAGACGACCATCGCCAATGCGGTTGCAGGGCTTTTGACGCCGGATACTGGCCGGATTGCGCTGGGCGAAGACGTGCTGGTTGACCGAGCGGCGGGCGTGTGCCTGCCAGCGGCGCAGCGCCGGATCGGCGTCGTCTTTCAGGATGGGCGGCTGTTTCCGCATTTGACGGTGGCGCAGAATATCGCGTTTGGCGCGCGCTATGCGCCGCGCGGCGCGCCGGGGCTGGATGGCGGCACCATTCAGCAGATGCTGGGCATTGGCGCGCTGATGCAGCGTCGCCCTCGGGGCCTCTCGGGCGGCGAGCAGCAGCGCGTCGCCATCGCGCGCGCGCTCAGCATGCGCCCGCGCCTCTTGCTGATGGACGAGCCGCTGGCGGCGCTGGACGGTCCCCGCAAGGACGAGATTCTGCCCTATCTGGAGCGTCTGCGCGACAGCGGTGCGGTGCCCATCGTCTATATCACCCACGCCATGGCCGAGATCGCGCGCCTGGCCGACCGCATCGTGATGTTGCGCGACGGGCGTGTTCTGCGCGTGGGCGATGTGACGGACGTTTTGAGCGATCCGGCGATGGTGCCGCTGATCGGCGTGCGCGATGCAGGATCGGTTTTGATCGCGCGCGTGGTCGAGCGAAATCCGGGTGGTCTGAGCCGCCTCGCAATCAGTGGCGGCGAATTGCGCCTGCCGGGCATTGAGGCCGATCTTGGAAAATCATTGCGTATCAGGATATTGGCGCAGGATGTTCTGATTTCCCTGACACGCCCCGAAGGCCTGTCGTCGCGCAACATCCTGCCTGCGGTGGTCGAGGCAGTGCATCGCGGCGACGGACCCGGTGTGGCCGTATCGCTGAAGCTGGGCGAGGATCGGCTACTGGCCCGCATCACGGCGGACGCGATGGATGAACTGCGCCTTGTGCCGGGCCTTGATTGCTATGCGGTGCTCAAAGCAACGGCAGTGGCGCGGGCGGATATCGGGGCGATGACAGGTTGAAGTCGTTGTCTTATTGCTGTCTCATTTAGCAGTCTGCTCAGTAAGTGCAGGCTATATATTGCCAAAATCGAACAATTAACTCATTCCGCCAGATGGCAGGCCGCCATGGTCCCGCTGTCGCCAATTGCGCGTAGTTGCGGGCGCTCTGCGCGGCAGATGTCCTGCGCGATGGGACAGCGCGGGGCAAAGGGGCAACCGAGAGGCAGATTCACAGGATCGGGCAATTCGCCGGGCTCGCGCGGGGCGTCGAAGGAGCCGCCGCTCAGCTGCGGGATCGCGTCAAGCAGGAGCTGCGTATAAGGGTGTTTGGGGTCGCGATAGATCGTCTCGGTCTGGGCAAGCTCCATGATTTGGCCCAGATACATCACCGCGACGCGATCGCCGAAATGCTCAACGACGCTGAGGTCGTGGGTGATGAACATATAGGTTAGATCACGTTCGTCCTGCAAGTCATTCAGAAGGTTTAGAATCTGCGCTTGGATCGACACGTCGAGGGCCGAAATCGGTTCATCTGCGACGATGAACGCGGGATTGGTCACCAGCGCGCGGGCGATGGCGATACGCTGGCGTTGACCGCCGGAAAACTCGTGCGGCAACTTGCGTTGCCAACTTTGATCGCAACCAGTCGCGTCCAGCACGTCCTCGACCTGTCGACGCACGTCGTTGGCCGATTTTTCCGGCATCAGGTGGCGGATCGGCTCAGCCAGCGTCTGAAACACATTGCGGCGCGGGTTGAGCGAGGCGTAGGGGTTCTGAAACACCATCTGCATGTCTGCGCGCACTGGTTTACGCTCGGCCTCGTCCATCGTGTCGATGCGTTGACCGCGGAAGTAGATCTCGCCCGCTGAAGGGGTCAAAAGGCCCATGATAGCGCGGCCCAGCGTGGTCTTGCCGCAGCCGGATTCGCCGACGACGCAAAAGGTTTCGCCCTTTTCGATCTTGATATCGACGCCGGAGAGGGCGTGCAGCACCGGCTTTTCCCGGCTGAGGAAGTGAGTGGGCAGCGCAAAGCGCATTTCCAAGCCGCGGGTTTCGACGATGGGATCACTCATAGCGCGGCCTCCGCATCTTCGTGCATCGGATGGAAGCAGGCGACGCCGTGTTCCAGCGGCGGCATGGTCGCGCGGCACTCGTCGCTCGCCCGCTCGCAGCGGGGGTGGTAGGGGCATCCCTCGGGCAGGTTCGTGATCGGCGGCATCGAGCCGGGGATCTGGTAGAGCTTGGCACCCTTGGTCGAATTCTGAGGCAGCGCCTTGAGGAGGCCGACGGCGTAGGGATGTTTGGGCGAGTCGATGATGTCGCGGGTGCGGCCCGTCTCGACGCATTTGCCAGCGTACATGATCATAAGGCGCTCGGTCACTTCGGCAACGACGCCCAGATCGTGGGTGATGAGGATCAACGCGACGTCATTCTCGCGACAGAGCGTCAGGATCAGCGACATGATTTCAGCTTGGATCGTGACGTCGAGGGCTGTTGTCGGCTCATCCGCGATGATGATTTCGGGGTCTGTCAGCAAGGCGATGGCGATGACGACACGCTGCCGTAGGCCGCCAGAAAGCTCATGCGGGTAGGCCTTCATACGGCTTTCGGCCGAGGGAATGGCAACGAGGTTCAGCTTTTCAACGCTGAGGCGGTGCGCCTCGCGAGTGGAAATGCTGCGATGCGCCTTGAGCGTTTCGATCATTTGGGTGCCGATGCTCAGAACCGGGTTCAGCGTGACCATCGGATCCTGAAAGATCATCGAGATACGGTTGCCGCGAATGCGTCTGATCTGCCGGTCGGACATATCCAGCAGGTTGTCGCCGTCGAAGGTGACGGAGCCTTTGGTGACGCGACCCGGCTCGGCGATGAGGTTCAGGATGGCAAAGGCCAGCATGGATTTGCCAGCACCGGATTCGCCGACCACGCCGAGGCGTTGGCCTTTTTCCAGCGTCAGATCGACACCGCGCAGGGCCTCGACCTCGCCCTTTTTGCCGCGCGGGAAGGCGACATGCAGATCCTTGACGTCCAGCAATGCCATCAGTCGTCCCCCCGGCGCAGTTTCGGGTTCAGCACATCGCGCAGCCAGTCGCCCAAGAGGTTGAGCGCCAGCACCAGCGCAACCAGCACGAGGGCCGGGTAGAGCGTAATCCACCACGAGCCGGAAAAGATGAACTCAAAGCCTGAGCGGATCAGCGAGCCAAGCGATGGTTTGTCCGTCGGCATCCCCAGTCCGAGGAACGACAGGGCCGCCTCGGTCATGATCGCTTCGGCGACCTGGATGGTCGAGATGACCAGAACCGGCGTCAGCGTGTTGGGCAGGATATGACCCCACATCACCTTGCGCGCGGGCAGGCCAATGACGCGGGCGGCGTCGACATATTCCTTGTTCTTTTCGCCAAGAACCGAGGATCGGACGGTGCGCGCGAATTTCGGCCATTCGGCGACGCCAATGATGATGATCAGCATAAAGATGGCGTAGTCGGCGTAGATATTCGCATCGAATGCGGTCTGAAAGAGGGCCAGCGCGATAATGGCGATCATAAGCGTCGATAGCGACATCTGGATATCGGCGAGGCGCATCAGGAAGCTGTCAATCCAGCCGCCTTTGTAGCCCGCCCAAAGGCCCAGCGTTACGCCAAGAATGCCCTGAACGATTACCGCACCGATGCCGATGATCAGCGAAATGCCGGTGCCGTACATAATCGTGCTGAAAACGCCGCGCCCCTGCGTGTCGGTTCCCAGCCAAAAGCGTTCGTCGCCGCCCGTCCGCCATGAAGGGGGCAGATCGCTGTCCATGATATTGAGTTGCAGCAAATCATAAGGGTTCTGCGGCGCGATCCACGGGGCCAGCGCGGCCATCAGGACCAGGAACAGCAGGACGATACCGGCGCCGATGGCGACAGGGTCCGACAGGAAGCGTTTGAGAAAGCCGCGCCATGTAATCATGCCTTGGCCCCCGGCAGTTTAACCATCGGATTGATCAGCGTGTAGACGAAATCGACGATGGTGTTGACGACCACAAAGATGAGGCCGACGACGATGATGTAGGCGATGATGAGCGGGGTATCGACCCGATTAACCGCCTCAAGGAACAGAAACCCCATGCCGGGCCACTGGAACACGGTTTCCGTCAGGATCGTGTAGGCGATCAGCGTGCCGATCATCAGGCCGCCCACGGTCACGACCGGCAGTAGCGTGTTACGAAAGGCATGGACATAGCGCACGCGCGGCGTGCGCAGGCCCTTGGCCTTGGCAAAGCGGACGTAATCGGTGCCCATCGCCTCCATCATTTCGGCGCGGATGAGACGGATAAAGAGGGGCAGCATTATCGAGCTGAGCGCGATGCAGGGCAGGATCAGATGCGCCAACCCGTCCAGCGTGAGAAATCCGGTGTCCCAGCCCCAAGGCAGCTCGAGTGTATCGCCGCGCCCGAACGCGGGCAGCCATTGCAACTCAACCCCGAAGAGCCAGACCAGCAGGATCGCGGTCAGAAACACAGGGACGGAGATGCCGATGATCGAGGCCGTCATGAGCGTCTTGGCCAGCCATCTGTCGTGATTGATGGCGCAATAGATGCCGCCGGGTATGGACAGGCCGAGAAAGATGACCACGGAACCAAGGACCAGTTCAAACGTGGCTGGAAATTTGTCCATGATGACTTCGAGCGCGGGCCGTTTAAAGAAGTAGGAGGTGCCCAGATCGCCCTGCACGGCGTTGCCGAGAAAGCGGGCGTATTGGACGAAAAAGGGATCGTTCAGGCCCAGTTCGCCGCGCAGCGTATCGCGATCCGCCTCCGAGACGGATTGACCGACCAGTTCGCGTAGCGGATCGCCAAGGTTATCCTGTATCGAAAAGCCGATCAGCGAGATGACGAACATCACGATCACAGCCTGAATGGCGCGTCGGATGAGGAATGCGATGATGTGCATGGTTGGCTATCGTCTCTGGCGGATGCTGGAGGGGCGAGACCCGGAATGGGCGGGCGCCGTCTAGGCCGGGAAGGGGTGCCGCGTCAAGCCGAAGAACCGACTGACGCGACGGCGGGCCGGATGAACCGACCTGCCTGAGGTTTTTATTCCTCGATGACGAGATCGCCCAGGTAGGGGAAGTTCATCACGTTGAGGACCGGTTCGATGTCGACGCCCTTGCGCGCGGCCCAGGCCAGATCTTGCCAGTGCAGCGGCACGAATGCGGCATCGTCATAGAGGATCTTTTCGATCTTCTGCAGCATTTCCGCGCGCTTGCCTTCGTCGGTTTCGGTCAGCGAAGCCGTTGTCAGTTCGTCCACTTCGGGGTTCGAGTAGTTGCCCGAGTTATACTGACCCTTGCCGGTATCGGCGTCGGGCGTCATGGCGAGGAACTCGCTAAAGTTGGCGCTGTCCTCGGTGTCCGAATGCCAGCCGATCATCATGAAGTCGGCCGCGCGCTCGTCGAACTTGGGCCAGTATTGCGCCTTGGGCATGGTGGTCAGATCGATCTTGATCTTGATCTGGGCCAGCATCGCCGCAGCCGCTTCGCAGATTTTGTAGTCATTTACGTAGCGGTTGTTGGGGCACATCATGGTGGCGCTGAAACCGTCGGCATAACCTGCCTCTTCCATCAGTGCCTGGGCTGCGGCAACGTCAAAGCGCGGCTTTAAATCGGGGTTATGACCGACATAGCCTTCGGGCGATTGCTGTGCTGCAACTGTGCCGAAGCCCTTCATGATCTTCGACACGATACCTTCGTTGTTGATGGCATGGACTATGGCCTGGCGCACCTGCTTGTTCGCCAGCGCCTCGTTGCGTTTCTGGTTCATTTGCAGCGTGATGATGCGCGTGCCGGACATGGTCACCAACTTGACGTTGTCATCGCCTTCGATCCGCTCCAGATCGGTGGGCGGAACGGGCGCGATGAAGTCGACGTCACCCGACAGCAGGGCGGCGACGCGCGTTGGCGCCTCCTTGATCGGGGTCAGGATGGCGGTCTGCACGTTGCCGGGGCTGTTTGTGTCCCAGTAGTCGGGGTTGCGCTTGAAAACGACCTTCACGCCCTGCTCACGTTCGGAGACGGTGAACGGGCCGGTGCCGGAGATGTTCGATGAGGCGAAGCTGTCGCCATGCTTGATGATCTCGGCGCCGCCTTCCTCATAGAACTTCTTGTCCATGGGGAAAACATAGGTGGCGGTGTTCAGGATCAGCGGGCTGGGGCCATCGGTCTTGACCTCGACAGTGTAGTCGTCGATCGCGGTCGCAGAGGTCCAGTTGCCGAAGATTCCCTTGAAATCGGCCGAGGTTTTCAGGCGATCAATGGTCCAGACGACGTCTTCGGCCGTCAACTCATTGCCGGAATGGAACTTGACGCCTTCGCGCAGCTTAAAGCGCATGGTGGTGTCGTCGACACGCTCCCATTCCGTTGCGAGGCGCGGATCGAAGCCGTGATCGACATTCCAGCGCAGCAACGGGTCAAAGACCATGTGGCTTTGCTGGATCGTGCCGCTGGACAGTTGCTCGTGCGGGTCCATCGAAACGGGATCGGCGTCATAGGCGAAGTTCAGTGTCTGTGCCGAAACGAGGCTGCCAGCGCCCAGTAGAAACGCGGTGGCCGTCGCCGTGGCGAGGTGTCTAAGTGTTTTCATGAAAAAATCTCCCTGATCTTTGTCGGGGCGGGCATCATTGATGACGCTCCACCTTCGCGAATACGGAAAGGTGTCGCGATTCTTGGCTGGTGTAAAGGCTGCCGTTAGCGCCGCCGCTGGTGGATGCGGACGAAAGCGTGCGCGGAATCAGGCATATGGAATGGTTTTCCGGCGCCGTTACACTGCTCTGCCAGTGCGCCAAGGCGACCTTGACCCTCACCGACACCGCCATTATTGATCAAAACGCTCAGGCATAGACGCCTGGTGGGTGGGGGCGCTTTCTTGGCCGAACGGTTGATGTATCGCATGGCATGGGTCGTGGCCGCGCTGTGTGTGGCGCCTATTCTGGCCGCCACGCTGGCTGCGCTGGGCGGCGATTTGGCGACGTGGCGGGATGTCCTGTGGTCCGTCCTGCCGCGCTATACCGCGACAACGCTGGCATTGGTCGCCATCGTGGGTAGCGGGGCGGCGGTGATCGGCACGTCGGCGGCGTGGCTGGTGACAGTTTATCGTTTCCCCGGTGTGCGCTGGCTGGAGATCGCGCTGGCGCTTCCCTTGGCGTTTCCCGCCTACGTGCTGGCCTATGCCTATACGTCGCTGCTGGATCACCCTGGCCCGGTGCAGACGCTGCTGCGCGACGTTACCGGATGGGGTCCGCGCGACTATTGGTTCCCCGAAATCCGCAGCCTCGGGGGTGCCGCCCTGATGCTGACCATGGTCCTTTATCCTTATGTCTATCTGCTGGCGCGCGCCTCCTTCCGCCAACAAAGTTCGAACGCCTTTCTGGTGGCGCGCACGCTGGGCCGATCGCCGCTGGCGGCATTCTGGTCGGTGGCACTGCCCATGGCGCGGCCCGCCATTGTGGGCGGCACGCTGCTGGCCATCATGGAGACGATCGCGGATTTCGGTACGGTCGCGTTCTTCAACGTCCAGACCTTTGCCACCGGGATATACCAAGCGTGGTTCGGCCTCGGTGATCGCGCGGCAGCGGCGCAGTTATCGCTATGCCTGCTCACCTTTGCGCTATTGCTGGCGGGGCTAGAGCGGGCGCAACGAGGGGGCGCACGTCGTGCATCGCGTGGCGGCGCACGCTTTGAGGTGCTGACCCAGCCCCGTCTGACGGGCTGGCGCGGCTGGGGCGCGACTGCGATTTGCCTGACCCCGGTGCTGATGGGCTTTCTTATTCCTGTGATCATGCTGGGCATGATGGCTTGGGGATCGGGGCAGAGCCTGCTCGCGCCGCGCTACGTGAATTTAATGAGCAATTCGGTTTCGCTGGCGGCAATCGCGTCGGTGCTGACGGTGATCGGCGCGATCCTGATCGGTTTTCGCGCCCGCACGCATCCGGGACGCACATCGCGCGGATTGGTGATCGGCGCGGGCCTTGGCTATGCGGTGCCGGGCGGCGTGATCGCCGTGGGGCTGATGGTGCCGCTCGCGGGTCTGGATAACGTCATCGACCGATTCATGGAAGGCAATTTCGGCATCGATACGGGGCTGCTCATCACCGGATCAATCTGGCTGATGGTGCTGGCCTACATGGCGCGGTTCATGGCCGCCGCACTTAATGCCTACGACAGTGGCATGGCGACCGTGCCGAGCCATTTCGACGCCATTGCGCGCAGTCTAGGCCAAGGACCGGTCAAGCTGCTGTGGCGGGTCCATCTGCCGGTTGCGCGCACATCGGTGCTGACAGCGCTGCTGATTGTCTTTGTCGACGTGATGAAGGAATTGCCCGCGACACTGATTCTGCATCCCTTCAATTTCGACACGCTGGCGGTTCAGGCCTATAGACTGGCGGCGGATGAGCGGCTGCGCGAGGCGGCGGTGCCGTCGCTAGCGCTGGTGGCGTTCGGCCTGATCCCCGTGCTGCTGCTATGCCGCACCATCGGACGCGAAAGCACGGCGTCGTGAGCACTGCCACAAATTCCCGCCGCGCCCTTGCGGCCCCTTGGGCGCGATACTAAGACTCCCTTAGGACTTGATCGGCTAAGGATCAGGCGCACTTCAGCAGGCAAGGCGGAATATGACAGACCCAATGGACACCTACATGAACACCCTCGTGCCTATGGTGGTCGAACAGACCAGCCGCGGCGAGCGGGCTTACGACATTTTCTCGCGCCTTCTGAAAGAGCGGATCATCTTTCTTAGTGGGCCTGTCCATGACGGCATGTCCAGCCTGATCGTCGCGCAATTGCTGCACCTTGAGGCGGAAAACCCGTCCAAGGAAATCAGCATGTATATCAACAGCCCCGGCGGGGTCGTCACCAGCGGTCTGTCGATCTACGACACGATGCAGTATATCCGGCCCAAGGTATCGACGCTGGTAATCGGCCAAGCGGCCTCGATGGGCTCGCTGCTGTTGACTGCCGGCGCGCCGGGCATGCGGTTCTCGCTGCCCAATAGCCGGATCATGGTTCACCAGCCTTCGGGTGGGTATCAGGGTCAGGCGACCGATATCATGATTCACGCCGAAGAGACGCTGAAGTTGAAAAAGCGCCTTAATGAAATCTACGTGAAACACACCGGCCAGACCCTGAAAAAGGTCGAGGAAGCGCTGGAGCGCGACAACTTCATGTCGCCCGAAGATGCCAAGAAATGGGGCCTCATCGACGAGATTGTCGAGAACCGGACCAAGCCCGAAGAAGACGAAAAGCCCAGCTCGTAAAGGGTGGAGGCGTCAGGCATTGGGCGGGGCATTTTGCGATTGTCGCCGCCCGGTGCCTGCCATAAGCTAAAGAGAACGGCGGCCCGGCACCCGCGCCGGGCCCCGATTGCAACGCACCGCCCGAAAGGTAGATCATGTCGAGTAATTCTGGCAGCGACAGCAAGAACACCCTCTATTGCAGCTTCTGCGGCAAGAGCCAGCATGAGGTGCGCAAGCTTATTGCGGGTCCGACCGTGTTCATCTGCGACGAATGCGTCGAGCTGTGCATGGACATCATCCGCGAGGAAACGCGCACAGCCGGGCTGAAATCGTCCGAAGGCGTTCCCGCCCCGCGCGAGATTTGTGATGTGCTGGACGACTATGTCATCGGTCAGGCTACCGCCAAGAAGGTGCTGTCGGTTGCGGTTCACAACCATTACAAACGCCTGAACAATTCTGGCAAGTCGGGCGATATCGAACTGCAGAAGTCCAACATCATGCTGATCGGCCCGACCGGCTGCGGCAAGACGTTGTTGGCGCAGACGCTGGCGCGAATCTTGGATGTGCCGTTCACGATGGCCGACGCGACCACGCTGACCGAGGCGGGTTATGTCGGCGAAGATGTCGAGAATATCATCCTCAAGCTGCTCCAATCGTCCGAATATAACGTCGAGCGCGCTCAGCGCGGCATCGTTTATATCGACGAGGTCGACAAGATCACGCGTAAGTCCGAAAACCCGTCGATTACCCGTGACGTTTCGGGCGAGGGCGTGCAGCAGGCACTGCTGAAACTGATGGAAGGCACGGTCGCGGCCGTACCGCCGCAGGGCGGGCGCAAGCATCCGCAGCAGGAATTCCTGCAGGTGGACACGACCAATATCCTCTTTATCGTCGGTGGGGCATTCGCCGGTCTGGATAAGATCATTGCCGCGCGCGGCAAGGGTAGTGCGATGGGTTTCGGCGCCGACGTGCGCGATAAGGACGATCGCGGCATCGGCGAAGTGTTCAAGGATCTTGAGCCTGAGGATCTGCTGAAATTCGGCCTTATCCCCGAGTTCGTGGGCCGTCTGCCTGTCATCGCGACGCTTGAGGATCTGGACGAGGACGCGCTGATCACCATCCTGACCCAGCCCAAGAACGCGCTGGTCAAGCAGTATCAGCGCCTCTTTGAGTTGGAGAATGCGAAGCTGACCTTTACCGAGGACGCACTGACAGCCATCGCCAAACGTGCGATCCAGCGCAAAACCGGCGCGCGCGGCCTGCGCTCGATCCTGGAGGATATTCTGCTGGATACGATGTTCGAGCTGCCCAGTATGGAAAACGTCGAAGAGGTCGTGGTCAACGAAGAGGCCGCAACGTCCGCCGCGGCGCCGCTGATGATCTACGCCGAAAGCGCCAAGAAGGAAGGCGCCTCGGCAGGGTGATCCCAGCGAGACCTGAGTAATTTGAGGGGCGGGCCAGTTGGTTCGCTCTTTTTCGTTTTGGCTCAGCGCGTTTGCGCGGCCTTCATTTTGCGCTGCATCAAGCCGCTCAATCCAGCCATCCTACTGGACCTTTGCCAACCGATACGCCATATCTGGGACAACGATTGCCGGAGGACGACATGGGTATTCTCAATTCGCTGCTGCGCTCCGTGACATGGTGGCACGGGCAAACCCTCAACACGCAGTTTTATACTTGGCGCAAGGGCGTGAAGGTGGGCGAGGATGCGCAAGGCAACATCTTTTACCGCTCCAAGGACGGCGCGCGTCGATGGGTCATCTACAATGGCGAGGCCGAGGCAAGCCGGGTTAGTCCGGAATGGCACGGCTGGCTGCATCATACCTATCAGGAGGCGCCGACAGACGCGCCGCTGCCCCGCCAGACATGGGAAAAGCCGCATCTGGAAAACGTGACCGGAACGGCGCTGGCCTATGCGCCGGCCGGATCCATCCGCCGCCGTGACCCCAAACCGCGCAGCGATTACGAGGCGTGGAGCCCCGAATAAGGCGCCCAAAGGCAGAGAGCGGACATGGCTGAAAACAAAAGCGAAATCATTGCTGGCGGCATCGTTTTGGCGGTCGCGCTGGGCTTTGTCGTCTATGCTGGCAAGCTGACCGGAGCATCAGCAGGCACCAGCAGTTACGAGCTGGCCGCGAGTTTCCGGTCGGCTGACGGGATTACGGTCGGCACGGATGTGCGCCTCGCGGGTGTCAAGGTGGGCCGCGTGACGTCGATGGCGCTGGACCCCAAAACGTATCGCGCGGGCACCACTATCAGCGTGGCCGAGGGCATTGAGGTGCCCGACGACAGCGCGCTGGCGATATCGTCCGAGGGCCTACTAGGCGGGAATTATGTCGAAATCCTGCCTGGCGGCTCGCTGATGTATTTCGCGCCCGGCGATCAGATCGAATTCACCCAAGGCTCTGTCAGTCTCGTGTCACTGCTGATGAAATTTGTCGGCGGCGATGACAAAGCGCCTGCCGAATGAGGCTGCTTTCGCTGACCATTGCCATGTTTCTTCCGCTCGCCGCGAGCGCGCAGGAAAATGCCGCCGTTGGCACTGGCGCCGTGCTGCGGGGACTCGAAAAGATTTCGGGCGATGTCATCGATATCACGCTGGGACCGGGCGAGCAGGCGGATTTTGGGCCGCTGACGGTCCAGATGGCCGAGTGTCGCTATCCGCAGGGCGATCCGGCTGCCGACGCGTTTGCCTTTCTAAGCATCCGTGATGAGGGGCAGGATGAACCGATATTCTCGGGCTGGATGATCGCGTCATCGCCCGCGCTGAATGCGTTGGATCATCCGCGCTACGATGTTTGGGTGCTGCGCTGCAAGACTGAGTGAGGCGATGGGTCCAGCCGATAGCGCGTTATCGTCGCAGGCTGTTCCAGTGCCAACGCCAGTTCAGCGCGATAAGCCGCGCGGCTGATCTCGACCGCGCCGAGGCTGGCCAGATGATCGGTGAGGAACTGGGTGTCGAACAGGGTATAGCCGCAGCGCCTGAGGTGATCGACCAGATGCACCAGTGCCAGCTTGGATCCGTTTGCCGCGCGTGAAAACATGCTTTCACCAAAAAACGCAGCCCCGATGGCGACGCCGTAAACACCGCCGATCAACGCGCCGCCTTGCCGGATTTCCAATGAATGTGCGTGACCCAGCGCGTGCAACGCGATGTATTGCGCGCGGATTTCAGCGTTGATCCATGTCTCGGCCCGGTCGGCGCAGGCGTCGACGACGCCAGCGAAATCGGTGTTCAAAGTTGCCTCATACGCGCCGCGTCGCATTACCTTGGCTAGACTGCGCGAGATATGCAGACCGTCCAGCGGCATCACGCCGCGGCGGCGCGGGTCGACCCAGAAAATCTCGGGATCGTCGCGCCCTTCTGACATGGGAAAGATTCCCGAGGCATAGGCGTGCAGCAGCAGTTCGGGCGTCAGCGCAAAATCGGTGTCCTTCATCGAGTGCCTCGCACCTGCGGTTAGCCCCCGCGCAGATTGGTCTCCAGCCAATGCTCCAGCCAGTGGATGTTGTAATCCCCCGTCTGGATGTCCTTTTCCTGCAACAGCGCGTGAAAGAGCGGCACGGTGGTATCTACGCCGTCAATGATCAACTCGCCCAATGCCCGTTTTAGCCGGGCCAGCGCGGCGGGGCGATCGGGGGCGTGCACGATCAGCTTACCGATCAACGAGTCATAATAGGGCGGAATCGTATAGCCATCATAGAGCGCGCTATCCATGCGCACGCCAAGGCCACCGGGCGCGTGAAATTGCGTGATCTTGCCGGGGCGCGGTGCAAAGTCAGGCAGCTTTTCGGCATTGATGCGGACCTCGATCGCGTGGCCGTTGATCGCCAGCTTGTCTTGATCGAATTCCATCTCTTCTCCGGCGGCGACGCGAATCTGTTCGCGGACAAGGTCCACGCCAAAAATCGCCTCGGTGATGGGGTGTTCAACCTGTAGGCGGGTGTTCATCTCGATAAAGTAGAACTCACCGTTTTCGTAGAGAAACTCAACCGTGCCTGCGCCGATATAGTTGATACGGGCCACGGCATCCGCGCAAATATCGCCGATACGCGCGCGCTCTGAGGCGGTGATAGAGGGGCCGGGAGCCTCCTCAAACACCTTCTGGTGGCGCCGCTGAAGCGAGCAGTCCCGCTCGCCTAGATGCACGGCGCGGCCCTTGCCATCGCCAAAGACCTGAATTTCGATATGGCGCGGCGTGGTCAGGTACTTCTCGATGTAAACTTCGTCATTGCCGAAGTTCGATTTGCCCTCGGCGCGGGCGGTCTGGAACGCGCGCTCCATCTCGGCGGCGTTTTGCGCCACCTTCATCCCCTTGCCGCCGCCGCCGGAAGTGGCCTTGATGATGACCGGATAGCCAACCTCTTCGCCGATGCGCTTGGCCTCGGCCAAGGTCGGCACGCCGCCTTCGCTGCCGGGCACGCAAGGCACGCCCAGTTTTTTCATCGTGTCCTTGGCGGTAATTTTATCGCCCATGACGCGGATATGCTCGGCCGTGGGGCCGATGAAGGTCAGGCCGTGATCTTCGACGATCTGCACGAACGCGGCGTTTTCCGACAAGAAGCCATAGCCGGGATGGATCGCCTGTGCGCCAGTCACTTCGCAGGCCGCGATGATCGCGGGGATCGACAGATAACTGTCTGTGGCAGAGGGCGGGCCGATGCACACGCTCTCATCGGCCATGCGCACATGCATCGCGTCGGCGTCGGCAGTGGAATGGACAGCGACCGAGCGGATGCCCATCTCGCGCGCAGCGCGGATGACCCTAAGAGCAATTTCGCCCCGATTGGCGATCAGTATTTTATCGAACATTGCCAGCGCCTTATTCGATTATCATCAGAGGTGCGCCATATTCCACAGCGCCGCCATCCTCGACGAGGATCCGCTTGACCGTGCCGCCGTGTGGGGCGGGGATATGGTTCATCGTCTTCATCGCCTCGATGATCAGCAGGGTGTCGCCCTCGGAAACCTTGTCGCCAACTGACACGAATGAGGGCGCGCCCGGCTCGGCCTGCGTATAGACCGTGCCAACCATGGGCGAAGTGACCGCGCCGGGGTGGCTGGCCGGATCCTCGCCGATTGCCGCGACGGGGGCAGCGGCAGGGCTACCTGCGGGCGCTGCGGCGTGCGGCATCGGAGCCTGCGTTACATATTGCGGCGCTGCCTCGATGCGGCGGCTGACGCGCACGCTCAGGCTGTCATCTTCGCCGTAGTCGCGCTGAACCTCCAGTTCAGTCAGTTCGTTTTCGTTGAGAAGCTCGGCCAGCGCCTTGATAAAGGCGACGTCGTCGTCATGCGTTTTCTTTGGCATTGGTATCCTCGAACGGCTGGCGCCCAGTGTTGGCGCGCTATGATTTCGGCTGCTTATATGTCATGCCGTCGCCATAGAAAACCGGCTTTGTGCAACATGTGCTTTGACGCGGCGGCGGGAATGGCCCAGAGGGATGCTGAATGACGGAACTTTCAGGCAAAACGGCACTGATCACAGGCTCGACCCAAGGGATCGGTCTGGGGATCGCGCGGGCCTTGGCGGCTGCGGGCGCGCGCGTCGCCGTGCATGGTCTGGAGGAGCCGGCGGGCCTTTGCGAAGGTTTAATGCGGGCTGGCGCAGCTGATGCGGTATTCCTGCCCGGCGATTTGCGCAGCGCAGAGGGCGCCGCCGAGTTGATGGAGGGGGCCGCTGCGTGGGGCGACGTCGATATTCTGGTGAACAATGCCGGGATCAATCACGGAAGGCCGCTGGCCGAATTGCCCTATGGCGAATGGTGCGAAGTGCTGCAAATCAACCTCTCGTCCGCCTTTCTGACGATGCAGGCGGCCCTGCCCGGTATGGCGGCGCGTAGGTATGGCCGCGTAGTGAATATCGCTAGTATCCACGGTCTTGTCGGCAACCCGGGCAAGGCGGCCTATGCGGCGGCCAAGGCGGGGATGATCGGTCTGTCCCGCGTCGCGGCGGCTGAATATGCCGAGGCCGGTGACGCTGCGTCTGGCGGCGTGACGGTCAACTGCATCTGCCCCGGCTGGGTCGACACGCCGCTGGTCGCGCCCATGATCGCCCGGCGCGAGGCGGCGCTGGGCACGGGCCGCGAGGCCGCGATCGCGGACCTGCTGGGCGAAAAACAGCCCACCCGCCGCGCTATTGACCCCGCCGAGATTGGCGCGATGGCGCTGTGGCTGTGCAGTCCGCTGGCGCATAACGTCACCGGCACGGCGATGCCCATCGACGGCGGCTGGACGGCGCGGTAGCGCGCGTACGGGTTGCCTTAGGGGCGGTGCGGGCTTAAATGCGGAACATATGCGGTCGCAGCCTACCCGCTCAAAACAAGGACGAGACATGAAGGTTATAGTCATCTGCTCCGGCGGGATGGATTCGGTGGCGTTGGCCCATCGCATCGCCGCGACGGACGAATTGCACGCGCTGCTGTCGTTCGACTATGGCCAGCGCCATTCCAAAGAGTTGGACTATGCCGCTGCCTGTGCGCACCGTCTGGGCGTTGCGCACCATGTCATCGATATCGCGAGCGTTGGCGCGGCGCTCACCGGCTCGGCCCTGACCGACGACATTGATGTGCCCGATGGCCATTACGCCGAAGAAACCATGAAGCTTACCGTCGTGCCCAACCGCAACGCAATCATGCTGGCTATCGCCTTTGGCATGGCCGCAGCGCAAAAAGTGGACGCGGTAGCGACCGCCGTGCATGGGGGCGACCACTTTATCTATCCTGATTGCCGCCCAGATTTCATCGACGCGTTTCAGACGATGGAGGATCGCGCGATGGACGGCTATGCCACGGTGCAACTGCTCACGCCTTATTTGAACGGCTCCAAGGCTGATATTGCGGTGGACGGCGCGAAATACGGAACGCCCTTTGGCGAGACTTGGTCATGCTATAAGGGCGGCGACCTGCATTGTGGGCGCTGCGGCACCTGCGTCGAGCGGCGCGAGGCGTTTCATCTGGCCGGGATCATTGATCCGACGGTTTACGGCGATCCCGATTTTTGGCGCGGCGCGACCGGAACGGAGGGTTAGACCATGTATCGCATTACCAAGGAATTTCATTTCTCGGCCTCCCATCAGCTGTTCGGGCTGCCCGAGGATCACCAATGCGCGCGGTTGCATGGGCATAACTATGTCGCCGTGGTCGAACTGGAGTCCGATACGTTGAACACACATGGCTTTGTGCGCGATTACCTCGAACTGGCCCCGCTCAAGCGCTATATCGACGACGAGTTGGACCACCGCCACCTCAACGACGTTCTGGGCGATGACTGCGTGACGGCCGAGCGGATGGCGAAGCATCTCTATGACTGGTGCGCCGCCCGCTGGCCCGAAACGGCTGCGGTTAAGATCAGCGAAACGCCCAAGACATGGGCCGAATACCGACCATGAGCGAGGCCATACGCATATCGGAAATCTTTGGCCCGACGATACAGGGTGAAGGCGCGCTGATCGGTGTGCCGACGGTGTTTGTGCGCACGGGCGGCTGCGATTATCGCTGCGTGTGGTGCGATAGCCTGCACGCCGTGGATAGCGAGTATCGCCATGACTGGACGCCGATGAGCGCGAGCGCGGTGATGGATGAGGTCCGCCGTCTGTCGGGTGGAGAGCCATTGACCGTCACATTATCGGGGGGCAATCCGGCGATCCAGCCATTGGGTGATCTCATCGCGCTGGGGCGGGGCGAGGGATATGGCTTTGCCCTGGAAACCCAAGGATCGATGGCGAAGGACTGGTTTTCCCAGCTCGACATGCTGGTGCTTAGCCCCAAGCCGCCATCGTCTGAAATGCAGACCGACTGGGCGCTGTTGCAAGAGTGCATTGAGGCAGCCCAAGGCGCGCCGACCGTGTTAAAGATCGTCGTCTTCGACGAAGCCGATTACGCATATGCGGGCGATGTGGCTGCGCGTCATCCGGGGCTGGCGATCTATCTGCAACCGGGTAATCATACGCCCCCGCCGCCCGAAGACGACACGGCTACCGTCGATCAGGACGGAATCGACGCGCGGATGCGCTGGTTGGTGGATCGGGTGATCGCAGATCGCTGGCACGCGGCGCGCGTGCTGCCGCAACTGCATGTGATGCTATGGGGAAACAAGCGCGGCGTGTAGGCCGCTGGAGGGTGCGATATGAGCGAGAGCATTTATGATGGTCTGACACAGCTGGGCGCGAACACCTCGCTGCCGGATGATCCGGCCAAAGCCGAGCTGGAGAGGGTGCAAAACCCGCAGGCGGATGTGGACTACAACGTGCGCTTTGTCGCCCCCGAATTCACGTCGCTGTGCCCGATGACAGGCCAGCCGGATTTCGCGCATCTGGTGATCGACTACGTGCCCGGCGATTGGCTGGTCGAGAGCAAATCGCTGAAGCTGTATCTGGGAAGTTTCCGCAATCACGGCGCGTTCCATGAGGATTGCACGATCAGCATCGGGCGGCGTTTGGCCGAGTTTACCGAGGCAAAATGGCTGCGCATCGGCGGCTATTGGTATCCGCGCGGCGGGATCCCGATCGATGTGTTCTACCAGACCGGCCCAATGCCTGAGGGGCTTTGGATCCCCGACCAAGGCGTGCCGCCCTATCGCGGGCGCGGCTAATGCGTTTCGGGAAAAGCTGTGTCAGCACGAATCCGAAACGCTTTAAGCATATCATCGCCCCACACGCAGACATCCTGTGGGGCGTTTTCGCTTATTGCAGGCTCTTGCGGGTTTCGATCAGATCGTCCACCACGGCCGGATCGGCCAGCGTCGATGTATCGCCAAGCGTATCAAAGTCATTCTCGGCAATTTTGCGCAGGATGCGGCGCATGATCTTGCCTGAACGCGTCTTGGGCAGGCCCGGCGCCCATTGGATGATATCCGGCTTGGCGATGGGGCCGATTTCGCCACGCACCCATTTTTCCAGATCTTTGCGCAGTTCGTCGCTGGGCTCGACCCCGTTCATCAGTGTGACATAGGCATAAATGCCCTGACCTTTGATGTCGTGCGGATATCCGACGACCGCGGCCTCGGCGACACTTTCATGTGCGACGAGTGCGGATTCGACCTCGGCGGTACCCATGCGGTGCCCCGAAACGTTGATGACGTCATCGACGCGGCCCGTGATCCAGTAATAGCCATCTTTGTCGCGTCGGCAGCCGTCGCCGGTGAAATAGTAGCCCTTGTAGTCCGAAAAATACGTCTTTTCGAACCGGTCGTGATCGCCGTAGACGGTGCGCATCTGGCCGGGCCAGCTGTCCTTGATACACAGCACGCCCTCAGCCTCGGTGCTGGTGATTTCCTCGCCGGATGTCGGGTCCAAAATGACAGGCTCGATACCAAAGAACGGCGTGGTGCAGCTACCCGGTTTGGTGGCGGTGGCACCGGGCAGGGGGGTCATCAGGTGGCCGCCGGTTTCAGTCTGCCACCATGTATCGACGATGGGGCAGACACCCTTGCCGACGACCTCGTTATACCAGTTCCACGCTTCGGGATTGATCGGCTCGCCCACGGTGCCCAGCAGCTTGAGCGAGGAGAGATCGCATTTCTCGACGAAATCCTTGCCATGAGCCATCAGCGCGCGAATAGCAGTCGGCGCGGTGTAGAACTGGTTCACCTTGTGCTTTTCGCAGACCTGCCAGAACCGGCTGGCGTCGGGCCAGGTCGGCACGCCCTCGAACATCACAGTGGTCGCGCCGTTCGCGAGGGGGCCGTAGATGATATAGCTGTGGCCCGTGACCCAGCCGACATCGGCGGTACACCAGAAGATGTCGCCATCATGATAATCAAAGTCATATTTATGCGTAAGGCCCGCATAGAGCAGATATCCCGCCGAGCTGTGGACGACGCCCTTTGGCTGTCCGGTCGAGCCGGAAGTGTAGAGGATGAACAGCGGATCCTCCGCATTCATCGGGCGCGCGGGGCAGTCGGGGCTGACCTGCTCCATCTGTGCCTTGACGTCGATGTCGCGCCCGTCGATCCATGTGGTCTGGCCGCCGGTGTGTTTGACCACGAGGCAGCGCACCTTGTCCGAGCAGTGCAGCAGGGCGGCGTCGGCATTAGCTTTCAGCCCGGTCATGCGCCCGCCGCGAGGTGCTTCGTCGGCGGTGATGACGACCTTGGCGCCGGAATTGTTGATGCGGTTGGCCAGCGCGTCGGCAGAGAATCCGGCAAAAACGATGGAATGGACCGCGCCGATGCGCGCGCAGGCCAGCATCGCATAGGCCGCCTCGGGAATCATTGGCAGGTAAATGACGACGCGGTCGCCGCGCATGACGCCTTGGCTCAGCAGCACATTGGCAAAGCGATTCACCTTTTCGTGCAGCTCGTTATAGGTGATGTGCAGCGCGGGCGTCTTGGGATCGTCGGGTTCCCAAATGATGGCGGTCTGATCGCCACGCGTGGCCAGATGCCGGTCGACGCAGTTGGCGGCGACGTTCAGCACGCCATCCTCGAACCAGCGGATATCGACATTGCCCATCTCAAAGGACGTGTTCTTGACCTTGGTAAACGGCTTGATCCAGTCCAGATCTTTTGCATGCTCCGCCCAGAAGCCTTCGGGATCGCTGATCGAGGCCGCGTACATCTCGTCATACTTGGCGGCATCAATATGCGCGTTTTTGGAAAATTCCTTGGACGGAGGATATGTTTTGTCGGACATGGGTATTACCTCTGAAGCTGTTGGTGCAGGCAGATCGGCGCAGGCCGCAAAGCCGCGTCAGATCGCCAGATATTCAGCGCGCAGCTTCTCGTTTTCCAGAACCTCCGCTGCACTACCGTCAAAGACGATGCCGCCGGTGTCAAGGATCACGGCCCTGTCCGACAGTTTCAAAACGCGCACGGCGTTCTGCTCCACGATGATGGTGGTGATGCCCTGCTCCTTGATGATGCGCAGGGTTTTCTCGATCTCGTCGACGATGACGGGGGCGAGGCCCTCGTAAGGCTCATCGAGTAGCAATACCTTAATATCGCGGGCCAATGCGCGCGCGACCGCCAGCATCTGCTGCTCGCCGCCCGAGAGGGTCACGCCCTCTTGCAGGCGGCGCTCTGCGAGGCGGGGGAACAGTTCATAGAGACGCTCGATTGACCAGCCGATGGGTGGCGCAATCTGTGCCAGTTCGAGGTTTTCCTCGACCGTGAGGCCGGGAATGATGCAGCGATCCTCGGGCACAAGGCCGATCCCGGCGACGGCGGCCTCATGGCTGCGCATCTTGTGAAGCGGCTGGTGATCCAGCCAGATTTCGCCATGGGCCAACTGCGGGTTGTCCATGCGGGCGATGGCGCGCAGCGTCGTCGTCTTGCCCGCGCCATTGCGGCCCAGAAGGGCGAGGATCTCGCCCTCGTGGACGTTAAAGCTAATGTCCTGCACGATATAGCTTTCGCCGTAGTAGGCCTGCATTCCCCAAACCGACAGGAATGCGGGGGCGGTTGCGGCCTGATTGGCGTTCTTGGAAAAATCGGGGTTAGCGGTCATGGTGTCGTTCCTCTTGCGGGCGTCTGCGGGGCAGGGCGTGTGTCGTCAGTCGGCGGTTTCGCCGAGGTAAGCCTCGCGCACTTTTGGGTGGCCCTTGATGTTATCCGGCGTGTCCTCGACCAGCGGGCTGCCTTGGGCCAGCACGGTGATCCGCTCGGCGAGGGAAAACACCACATGCATGTCATGCTCGATGATGGCGATGGTGATGTCACGCTCGTCCTTGATCTGTTTCAGCAGATCGATGGTGTTGTTCGTATCCGCCCGCGCCATGCCTGCCGTCGGTTCGTCCAGCAGCAAAAGACGGGGTTCCTGCGCCAGGCACATGCCGATTTCCAGACGCCTTTTGTTGCCGCGCGACATCGCGGCTGAATGGTTGTACCGCTGGTCGGCCATGTTGAGACTCTCCAGCATTTGTTCGGCTTGCTCTATCACGCCGCGTTCGCTGCCGACGCTCTCGATTGCGTGCATCCGAAAGGCGCCGTCACGTTTGGCAAAGATCGGGATCATCATGTTCTCCAGCACGGTCAGATCGCCGAATATCTCGGGTGTCTGAAATACGCGGGAAATACCCATCTGGTTGATCTGATAAGGCTTGCGCCCCAGCACCGACTGGCCGTCGAACATCACTGACCCCGTATCTGGGATCAGCTTGCCCACCAGCACGTTTAGCAGCGTGGATTTGCCCGCGCCGTTTGGGCCGATGATGGCGTGGACGGTGTTCTCGGCGATGCTGAGGTTCACGTCCCCCAGCGCCTGAAGGCCGCCGAAACGCTTGTTCACGTTCTTGACTTCGAGAATGCCCATAGTCGCGTTTCCTTATTCAGCCGGAGTGGTTTGATCGGACGGTTTGGCGCGTTTGCCGCGGACAAGGCGCGAGATCCGCTGCCCGCCCTCGACCAGACCGCCGGGAAGGAAGATGACGACCAGCATGAAAACGATGCCCAGTGTCAGGTGCCAGCCCTTGCCGACGAAGGGGTAGATCAGCGTTACCAGCAGATCCTCCAGCCCGTCGGGCATCCACGAGAACCATTTATGCAGGATGCCGGCGTTGATCTTGGAAATGATGTTTTCCATGTATTTGATCAGACCAGCGCCCAGAACCGGGCCGATCAGCGTACCGGCACCGCCGAGGATGGTCATCAGGACGACCTCGCCGCTGGCGGTCCAGAACATCCGCTCGGGGCCGACCTGCGTGTCCATTGCCACCATCAGGCCACCGGCAAGACCGGCATACATGCCCGAAATGACGAAGGCGGCCAGCGCATAGGGGCGCGCATTTAGGCCGGTATAAGTCATGCGGGTATTGTTGCTTTTGATTGCGCGCAGCATCATGCCAAACGGCGAGCGAAAGATGCGGATCGACAGGTAGAATGCCAGGATCAGCGTTACGGCAGCGATGTAATACCCTGCGTTGAAGGTGAATTGCCACCCGCCGAAAAACAGATCCAAGCTGGCCGTCATGTCGAGGCCAAAGAGGTTTGCATCCGCGCGTTCGCCCTGCGCCAGTGCGCCGTCGAGGATGCGTGCATCGCTCAGCTTCAGTTGCAGGCCCGTCTCGCCGCCGGTGATGGGGGTCAGCACCGAATAGGCCAGTGCGTAGGACATCTGTGCGAAGGCCAGCGTGAGGATGGCAAAGTAGATGCCAGAGCGGCGCAGCGAGATAAAGCCAACCACCAGCGCGAAAAGCCCCGCAACGACGATCGACATGATGATGCCGGGGATGATGTTGGTCGTCAGCAGCTTCATCATCCAGATCGCGGCGTAGCTGCCCACCCCCAGAAACGCGGCATGACCAAAGCTAAGATAGCCAGTCAGGCCAAAGAGGATATTAAACCCGATGGCAAAGATGCCAAAGATGACAAAGCGTTGCATCAGGTCGGGATAGCCAGCGTTGAATTGTGCCATGCCGGAGTTTACCGGAAACGGGTTAAGGATGAAGGGTGCCAGCAGTGCCAGCACCGTGACCAGCCCCAGCATAAGGGCGTCTTTGCGTGTCAGTCCTAGCATTGTTTAATCCTCCATCACGCCTTTGCGGCCCATCAGGCCACGTGGACGGGTCAGCAAAATGATGATCGCGACCAGGTAGATGACGATCTGGTTAATTCCCGGCAGCACTTCGAGCACCTCGGACATCGAGGCAAAACTTTCGAGGATGCCCAAAAGGAACCCCGCCAGCACCGCACCCGGCAGGCTGCCCATGCCGCCGACGACGACGACGACAAAGCTAAGCACGAGAAAATCCATGCCCATGTGATAGTTGGGACTGTTGATAGGCGCATACATCACGCCAGCAAGGCCCGCGACGGCGGCGGCAATGCCGAACATGATGGTGAACCGCTTGTCGATATTGATGCCCAGCAGGCCCACAGTCTCGCGGTCAGCCATGCCTGCGCGCACGACCATCCCGAAGGTGGTGAACCGCAGGAAGGCAAAGACAGCACCGATGATGACCAGCGAAAAGGCAAAGTAGACGAGGCGCCAGTAGGGGTAGATGATCGAATTGGCGTCCATCCCCAAAAACGCGCCGAAATCAAACGAGCCGCGGAATACGCTGGGTGCGGGCGTCGGGATCGGGTTGGCGCCGTAGTAGAATTTGATGACTTCCTGAAGCACAATGGCAAGGCCGAACGTCACCAGGATCTGGTCGGCATGGGGGCGCTTGTAGAAATGCTTGATCAGGCCGCGTTCCATGATGACGCCGATGGCGATCATGACGGGAATTGCGAATAGAATCGACAGCGGCACGGCCCAGTCGATCATGAAATCCCCGGCACTTTGGCCGACGATACTATGGATATAGGGCACGTCCACCTTCATCGGATTGCCGAGGAAGTCGGTGCGCGTTTCGTCAATTACTACGTGGCTGAATGTCAGGATGCGGCTGAGCGTGACGGCGCAAAAGGCACCGATCATGAACAAAGCGCCGTGGGCAAAATTGACCACCCCCAGCGTGCCAAAGATCAATGTCAGACCGAGGGCGATCAGCGCGTAGGCCGACCCCTTGTCCAGTCCATTGAGGATTTGCAGGATTATCGCATCCATTGTCTGCCTCGCATGTCAGAAAAGTGCCCGGCGAAAATGGCCGGTCTGGCCCTGATGGGGGGCCCTCGCGTGCTTGAAAACGGCCGCCCCGGCATGGGGGCGGCCCTCAATTCGCTTATGCGCCGTCGTTGCAATCGCCCAGCGTTGCCGCAGCACCACCGAATTCGGGGGCGTCGGGGGCGTAGGTCACTTGCTCGGCGGGCGTCACTTCGACGATTTCGACCAGGTCGAACTCGTTCTCGGGGTTCTCCTTGCCGCGCACCACGACCACGTCCTTGAAGCACTGGTGATCTTCGCCGCGGTAGAGGGTCGGGCCATTGCCCAGACCGTCGAACTCGAAGCCTTCGAGCGCTTCGACCACCGCGCAGGGGGCAAAGCTGCCCGCACGCTCGACCGCATCGGCATAAAGCATGGTCTGCACGTAGCAGGTATGCGCTGCCTGGCTGGGCGGGAAGCCATATTTTTCGCCGAAGGATTTGACGAAGGCGTCAGAGCCGACATAGCGGGCGCCCTTTTCCTTTTCCAGTTTCCAGTCCCAGTTCTGCGACCCAAAGATACCTGCGACGGCCTTGCCCGCGCCGCGTGCCATCAGCTCGGAATAGAGCGGCACGACGATTTCGAACTTCTTGTCGTTGACCATCTTGTCGCGCAGGCCGAACTGGACGGCGTTGGTCAGCGAGTTAACCATGTTGTTGCCGTAGTGGTTCAGCACCAGCACGTCCGCGTCCGATTGCAGAACGGGCGTGATATAGGCGCTGAAGTCGGTCTGGGTCAGCGGGGTCTTGACCGCGTTCACGGTCTCCCAGCCCAAGGCCTCGGTCGAGTTGCGCACGGCCTCTTCTGTGGTGTAGCCCCAGTTGTAGTCGGCGGTCAGGTGATAGGCCTTCCGGTCGGTGCCGTAGGCATTCGCCAGAACGGGCGCAAGCGCCGCGCCGGACATCCAGCTGTTAAAGAAGTGACGGAAACCGTTGGCCTTGCGGTCTTTGCCGGTCGTGTCATTCGAGTGGGTGAGACCGGCCATGAAGATGATGCCAGCCTCTTGGCACAGGGCCTGAACGGCTACGGCCACGCCCGAGGATGAACCGCCGGTGATCACGACCGCGCCGTCTTTTTCGATCATCGACTTGGCCGATGCGCGCGCTGCGTCAGATTTGGTCTGGGTGTCGCCGGTGACGTAATCCACCTTCTTGCCCATGATACCATTGCCTTGCAGCGCCTTCGAGCTGAAGGTCTGCATCATGCCGCCATCGCCTTCGCCGTTCAGATGCTCGACCGCCAGCTTGTATGCGCGCAGTTCGTCCGCGCCCTCATCGGCGTAGGGGCCGGATTGCGGGACGTTAAAGCCTAACGTGACGCTGCTGGCATTGGTGGGGTCGTTGGCAAATGCCGAAACGCTCGACGCGGTGAAAATTGTCGGAACGGCCAGGCCGGCACCTGCGACGGCGCTGGTTTTCAGCAGACCGCGGCGGGTAAAATTGGATGTGGACATAAAAATCCTCCCTGTTTGACTAATCACGACACACGCCTCCTCCGCGGGTTGCCGGATCGCACTTTGTGCAAATGTACTATGGCACGACGCAAGAAAACTTCTCAACAACTGCCTTTTGCAAAACAATTATTTTGTAAATTTTTGCACACAGCACCCGAAATTTGTGTAAATATTTGTCAAGAGGGGAGAAACGGCATTGATTCAAAAAGAAAATGACGCGGCGGAGAGCACCGGTGTAGGCACCATGACTGGCACCCGCATCCGCGAGCGGCGGCTGGCGCGTGGTCTGGCGCAGGGCGCGCTGGCGCGGCAGGCGGGAATATCGCCCTCCTATCTCAATTTGATTGAGCACAACCGACGTAGAATCGGGGGCGGCATCCTCTTGCGCCTCGCGGCCGCGCTGGAGGTCGACGCACAGGCGCTGGCCCATGGCGGCGAGGCGGCGCTGATGGCCGGTCTTCGCGAAGCGGCTGGCGAACGGCCAGAGCGGCCCGAACCACAGGATGCCCAAGGCCCCGCGCCTGAACTAAGCCGGGTCGATGAGTTTGCAGGCCGGTTTCCCGGCTGGGCGCAGCTGCTGGTCGATACGCTGCGCCGTGCGCAGGAATCGGCGCGTCACGCCGACGCGCTGACTGATCGGCTGGCGCATGACCCACATCTGGCCGCGTCGTTGCACGAGGTGCTGTCGGTCGTCACCGCCATCCGTTCGACCGCGTCGATCCTGACCGACACGGCTGAGCTGGAGCCGGAATGGCAGGCGCGCTTTCACCGAAACCTTGGCGAGGATAGCCAGCGTCTGGCCGAAGAAGCCAAACGTCTAGTGCGTTATCTGGACGACGGGCCGGGCGCGGGCCGCGATATCCTGTCGCCGCAGGACGAGTTGGACAGGTTTCTGGGCGCGCATGATTTCCGCTTTGCCGGGCTTGAGGATGGGTTGGGGTCCGATGGCGATATCGACGCGCTTTTGGTTAGGGCCGAGCTGGAGCCCGGCACAGGCGCGCACACGCTCGCCAAGGCTGCGCTGAGACGCTACCGTGCCGATGCGCTGGCCTTGCCCAAGGCGAACCTGAAGGATGCGTTGGCGCGCAGCGGCGTCGCGCCGCTGGCGCTGGCGCAGGATCTTGATGTGCCACTGGCGCTGATATTTCGCCGCCTCGCCGCCATGCCAGAGGAGATGGTCGGCCCTGTCGGGCTGGTCAGCGTCGATGCGTCCGGCGCCATCCTCGGACTAAAGCCGCTGGCAGGATTCACGATCACACGCCTCGCGGGGGACTGCGCGCTCTGGCCGATCTTTCGCGCAGCGGCGCAGCCGGGCATGGCGCTGCGCCAGCGGCTGATTCAACCTGATCGAGATGCGCGCGCGGTGCTGGCTCTGACGGCTTGCGAAGAGGCCGCGCCGGGCCGCTTTAACATGCCACCGCTGATGCGCAGCTACATGCTGCTTTTGCCGGACGAGGGCGAGGTTTCGGGCGAGGTGGTGGGCGAGGGCGGCGCGCCGTTGGAGGTCGGTACGTCCTGCCGGATCTGTCCGCGCGTCGCCTGCGTCGCCCGGTGTGAGCCGTCGATCCTGCCGGAGACGCCCACATACATTGAGTCAAGTTTTTGACACCGCGCGAACGTTGCCCAATAGTGGCGCGAAACCGCAAATGCAAAAGGGGACGCGCTGAATGGCCAGGCAGGTGCTGTTGATCGAGGACGAGCCAAACATCATTGAGGCGATCAGCTTTATTCTGTCGCGGGACGGCTGGGATGTGCGCACCCATTCCGGCGGCGAAAATGCGATGGAGATCGTGCGCGCGCGCCAGCCCGATCTGATCATCCTCGACGTGATGCTGCCGCATCGCTCGGGGTTTGAGCTGCTGACTGATATCCGCGCCGATCCCGACCTGGGGCAGACGCCCGTTTTGATGCTGACCGCACGTGGCCAGCGCAAGGATCGCGAGATGGCTGAACGCGCGGGCGCGAGCCTTTTTATGACCAAGCCCTTTTCAAACGCCGAGATGCTGGAGGCCGTGCGAACCCTCGCGAGCGACGCAGCATGATCGAACGGCAGGGCCCAGTGTCTGCGCCAACCCAAGGCCGCGCCGTGTTCGTCGCGCGCAGCACCTACAGGCATCGCCGGATGATCGACGCGGCCGCCCTGCTGCCGATCCTCGGCGCGCTCCTTTTTGTGCTGCCGCTCTTGTGGTTGGGAGCTGGCGGCGCCGCGCCGCGCACGTCGCATGTGATGATCTACATCTTTGCCGTGTGGGCGGTGCTGGTGATTCTGTCGGCGGCCATTACCCGCAATCTGCGTGCGGTCCCCGAGGCGCGTGACGACGACGACGACGCGGACGGCGAAGACGTGCGGCAGGGCTGATGGCCACTCTCAACATCCTCGTCGCGGTCTGCGTGGCCTATGTGGTGTTCCTGTTCGCAGTCGCCTTCGTCGCCGACCGCGCGGCGCGGCGGGGGCGGGGCGCATGGCTGCGTTCGCCGCTGGTCTATACGCTGTCGCTGTCGATCTACTGCACCGCGTGGACGTTTTATGGCGCCGTCGGCTTTGCCGCGCGCTCGGGGTTAGAATACGTCACCATCTATCTTGGCCCGAGTCTGGTGATGATCGGATGGTGGTGGACCCTGCGCAAAATGGTGCGCGTGGGCCGCAGCCAGCGCATCACGTCGATTGCCGATATGATCTCATCCCGCTACGGAAAATCCAACCTGCTGGCCGTCTGCGTCACCGTTCTGGCCGTAGTCGGCACGACGCCCTATATTGCGCTGCAACTGCAATCGGTGACGCTGTCCTTCGCCGCGTTTTCGCCAGCAGGGCCGGAGGGGGGGCGGTCGGTTCAGTCCATCGCGATCTATGTCGCGCTGGGCCTGACGCTGTTCACCATCCTCTTTGGCACCCGCAACCTCGACGCGAACGAGCGACACCATGGCGTCGTTATCGCCATCGCGCTAGAGGCAGTGGTCAAGCTGCTGGCCCTGCTCGCGGTCGGCATCTTTGTCGTGTGGGGGCTGGAGGGCGGTCTGAGTGAAACGCTGGCGCGCATCGACGCATCGCCCATCACCGCGTTCGACGTGTCGGGCAGCCGCTGGACCGCGCTGACACTGTTGTCGGCGGCGGCGTTCCTGTGCCTGCCGCGCATGTTTCAGGTCATGGTGGTCGAGAATGAGGACGAGGGCCATCTGCGCACGGCCGCCTGGGCCTTTCCGCTCTATCTGATGCTGATCAGCCTTTTCGTGGTGCCTATCGCCGCTGTCGGCCTGCACTTGATGCCAGAGGGGTCGAACCCGGATCTCTATGTGCTGAACTTGCCCTTGTTCGCGGGGCAGGATGGGCTTGCGATCCTGTCGTTCCTTGGTGGTTTCTCCTCGGCGACGTCGATGGTGATCGTCGCGGCGATTGCCCTATCGACGATGGTGTCGAACCATATCGTCATGCCGATCTGGCTGCGCATGACCGGGGGCGCGGCAATGATGTCGGGCGACGTGCGGCATGTGGCGCTGTTGGCACGGCGGCTATCCATCGGGGGGGTAGTCCTGCTGGGATACCTCTACTTTCGCCTTTCCGGCGGGGGCACGGCATTGGCGGCGATCGGCCTCGTTGCCTTTGCCGGGGTGGCGCAATTCCTTCCGGCGCTGATGGGCGGGCTGATCTGGCGCGGTGCCACGCGCAACGGGGCGCTGGCGGGGCTGAGCATTGGATTTGCGCTGTGGCTCTATTGCCTCTTTCTGCCCAGCTTTGGCGCCGGGGTGATCCTGCCGCAGCACGTGTTCGACGCGGGGCTGTTCGGGCTATCCTGGCTGCGCCCGCAGGCGATGTTCTGGACCGGGGGGATGGACCCGCTGGTACATGCCGTTATGTGGTCGATGGGGCTGAACACCGCCGCCTTCTGCACCGTGTCGATCCTCAGCTTTCCGCGCCCGGTCGAGAGGCTGCAGGGCGCGCAGTTCGTCAACGTGTTCGAGCATTCGCAAAGACCTGGAAGCTGGACCGGCGGCCTTGGTCAGTCCGAAGACCTGTTGATTATGTCTCAGCGCATAATGGGCGCGGCTGAGGCGCAGCAGCTGTTTTCGCGCGCCGCCCGCCGTCAGGGTCTGAGCGGCTACCTGCCCGAACCGTCGCCGGAGTTTCTTGAATGGCTTGAGCGGCGTTTGTCGGGATCCGTCGGCGCGGCTACGGCGCATGCGATGATCAGCCAGATCGTTGGGCGCGCCACCGTCTCGGTCGAGGATCTGCTGGCCGTCGCAGATGAGACCGCGCAGATCATGGAGCATTCCAGCCAGCTCGAGGCGAAATCGGCCGAGCAGGCAAGGACCGCCCGCCAGCTGCGCGAAGTGAACGAAAAGCTGACCCAGCTATCGGTGCAGAAGGACGGCTTTCTCAGTCAGGTCAGCCATGAGCTACGCACGCCGATGACGTCGATCCGTGCCTTTTCCGAGATCCTGCGCGATGGTGGGCTGAATGAAGACGAACAGCAGAAATACGCGTCGATCATCCACGCCGAGTCGCTGCGCCTGACGCGGCTGTTAGACGATCTGCTGGACCTTTCGGTTCTGGAGTCGGGGCAGGTGGTGCTGAACGCACAGACCGGCACACTGGCCGAAGTGCTGGACCGGGCAGTCGCCGCCACGGCGGGCGATATACCCGGTCGGCTGCGTATTCAGCGTGATCCGGCCAGTGAGGCAGTGCACCTCAGCACAGATATGGACCGCTTGGCGCAGGTTTTCATCAATCTGATCGCAAATGCGCGCAAATACTGCGATGCGCCCGCGCCGGTCCTCGACGTCCGCGCCAAAACGGACGAGACGGGGCTGGTGATCGATTTTGTCGACAACGGTACTGGCATTCCGATCAAGGACGAGGCGCTGATTTTCGAGAAATTCTCGCGCCTCGGCGAGACGCGCGCACCGGGTGCCGGGCTGGGCCTCGCCATCTGCCGCGAGATCATGCACCGGCTGGGTGGCACGATCAGCTACCTGCCGGGGCAGGGCGGTGCGGCGTTCCGCGTGACCCTGCCGCGCGGCGTGGCTTAAAGCGTTTCCATATTACGGGCGTGTGCGGCAAATCTGAATTCCAGATTATATGCAAAACGCTTATAGGATTTATCTCGCCTAAGCCGCCTGCGAGAAACCTTTTGGTAACGGAAAAGGCGTTACGGTCGGTCCCATAGTCAATTTGCAAGGGATGGTGGCGCAGCGCATGACATCTGTCGACGGCAATACGGTGATTCACCGCAAGGCGCGTGCCTCGCGCGAGGAATATCAAGCGCGCGCCATGTCTCCGGCCAAGGCGCTGCGCCTTGCGTTGGCGCAGGCATCGGACACATTGTTCGATCTGGCGATGGTGGTCACGGCGGTCGAACAGGTCGAACTGTCGCAAACCGCGCTCAGGCTCGAATTCGCCGATGGAGGTCTTCTGGTGCTGCTGGACGGCCCTAAGGGCGCGCGCGGCGCAGTGCGCGTGGATGCTGCGCTGCTCGCAGCGCTGATTGAGGTGCAGACCATGGGCCGGGTCACTGGACGCGGCTCGAACGGGCGGGCGGTGACGCGCACGGACGCGGCGATTGCAGCTCCGTTGATCGACGCGGCGCTGTCGGGCGCCGAGGCCATGCTGACCGAAGATGCGCAAGGCGTGGATGGCGGCGAGGTGCCTGCGCATTGGGCCTCGGGGTATCGATTCGGCGTGATGATGGAGGATGCGCGCGGTATGGCGCTGGCCCTTCATGCGCCGGCCTTTCATGTTTTTCGCATGATGGTTGAGGTTGGCGACGATGGGCATCCCGGCGCGGTGACGTTCCTGTTGCCGGTGCCGCTGGCCGCGCCGCCCCCCGCAGCGGGCGCCAAGGGCGGCGCGATGCAGCGCACGCTGGAGCGAAGCGCGATGGATGCTCCTGTAAGCCTCGAGGCAGTGCTGGCCCGCGTCATCCTGCCGCTCGACAAGGTGTGCAAGCTGAAGCCGGGCGGTTTGCTGCCGTTCGGAATGGATCAGCCGATGCAGGTGCGCCTCGAGGCCAGCCAAAAACATGTCGTCGCGTTGGCGCGCCTCGGCCAGATGAACGGAGCGCGGGCCGTGCGCCTAACGCCGTGTCGCCCCGAGGCGCAGGCTGACTCGGAACGTTCTGCGCCGCGTGGTGAGCGCGCGAACGTAGCGGTCTCTATCGACGAGGCGGCCGGCACGCCGGTGCTGGATACGCCCGGCGCAGATGAATTATCGCGCGCTACGTCAACGCCACAGGATGGCGGTGCGCGCATGACTTCGGCAGGAAGCCAGCCGCAGACCGCCGCCCGGGATCAGGGTGCGATGTCGGACAAGGAACTGCTGGATCACGATACGCAGTGACTGCAAGGAAGCGAATAGAGGTCTGCGTAGGCCAAAAGGCCGCGACGCTACCTGCATGGTGCGCGTCACGATGCCCTTCACAGGGGCCTGCCGGGCGGAGCACCGGGCCCGGCCCGATTCCGTCAGCGCAGCAGGATGCCGATGACCACCATCATCAGTCCGATCACGGACAGGAACAGCGCCCCGGTATTGATGGGCAGTACCTTTTGCAGGACCGCGCGCATCTCCGCCTCCTCCAACTGAGCGCGGCGCGCGCGCCAGACGCGCAGCACGCACCATATCAGACCTGCCAGACCCACCAGCGAGACGGCCGCGCCACTCCAGATAAGAATTTCCATGTTGCCTCGTCCTTGTCCGCCGCAGATATCGACGCCTGCCGCTGCCGTCTACGCCAGCGCGGTGCCAAGCTCAAGCAGCCGGGGCTTGCGGGGCGTCATGACGCGCTGTAGTCACGGGCATCTTTCAGGATGCGGAGAAGACCCATGGACGACCAGACAACCGATGCCACCTACCGCGTGACCGCCGACGAACTGCGCCAGTTCATCGAGCGCATCGAGCGGCTGGACGCCGAAAAGAAAGACCTCGCCGAGCAGCAGAAAGAGGTCATGGCCGAAGCCAAGGGGCGCGGCTACGATACGAAAGTGATGCGTAAGGTCATCGCGCTGCGCAAGCGTGACAAGGACGATATCGCCGAAGAAGAGGCGGTGCTGGAGATGTACAAAGAAGCGCTGGGCATGAGTTGATCGCACGAGCGCATTGACGGTTTAAACTCTCTGGCCCCGGTCCGATGCTATCCGGCCCACGGCCGATCAGAAGAGGCGCAAGACGCGTGAGTACCCAAAAGACCTTTCTGCGCGGCATCGCCAGATCCGAGAACATTCGCGCGTGCCTTTTGTGGGCTTGCCTGCCTGCACTGGTATTCTACGCTGTATCGCTGACGATCATGAAGGGCGCAGGTTTTACCACGACCGAAATCCTGCGCGACGTGATGCAGCAGACCAAGCAGTCCAGCTTTCTCGGGTTTCTTTCCAGCGTGGGGGTGTGGCTCTGGATCGCGGCGGCGACGCTGTGTCTTTTCCGCTATCGGCTTCAGTCTAGCCGAGGGCCGAGCAGATATCGAAATTTGCTGATGCTCA
Source organism: Roseovarius sp. Pro17 (assembly GCF_035599575.1). Lineage (NCBI taxonomy): Bacteria > Pseudomonadati > Pseudomonadota > Alphaproteobacteria > Rhodobacterales > Roseobacteraceae > Roseovarius > Roseovarius sp. Pro17. Next base: position 340,674 of record NZ_CP141179.1, read on the forward strand.
TGGCGGGATTCTCGCTATTCCTTGGGATCGACGACTTCTTTTTGATCCATGACCGCTATCTGGCCGAGGGCGTCCTTTTGCCGATCTATGCGATTTTCGCCATCACGCTGCTTGTGCGATACCGGCGCATCATCGCCGAGATTGATGGCACCGCGTTCGTGATCGCAGGCGGTCTTTTGGCCATGTCCATCTTGGTGGACGCGGTGCAAGAGAACCTGTCGGTGCCGTATGAATATACACAGATTGCCGAAGAGGGCTTCAAATTCACGGGCGCTGCGGCGTGGGTCTATCTGTGTTTTCGCCTTGCCGCATACCGGTTGAGGCCGGGAATAACCGACGCGGTATAGTCCTGCCCTGCGGGCCCTGCCGGGGGCGAACACAAAGGAAAGGCCGCGCAGAGTGATCCGCGCGGCCTTTTTCATTCAATGATGTAGTGCCGCTCAGGCCTCGTCGGTCTCGTCTTCTTCGGGCAGAACGTCCTCAACCGCTTCGGCCAAGTCCTCGTCGTCTGACGCAGCCGCGCCGATGTCGTCGAACAGTTCGGCAATCTCGAAATCGGCTGCCGCTTCTTCTTCGGCTGCCAGTTCCTGGATCGACTTGCCCGATGCCTGCAATTCGGCCTCTTCGGGCGAGCGGGCGACGTTCAGCGTGACCGTCGCGTCGACCTCGGGGTGCAACGACACGCTAATGTCGTGCAGGCCCAGTTCCTTGATCGGGCTGATCAGGCTGACCTGCTTGCGATCAAGCTCAAAGCCGTTTTCGGTCGCCGCATCGGCCGCATCACGCGTGGTGACCGAGCCATAGAGCGCGCCCGAATCGGCAGCCTGACGAATCACGACGAACTGCTGACCGTTCAGCTTGTCAGCCATTGCCTCGGCCTCTTTGCGAGTCTCGAGGTTTTGCGCCTCGAGATGCGCTTTGCGCGTCTCGAAATCGGCGATGTTTTTCTGCGAAGCCGACAGCGCCTTGTGCTGGGGCAGCAGGTAGTTGCGTGCGAAACCAGCCTTGACGTCAACGACGTCGCCCATTTGGCCTAGCTTGGCTACTCGCTCGAGAAGGATAACTTGCATGTCTATTCTCCTTACTTGACGGCGTAGGGCAGCAGGGCGAGGAAGCGGGCGCGCTTGATGGCACGGGCCAGCTCGCGTTGCTTCTTGGCCGAGACGGCGGTGATGCGTGATGGCACGATTTTGCCACGCTCAGAGACGTAGCGCTGCAGCAGGCGCGTGTCCTTGTAGTCGATCGCAGGTGCGTTATCGCCCGAGAAGGGGCAGACCTTGCGGCGACGGAAAAATGGTTTTGTAGCCATGGTTTATGTCCTTTTCTTCAGGCGTTGATCAACGGCGCTCGCGGCGTTCGGCACGCTCGTCGCGCTTTTGCATCTGAGCTGACGGCAGTTCTTTGTGCTCGTCGACCTTGATGGTCAGCGTGCGCATGACGTCGTCGTGCAGGCGCATCAGGCGTTCCATTTCCTGAACGGCCTCGGACGGTGCGTCCGACCGCAGGAAGGCGTAGTGGCCTTTGCGGTTCTTGTTGATCTTGTAGGCCATCGTCTTGACGCCCCAATACTCGTGATCGACGAGTTTACCGCCATTGTCGGACAATACAGTACCGAAATGTTCGATGAGGCTTTCGGCCTGGGCGCTGGACAGGTCCTGGCGCGAGATAAAGACATGCTCGTAAAGGGGCATGTTGGATCCACTTCTATCAAGGCGCATTTCATAGGCGGGGCATTGTCGCTTCGCGGCCCCACCACGAGAGACTGCGCGGTTTTCCAAAGATGCGAAACGAGCGCGACCCATAGACCCATCCCCGCGTCGGCGCAAGGGTCGAGGCCGGCACGGCCACGGTGCCATGACAAGGCCGCGAATTCAGCGCGCGACTGCCCCAATTGGGTCTAATTCCTCTGCGATCTATTAACCATACTGCAACCGTGAGGGGATTCTTCGATGACCGCACTACCCGATACATTCATGCCCGAGGGCCCGCTGCGCTACCAGCGCAAGGCACCTTTGCAGCACGTCGAAATCTCCGAGACGGGGGCGTTGCGCCACACGTTCCTGCGATGCTGCGGTTACGCGTCGCTGATGGCAGCCGCAGGCATGTGGCTGGTGCCCGTAGCCGACGGTGACACACTGATGCAGCTTTGCAAGCTGGCGTTGTCCGCGACTTTGGCGATAGGCGGAGTGGTGGTGTTGAGTGGGCTGCGCAGTAACGATGGCCCCGAGGTGCATATCGACACGCAGACGCGCCTGCTGACGATCGTTGAAAAGGACGCGCACGGTCACGTCCGCTCCGCGGTCAGTCATCGTATCGACGCGCTGGGCGAGATCATTCTGCGCGACGGCCTGCTGACCGCGCGCTGTGACGCTGGCCAGCCGTTGATTGCGCTGCCGGTTCGCGATCCGGCGGTCGAGGCGGCCCTGATTGCGATGCTGGCGGGCAAGGCGGCCTGAGCGCCGCCAAAGATATAGAGCGCGTCGGAAACCATCTGCTATAAGGGACCCCCTGCAATGCGTTAGGCGGCACAGTGCCTATGCACACGAGTTGTTTATGTCTGGGCGATTGCCTTGTCGCTGCTTTGCGATAGGTTGGCCGCCAATGAACGTAACAGACAGGAGACCGCTCATGAAGACCACTCTTATCGCAGCCGCAGTCGCGTTTGCCGCCACCGGCGTCAACGCTGCACCCGAGGCGTACACGCTGGATCCCAGCCATAGCCAGACGATGTTCACCTATGAGCATCTGGGCTATTCGACCACTTACAACGTGTTTACCGGCTGGGAAGGCGAGATCATGTTCGACGCCGAAGATCCCGCTGCGTCATCGGTAAACGTGTCGGTTCCGGTCATGTCGCTTTATACAGGCTGGGAAGAGCGGTTCGAGCACTTCATGGGTGAGGAGTTCTTTGGCGCCAAGGAAGGCGACTTGATTACCTTTACATCGACCTCCATCGAGGTGACGGGCGACGATGAGGCGATCATCACCGGCGATCTGACCATCAATGGCACGACCAAGTCGGTCCAGCTAGAGGCCGAGCTGAACCAGAAGGGCATGCACCCGATGGCAGGCAAGGAATGGCTGGGCTTTGACGCCGAAACCAAGATCAAGCGGTCCGATTTTGGTCTGGACAAGTTCGTGCCGAATATCGGCGACGAGTTGGATGTCGAGATTTCGATCGAGGCCGGCAAGGCCGAGTAATCCTGCCTTTTTGGCTGACCTGATTTGCCCGCGTCCCTTATCAGGGGCGCGGGCTTTTTCACGACCTATTCAACGCTCGCCTCGGGTGCGCGGGTGGCGGTCAGGGTCCAGTCGATGCGCACGGCAAAGGCCAGCGAGCTTTCGTCCTGCGTGCCGGTGCCTATGCCGAAGTCGAGACGGTCCACGGTCAGGCTGCCGGCGGCGTCGGCTGTGTCGCCGTCGATGGTCAGGTCCACTGGCATGCTGACCGGCACCGATTGGTCGCGGATGCGCAACGTGCCGTTCGCGAGCAGACCATCGCCGGCGTCGATCAGATCGGCCTGGAGCGTCGCGGTCGGCCATTCTTGGGCGGCGAAATAGGCAGGACCCATCGCCTGATCGGTCACGCTGCCCAGGCTCAGCGACGGTATCGAGACGGTGACCGTGACCGCGCCATGTTTGCCCTCGGCATCTGGCGTCTCTCCGTAGGTGATGTCGGCGGTCCAGTCGGCAAAGCTGCCCGTGACCTCGGAGTTGTTCTGCAAAATGGCGATGTTCAGCGCACCGTCCTCGACCCGCCAATCGCTGCTTACCTCGGCCAGCGCCTCGGCCTGCGCACCTTCGCGCGGAGAGAGCCAGCCCAGCGATGCGCCCAGACCGATGGCCGCGCCCCAGATCGCCAGCGCGGCGAGGATCGGCAACGCATGGCCGGGCTGGTTCGCCGTCGGCAGGGCGGTCTGTCTGCCGGGCAGCATCCGGCGCAATGTGGCATCGCGGTCAATGACGTGATGTTTCATCGCGCCCGCGACATGAAGGGCGATGGCGACCGCCAGCACCCATTGCAGAATGAAATGCAGCGCGCTGCTGATCTCGGCCAAGGCCGCATCCTCGGATACAAATGGCAGACCTTGACCGAATGGCCACCAGATAGGCGCGTATCCCGTTGTTGCCGCGTGATACACCCAGCCGCTGAGCGGGACCGCCACGAGCGATCCGTAGAGCAGCCAATGCACCGTTTCGGCCAAGCGCGATTCCAGCCACTTGTCGCCGTTCAGCAGCCCCGGCTTTGGCTGCGAGATGGCCCACAGGATGCGCAAGACAGCCAGCGCAAAGATCGTGACGCCCATCGTCTTGTGGATGGAGAACAGCAGCTTGGTCAATGTGATGGTCGCGTCCGTCGTGGCGATGTCGGGGGCTTCGATCCATCCGGCGAGGGTTCTGGCGATCCATCCCAGCGCGAACATGGTGAGGACCATCAACGCGATGGTCCAGTGAAAAACCTTGGTGATCGTGCCATAGCTGATCGCAGTGTTGCCGAGGGGCATAGGGTCGTCCTTTTGCGGTTGGCGAATGGCAAGACTAGCGCATCGCGCCGGGTGGGCAATCCCTTGGCTGCGCACAATGGGCCTGCGCCATTGCCTCGCCCGGCTCTGCGCGTTATCCGAGAGGGCAATGGGACGAGGGGAGAGCCAGCATGAGCCGAGCATTCATTTTTCCGGGACAGGGCGCGCAGACGATAGGCATGGGCCAAGCGCTGGCCGAGGCCTATCCAGCCGCGCGCGATGTATTCGATGAGGTCGACGATGCGCTGGGCGAAAAGCTGTCTGCGCTGATTTGGAACGGCGAGCAGGAGCAACTGACCCTGACGCAGAACGCGCAACCCGCGCTGATGGCGACGTCGCTGGCGGCTCTGCGCGCGCTTGAGGCCGAGGGTGTGACGCTGGATGCCGCGTCCTTTGTTGCCGGTCATTCGCTGGGCGAATATTCTGCGCTGGCCGCCGCCGGCGCCCTCAGCATTGCCGATACTGCCCGCCTTTTGCGCACGCGTGGGCAGGCCATGCAGCAGGCCGTTCCGGTGGGCGTGGGCGCAATGGCGGCGATCCTTGGGCTCGATTTTGCGGCGGTCACGGCGGTTGCGAATGACGCGGCGCAGGGCGAAGTGTGTCAGGCTGCAAACGACAACGATCCCGGTCAGGTCGTCGTTTCGGGCCACAAGGCCGCGGTCGAGCGTGCCGTCGATCTGGCCAAAGAGCGTGGCGCAAAGCGCGCGATGCTGCTGCCCGTCAGCGCGCCGTTTCATTGCGCCCTGATGCAGCCCGCCGCCGAAGTGATGCGCGCCGCACTGGAAGAGGTGCCGATGGATACGCCCGCTGTGCCACTGATCGCCAATGTGCGCGCCGAGGCTGTCACTGACCCCAATGAGATCCGTGCGCTGCTGGTGGAGCAGGTGACAGGGTCCGTCCGCTGGCGCGAAAGCGTCGGCTATATGGCCGCGCAGGGCGTTACCGAGACGTGGGAAATCGGCGCAGGCAAGGCGCTGTCGGGCATGGTGCGCCGAATTGCGCGTGACGTCGCGGTGCGCAACGTTGGCACCCCCGAGGATGTCGTCGCTGCGGTCGAGGCATTCAAGAACGGCTGACGCCGAGCCGAGATTTTCCGCGATAACCCCGCGCGACCCACGAGACAGGAAAAGGAATTCGAAATGTTTGATTTGACGGGCAAGACGGCGCTGGTGACTGGCGCTTCGGGCGGTATCGGCGGCGCAATCGCGCGCGCCTTGCACCGTGCGGGCGCGACCGTGGGCCTGAGCGGCACCCGAACCGAGCCGCTGGAGGCGCTGGCTAAGGAGCTGGGCGAACGCGCGCATGTGTTGCCCTGCAACCTCAGCGACAAGGACGCCGTCGAGGCGCTGCCGAAGCAGGCGATTGAGGCGATGGGCAGCCTTGATATCCTTGTGAATAACGCCGGGATCACGCGCGATCAGATATTCATGCGTATGTCGGATGAGGACTGGCAGAGCGTGCTGGACGTCAACCTGACCAGCACAATGCGCCTTTGCCGCGCCGTGATGCGCCCGATGATGAAAGCCCGCTGGGGCCGCATCGTCAATATCAGCTCGATCGTCGGGTCCACCGGCAATCCGGGACAGGCGAACTATGCGGCGTCCAAGGCGGGCGTGATCGGCCTGACGAAATCCATCGCCTACGAGGTCGCCAGCCGCGGCATCACCGCCAACGCCGTCGCGCCCGGTTTCATCGCTACGGCCATGACGGACAAGCTGACGGACGACCAAAAGGCCAAGATCACCGGCCAGATCCCCGCCGCGCGCATGGGCGATGCGGACGAAATCGCGGCGGCTGTGCTTTACCTTGCCAGCAACGAGGCGGGCTATGTCACAGGCGCGACGCTACATGTGAATGGCGGTATGGCAATGCTCTGACGGGGCATGCGATTCGGCGCAGAGATGCGCGATTTGCCCTTGCCACCCAGCGATTTGCCGCTCAGGCTCGCGACCGGGAAAACGTTTGCAGGCGCCGCGCCATATGCTATAGGCGGCGCAGATTTGCCGGAGGGGCGCTTGGCGTGGCCCGGTCCGGCCTGCCCTCACGGGCATTGACTTAACGCCCCGAAGGGGCTCCATTCAGGCCGCCACCCGTCCGCCGGGCGGAGGCACAATCGGGCACAGGCGCCCATCGAGAAATGAGGATTATGACATGAGCGATATCGCAGACCGCGTGAAGAAGATCGTTGTAGAGCATCTGGGCGTCGAAGAGGACAAGGTTGTCGAAAACGCCTCGTTTATCGACGATCTGGGCGCAGACAGCCTGGACACGGTCGAGCTGGTCATGGCCTTCGAAGAAGAATTTGGCATCGAGATCCCCGACGACGCCGCCGAGAATATCCAGACTTTCGGCGATGCGGTAAAGTTCATCAAGGAAGCGTCCTGAGCCATTGACGGCGCCTCGATTGGGTGCCGTTGATTACACAGACGGATCGACATGCAAAAGGGCGCGGGATCATCCCCGCGCCCTTTTTCCGTCTGTCGATGGGTGCCACGTCTAAGGGGCGACCCTTTCAATCGTGAAAGGCGGCGCAAATTTCCCCGTGATGCCGATTTGGGAACATCGCACGCATGGTGTAGCATGGCAGAGTAGGCCATCCCGCGATGTGCGGGCCCGCAAGCCTGAGGTGACTGCCATGATCATCTATCCCACTCTCGAACTTCTGGACGGTAAATGCGTCTCGCTTACGCGTGGGCGGTTGGACGAGCCTGTGCTGTGGCATGTCGATCCGGTCGAGACCGCGCGCGGTTTTGCGGATGCAGGCGCTGAGTGGATGCACCTGACCGACATCAACGGCCTGCGCGGAGACGGCGACAACAACGCATTGGTCGAGCAGATCATTCGCGACGCGCATATCCCTGTCCAGCTGGGTGGCGGATTTCGCAGCTACGATCAGGTGGCACGCTGGATCGACCGGGGCGCCGGGCGTATCGTGATCGGCACGATGGCGGCGCGCGATCCGAACCTGCTGCGCCGGTTGGCCAAGCTTTATCCTGACCAAATCGTGCTGGCGCTGGACATCCATGATGGTGCCGTCGTCACCGATGGCTGGCGCGAAAGCTCCAGCTTTACCGCGCTCAGCTTTCTTGAGGCGTTCGAGGCCGATCCGCTGGCCGGGGTCATCGTGACCGACGTGGACGGGCTGATCGACCAGCGCGACGCCAGCCTCAGCCTTATCACCGGCCTTGCCGCCGCCACCCGGCATCCGGTCATCGCGCGCGGCACGGTCGCCAGCGTTGACGATGTGGCGCGGCTAAAATACGTGCCCAACATCGCAGGGACGCTGATCGGGCACGCATTGCTGGCGCATGATGTTGATCTGGCCGAGGCGATCGCCATGGCTACCACCCCGAACGAGCCTGTCGCCGCCTTTCAATAAGGCAGCGCCCCGCCGCCGCGCTGCTAGCGCGGTATTGCCCCCCGACCCCAAGCCGGGGTAAGAGCGGCGTCGATGAACTTGTGGGAGGGGCTGCATAATGCGCCGTGTCGTCGTAACAGGCCTTGGACTGGTCACACCGCTCGCCTCGGGCGTCGAAGAAAGCTGGAGCCGCCTTTTGGACGGCCAGTCGGGTGCAGGCCCGATCACGCGCTTTGACCCTGTGAACGTGCTGACCAAATATGCCTGCGAGGTGCCCTTGGGCGATGGCACGGACGGTACGTTCAATGCCGACGACTACATGGCGCCCAAAGAGCGCCGCAAGGTTGATGATTTCATCCTATATGGCGTGGCGGCGGCCCAACAGGCGGTCGAGGATAGCGGCTGGATGCCCGAGGACGAAGAGGCGCGCCAGCGTACCGGCGTGATGATCGGCTCAGGCATTGGCGGTCTGCGCTCGATCGAAGAAACCACGCTGATCATCCGCGACAAAGGCGTGCGTCGCGTGTCGCCGTTTTTCATCCCAGGCGCGCTGATCAACCTCATCTCGGGTCAGGTTGGCATCCGCTATGGCTTCAAGGGGCCGAATCATTCGGTCGTGACGGCCTGCTCGACCGGGGCGCATGCCATCGGCGATGCGGCGCGGCTGATCATGTTCGGCGACGCAGATGTCATGGTTGCAGGCGGGGCCGAGGCCGCGATCTGCGAGATTGGCATCGCGGGCTTTAACGCTTGCAAGGCGCTCAGCACCAAGCGTGCGGACGATCCCAAGGCCGCCAGCCGCCCCTATGACGCAGACCGTGACGGGTTTGTCATGGGCGAGGGTGCTGGTATCGTCGTGCTGGAGGAATACGAGCACGCAAAGGCGCGCGGCGCCAAGATATACGCAGAGGTTCTGGGCTACGGCCTGTCGGGCGACGCGCATCACATCACCGCGCCCAGCGAGGACGGCGAAGGCGCCTATCGCGCGATGGAGATGGCGCTGGGCCACGCGGGCGTGAAGCCTGCGGATGTTGATTATATCAACGCGCACGGCACTTCGACGATGGCCGACACGATTGAGCTGCGAGCGGTCGAGCGCTTGCTTGGCGATGCGGCCGGCAAGGCGACGATGAGTTCGACCAAATCCGCGACCGGGCATCTGCTGGGGGCGGCGGGGGCCATCGAGGCAATATTCTCGATCCTCGCGATTCGCGATCAGGTGGTGCCGCCGACGATCAATCTGGACAACCCGGCGGTCGAGACGACCCTGGACCTCGCGCCCAACAAAAAGGTCGAGCGGCCGGTCAAGATCGCGCTGTCCAACAGCTTTGGCTTTGGTGGCACGAACGCCAGCGTCTGCTTTGGCGATGTGCACTAATGTGGCGTAACATAGCATCCACCGCGATCAGCTTTCTGGTTGTCGCTATCTTCCTCGTGGGCGGCTTGATCGTCTGGGGGCAGAACACCTACAAGGCCGAAGGACCATCAACGGCGCCCATCTGCCTGCGGATCGAACGGGGCGCATCCATGCGCACGATCTCGGATCAACTGGCCGAGCAGGGCGCGATCACCAGCCCCATGATCTTTCGCATTGGGGCTGATTATGCGGGCAAGTCGGGTGATCGCAAAGCGGGTAGTTGGCTGATTCCGGAACATTCCACCATGAGCGAGATCACCCATCTTATCACGCGTGGCGGGGCCAGCACCTGCGGCACAGAGGTGGTCTATCGCATCGGTGTGACCAGCAATGAGGTTGAGCTGCGCGAACTGGATCTGGAAACGAACCGCTACGTGGAAAAGGCCGCCTTTGATCCTGCGAGCGAAGAGGCGCCCGCCATCTTTGACGAGGTGCGCGAGCAGAACGATACGCGCTACCGCGTCGCCATCGCCGAGGGCACGACCAGCTGGCAGATCGTCGAGGCGTTGAAATCGGTCGACGTGCTGGAGGGCGAAGTCGCCGATCTGCCGGCCGAGGGAACACTGGCCCCCGACAACTATGAGGTCGCCAAGGGCGACACCCGCGCCAGCTTGATCGCACGCATGACCGATGCGCAGGAGGTGCTGGTTGCTGCCGCTTGGGCCAGCCGCGTGGATGGTCTGCCGCTAAAGGATGCGCAGGAAATGTTGGTGCTGGCCTCGATCATCGAAAAGGAAACCGGCCTGCCAGATGAGCGGCGTCAGGTCGCCTCGGTCTTTGAAAACCGGCTTAAGCGCGGGATGCGCCTGCAAACCGACCCGACGGTGATCTACGGCCTCACCGAGGGCAAAGGTGTGCTGGGTCGGGGCCTGCGCGCGAGCGAGTTGCGCAAAGTAACCGATTGGAATACCTACGTGATCGACGGATTGCCGCCTACGCCCATCGCAAATCCGGGCAAGGCCAGCATTGAGGCTGCGGTCGATCCTGCCGCGACGGATTTCGTCTTTTTCGTTGCCGACGGCAGCGGCGGGCACGCTTTTGCCGAGACACTGGAACAGCATAACGCCAACGTTGCCAAATGGCGCCAGATCGAGGCCGAGCGCACCCAGTCCGAGTGACACCACAAGACAGGGGTTGCGGCGATAGGCCGCTTGACCCTTGCGCCCGGCAGGGTCAGAACGCCCAGAACCAACGCCGATCACAGGAGCACGTCATGGCCCGCAACGATGCAAGCGCCGCTGAAATGCGGGCGCGTGAGCCCTCCAAGCGCATCGGAGCGCTGGGTGCGCTGGCCCCGTTCCTCATACCTTACAAGGCGCTGATGGCAGCGGCTATTGCCGCGCTGATGCTGACGGCTGGCGTGTCGTTGATGCTGCCGCTGGCAGTGCGGCGGGTGATCGACAATTTCGGCGCGGAAAATGGTGAGATCCTCGATCAGTATTTCATTGCCGCACTGGTTATCACGGCACTGCTGGCGATTGGCACCGGGCTGCGCTATGCGCTGGTGACACGGTTGGGCGAACGTGTGGTGGCCGACATTCGCCGCGCCGTATTCGACCGTGTGATAGGCATGAGTCCCGTATTCTTTGAGCGGATCATGACTGGCGAGGTGCTGAGCCGCATCACGACCGACACGACCTTGATCCTTAGCGTCATCAGTTCATCGGTCTCGATCGCGCTGCGCAATGCGTTGATTTTCGCGGGTGGAATGGTGCTGATGCTGGCAACCTCGCCCAAGTTGACGGGGCTGGTGCTGCTGATCGTACCGCTGATCATCGTGCCGATCCTGACGCTGGGACGCAAACTGCGCCGCCTCAGCCGCGATAATCAGGACTGGATCGCCCAAAGTTCGGGCAAGGCGTCCGAGGCGCTGCTGAGCGTTCAGGCCGTGCAGGCCTTTACCCATGAGAGTGCGACGCGCGCTGATTTCGGCGCGGCGACCGAGCGCAGCTATGAATCCGCGCGCCAGAGGATTCGTGTCCGGGCAGCGATGACGGTAATCGTGATCTTTCTGGTGTTCACCGGCGTTGTTTGTGTGTTGTGGATTGGCGCGCGCGATGTGCGCGCGGGCGGTATGAGCGCGGGCGCATTGGTGCAGTTCGTGATCTATTCGGTGATGGTCGCGGGCGCCGTGGGCGCATTGTCCGAGATCTGGGGCGAATTGCAGCGTGCCGCCGGCGCGACCGAGCGTCTGGTCGAGCTGTTGCGCTCAAACGATCCGGTGCAGGATCCATCCGAGCCGCTGGCACTGCCTGACCATGTGAAGGGAGATATCCGGTTCGAGAATGTCGATTTCGTCTATCCGGCACGGCCAGACGTGCCTGCGCTTCATGGCTTTGATCTGCATATCCGGCCGGGCGAAACGGTGGCGCTGGTTGGTCCTTCGGGGGCGGGTAAGACGACCGTGATCCAGATGCTGCAACGCTTCTACGATCCGGTTGCGGGCCGCGTCCTGCTGGACGGTGTGGCGCTGGCCGATATGCAGCGGGATAAGTTTCGCCGTGTCATGGCGCTGGTCCCGCAAGATCCCGTGATTTTTGCAACGTCAGCGCGCGAAAACATCCGGTTTGGACGTCTGGACGCCACCGACGCCGAGGTCGAGACGGCAGCGCGCACAGCTGCTGCGCATGATTTCATCACGGCGCTCCCCGAGGGCTATGACAGTCAGGTGGGCGAGCGCGGTGTCATGCTGTCGGGCGGTCAGAAACAGCGCATCGCCATTGCCCGCGCCATCCTGCGCGACGCGCCCGTGCTGCTGCTGGACGAAGCAACCAGCGCGCTGGATGCCGAGAGTGAGCGGGCGGTGCAATTGGCTGTGGACAAGCTGGCAGAGGGGCGCACCACGATCATTGTCGCGCACCGGCTGGCCACGGTGAAGAAGGCCGACCGCATCATCGTGATGGAGGCCGGGCGCATCGTCGCCATCGGCACGCATGACAGTTTGGTGGCCGAGGGCGGGCTATATGCGCGGCTGGCCAAGCTGCAATTTACTGCTGACGCCGCTTGAGGCTGGTCCGCCCTGCGGGGCGAGTATTTGCCCGAACGATGAAAGCAGAGGGCTGGACGGCGCGCGCGGCGCTGGTATTGTCGGCGCCATGAAAATAGCAACTGCCGCGTACCCGCTAGATCCGCTGCCCGATTGGGCGGCCTACAACACCAAGCTGACCGAATGGGTCGCTGATGCCGCAGGGCAGGGCGCCGAGTTGCTGGTCTTTCCTGAATATGGCTCGCTCGAGCTGTCGATGCTGGCCGGGCCTGTCGTGGCGGGTGATCTGGAGGGATGCCTGCGCGCCGTCTCGGATCTAATGATCGACGTCGACGATCTGCACGCCGATCTGGCGGCAGCGCATGGTGTTCACATCCTTGCTGCTTCTGCGCCTGTGTTCGACGACGCCATCGGCCCGCGCCCTGTGAACCGTGCGCGCCTTTTTGCGCCGGGCGGCGGGCGCGGCATCCAGGACAAGCAGATCATGACACGGTTCGAGCGCACGCCATGGGACGTGGCGCCGGGCGGTCCCTTACAAGTGTTCGACACCAGCCTTGGCAAGATCGCGATCCTCATCTGCTATGACAGCGAATTCCCGCTGCTGGCGCGTGCGGTCAGCGAGGCCGAACTGCTGCTGGTGCCGTCCTGCACCGAGGCGCTGGCAGGCTATAGCCGCGTGCGAATCGGCGCGATGGCGCGCGCGCTGGAGGCGCAATGCGTCAGCGTCATGTCGTCCATAGTCGGAGATGCGCCGTGGTCGCCTGCCGTCGACGTCAATGTCGGCATGGGTGGCATATTTGGCCCGCCCGATATCGGCTTTCCCGAGACTGGCGTGATTGCCGAGGGCGTGCTGAATCGACCCGGCTGGACCTGTGGTGAGGTCGACCTAGCGCGCGTGTCGCATGTGCGCGCTGATGGCGGCGTGCTGAATCGCGCGCATTGGGCCGATCAGAGTGGGCGCGACGCTTTGCCGCCCGTCGTCGCCTTGCGCTGAGGCAATTCGCCAAAAATCTGAGACAGAGTTGTTGGTGAAACGCGCGCAGCCTTCATTCGCTGCCGTGAGTTGCGGACCATTCCGGTCTTAGCTATGAGCCGAAACGCTTTAATAGCCCTTGAATAAGGCAGGGAATGGGGCCATTTAAGGCGCTGTTCCGCCGCTGGGCGGGAAACGCTACTACAGGAGACCACATGGCCAAGGAAGATACGCTCGAATTTCCCGGTGTCGTCAAGGAACTCCTGCCGAATGCGACATTCAGGGTCGAGCTGGAAAACGGCCATGAAATTATCGCTCACACGGCAGGCAAGATGCGCAAGAACCGCATCCGTGTTCTGGCCGGCGACAAGGTGCAGGTCGAGATGACCCCCTATGATCTGACCAAGGGGCGGATCAACTATCGGTTTAAATAGGGCGAAGCGCAGCTTCGCTCCGTGCGGGAAAGCGTTTTGCCGAGGGCGAAATGCGTCCGCACCCCGTCGCAATGCTGGGTGCTGTCATGAAGCTTTCCCCCGAAACACCGCCCAAACTTATCCTCGGCTCTGGCAGCCCGCGCCGCTTGGATCTGCTCGCGCAGATCGGTGTCATTCCGGACGATATTCGCCCGCCAGACATCGACGAGACTCCGGGCAAGGCCGAGTTGCCGCGCCCCTACTGCATCCGCATGGCGCGCGAAAAGGCTCTGGCGGTGGTCGCCGGTGAGGATGACATCGTGCTGTCCGCGGATACGACCGTCGCACTGGGTCGCCGCATCCTCGGCAAGCCCGACGATGAGGGCGAGGCAAAGGCGTTCCTGCGCGCCCTGTCGGGCCGTCGCCATAGCGTGATCACCGCCGTCGCGGTGCGGCGCGGTGAGGGGCTGTGGCAGCGCGACGTCTTGACCAAGGTCAAGATGAAACGCCTCTCCGACGTTGAGATCGCAGGATACCTAGCCACCGGCGACTGGCAGGGCAAGGCGGGCGGCTACGGCATTCAGGGGCCTGCCGGGGCGCTGATACCATGGATTTCAGGTTCGTTCACCGCTGTTGTCGGGCTGCCGCTGGCAGAGACTGCGGTGCTGTTGAGGGCCGCAGGCTGGAGGGCACAGGCATGAGCCGTGAGACTATCGTTTTGGATCATTTGGGCGGCCATGAAGCCGCCGCACGCCTTATTGGCGGGCGTCTTGAAGATGTGCTGATCGACGGTGCCGCACCGCGCGTCGGTACGATCTATCGCGCCATCGCCGACCGGCCGGTCAAGGGGCAGGGTGGCATGTTTCTGCGCACTCCCGATGGTCCCGCATTCCTGCGGCAGGTGAGGGGCCTCGCGCCGGGTCAGGCGCTGCTGGTGCAGGTCACCGGGCAGGCCGAGCCGGGCAAGGCGCTGCCGGTCACGCAAAAGCTGCTGTTTAAATCGCGCTATGCGATCGTAACACCGGGCGCGCCGGGACTGAACATCAGTCGCGCTATTCGCGACGACGATCGGCGCGACGTGCTGATGCAGATTGCGCGCAGTGAAATGGATGGCGGTGATCTGGGCCTCATCCTGCGTTCATCTTGCGCTGAGGGCGATGACGACGCCATCGCCGAGGATATCCGTGCCATGGTCGATCTGGCCGCCGCCGTCGTGGCCGATGCAGCTGGCGACGCCGAGGTGCTGACCCAGGGCGACGGGCCTCACCAGATGGCATGGCGCGAATGGACTGCGCCTGCGGATGTGATCACCGAGGCGGGCGGTTTTGAGGCCGAAGGCGTGCTGGATCAGATCGCGCTACTGGGCGTGGCGCATGTGCCGCTGAGCGGCGGTGCGTCGATGTATGTCGAGCCGACGCGCGCGCTGATCGCAGTCGATGTAAACACCGGCGGCGATACCAGCCCTGCGGCGGGACACAAAGCCAACATCGCGGCGGCGCGCGAACTGCCCCGCCAACTGCGCTTGCGTGGTTTGGGCGGTCAGATCACGTTGGATCTGGCGCCCATGGCCAAGAAGGACCGCCGCCAGTTCGAGGATGCGTTGCGCGCCGCTTTTCGCCAGGACACGGGCGAAACGGCGCTGGTGGGCTGGACGCCGCTGGGTCATTACGAGCTGCAACGCAAACGTGACCGCGCTCCGCTGGAGGTTCCGCAATGAGCTGCCCGATCTGTAAAAGACCCACCGAAGCGGCGCACCGCCCATTCTGTTCCAAGCGCTGCGCCGATGTCGATCTCGCGCGTTGGCTGGGAGGCGGGTATGCGATCCCGTCGACCGACCCGGAGGATATCGAGGCCGCGCTAGACGCCGCAGAGGCCGAGCGCGCCAAACCCCATTGAATTATTTGCCAAAGCCTCTGGACAGCCCCGTGACCCTCGCCTAGAACGCCCTGACCCGAACGCAGTCGCGTTCCCGATGCCCGGGTAGCTCAGGGGTAGAGCAGTGGATTGAAAATCCTCGTGTCGGTGGTTCGATTCCGCCCCCGGGCACCATTTTAAGATACTGAAATTGTTGAGTATTTTGAGGACGCCTCCACTGCCTGAAGAGACCGAGACTCTCTGGGTACGCGCCGGGGACGCGGTTCGCTGCGCACTCTCTTTATTTTAAGAGATTTCCGGATTTTAGGGTTGCATCCGGTTTGAGCGACGATCAATGGGCTAACCAACGACGAGGTTAGTCTGCCAGTCGATCGCAGCCCCGCTGAAATTAAACCGGAGGCGCGAGCCCACGCGGATCCGGTATGACTTTGGTGGATAGACCCGTCTTTGACTTGTTGGTTCGTGAGGACTTCGCGAAGGAACAATCCGACAGATCAAAGTCGACAAGACGGCCACA
This sequence comes from Roseovarius sp. Pro17, assembly GCF_035599575.1. Taxonomy (NCBI): domain Bacteria; kingdom Pseudomonadati; phylum Pseudomonadota; class Alphaproteobacteria; order Rhodobacterales; family Roseobacteraceae; genus Roseovarius; species Roseovarius sp. Pro17. Next base: position 356,736 of record NZ_CP141179.1, read on the forward strand.
CTCAGTAGGGCCGCCCAGACGCTTGTGGAGAGTGCGAGTTCAGGCGGCCCATCAAAGACCAACACAATTGGGATCATCAACAACGTGCTTCCGATCAACATACCGAGTGCATTCACTAGCGGCGGCTGGCCAGCAAGTTTTGTTTTACCCCACACGCTTGCAAACGCATAGGATAGCGCCGCACCGAGAATTGCAAGCTGTGCCAGATTGCTCGGATTGAAATTTGTAAGTACCTCTGGACCCAAAATGAACGCGACGCCGACGATACCTAACGCCGCCCCCGCAATTTTCTTTGCCGTCAATGGTTCGTCAGCAAGTAGTAAACCGGCGACGACCGCACCAAACATGGCCGTAGTGCCATTCAGGATAGAGGCCAGTCCACTATCAATCTGGGTCTGACCCCAGAAAATCAACGAGAAAGGGATTGCATTGTTGAGTGCGCCCATAACCAGATAAGCGCCCCAGATGTTAATAGAGCGTAGAACAACAATTCTCTTCAAGCGCACGATAAAGGCCAAGATCGGCACCGCCCAGATTATCCTATGGAGGGTAATGGTCAGCGGTGGAACCTCACGTAGAGCTATTTCTGCGAAGAAGAACGACCCTCCCCACACCGCTGCAAGCGACAACGGCATGATGACGGCTTTCAAATCCATGGCGGAGCAGTGTTGTTGGTCATGCCGGACGTTTCCCCTAAGCTTACTTGCCGTGATTGGATATTCCGGCTGGCCTCGGTGAAGCGACCCGTTTCATGCGGATAGTAACCCGAGAACGCCGTATCTCTTTCGAGGCTCGGGAAAGCCCAAATGCGGCCTTCTGAGGGAAGCAGGCGAATGACTATTCCGTCCGCGCTATCGCCGTCAGTCTGAACCGCGCCGGGTTTGCCGGAGGCCATCAACTTAAGTAAGGATGATGGTTATGACAAAACGCAAAATGGCAAATCGCTACTCGCCCGGGGTCCGCGCCCGCGCGGTCCGGCAGAGGCCACCGGCTTGGAGAAGGCGATCAGCGCGTATGAAGATCGTGACGTGTTTAGCGACCCAAGGTGGGCAGTGCCAAGAACAGTCATTCGTTCCAAATGTTCAGGCGACGGGGAAGTCTCACGCAGTGATCATTGCGATGCCTTAAATGCTGCGCGGCTTGTGAGTGGCAACATTGCGAACACTGCAATGCGGCATCGGATAGTCCGGTCAAAGACTGGCGGAGGCCGTTCACGTTGATCAGACGGGCGGGACCCCACGATGCGTGCCGCGCCGCCGCGGGTCGGTTCCGAGCCCAGTTATTGAGTTTCCGTAAGGTTGCTAACGTCCGTTTTTGTCAGTCGGTCAATAGCGAATTGGTATTTCAACAGAGCATATATCCAAAACCTAATTTATTGATTTGGATCAGGGTTCTTCTCAACAAAGACCGTCCGCTTGGGGTCTGAAATCTGGAGTAAAAGTTATCGCCTGCACGACAAGAAGGATCAGCGGTTCAACATTTTTGAGCCCTAAGTAGTAGCGCATTAATACCTGCCTCCCAGCTTATGCCTTATCATGACTGAACAAAACTGACAGCGTGGGGATAATAATGGCCAAAATAATACATTCGATGATCCGTGTTCTGGAGGAGGAGCGGTCTGTCGAATTCTACAAATCGGCATTTGGTCTTTCGGTCGCAGAACGCTTGGACTTTGACAGCTTTACTCTGATCTACCTCAGCAATGCAGAGGCAGACTTTGAACTTGAGCTGACCGTGAACAAAGACCGCAGCGCCCCTTATGATCTGGGCGACGGCTATGGACATCTGGCCGTCTGCGTCGATGACTTGGATGCAGAACATACACGTTTTGAAGCGGCGGGTTTCGCACCACGTAAAATCGTGGACTTCAAGCGCGAAGACAAACTTCTGGCCCGCTTTTTCTTTGTAAAAGATCCAGACGGATACGAAATCGAAGTCTTGCAAAAACACGGTCGCTATCAGTGATCCGGCCAATAATAATGACTTAGGGAGGAATGAAATGACACAATCTCTGAAGGCGATGACGAGGCGGCAACTGTTGTCGCGCAGCGTCGCGGCGAGTGCCGCGCTGGTGATCGGACCCGGTTTTGTCGCGGGCTCAGATGCGGCGTGGGCGCAGACGATGGACGCGCTTAAGCCCGAAACAATGGCGACATTGATCCAAATGGCGCGTGACATCTATCCGCATGATCAGGTCGGTGATCAATTTTATGCGGTTGCTGTCAAAGGATACGATGTGCCCGAGGCCGTCGACGAGACCGAAGCTGGTATTCATGCGCTGGACGAGGCTGCACGCGCGGCAGGGTTCGACAGCTACCTCAAAACCGGATGGGAAAAAGACCGCGTGGCGATCCTGCGCAGTATTGAAGACAGCGCATTCTTTCAGAAGGTACGCGGAGGACTGGTGACCGGACTTTATAACCAGAAAGATGTCTGGCCAATTTTTGGATACGAGGGCGAAAGCTTTAGCCATGGAGGCTACATCGATCGCGGTTTCAACGACATCAACTGGATTTAAGGGAGAGGCGGCACCATGACGGCACCTTTTGACCTCACCGACGACAGCGTTGTCGTTATAATCGGAACCGGCGCTGGCGGCGGAGTTCTTGCGAATGAATTGGCCCAGAAGGGCGTAAGCGTCGTCGCTCTCGAAGCGGGCGGGCGATATCTGCCTGAAGACTACATAAACGACGAATGGGACAGCTTTGGACAGCTCGCGTGGCTGGATGGGCGGACCACATCCGGCGACTGGCGCGTGGCAAATGACTTCTCTGGCTTGCCTGCCTGGATCGTCAAGGCAGTTGGCGGCACCACAACCCACTGGGCCGGCGCGTCTTTGCGGTTTCAAGAGCATGAATGGAAGCCCAAGACAAACTATGGCGCCGTAGAGGGCGCAAACCTTCTTGATTGGCCGATTGATGCGGCCGAGATGGCCCCCTACTACGACAAAGCTGAGAAAAAGCTGAACGTGACCCGCACTAACGGCAACGCGGGCTTGCCCGGTAACAACAACTACAAAGTCTTTGAGGCTGGTGCAAAGGCGCTGGGCTACAAAGAAGTGCATACTGGCCGCATGGCGATCAATTCCGCCGACACCGAAGATCGGCCAGCTTGTCAGCAGACCGGTTTTTGTTTTCAGGGTTGTAAGTGGGGCGCCAAATGGTCGTCCGCCTATACCGATATCCCTGCAGGCGAAGCGACAGGAAACCTTGAGGTTCGCGAGAAAGCGCATGTTCTCAAGATCGAGCATGACGCGGATGGCAAGGTTACTGGCGTGGTCTATGTCGACGCGGACGGCAATCAGCAGATGCAAAAGGCACGGATCGTCTGTGTTGCAGGCAACTCCATTGAGAGTCCGCGTTTGCTGCTCAACTCCGCATCCTCCATGTATCCTGACGGCTTGGCAAATTCGTCTGGTCAGGTTGGACGCAACTACATGCGCCACCTCACAGGCTCGGTCTACGGCATCTTCGACAAGCCGGTGAAAATGTGGCGCGGCACGACGATGGCAGGTATCATGCAAGATGAGGCGCGACATGACCCCTCTCGCGGTTTTGTCGGCGGATACGAACTTGAGACGCTGAGCCTTGGCTTGCCATTCATGGCGGCCTTCCTTGATCCGGGTGGCTGGGGCCGTGAATTTACCACCGCGCTCGACCACTATGAGAATATGGCCGGTATGTGGATCGTGGGTGAAGACATGCCACAGGAAACAAACCGCGTTACGCTAAACACTGACGTGACGGACCAGCACGGACAGCCAGTGCCCAACGTGCATTATTCTGACCATGCCAATGACAAGGCGATGCGCGATCATGCCTATGATCGTGGTCAGGCGATCTATGACGCGATCGGGGCGACGCGCACATTGCCAACGCCGCCTTATCCGTCAACGCACAACCTTGGCACCAACCGGATGTCGGAAAAGGCGGAGGACGGCGTGGTTAACCGCTGGGGACAGAGCCACGACATCGCGAATCTGTTCGTCTCTGACGGATCGCAATTCACCAGCGGCGCTGCAGAAAACCCGACATTAACGATCGTCGCACTCGCTATTCGTCAGGCGGATCACATCGCATCGGAGATGGGCCAGGGCAATCTGTAAGCCGACCTACCAAAAATGAGCCCGGCGCAGGATACCCCGCGCCGGGCTTTTTGCATGGCTGTTACAGGTAAGCGACGTTGACTTTAGTTTAACTTCAGTGGTGCTTGGAATTTACCGCACGGCGGTTTTTGGCAGCATCGCGATGCTTCTGTTCCTGTCGCAAAATATCCTCTGCCGGAAGCGCATCGAAATCCTGTGATGTTTCGGTGGCCATCAAGCCGTTGAGTTGCAGATCAATAAACCGCAAGCAACAGACACGCAGAAATGATGTGAAATTCCCCAGATCATGCCCTTCATCGATGGATTCATTGTAAAGTTGATGCAGAAGTTGCGGCACGTTCAAATCTTGGCGTCCAGCTAAATCCTCCAGCACATTCCAGAACATATGTTCCAGCCGTACGCTGGTGACCATACCATCCATTCGAAATGACCGAGTTACACTTTCCCAAAGCTTTGGATCAGCTCCAATAAAATGACGGCACATGGCAACTCCTTTCACAGAATTGTTGTCATAAGGAATGTTAGCAGGAATAGTAAAGAACCGTCAATTTTTGCACCGCATCATCCGACCACCGCTATTTGCTATAGCTCAAAGCGTTTCGCGAAAAACCTGAATCACAGATTTCCGGGAAACGCGCTTGACATATCAGTGTTGCGCGCGTTTCGCCTTTATCCGATGTCTCAGGTTAAAGGCGAAACGCTTTAGGTGTCTGAAGTCGCAGTTTCTTCTAAGCTATCATTTACAAAGTTTGGGCCAAGGTCCGCAGTGTCCTGCACTGATGTTAGTGGTGACTGGCGAATGCTGTGGGATCGACGAATAGCTGCAAGGCGAAAGCTGTAGCGCGGCCCCCGGATCGACCGGGCAACGGCCGCCGCTTCTCGGCCTCGTTCATGGAGGCCGGTAGCGCCCTGCAATCTCTTTTTGGGCGATATTCCGCGTGGGCGGCATCACAATTGAGTGCATCCCGACTTGTTATTAGAGGGTGAGATGGACAATGGCACGGGTCCGGCTCATCACTGTTTCACGGACAACCATTGGCCCGAGTGGCCGTCATCAGGAGTAATTCCTTAATGTTGCTGCGCGTCTCGATGATCATTTTGCTTCAGTGTGCGTTCGTCGCCCCTGCATGGGCGGCCAGTTGCACAACTTCGCTAAACGGAAAGCTTCATCAGATTGATTATACGGTGTCGCGGCAGGACCGGATCGACACCAGCCAGTCTGTCCCGAAAGAGGAAATGAAGGGAAATACATCTGTTCGCGAAAGGCTTTTTGGGCGTTGGGGCGAGGTGGATTGCCCCGGCTATCTGACGCTGAGGGAATTTACGCCCGACTTGTCGGATGCTGAGCGCAAGCCATTCTGCCTGATCTACGACAAGGATGGCGATACCTATACCGGGTTTTCCGAGGGGGACCGCAATGCCTACCTTATCTGTAAAAACCCCAAGACCTTCTGCGAGCGCGTGAACACCACAAAGGACGAGGCCACGTCTATTGCACGGACCGGCCTTGATGTTGCACGCCGCACCGCCTTGACCACGGCGCGATCCGCACTGTCGGCGGATGTCGGAGAGATCATCACTCACAGTTCCGGCGCGTTGATCATGAAAGGCTCGGGCAGCTTCATCTCCAGCGCATTGGGTGCCACGGGAACCTCGATTGGAACCGCTCTATCCGCCCCTGCGGTAGTTGCCACCGGTGCTGTGACGCTGGTCGGAGTAGGAGGAGCTGTCTATTTCTGCCGATAGCTTTTCAGCCGAGACCGCTGCATTGACGGGGTCGCAATGGTGATGTCGAAGGCGCCACTCATGGTGATCGAGGTGATCAAAGCCATCAAGAACGGCTAGGTTGAAAGCGAGCAGCCAAGTGTTTGCTACGCGACCGCCTCTGTCTGGAATTCATTCAGCGCGGCGGCAGAATACTTTGGGAATACAACCATTCCGATAATCTAAGATTGAAAAATCGGCCCGAATATGATAACCTCCAGAGATTGATCGTCAAAGTAATTCACTCAAAGCTATGAGGTGAGACATGTTTGATCGTCGCTTTTTTTACAGTATATTTTTTGTCGCTGGCATGGTTCCCCTTCCGGCATTTTCTCAGGCCACAACGCCAGAAGACCCCGTCCCGCTACCTAGTATTGATGTCAGCGAAAGTCGTGGCACTGAACGCCTTAGCACCTCAGCGCTTGCTTCGTCTTCGCAACGGGCCGCTGCAACCGCGCTTGTTCAGGCCATCCCCGGTCTGAAGATCGAATTCAATGCAATGACAGGGACCCCGTCCCGAGTCTTCAGCACGGAAAGCTATATGACGTCCCCGCGTGATGATGGCGCTACGGCGTCCGCAATCATGCGTGATTTCATCGGCGCGCACGAGGCTGTGTTCGGCTTTAACGAAGCTGACCTGAACACTCTGGTCGCCACGCGGCAAGTCGACAGCGACCCCAGCAGCCAATTGTCTGCGGCTAATCTGCCGACCGTGCGCCACGTCAGTCTGGAACAGCGCTGGCAGGGGAGGCAGATATTCCCCACCAACGTGGTCGGGTCCGTGACGGATCGTGGTCAGATGGTAGGGATCTCCGGCCTGACGGTCCAGAATGTCGGCGCGAAGGTCAACGCGCTCGACCCAGTGCTGGGCGCTCCTGAGGCTGTCGCGGCGGCCGCCGCTAGCCTCGGAGCCACATCAGATTCCGATACGCTTGAGGTGCTTGAGATGACAGGCGGTGCCGAGATGCGTCAGACGGTGACCGGCAGCGATGCCTTTGCCGGGGAAGTGCCGGTGCGGTTGATTTATTTTTTAACCTCAGGCGACGATATCCGCCTGGTATGGGAGGTCGTAGGTGGCCTTGCCGAGGATCGTTACGCCTACCAGATTTTGGTGGATGCGGTCACCGGCGACATCCTGTATCGCGAGACAATCACATCGAACGACGTTCCGCGCTATCTGAGCTACTTTGAAGTGCGAAATACTCCGACTGTAGACGCACGCTCTGATTTCCAGCCGCTCGACAGCCCCGGACCGCTGACGCCCGGTCCCGCGACCCCGGACGGCTCGCAGGGGGCCATTGTCCCACCCGTGATAGTGTCGACGAACGGTGATCCAGCAGTATCGACCAGTAATTGGACCGCTGATGGCGTGATGACGACCGCTGGCAACAACGTCGTCGCCTTTGTGGATCTCAATTTCAACAATAACGCGGATGCGGGCGAACAGCCCACGGCAAGCCTTGTGGACATCTCTGGCGTGCAAACGCGCGAGTTTAATTTCCCTGCCGATTTGACCGCCGCTCCGCAGGCCCAAGCTAACCGGGATGCTGCAACGGTCAACACCTTCGTCGTCGCAAACTGGTGGCACGATCGGATGGCCGATCTGGGCTTTACCGAGCAAGCCGGCAATTTCCAAAGCGTCAATTCGACCGGTACGGGAGTGGCCGGCGATCCAATCCGCGCCCGGCTGCAAGTGGGCACGGACAATTCGACCTTCGGGACCCCGCCAGCGGACGGCACCTGCTGTCCAACGCTAAATTCATTCACTTGGACGGGGCCGGACCCGGATCGGGACTCGGGCTTTGATACAGAAATCCTGATCCACGAGTTCACCCATGGTTTGTCAAACCGTATCATCGGCGGCCCGAACACCAACGGCCTTGCCGGTGGTGGGCAGCCGGGCGGCCTAGGCGAAGGCTATTCCGACCTTTACGCGCTGCACCTTCTGCGGAGCCCGGATGAGGACCCCGACGCCACCTATGTTGTCGGTGGCTACGCGGTCTTCCATTTGAACCCCGCATTCGGCAACCCACCGAACTGGGACGACAATTACTATTTCGGCATCCGCCATTTCCCCTATTCAACGGATCTGTGCGCGAACCCGTTCACGCTGCTGGACATGCAGACACCAACCTATGACATCACACCGATTCCCAGCGCTGGCTGCGCGGCGACACCGCCGGTCAGTCCTTGGCTTGAGACGCGGTCCGGGGCGGTTCATGACATGGGCGAGATCTGGGCCGTGACGGTCTGGGAAGCCCGGCGCAATCTGGTGTCCAAACATGGTGCCGATCTGGGCAACGAGTTGATGTTGCAACTGATGACCGACAGTATGTTTCTGTTGGCCGCAGGTCCGACGTTTGTCGAAGCGCGGGATGCAATCATAGCCTCCGATCTCGCGCGGACGGGCGGTGCCAATCGGTGCGAGCTGTGGCGCGGCTTTGCTAAACGCGGCATGGGCGTTGGCGCGGCAACACCGTCAAGCGGAAGCTTCACCGAAGACTTCGCCTTTCCCGAAAATTGTAATACCCCGCCGCCTGCGGCCTATGCCTACGCCGCCAAGCTGGTTTGCGGAATTCAGGAAGATCCCGAAGACTTTCGCCTGACCCAAGGTCGCTATGCGACCACCGTAAACATCCGCAATCCGGGCCCCGAGGTAGCACGGTTCACCAAGACCTTGGCCCTGACCTACCCACCAATAGAGCAGGAGCCCGGCGAAGTGAAGCTCTTTGCCGAACACAGCTTGCGACCGGAATTAGCCTTGGCGTCCGATTGCGATGACATCCGGGAGAAGGTGTTCGGAAACAACTGGCCGACGCCCTATATTGAGGGCTTTTTGGTCATCAAATCCGACCATCCTCTGGACGTCGTGGGTGTCTATACAAAGTCGGCGCTGGAGGCAGAAGCCGGTGGCGTGGCCATAGACGTGGAACGGGTGCCCGCCAGCGGTCACAGCAACGACGATACTCCGCCGCCGCCGGGCAAACGCGCGGACCTGTTGCCAGTGCCCGATGCAAACGGCAATTTCTGCCGAATCCGCGGGCGCGATCTACTGGTCACGGTCCGCAATGAGGGGCCGGGTACGGCGGGGGCGTCCACGACGATGGTGGATTTCGGCTCGCATGGGCAGGCAGCCTTGCCAACCCCGTCGCTTGCCAACGGTGCCAGTGCGAACCTGTCCACACCGATCCCGCAAGGCTGTTTTGACCCTGACTGCGGCTTCCGCATCAAGGCCGACAACGCCGAGATCGTGATCGAGACGGATGAAGCCAACAATTCGGTGGCCGGATCGTGCATCGGTTGACCCGATATGAAGGATTTGAATCATGAGTATTTATTCACTGGCCCTCGCCCGTCTTGCCATTGCGACCGCAGCCGTGGTCCTGCCCCTCGGATACACCGCCGCACACGAAGGCAAGACCCCGATCCATTACGTCTCTGCGAACGGCGCTGACAGCGGCGCTTGTGACACTACCGCAACCGCCTGCGCCACGATCGACTACGCGCTCACGAAGGCCGAGAAGGGCGACGAGGTGCGTGTTTCAAGCGGCGTCTACGACGTCGCGATGCCCGACCCGGCCGAAGTGGTTCGCCTGCTCAGCCCTGTGGTCCCAGTCTACGGTGGCTTTGGTCCCGACTTTGCCGAACAGGACATCGCCGGCAACCCCACCATCCTGCGCGGCCCCGACATGGGCAGTGCGCTGGACCTCGAAAACCGTGGCCTGCTTTTGGCTCAGGCAGATCAAGGGTCGGCGGCGACTGGCGACAGCGGTAATTTACTATCCCGGGGTGTCACCCGCTATGTCGCGCCTGATGGTGTGACGACCGGCGATTGCCCAGTCACGATGCCCTGCACGCTGGATTACGCCTTGTCGATTGCCGGAATTGGCGATGCGGTTTTTATCGCTGGCGGCGATTACACGGTGTTGCAAGATGATGTGACGGAACTGCTGCGCCCGGACATCACGGTTCAGGGTGGCTATCTGGAAACAGAGGCGTTCACCGCAGCCGCACCTCAGGCTCGGCCAAGCTATGTCACCGGGCCATCCTTTACCCAGCGCGAAGCCCTCGCTGCGAGGGGACTGACCCTGATACAAGATCGAAAGAGCTTTGCCATAGGCGAGGTGATCCAGTCGGGGCGCGCGCTGGTGCAGACCGAGGTTCGCCCCGCAACCCCCTGCGATGCCAGTGGAATGGCTGGCCCATACCCCTGCCACGGAATCGACCTGCTTGCCCATCTGCCACTAGGCAAGCTGTCGACCCAACCGGGCGCGGCCAATGATATCTGGGGCTTTGTCGATCAGCGCGACAAGCGGGAATACGCAATCATGGGGGTGCTGAACGGCACGGCCGTGATCGATGTGACCGACCCGGAGAACCCATCCGAAGTCGGCACCATTCCAGGGTTCAATGCCCAATGGAGGGATATCAAGGTCTATCAATTCAAGAACAGGGAAGGTGCCTGGCAGGCCTATGCCTATGTGACGGCGGACCAGCCCTCTTCACCCCAAGGATTGCAAATCATCGACCTGTCCGGTCTGCCGGGGTCGGTCACGCTCGCCGCGACCTACCGCAAATTTAATCGGGCGCATAACATTTACATCTCGAATGTCGACTACGCGACCGGCGTGCCTTTGGCCGGAATGGATCCGTTCGCCTTTATTCTGGGGTCCGACAGCGGAGGGGGGGCAGCCCACGCCCTTGACCTCAGCGATCCGCTTGTCCCGACTGAGGTCATGCGCCCGATCCCCGGCACGCAATACGCTCACGACGCCGCCAGCACGGTGATTTCGGGCCCACGCACGGCGGTTTGCACATCCGGTCTGAACCCACCTGCGGGCGGGCATGATCCCTGCGAATTGCTGGTGGATTTCAACGAGAACACCTTGGATTTGTGGGACGTTACCGAAAAGGCGCGCCCGCTTATGCTGAGTTCGACCACCTATGCAAATGTCGCATATACCCATTCCGGATGGGTTAGCGAAGATACACGGTTCGTCTTCGTACAGGATGAACTGGACGAACAGAGCCTGGGCTTGAACACTACGATGCGGGTCTTTGACATTTCTGACCTGACCAATCCGACGCTAGTGTCGATCTGGACGGGGCCCGACAAGAACATCGACCACAATGGCTTTGTCAAAGGCGATAAATACTACATGTCGGCTTATCGGCGGGGGCTCTCGATTCTTGACATCGCGACTCCGGGCAGCGTTAACGAGGTCGCGTTCTTCGACACGTTCCCCGTACCCGCGGCCAACTCCGCATCCTTCAACGGGGCGTGGGGCGCCTATCCCTTCTTGCCCAGCGGAACGCTCTTGGTTAGCAATATCGAGGACGGCTTGTTCATCCTGCGCGAGAGCGCCGCGCAGGAACCCGATCCCGAGCCGGATCCCACCCCCGAAGTCGCGTTCTACGAATACCCGGTCAAGCTGGTTTGTGGGGTCCAGAAAGACCCCGAGGGCGGCACGCTGGTGCGTGGCGTCTACGCAACCGTGGTGAATATCGCCAATGTCGGATCGGAGCCTGTGGAATTGACCAAACATCTGGCTCTGACCGTCCCGCCGGGAAAACAGGAACCTGGCAAGACGGGCCCCATCGGCAAGGACAATCTAAAACCCGATCAGGCGGTAAAGACGGACTGCACCGACATCGTCGAGCGGGTGTTCGGCGGATCCTGGCCAGCTGACTTTTTTGAGGGCTTCGTGGTGGTGCGAAGCAAGGCGCGGCTGGAGGTCCAAGGTGTCTATTCCGCGTCGCAGTTGGACGAGGCTGGCAAGCGTGTTGGCGGCGATGTGGATATCGAGCCGGTGCCTGCACGAGTTGTCTTTGCGGGATCCGGCAAATGATAGGCGGGCATTTGATAAATCATTGAGGCACAGTCAGAAGAAACTGGCTTGAGCCGGGCAGGGCGGTTTCGTAGCGGTTTAAGATGACAATCCTATCTATCCTGTCCATCCCGCTTTTCGTCGCGGGCGCGGTGATCTACATGGTCTCCGTCACCAGCCTAGGAATGCTGCTGGCAACGTTCACTACGTTGATGCCGCAGTCTGGCCGAGCCTCGTGACAATGGGCGTGCTGAGCGCCGTCTTCTTCCTCATTGCGCTGATGCGGTTTAGAAAGACGATGGCCAGCGCATAGCAGGCGCAAAACCGGAGGCGGCAGCGGGACCGGATGCGGTGGGATATCCGCCCCGCCTGCAACCAGAAGATCACCACCGTTTCCGGCCCTTGCGTGTGACGGCGCTCAGAAATTTTGTGGATCGGCCTTGGTAATTCTCAATCAAAAGACCCTTTCGAAACAGCTATGATTTCGATGGCCCCGCGCCCGCGCAATCTCGGCACAAGACAGCATAGGGAATGACATCAAGACGTTCTGTGGCGATCTCTTCGTCGCATTTTTTGCATATTCCGTATGTCCCATTCGAAATGCGCACCAGAGCTCGGCCCAGAAGTTGGATTTCCCGCTCCCCTGCACGTCCGAGACCTTCCAATACCTCGTCATCCTGCAACTCGATCGCCTGATCTGCCAGATCCGGATCGGCCGTTACATCCAGCGCGTCGTCTACGTTCCTCAGGCGCTCGTTGAGTTCTTGCAGACGGGCCTCGATTTGTTGTTTGTGTCGCTCGATATCCAGCATGTTATTCTCCAAGGTTGAAAGGTGCGGTGAGGGATCAAAGTCCGAAAGGATAGGTTTCGTCTTCGCCTTTGCCGGCCATAGTCGCCAACAGGGTTACCGCGCTTGTTTTGTCAAACCAGACAAACGCGTCATATTGATCAGATAGGCTTGCCGGGCTGTAATGGCTCGCCCGTTCACTTTCGGGTCGGTAGATGACGCCAATGTAGCGCTGCAGGCGCGGTTGCGCCAATATGCGGCGTAGCGCCTCGTTGCTGGCCTTGCGAAAGTCGAACAGGAAACGGTGCTGATCGACGTCATGCAGCAAGGCCTCGAAACTGTCGGGCCGGGGCGGGCGCAGGGTCTTAATCTCCATCGGGGCGTCCCAGTCAGAGGCTGCCGCAACCGTGCCGGATGCAGTGCCAAAACCGATCAGGGCGGCCTCGTCGCCAAACTCCTCGCGGCAGAGCTGGCCGATGTTCAACTCTTCGCGCGTGCGGCCCATGTCGGTGAAACGTGCATCCCCGATATGCGAATTATGCGCCCAGACAACCACCTTACTGTCCGGCCCCGCGTGGTCCAAAATGTGTTTCAGCGTGTCGAACATATGCTGGTCGCGCAGGTTCCAGGACACGTGCGAACCGTAATACATCGCGCGATAGTAGCGTTCCGCATTTGCCACCAGCCGTGCGTTTTGGGTCGCGTCAAAGAAATGGCCGCCGTTATGCTGTATATACTCCATTTCTTTCTTGAAAAGATCCACCAGGACATTGGTGACAGGCTTCTCGCATGTCGAAAATCCGCGCGTCAGCGCCGCCCGGCCATAGGCAGCAGGCTGATCCGACCAAGGCGACAGGCAAGCGTAGCGTTCGCGCGCCACCGCTGCTGCGACCGGATCCACGCGGTCCAAATAGGCCAGCACGGCAGCGATCGAGGCGTTCATGTTATAGAGGTCCAGACCGTAAAGTCGGGCCTGCTCCTTGCCTGCATTGCGCCCGTTGTGCTCGCGCAGAAAATCCGTAAAGGCCTGAAACTCGGCATTGCGCCACATCCATGTGGGAAAACGTGAAAAGGGCGGGGTTTCCAGCGGGTGATGTGGGCTGTCGCGGATGTGAGCGTCGAGCACTGCGGCATCGGGCCAGTCTGCTTCGAGTGCGACAACGGAAAATCCATGCTCTTTGATCAGCCTGCGGGTGATGGCGGCGCGTGCGCGGTAAAATTCCGACGTCCCGTGTGACGATTCACCCAGAAGGACAACGCGGTGCGACCCGAACCGGTCGAATGCGGCAGCGAATTCCGGATCGTCAATTGCCGGAAGGGGCTCTGCGGCAGCGCGCAGGATCGCGATATCGAGGATTGGCGCAGGCGGCTGGACGGGACGCGGCGTGCGCGGCGCAAGGTGTTTGCCGAACCAATCCGCCGCGTGAGAGATGGCTGTGGCCAGTGTTCCCGGCTCTTCGAACAGATGGCCCGCGCCCGGCACGATCTTTAATGCCTTCTCACAGGTCAAGGCGGCCAGCGCCTGTTTGTTAAGGGCGATCACCTCATGATCCAGACTGCCGACGATCAGCAGCGTCGGCGCGGATACGTCCGGCAGATCATCAGCCGCCAGATCAGGGCGACCGCCACGCGACGCAACAGCCGCGATCCGTCCCTTGAGTTCGCCAGCCGCCACCAGCGCAGCACCTGCACCCGTACTGGCGCCGAACAGCCCAAGCGGGAGATCGGCGATGTCGGGCTCGGATGCGATCCACATGGACGCCTCGACCACACGTTCCGCCAGCAGAGGGATGTCGAAAACGTTCCGGCGATCCTGTCCTTCGGCGGGTGTCAGAAGGTCAAACAGAAGGGTCGCAAACCCCTTCTTGTTCAGTTCGGAGGCCACAAATGTGTTGCGCGGGCTACCACGGCTGGATCCGCTGCCATGTGCAAACAGAACAATGCCCCGTGGATCTTTGGGTACGACCAGATCGCCAACCAACCCGAGTGGCGGAATTTCGACGCAACGGGAGTGAGGTCTACTGCGCGATGTCTCCAGTTCCTCCGTTGCCCACCGCTGTTCAAGCAATGCGATTGTTTCGTCATCGGATAGCTGATGGAAGTCGCGGTAGAAGCCACCCACCCCGCGGAATTCGGTGGCGGGATGCAGGCAGACGATATCATCTGCCTGCGCTGCCAGGTCCTCCAACGCCTGTTTTGGCGCGACGGGCAACGCGACCACGATCCGCGCGGCGTCACTGTTTTTCAGAGCGACCAGAGCGGCCTTCAAGGTGGCGCCGGTGGCAAGCCCGTCATCCACAACCACGACAGTCCGGCCTGTGGCGTTCAACCGGCGCCTGTCGCCCAAATATTTTACGCGCCTACGTTCAAGCTCGGCCAGCTGTTCGTCGTGGGCGCGTTCGATATATTCACAATCGGCGCCGGACTGGCGTTTGACATCCTCGTTGATGATCATTTGCGCGTTGGGGCCTTCGACAATGGCGCCAAGCGCAAGTTCGGGCTGCCCCGGTGCTCCGATTTTGCGCACCAGTATCAGATCAAGTGGGGCGCTCAGTTTGCGCGCCACTTCGACTGCGACCGGAACACCCCCTCGCGGCAGGGCGTAGATGATCGGCTGATCCAGATCCATCGCCAACAGCCTTTCGGCCAGCTCTACACCAGCCTCCGCCCGGTCTGAAAATCTGAAAACGAAATCATCCATTTGATTACCCTAGCCGTTGCTCTCCACGCTGAATTGACAAAGCTCAAACTGCTTCAGTATTGCTTCGCAACAACCGCCCCGGCCCGAGGCGGTTGTTGCGGGGCGCAGCATTACCCCATCCGCAGCCCACCATTGATCGGGAATGTCGCGCCCGTAACAAAGCCCGCGTCTTCGGAGGCAAGCAGCCGCACCCAGTGGGCAATCTCGTCCGGTTGCCCCAGTCGCCCGACTGGAATCTGAGCGACGATATTGTCTATGATCTTCTGAGGCATGGCGGTCACCATCGCGGTTTCGACGTAGCCGGGCGAAATCGCGTTCACCGTAATGCCTTTAAAGACACTTTCGCGGGCCAGCGCGCGGGTAAACCCTTCGACGCCGGCCTTGGCTGCGCAGTAGTTCGTCTGACCTGCCTGACCATTCGCGGCGTTTACCGACGATATATTGATGACCCTGCCATATTCACGCTTGCGCATGCCCGGAATGATGTGACGGCACATGTTGAACATCGACCCCAGATCGACATCGATGACCGCGTCCCAATCCGCGCGATCCATCTTGTGAAGCATGCGGTCCTTGTTCACACCGGCATTATTGACCAGCACGTCGATCGGCCCCAGTTCCTCTTCGACACGCGCGATGCCTGCGCCACAGGCGTCAAAATCGGAAACATCCCACTCGAACACGGGGATTCCGGTCGCTTTGTGAAATGCATCTGCCTTGTCGCCGCCCAGATACGAGGCCGCGACCTCAAATCCAGCGTCGCGCAACGCCTTTGCGGCAGCCGCACCCAGACCCCGTTCACCCCCGGTCACAAGGGCCACTCGACTTGAACTGCTCATGGATTGTCCTTCTAGTTCCAGCTTTGGCTGAAACTCTGCGACACCATCGTCGATACCACATTAACTGTGGTCAAGAGAGGGCCACGCCCGTCAGTTGTCTCATTGAGACTTTCCAACGCACGCCTTGATGAGCTGGATAATGCACCGCCAGTTAAGATCGTGGGCTGCCGCGCCGTGTTGACTGACATACCTGAATCGCTTCGCTAAAGATCATTCCCGGCGTTGATTTTAATCAATCGCCGAGTCTATCCGTCTGTAAGACTGGGCCCTTCTGCAACGTCACTTTTTCTGGCCGTATGGGAGGCAACAATGGATGATCTCCGGTCCACTCCGATAGAACAGTTGGCACGTGAGCAGGCCATTTCGAAAGCTTGGCAAGCGTCACGGCACAAAGATTCACCCTTTTTGCCAAAAGATGATTTTACGGCTCTTGGCCCGCAGCCAAAGGCCTGCTTGGAAGCCTTTTCCGATCTGGGGCTTTCGACGCGCGAAATAGCCCGCTACCTGAAGATGCCTCACGGAACCATCGCGAGCCTTTGCGCCATCTGGAACATTCGCAATTGAAATGCGTCTTTTCTCGAATGGATGCCACGATGGCGTCCGAGAATGGCGCAGTGGTGTTCGAGGTCGCGATTGGCAGCAATAAGCCGCAGATCAAAGAGGCCGTTGAGGCGCTGTTCGGCGTCAAGGCGAAGGCCGTCGACACGACCGTTACCAAAGGCAAGGCCAAGCGTTTCCGTGGCCGTCTGGGCAAGCGCGCCGACGTCAAGAAGGCGTATGTAACGCTGGAAGAAGGCAACCACGATCGACGTGACCACCGGTTTCTGATTTCAGTGTTAGCTTGAAGATTGAGAACCTCGGTTGCGAAAGTGGCCGGGGTTTTCTGTTGCCGGTGTCTGCTTGAACCTAGATGAACCATGCCGCGCGGTAAGGTTAACGTCGGCTTTTGTCAGCGATACTTACTTACAGCCGGAATTTTAACCAAAACTCTGATGAGCAACATCAAACTGCATACGCCAACGCGCGCCGCCTGATCGAAAAAGAAACGCGTCGTTAGCTTGTGAACCTTCGGGAACGATTGTTCGACGGACACCGTCTCGGATGACTTCCGAACCAAGACTGCGAAAGAGCCGTGCAGACACACCAATACGGTCGTCACCACCAACGCTTGGGCGTTCATTTACAGCAAGCCAAATTTGATCAACGGTGGGCGGTCTGCTGGCGGCAACTGTTGGGCCGATACGCAACTGTACATTTTCGACCAATCTATCTAACGCACTGGCCCTATCTGAGGCATCGAAGCTATCCCATTCGTAAGCGCGGACGGCAAAACCTAGAAAACGGTTCGCTTGCGTTGGAGAAATTGGTACATGCACTTCTAAATTTGACAAACCGATTGATCGGGGGGCACCCCGACCCGGAAAGTTAACTGCAAGAATCCCTGTATCGACTGTTTTCACTTGAAGCTGACCGCCAAGGCCAGTCAAGAAAATGAATTCAAGGCGCGGTTCGTCACCGCGAACTTCCGCTACATCTTCTAATCGAAGTGAATATTCTATCGTTATCAAATCGGTCATGATTTGCCCTTCTTCAAACGAAGACGTCTGTCGCCTCCGACAATTGGTGTATTTCCCAATGCTAGGCTGGCCTGCCTATTTATCGGAAGCCTCAAAATGTTGACCAGAGCTCAGCAACTTTGGATGTATCCTATCAGAACAGCATACCCATGCCTCGAAAATTTTTTTGACGGTAAGGGAGGCGGGTGTTGACCAACGACGCGAGACTGACTGTTTGATCTGGCGAAGCTAAATTTGCTGGCTCTCACTTCATCCTCCCAATCGGCGCTTGCCCGGCTTGGGGTGGGGCATCGGACGAAGAGTGGCAGAATGGCCGGAATCCTCTATCATCCGCTTGACCCCACCGTGCGCAGCACCTAAACGACCCTATCCACGTGGCCTCGGATTCGTCCGGGGCTTCGTTTTCGTCTCGATAGACGATCTAGCCGGGGACCTTCGGGGCCCTATACCAATGGTGGGCCAGACCCACCCTACATAGGCGGAACGTTAACCGCCGTTTGCTAAACGGAAGACAGAAAGCATGGCACTCAAGTCGTATAAGCCAACGACGCCGGGCCAGCGCGGGCTGGTGCTGATCGACCGTTCGGAGCTGTACAAAGGACGCCCCGTCAAATCCCTCACTGAGGGTTTGTCGAAATCGGGTGGCCGGAACAACACCGGACGTATCACATCGCGTCGTCGCGGGGGTGGGGCCAAGCGCCTCTACCGGATCGTTGATTTCAAACGTAACAAATTCGATATGGCGGCAACCGTCGAGCGGATCGAATATGACCCGAACCGGACCGCATTCATCGCTCTCGTCAAGTATGACGATGGCGAGCAGACCTATATCCTGGCGCCTCAGCGTCTGGCCGTCGGTGACAAGATCTATTCCGGCACCAAGGTCGACATCAAGCCCGGCAACTGCATGCCGTTCTCGGGTATGCCCATCGGCACGATCATCCACAACATCGAGATGAAGCCCGGCAAGGGTGGTCAGATCGCACGTGCGGCTGGCACCTATGCTCAGTTCGTCGGTCGTGATGGTGGTTACGCGCAGATCCGCCTCAGCTCGGGCGAGCTTCGCCTCGTGCGGCAGGAATGCAAGGCAACGGTTGGCGCGGTTTCGAACCCCGACAACTCGAACCAGAACTACGGCAAGGCTGGTCGCATGCGTCACAAGGGCATTCGTCCTTCTGTGCGCGGTGTCGTCATGAACCCGATCGATCACCCGCATGGTGGTGGTGAAGGCCGGACATCTGGTGGTCGTCACCCGGTGACCCCATGGGGCAAGCCGACCAAGGGCTACCGTACCCGCAATAAGAACAAGGCGTCGCAGAAGCTGATCATCCGCTCGCGTCACGCCAAGAAGAAGGGCCGCTAAGATATGGCACGTTCTGTATGGAAAGGCCCCTTTGTCGATGCCTACGTCCTGAAAAAGGCCGAAGCATCGCGTGAGGGCGGTCGTAACGAAGTCATCAAGATATGGTCGCGCCGCTCGACGATCCTGCCCCAGTTTGTGGGCCTGACGTTTGGCGTCTACAACGGTCGCAAGCATATCCCTGTCAACGTCAGCGAAGACATGATTGGTCAGAAGTTCGGTGAGTATTCGCCGACACGGACCTACACAGGTCATGCCGCCGACAAAAAAGCGAAGCGGAAGTAAGTCATGGGCAAGGAAAAGAACCCCCGCCGCGTGGCCGACAACGAAGCAATGGCAAAACTGCGCATGCTTCGTACCAGCCCGCAGAAACTGAACCTTCTGGCGCAGCTTATTCGCGGCAAGAAGGTCGACAAGGCATTGACTGACCTCGCGTTTTCGCAAAAGCGGATCGCCGAGGATGTGCGCAAATGTCTGCAATCCGCCATCGCCAACGCCGAGAATAATCACAATCTCGACGTGGATGAGCTGGTCGTGGCCGAAGCATATGTCGGAAAGAACCTGGTCATGAAGCGCGGTCGCCCGCGTGCCCGTGGCCGGTTTGGCGCCCTGCGCAAGCCGTTCTCGGAAATCACGATCACAGTGCGTCAAGTCGAGGAGCAAGCCTGATGGGTAATAAAGTAAATCCGATCGGTATGCGCCTTCAGGTGAACCGCACCTGGGACAGCCGCTGGTATGCCGACACCAAGGACTACGGAAACCTGCTGCTTGAGGATATCGCCATGCGCGAGTTCATCAAGAAAGAGTGCAAGCAGGCCGGCATCAGCCGCGTGATCATCGAGCGTCCGCACAAGAAATGTCGCGTCACGGTTCACACAGCGCGCCCCGGCGTCATCATCGGCAAGAAAGGCGCAGACATCGAAACCCTGCGCAAGAAGCTGGCGGCGATGACGGCAAGCGAGCTGCACCTCAATATCGTCGAAGTGCGCAAGCCCGAACTGGACGCAGCGCTGGTGGGTGAGAGCATCGCCCAGCAGCTCGAGCGTCGGGTCAGCTTTCGCCGTGCGATGAAACGCGCCGTGCAGAACGCCATGCGTATGGGTGCCCTCGGCATCCGTGTGAACCTCGCCGGCCGCCTTGGCGGCGCCGAGATCGCCCGGACCGAATGGTACCGCGAGGGCCGCGTGCCCCTGCACACGCTGCGGGCCGATATCGATTACGCGCATGTCGAGGCACTGACTGCCTACGGCATCATCGGGATCAAGACCTGGATCTTCAAAGGCGAGATCATGGATCACGACCCGTCCGCGCGTGACCGGAAGGCTCAGGAACTTCAGGACGGTCCGGCACCTCGCGGTGCTGGTGGCCGTCGCTAAGGGGGAATGACAGATGCTACAACCAAAACGCACTAAATTCCGCAAGCAGTTCAAGGGCCGTATCAAGGGCGAGGCCAAAGGCGGCTCCGACCTGAACTTCGGCTCCTTCGGATTGAAGGCGACCCAGCCCGAGCGTGTGACAGCGCGTCAGATCGAGGCGGCTCGCCGCGCGATGACACGTCATATGAAGCGTCAGGGCCGTGTCTGGATTCGGATTTTCCCCGATGTGCCGGTCACGTCCAAGCCTACCGAAGTCCGCATGGGTAAAGGTAAAGGCTCGGTCGATTATTGGGCCGCACGGGTCAAGCCGGGCCGTATCATGTTCGAGCTAGACGGCGTCAGCGAAGAAATCGCGGTCGAGGCCCTGCGCCTTGCAGCGATGAAACTGCCGATCAAAACACGGGTCGTTCAGCGCGAGGACTGGTGATTTTCGCTTAGGCGAAATTCACCAAGTGCGGTGAAGCGGATTGCACAGCAATCTGCGGGCCGCACCCCTGTAGAGAATAATGAAGCCCCCGCCGAGAGATCGGCAGGGGCATTTTGTATTGTTCTGGGGAGACCGCTTGCCCGCCATTCTCTCAGAACATCTCACCGATTTGCTCCAATCGTGATATTGTGAGTTACATCAAATTCCAGTTCGGGAGTTCGTCATGTTTTCCCTAAACGCGGGACACTTGGTTTCAATCACGTGCCTGTTTTTCATCTCGGTGGGGAGTGGTAGCGCGGCGCAAACTCTTTTTAATTATGATGATGGCTCGCCCTGCGTCCTCCATGAAATTACTGCTGAACTAGAGGAAACCGTGCGGTCAGGCAGCTTGTGCAGTGGGTTGCCAGAGCTGGATAGCTGCCTTGTCGGCCATTGGGTAATGGATCAGGATTCCTACGATCATGAATTGCGCAGAATGCTCGAAGGCAAAGATGGTATTACAATCCAGCAGGCGGATATGGCGGCCGAGATGTTGATCAATGACAAGGGGATTGTGCGATCCTGTCTGGCGGGGCTTGTCCTTGGCAAAGTAGAAAGCCGGGGCGTGACCGGGACGATTGAACTCATCACGCGCGGTCGCTCGCTGGTGCATATCGGGCAGGAAACCGCGCTCGACTTTGAGAATACGATCTGCGTGAACCCGATTGCTGATGAAGTGACGTCGTTGGCAAAGGTCACTATTGGGGGTCACACCAGCGAGAATATCAGCCCCCCTCCTGCCTTATTCTTTCCCGTGGGGTCCAAGATGACGTGCCGGGGCAATACGCTTACGGTCGTTACCTATCCCGAGGGCGTGGATTATGTGGAGCACGTGTTTAACCGCCGCAGGTAGTGGGCGGCGATTTCAACCCCAAGCGTAACTAGAACTCACGCTTATCCAATCACCCTCCGACATATTCACCGGCACCTCGTGCCGCAGCCAGCTTTCCCACAGCAGCGCTTCGCCGGCCTAGGGCGTCACATATGTAAACGTGCGCACTTCATCTCGCGTTGATCCTGCGTCATGAGCGTCTCACGGCTCCCAAATCTGGGAGGTCAAAGAAAATACTCCGCGAGTAACTGCATATCTGCAGGCAGTGGGGTCGAGCAGAAATCGTTCCGCTTTCATCAACGCCTCTTTGCGGTTGGTAGGTCTGTTCAAAACACCCTTGAACTGTCATCTCTAGGCTAGGCAACCTGCAACGAAACCTAGAAGGAAGAGATGACATGGGTCTTCTTATAGATGGCCGCTGGCACGACCAGTGGTACGATACCGCAAAATCCGGCGGGAAATTCGAACGCAAGGAAAGCGTGTTCCGCAACTGGGTTACGCCCGACGGTACTCCGGGGCCCACAGGTGAAGGCGGGCATCGCGCCGAAGCAGGCCGCTATCATCTCTATGTCAGTCTGGCCTGTCCATGGGCGCACAGGACGCTGATCATGCGCCGGCTCAAAGGCCTCGAAGACGCCGTATCCGTTTCCGTCGTCCACTGGTACATGGGCGAAAATGGCTGGACGTTCGAGGACGGCCCTGGCGTGGTGCCCGATCCGATCCATGGCGCCGAACTGTTGCATCAGGTCTACACGGCCGCAGTATCCGACTATACCGGCAGGGTGACCGTTCCCCTGTTGTGGGATCGCCAGACCAAAACGATTGTCAGCAACGAGAGTGCCGACATCCTACGTATGTTCAACTCCGCTTTTGACGGTGTCGGGGCGCGGGCGGGTGACTATTACCCCGAACAGCTTCGTGGCGAAATCGATGCGGTAAATGCCGCGGTCTACGAGCCGATCAACAACGGGGTCTACAAGGCCGGGTTCGCCACGACGCAGGATGCTTATCTCTCGGCAGTCGAACCCCTGTTCGCGGCGCTCGATGACATGGAGCAGCGACTTGCGGAGCGCCGCTACCTTGTCGCAAACCGTTTGACCGAAGCCGATATCCGCTTGTTCACCACGCTTGTGCGTTTTGATCCGGTCTATGTCGGTCACTTCAAATGCAACCAGCGGCGTCTGGTCGATTATCCTGCCCTATGGGCTTATGCGCGCGACATTTTCCAAATGCCGGGCGTCTCGGACACTGTCGATTTCAACCATATCAAGCGCCACTATTTTGAGAGCCACCCGACTGTGAACCCATCCGGCATCGTGCCGATTGGCCCGCAGATCGACTTTACCGCGGCGCATGATCGAGGCGCGCTTGGACCCGCCGCCTTCCCTTCAGAAGCGGCAGCCTGAGACCGTCATGAACCTTTAACCGTTCCTCCGACGCAAAGTGGCCGGCCTTTACGCCGCCGTTGACAGCAAAAAGGTTGTGAAAGCGCCATTCTTTTGCGGGAGGGGTGGAGGTGGTCATGCCAAGCCCGGTCTGGCCGATTGATAGGCTTGTGATAAGGTGGTCATGTTAGATCCTCTTTGCAGAAGGATATGCCTACGGTCGTGGCAGGCGCCTACTGATCGTCAACCCGTTCGACGTGCGATTGCGTGGATGAGAAAAGTCACAATCTCTATCATTACTGCACCGGCACCCATTTCCCGCTGTCTAGAAAATGGCTGACCTGATTTCGGTATGGTTCCGGTTCGATGTCACGTTCGGCCAGCCATTCGGGGTTGTAGTAGCTGCTACCATAGCGGTTCCCGTCGTCACAGATCACTGACACGATGGAACCTTGTTCGCCCTGCGCCTGCATCTGTGCAGCGATCCAGCAGAGCCCATAAAAATTGGTCCCCGTAGAGGCGCCGACCCGACGAAACAGATGATCTGACAGCGCCATCATTGCGCCAATGCTGGCGCTATCGCGCACCTTTAACATGTGGTCGATGACGCAGGGCAGAAACGACGGTTCAACCCGTGGCCGGCCAATCCCTTCGATAGCCGAGCCGACTTTGCCGGTCAAAGCACAATCGTCGCTAAGGTAGTTGTCATAAAATACTGAGTTTTCCGGGTCGACGACGCACAGCTGCGTGTCATATCCACGATATCGGATAAACCGGCCTATGGTTGCCGAGGTGCCGCCTGTCCCGGCACTCATGACGACCCAGTTTGGCGTCGGGTGCGGTTCCTGCGACATCTGAGTAAAGATGCTTTCGGCGATGTTGTTGTTGCTGCGCCAGTCTGTCGCGCGCTCGGCATAGGTAAACTGATCGAGATAGTACCCGCCGGTTTCCTCGGCAATTTGCCGGGCGGCTTCGTAAACTTGCGCCGGGTGATCGACAAAATGAGTGCGCCCGCCGTAACGGGCGACCGCCTCGATCTTGCTTGCCGAGGTTGAGCCCGGCATGACGGCGACGAAATCGAGCCCCAGCTGGCGCGCAAAATACGCCTCGGACACGGCGGTCGATCCCGATGACGCCTCGACCAGCGTGGTGCGCGGACCAATATGGCCGTTGCACAACCCATACAGAATCAGCGAGCGCGCCAGACGATGTTTCAGGCTGCCGGTCGGATGCGTGCTTTCGTCCTTGAGGTAGATTTCAATACCCAAAAGAGCAGGCAGAGATAGCCGGATTAAATGCGTATCCGCGGAACGATGCGCGTCGCGGTTCAACAGCGCAATAGCATCACGCACCCATCGCCGCGCTTCATCCTCGCGTGGACCCAGCCCGCCATACCCGAAACAACGCCCGGTTGTTTCACTTCTTTCAGGTTTGTCTATCATCATGTGACTTTATATCTTTCGCTAGGCGGAAACAGCCAGAAACGACGCTGCTTTTAAAGCAAGGTCCGCCATCACTGGCGACGATAGACCATGACTCGCACTATAATGTTGCATCGTTGAGGCTTGGCGCGCGGCCGCGAGCCGTGGACTGGACCATAACACAGAAGGGATATGCTACTCGGTCAATGAAAGACCGAACCCTGAACGGAACTAGCTCAAGGATCAGGACTCTCAGGGGAGCCGATCAATAGCGAAGTCGTCCTGCAACCGGAAGCTATCGCAGTACTGGCCTGCTCCGTTGACACGTTTATTGCGCTAGATCATACTGATCTGCACAGTTGGAGAGCGAGTTGTACTGATCGGTGAGCATTTGCACGATAACTCATAATGTTCCCATGTTATCGAAAACCGAAAAGTAATACTTGGTCTCTCTCGCTTAGGCGTTCGGACATATCGTTGGATCGCCTTCGCCAAAAAGTGCAACCTGCTGCTAAGTATGGTGAAATAGCACTATCAACCGGGAGAAATACGTGAACATATTCAAACAAATAGCCTTTGTCGGCGCGATGATAGCTGGAACCGGAGCGCAAGCTCAGGAAGAGTTCATCACGATCGGGACTGGCGGGCAAACTGGCGTCTACTTCGTCGTAGGACAGTCGATCTGTCGTTTGGTGAACCGCACCACGGCAGAGACAAATCTGAAATGCACGGCCCCGTCGACGGGTGGCTCCATCGCGAACATCAACGCCATCATGGCGGGTGACATGACGATGGGCGTCGCGCAGTCCGACTGGCAGTACCACGCCTACAACGGCACATCTGACTTCGAAGGCAACAAGTTCGACAAGGAACGCGCTGTCTTTTCAGTCCATTCTGAGCCGTTCACTGTGATTGCCCGGGCCGACGCTGGCATCGCCGAGTTTGCCGACCTGAAGGGCAAGCGCGTCAACATCGGCAATCCAGGTTCCGGCCAATATGCGACGATGCAAGTCGTCATGGAGGCGCTGGGCTGGACGATGGACGACTTCGCGCTGGCGTCAGAGCTGAAGCCAGCCGAACAGGCCGCAGCTTTGGGCGACAACAAGGTCGACGCGATCATCTATACGGTCGGCCACCCGAACGGATCTGTTCAAGAAGCAGCCTCGACAGTTGAGACGGTCCTTGTTCCTGTCACCGGACCAGAGATCGATGCGTTGATCGCTGACAACCCCTACTATGCCGCCGCCACCATTCCGGGCGGTATGTATGAAGGGTCGCCAGATGACACCCAAACGTTCGGTGTGAAGGCGACGTTCGTGACCTCGGCCGATGTGGACGATGAGACGGTCTATCAAGTGGTCAAGGCCGTGTTCGATAACTTTGATCGGTTCAAGAAACTTCACCCGGCCTTTGGTAATCTGACACAAGAAGAAATGATCAAGGACGGCTTGTCGGCGCCGCTGCATCCGGGTGCAGAGCGTTACTACAAAGAGATGGGCTGGATGTAATTTCCGCCTGATTGACACCGGTGGCAGCCTACCAAGGCTGCCACTGCCAGGGAGATTACCCAGATAGAGCCGACCCGACGATAATTACCAAAATTTTCTTACCCGCCCTGCGCGGGTTACCGGGGGACAGACATGACCGACGATCCGAACCAGCATCAGGCTGCGCGCGTTGAAAACGAGGCGGCCGGTCGCGGCGGTCTGGACCAATCCGAACTGGACGCACTGGTCGCATCCGCCGACACTGGTGGCCGCAATGTCGCAGGCCCGGTTGGCACATTTTTGATGCTAGTCGCGCTGGCGTGGTCCCTGTTCCAGCTTTGGATCGCGTCGCCCATTCCGTTCATCGTCGGATGGGGCGTCTTTAACGATACGGAAAGCCGGTCGATCCACCTTGCATTTGCAATTTTCCTGACCTTTGCCGCATTCCCCGCGACGCGGTCGAAATTCCAGCTGGGTCTGGGCGTCGTAATCCCGATCCTGCTTTGCTATTTGTTCGTCATCAGTTCCAAGGATGGCACGTCCGTCTGGTGGATCCCCGTCATCGGTCTGGCCGTCGTGGCTGCGGTCGTTGCGGGCAGCCCCAAGGACCGCGTACCGCTGTGGGAATGGGCGCTGGCCATCGTCGGTGCCGCCGCCGCGCTATACCTTTTTGTCTACTACCGCGATATTTCAGGCCGTGTCGGCGCGCCGATTACCCAAGACTTCGTGGTGTCCGTCATTGGTCTCGTGCTGCTGCTCGAGGCCACGCGCCGCGCGTTGGGACCGGCGCTGATGATCGTGGCAACGATGTTTCTGGTCTACACCGTCCTTGGCCCGCAGATGCCCAGCATCATCGCACACAAGGGTAATAACTTGTCAGAAATCGTGAACCACCAGTGGATCACGACCGAAGGCGTCTTTGGCATCGCGTTGGGCGTGTCGACAAGTTTCGTGTTCCTGTTCGTGCTCTTCGGCTCGCTGCTGGATCGCGCGGGTGCTGGCAACTATTTCATTCAGGTCGCGTTCTCAATGATGGGTCACATGAAAGGCGGCCCGGCCAAGGCCGCTGTCGTGTCGTCCGCCATGACTGGCCTGATCTCGGGATCAAGTATCGCGAACGTCGTGACAACGGGCACGTTTACCATCCCTTTGATGAAAAAAGTCGGCTTCAGCTCGGAAAAGGCCGGTGCGGTCGAGGTGGCATCGTCCGTGAATGGCCAGATCATGCCGCCAGTCATGGGCGCCGCCGCGTTCCTGATGGTGGAATACGTCGGCATCCCCTATTTCGACGTGGTCAAGCACGCGTTTCTGCCCGCCGTTATTTCCTACATTGCACTGGTTTATATCGTCCACCTAGAGGCGTTGAAGGCCGGGATGGAAGGCCTTCCGCGTCCCTATGAGCCCAAGCCGATCATCCAGCGCCTGATCGTTTTCGTGTTCGGTGTCGCTGCTGTCTGCGCGCTGTCGTTCCTCGTTTACTACGGTATGGGCTGGATCCGCCCCGTATTCCCCGTCGCAGCACCCTATATCATCTTCGCTGTCTTGACGGCTGCCTATGTTGGGCTGCTCTACGTCGCGTCGAAAGAGGCACCGCTAAAGCTGGACGATCCGAACGCGGCGGTGACAACACTGCCGCTGCCCGGACCGACCGTGCGGTCGGGTCTGCATTTCATCCTGCCGGTCGTTGTTCTGGTTTGGGCGCTGATGGTGGATCGCCTGTCTCCTGGCCTCTCGGCGTTCTGGGCGACAATGTACATGATCTTTATCCTGATCACGCAGCGCCCGCTAATGGCCATGCTGCGCGGCGAAGGCCAGATGGGTGCCCGCATCAAGGAAGGCGCGACCGACCTGCTCGAAGGTCTGGTGGTCGGGGCCCGCAACATGATCGGCATCGGCATTGCCACCGCTACCGCCGGTATTATCGTTGGTGCAGTCAGCCAGACGGGCGTTGGATCGGCCCTTGCCGACGTGGTCGAAGTGCTGTCGGGCGGTAATATCCTTGCCATCCTGTTTCTCACGGCAATCCTGTCGCTGATCCTTGGGATGGGCCTGCCGACAACGGCGAACTATATCGTTGTGTCCGCTCTCTTGGCGCCGGTCATCGTGACGCTGGGACAGCAAAACGGCCTGATCGTACCGCTGATCGCGGTGCACTTGTTCGTCTTCTACTTCGGCATCATGGCCGATGTGACACCCCCTGTGGGCCTTGCATCCTTTGCCGCCGCCGCCGTTTCGGGCGGTGATCCTATCAAGACCGGCGTGATCGCGTTCTTTTACAGCTTGCGGACAGCGGCCCTGCCGTTCCTGTTCATCTTCAATACCGAGCTGCTGCTGATAAACGTGACGATGGTGCAGGGCATCTTTGTCTTTATTGTCGCGACGGTGGCGATGCTGCTGTTCGCGGCAGCGACCCAAGGGTGGTTTTTGGCCAAGAACCGGTTCTATGAAAGCATTGTCCTGCTGCTGATCGCATTCACCCTGTTCCGCCCCGGTTTCTGGATGGACATGGTTAGCGCGCCCTATCTGGAGGAGGAGCCAGCAGCGATCACACAGGCGGCCGCCGATACTGACATCGGACAAACGCTGCGAGTGCGTGTGGCAGGCCTGAATGATCTGGGCGACCCGATTGAATTCGTGGCGCTGGTCCCGATCACCGAAGGTGCCACTGGCGAGGAAAAGCTGGAAAATGCCGGACTGACCTTCCGGGACGAAGACGGCAAGATGTTCATCGAAGACGTAGCCTTTGGCAGTGCGGCGGCAGAGGCCGGGCTGGACTGGGATCAAGAGGTGGTGCGCGTGCTAAAACCCGTATCGCAGCCCAGCAAATACCTGATGTTCATTCCAGCGCTACTATTGCTGGGCCTGATCGTCTTTTTGCAGCGGGGCCGCAATTCGCGCGCGCCACGCAAAACCGCACACGCCTGAGGAGAGACACGATGTTCAACACGGTTCTTCTGACCATTGACCTAAATGCCAAAGCATCATGGGAAAAGGCGCTGCCTGCGGCCATCGAACTGGTTCGCACATCTGGCGGCAAGTTGCATATCATGTCGGTCGTGCCTGACATGGGCACGCCATTGGTCGATGGGTTCTTTCCGCCCGATTACGAGAAACTGGCCATTGAAGCAGCCAGCAAAGCGCTCGACAAACTGGTCCAGGAACACGTCCCCAGCGATATAAGCGTCAAGCAGCATCTGGCATTCGGCAAAATCCACCGCAAGGTCCTGCGCGTGATCGAAGAGATCCCTTGCGATCTGGTGGTCATGGCCTCGCACAAACCCGATCGCGTGCGCGAGTTTCTGGTGGGATCGAATGCCGACCGTATTGTGCGCCGCTCACCGGTCTCTGTGCTTGTCGTCAGGTCGTAGATCGCATGAGCGGGCATATCTTTGGACGATCAACCAAGGGCACCCTACCTACAGCAGTAGCCGGCGATGGATGCTACCTGATCGACGCCGAGGGCAAGCGGTATCTGGACGGGTCCGGCGGGGCAGCCGTGTCATGCCTCGGCCATTCTAACGCCGCTGTGCGGGCGGCACTTCATGCCCAGATCGACCAACTTGCCTTTGCGCATACCGGTTTTTTCACCTCGGAACCCGCCGAACGGTTGGCAGACCGTTTGGTGGCAAACGCGCCGGATGGCATTGACCGGGTGTATCTGGTTTCAGGTGGGTCAGAGGCTGTCGAGGCCGCGATCAAGCTGGCACGCCAGTATTTTCTGGAAATCGGCGAACCCGACCGGCACCGCGTTATCGCACGCAGGCAAAGCTATCACGGCAATACTCTGGGCGCGCTTGCCGCCGGTGGCAACGCATGGCGCCGCGCGCAATTCGCGCCGCTGCTGGCGGACACGACCCATATCAGCCCTTGCTATGAATACCGCGATCGTCGTGACGACGAAACGCCCGAGGCCTATGGCCTGCGGGTCGCGAACGAACTTGAGACCGAGATACTGCGATTGGGACCCGACACCGTTATGGCTTTCATCGCCGAGCCTGTGGTCGGGGCGACCAGCGGTGCCGTGCCTGCCGTACCGGGATACCTTCGCCGTATCCGCGAGATTTGTGACCGCTACGGCGTGCTGTTGATCCTTGACGAGGTGATGTGCGGCATGGGGCGCACCGGCCATCTGTTCGCCTGCCTCGAAGACGGGGTCGCGCCAGACATGATCACAATCGCAAAGGGTCTAGGCGCTGGGTATCAGCCGATAGGGGCCTTGTTAACCACGGCAGCTGTCTATGATGCTATCGCGTCCGGTACAGGCTTTTTCCAACACGGGCATACTTACATGGGGCATGCGCTTGCCGCGACCGCCGCCAACGCTGTGCTCGACGAGATACTTGAGGGGGGCCTGTTAGAACGGGTCCAGACACAGGGACAGAAACTCGACTCCGCGCTGCGATCTGCGCTGGGTCAGCACGCCCATGTCGGTGATATCCGTGGGCGTGGTCTGTTCCGCGGGATCGAACTGGTCGCCGACCGCACGAGCAAAGAGCCGTTCGATCCAAGCCGCAGCATCGCTGCGCGGATCAAGAATGAGGCTTTTGCCGCCGGTCTGATCTGTTACCCGATGTCCGGCACAATCGACGGGCAACGGGGCGATCATGTTTTGCTTGCTCCGCCCTTTATCATCTCAGACGACCAAATCGACGAGCTGATCGACAAGCTTTCGGGCGCGATAGATCGGGCAATCGCGGCTTAGTACCAGCCACATCGGTAAAAGGGTCGAAACCGGCTGTTGCGAACGGTTTCTGTGCGATGGCCGCAGTCGCAGCCGGATCGTCTATGGTCCCGCGCAGTTTAAACTGTTGGAGGTTTCGCGTAGTGCGTTTATGCGGTCGCAGAATATAGCCGCGCTCGATGTTTGTGCTCGACCGGTCGTTGTCGATCCTACTGCTGACCCGCCTTTTGCCGCATCGTTTCCGAACGAAATCCGGACTTGAGGACGCCTCGATTGTGCCGTCATAAAAGCCAAGCCCGATAGTGAGCAACGTCAGCGGCATTTCCCGTTGGACGTTCTGCGTGCCGGGGTGTCGAGGAGTCCGAAGCTCAGCATGCTCGACAGAAGCCTGCGCGCCCCATGCTGCCCGAAAAGGTCAATCGCAATCATGATCGCGGACCACTGAGCACAACATGGATCACCGCCTGCACGTCGAGCAGAGTGGCGAATTCGACGCCGCCACCTCTTGCCGCCCCCTGCACATATCCGCTACCTCAACGGAACCTATTCCAGAGGCCTTCATCATGCGCATGTCCGTCATAATCTCGGCCCTCGTCGCCGTCCTTGTCGGATTCGGCGGATCGGTTGCGATCATCCTGTCAGCCGCCGATGCACTGGGCGCGACCGAAGGGCAAAAGGCTACGTGGATAACCGTTCTGTGCCTGTCGATGCTGGCGACTACCGCGATACTCAGCATCCGCCACCGCTTGCCGATCGTCACCGCATGGTCAACGCCCGGCGCGGCAGTCTTGGCAGGGGTCTCGGCCACGTCGATGGAGGTTGCGACCGGCGCATTTATCCTCGCCGCGCTCATGCTGATCGCGACCGGCCTCATCCCGGCGCTGGAGCGTGCCGTTGCGCGCATACCTGGCGAAGTGGCGTCGGCCATGCTGGCGGGCGTCCTCTTTGCCTTCGTCGCGCAGGCGGCGCTGGTGATACCCGGGGCCGAGGCATTGGTACTGCCGCTACTTGCGCTCTTTTTCGTGGTCCGGGCCTTCTCGCCGATCTGGGCTGTGCTCGCGGTCTTGGCGCTGGGCGTGCTGTTGGCGATCATATTGGGGATGGCGGACCCCGTCTGGCAGGGCGGACTGCCGCCGATGCAGCCCATCGTGCCCGAATTCAGCGCAGGCGCGGCGTTGGGCATCGCGCTGCCGCTATACCTGGTCACCATGGCCTCGCAGAACCTGCCGGGCTTTGCTGTCTTGCGCGCGTCTGGCTACCCGGTGCCGGGCCGCTCGATCCTGACCGTCACGGGCATCGCGTCGCTGATCAGTGCACCATGGGGCGCACACAGCACCAATCTGGCGGCGATCACCGCGTCGATCTGTACCGGCCCCGACGCGCATCCCGACCCGGCCAAACGCTGGCTTTGCGGGCCGGTCTATGCACTGGGCTATGGCGCGATCGCGCTGGTGGCGATGCCGCTGGTTCTGCTCTTTGCCAGCTTTCCGCCTGCTTTGATCGCGGTGGTCGCTGGGGTGGCGCTGCTGGGGCCGTTCATCGGATCGCTCAGTGGGGCCCTGAGCAGCGGCGCCCACGGCGCGCCTGCTGCCGTTACATTCGTCGTCACGGCCTCCGGCCTTAGCCTGATGGGTATAGGCGCGGCGTTCTGGGGGCTTGTCGCTGGGCTGGCGCTGGTGGGGGTCGAGGCGGCGCGCGCACGGCTGAGGCGGGCCTGACGCGTGCCCAAGACTCTGCTTGCGCACCGCTGCCTGCGCCCATAGAACGACCGTGATTTTGACCGCTGCGGACGCCTCCGCGGCCCGATTGCAATGGATAAGGACGAACAATGCAGGTCACCGAGACCCAGAACGAAGGCCTCAAGCGCGCCTATAAAATGCTTCTGACCGCTCAGGAGCTGGACGCCAAGGTTATGAACAAGCTGAAAGAAGCGCAGCCCGAAGTTGAGATGAAGGGCTTTCGCAAGGGCAAAGTGCCCCTCGCGCTGATGAAAAAGAACTTTGGCCAGCGCGTCTTGGGCGAAGCCATGCAAGAGGCTGTCGATGAGGCCATGAAGGGCCATTTCGAGGAAAAGGGTGTGCGCCCCGCCGCCGAGCCAGCGATGAAGATGACCAACGAAGATTGGAAAGAGGGCGACGACGTCGAGGTCGAAATGTCCTACGAGGCACTGCCCGAAGTCCCCGATCTGGACCTCAGCAAGATCAAGCTTGAGCGCCTGAAGGTCGTCCCCGATGATGCCGCCGTCGATGAGGCGCTGACCAATCTGGCGTCCTCCGCGCAGGATTTCGACGACCGCAAGAAGGGCTCCAAAGCCAAAGATGGCGATCAGATCACGATGGATTTCGTCGGTAAGGTCGACGGCGAGGCGTTTGAGGGTGGCACGGCCGAGGATTATCCCTTGGTGCTGGGCTCCAACAGCTTTATCCCCGGTTTTGAGGAGCAGCTGGTTGGTGTGAAGGCCGATGAGGAAAAAGACGTCACCGTCAGTTTCCCCGAGGACTATCAGGCTGAGCATCTGGCCGGCAAAGAGGCTGTCTTTTCCTGCACCATCAAGGCCGTAAAGGCCCCCAAGGATGCCGAGATCAACGATGAGCTGGCCACCAAGTTCGGCGCCGAGGATCTGGATGCCCTCAAGGGTCAAATTCGCGAGCGCCTCGAGGCCGAGTATGCCGGCGCAGCCCGCGCGGTAATGAAGCGCGCGATGCTGGACGAGTTGGACAAAATGGTCAGCTTTGAGTTGCCCCCCTCGATGGTCGAGCAGGAAGCCAAGCAGATCGCGCATCAGCTGTGGCATGACGACAATCCCGACGTGCAAGGCCACGATCACCCCGAGATCGAAACCACGGACGAGCATAACAAGTTGGCTGAGCGCCGCGTGCGCTTGGGCCTTTTGCTGGCCGAACTGGGCCAGCGCGCCGAAGTTCAGGTGACCGATCAGGAGATGACGCAAGCCATCATGGAGCAGGCCCGCCAGTATCCTGGGCAAGAGCGTCAGTTCTTTGAGTATATCCAGCAGAACCAGCAGATGCAGCAGCAGATGCGCGCGCCGCTGTTGGAGGACAAGGTTATCGACTACATCGCCGAGCAGGCGAATGTGAGCGAGAAAGAGGTCACCAAGGACGATCTGCAAAAAGAGATCGAAAAGCTGGACGACGAGGCCTGATTTAGCCGCGCGTCAGTTTTTGAGAATCAAAAAGAGCGGGCCAAAAGGTCCGCTCTTTTTCGTTGGTGTCAGGAATGTTTGTGCCGCTGATATCGTCCGGCTTGGGTGGCGCTACTCGCGGACGCCCGAAAACCGCGCCTGCCAATCTTCGCGCTGCTCATCCGTGATCTTGGCAAACGCTACCTCCGGCACGGTAAACGCGTGGCCGGGCTTCAGGGCTGCCAACGCCGCCGGCACATCATCCGGCCAGCTGTCGTCATCCGTCTGCATCGCTGCCAGCATGTCCGCCGCCGCATCCGGCACAAACGGCGCACTCAGCACCGCGTAGAGCCGCACGAGGTTCAGCGCGAGGCGGATCTGCGCCGCTGCCTTGTGGGGGTCGGTTTTGAAGGTTGTCCAAGGGGCGACCGACTGCAGATATTCGTTACCCGCGACCCAAATCCCGCGCAGTTCGGCGGCGGATTTGCGGATCTCCATCGCCTCCATATGTGCCTCATAGGCGCGCACGCGAGCGGTGACGCTCTCGATCAGGGCCTGTTCATCGGGTCCGAACTCACCCGCCTCCGGCACAGCCTCGCCGAACTTTGAGCGGCAGAATTTGGTCACGCGGCTGACGAAATTGCCCAGGACATCGGCCAGATCCTTGTTCACCGAGGTCTGGAAATTTTCCCACGTGAATTCGGAATCGCTGGATTCGGGCGCATGGCTCAGCAGCCACCAGCGCCAGTAATCCGGCGGTAGGATGTCCAGCGCCTGATCCATAAACACGCCGCGCCCCTGCGATGTGCTGAACTGGCCGCCATCGTAATTCAGGTAGTTGAACGATTTGATGTAATCGACCAGCTTCCACGGCTCACCCGAGCCGAGGATCGTCGCCGGAAAGCTAAGTGTATGAAACGGAACGTTATCCTTTCCCATGAACTGGGTATATTGCACGTTATCCGCGCCCATATCGGTGCGCCACCAGCGCTGCCATGCGGCATCATCCAGCCCATGCGCCTCGGCCCATTCACCGGCGCAGGCGATATACTCTATCGGCGCGTCGAACCAGACGTAGAACACCTTGCCCTCCATCCCGGGCCAAGGCTGATCACCGCGTTTGACCGGAATTCCCCAGTCGAGATCACGGGTGATGCCGCGATCCTGCAGGCCATCGCCATCGTTCAGCCACTTGCGCGCTATTGAGGTGGTCAGGATGGGCCAGTTGTCCTTGCTGTCGATCCAGTCGTTCAGCTGGCCGCGCATCCCCGCCTGCATTAGATACAGATGCTTGGTCTCGCGCACTTCCAGATCGGTCGAGCCTGAAATGGCGCTGCGCGGCTCTATCAGATCGGTGGGGTCCAACTGTTTGGTGCAGTTCTCGCATTGATCACCGCGCGCCTTGTCGTAACCACAGT
Source organism: Roseovarius sp. Pro17 (assembly GCF_035599575.1). Lineage (NCBI taxonomy): Bacteria > Pseudomonadati > Pseudomonadota > Alphaproteobacteria > Rhodobacterales > Roseobacteraceae > Roseovarius > Roseovarius sp. Pro17. The sequence goes on from NZ_CP141179.1 coordinate 391,906, forward strand.
TGGGGCAGGTGCCCTCGATGTAGCGGTCGGGCAAAAATCGGCCATCGGCGTTGGAGTAAACCTGACTCTCGCTTACCTCGCGGATCAAATCATTGTCCGCCAGTTTGCCCGCAAAATGCTGCGTCAGCGTATGGTTCTGCGGGCTGGAAGAGCGCCCGAAATGATCGAAACTCAGGCGAAAGCCGCGTGCGATTTCGGCCTGCACGCGATGCATCTCGGCGCAATATTCAGCGACGGGTTTGCCAGCCTTCTTGGCCGCCAGCTCGGCGGGGGTGCCATGCTCGTCCGTGGCGCACAGAAACATCACCTCGTGGCCACGCGCCCGCTGATAGCGCGCATATAGATCGGCAGGCAGCTGGCTACCCACCAGATTGCCCAGATGCTTGATCCCGTTGATATAGGGAATCGCCGATGTGATCAGATGCCTTGCCATATTGCGGGTGTCCTCGGTTTTCTTATTGCGCCCGCTTTAGCGCAAGCAAGGCTGTGTTGCCAGAGGATCAGAGGCCCGAGGATGAAGGCCCAGAGGATCAGGGTGATCGCGGCGTCTCACAGCTTGTCGCGAAATCCCCGCGTCAGCCGCCCGATGACAAAGGAGGTGCGCGGGCTCCAGACATAGCGCGTGCGCTCGGCCTTGGTGGGGCGCACGCGCATCCGGGTGATCCCAAAGACGATTAGCACGATATGCCCTGCGGCAATCATCACGAACATCGCCGATGGACCGAACCCCTCAATCAGCTTTGAGGCTACAAGCGGCGCGGCAATCGCCCCCAGTGCGTAGAAAAACATCAGCGCCGCCGACAGTTCGACCCGCTGATCGGCAGTGGCAAAGTCGTTGGCATGGGCGGCGGCGACCGAATAAATCGGAAACGACGTCAGCCCAAAGAAGAACGCGGTCAGCATCACGCCCTCGGCCGACAGCACACCCAGCCACGCGGTGACTACGCAGCTGCACACGGCCGCGATGGATAGCCCAATCAGCACGTGCCGGCGGTCATATTTGTCCGCGAGCCAGCCCGCGGGGAATTGCGCGATCGCGCCCCCCAGCACAAAGGCGGCCAGAAACCACGCGATCTGCTCAACCGGCAGCCCGACCTGTTGGCCATAAAGGGGGCCAACCATACGGAAGGTTGCACTGCTCATCGCCGCGACGACCACGGCGGCGGCGGCAAGAGGTGAGCACGCAATGGCAAGCCCGGGCCGCAGGCGCGGCGCCGAGGGCGTGTCTGGCTGTGTGGCTGTCGTCAGCGTGATCGGCAGCAACGCGGCGCAACAGACCAGTGCCAAGATGTTGTAGGACACGTATGACGCAGGCTCGAGCACCGAAATCAGCATCTGCGCCACCAGCGACGCGCCCATGTCCACAAGCCTATAGGTCCCCATAGCCCGCCCACGCGTCTCATTCGTGACCTTGGCTTGCAACCATGCCTCCAGCACGGTGTAGCAGCCCGCGACGCACAGCCCCATCGCCACGCGCATGGCCGCCCATGCCCAAGCGTCGACCACTAACATATGAGCGATCAGCGACATCGTTCCCGCGGCGGTGAACGCGGCAAAGGCGCGGCTATGCCCGACACTGCCCATCAGGCGCGGCGACCACCAGCAACCTATAAAAAAGCCCAGAAAATGCGCCGAACCGAGCAGCCCGATTTCAGTCGTGCTAAACTCCAGCGCCAGACCGCTCAATGCGTCCAGCGGCCCCAAGCCGCCCGAAGCCAGCTGCATCAGGATCACCGACAGAAACAGCGCCGCGAAAGAGATCATCATACGCATCGTGCAGTCATTCCCGCTTGAGCGATCTCGCCCGCTTCGCCTGCCGCGAGATTGCACAGCCCAAAGGGGAAAGCCAAGCCTGCCGTATCGCTTGGCCGCAAATAATGCCGCCTGAATTGGTCGCCGATACTCTCAAATTCATTTTGGACGTGACCTCCCGCGCCAGGGCGTTACGTTGCGCGCCACAGACGAAAGGACCGATCCAGATGAAGATGAACCCGCTTGGCCGTACCGGCCTTATGGTCTCGGAGCTGTGCCTAGGTTCGATGACATGGGGGACGCAGAACAACGAGGCCGAGGGCCACGCCCAGATCGACCGCGCGCTGGAGCAGGGTGTCAATTTCATCGACACCGCCGAAATGTATCCGGTTAATCCCAAGGGCCCAGAAACCCAAGGTCGCACCGAAGAGATCATCGGCACATGGTTGGCCACCACCGGGCGCCGCCGCGATGTGATCCTCGCCAGCAAGATTTCGGGCGAAGGGCTCGCATATGTGCGCGACGGCGCGCCGATTACCGCCGCCAACATCCCCGAGGCTGTCGAAGGCTCGCTGAGGCGGCTACAGACCGATCATATCGACCTCTACCAATTTCACTGGCCTAATCGCGGCAGCTACATGTTTCGCCAGAACTGGACCTACGATCCCTCAGGCCAGAACACCGCCGAAGTTCTGGACAACATGCACGAGACGCTGGAGGCGCTCAGCCGCGAGGTCGCGCGCGGCACCATCGCCCATTTCGGCCTCTCCAACGAAAGCGCGTGGGGCACCGCCCAATTCCTGCGCATTGCCGAGGCGAATGGCTGGCCGCGCGTTGCCAGCATCCAGAACGAATACTCTCTGCTGTGTCGACTCTATGATACCGATCTGGCCGAGCTGAGCGTGCATGAGGATGTCGGCCTGATGGCCTTTTCGCCCCTTGCGGCAGGGCTGCTGACCGGCAAGTATCAGGGCGGCGCAGTGCCGAATGGCTCGCGCATGACCTTCGTGAGCGATCTGGGCGGACGCACCACCGACCACGCGTTCAAGGCGACGCAGGCTTATCTGGACATTGCCGCGCGCCACGGGCTCGACCCAGCGCAGATGGCGATTGCATGGACGCTAACGCGCCCCTTCATGACCTCGTCGATCGTGGGCGCGACGACCACGGCACAGCTGGATCTGGCGCTGGATGCGGCGGATATCACGCTGAGCGATGAGGTGCTAAGCGAGATCGACAGCGCCCACCGCGCGCACCCCATGCCCTACTGACCCGCGCCCCTCATGGCCGCGTTTCGCCCGCGAGGCCGCGCAAGTAGTTTGGCATCTCGCGGTCCGCCACCGACGCTTCGCGTAGCAGATGGTCGAAATGGCCGGTCAGGGCCTGCACGCGCTCGGTATCGCGAAAGGCCATGTAGTTGCGCCCGATATAGACCACGGCCAGTAAGGGGCCGAATATGGTGACCGGCGCGGAATAGACGCGGCGCGCGTCGAACAGCGATAGACGCAGGCGCGGATATAGCTGCTCGGTCACCTCGATCAGCTGGGCAATCTGGGCGCGCCGAATGTCCAGCGGCAGGCCGCGATAATACCCCTCGCCGCGCGCGAAACTATGCATCTCGTATAGGGGCAGCGCGATTTCATAATCTGACTGCGCACCGCGCATCCACTCTAGCCGGTCCTCGGACGCGCCGATCACCTGATCGGTGCTACGGCCCAGATGGGGGGCGTATTCCCATTCCAGCATCTCCCGTGTTTTCAGCATATCGGGCAATGAGGCAGGGACATGGCGGATTTTGTAACCTGCCGCCTCCTTGTGCCACTCAAATATCTGGGCATCGACCACCGCGCGTGGCGCGTCGGTCAGCGACAGCGAATTGGCCAGAATATCCGCTGCGGTCTCGGGCCGATCAGTCAACCCCAACAGCCAATCGGCCGAGACGCCCAAACTGCGTGCGCATTCGCCCACCACCTGCGCGTTGGGCAACCGCGCGCCCACGCCCGACAACAGTTGCGACACGGTCGAACGGTCGACACCGATGGCGCGGGCCAGCGCGCTCTGGCTGAGGCGGCGCATGCCCATTGCCTCGCCCAATCGCGAGCGAAAAAGGGTCGCGCGGGCGCGTTTGTCGGTTTTTACCATCATTGGTGATAAATATCACAGATGCAGGGAAATGTTAACTGCATACGCAATGTTCAGACATCACAGCGCCAGATACCCCTGACCTTATATATTGTCAGGAGGATTTATGGAACGGCCCAGACGCACGCTGGTCAAGTCGATCATCTGGAACATCAACGGCCTAGCGATGATGAGCGTCGTGGGCTACGCGATGACAGGTTCGGCGGGGGTGGGCGGTGCGATAGCGATGATCAACACCGTGATCGGCCTCAGTCTCTACTTCCTTTACGAACGAATCTGGTCACGTATTTCATGGGGACGCGCCGATGCGTGACGTTGAGTGGCCAACGCTAGCCTTGCTGATTGCGGTCTATGCGCTCTGGGCCGTTGCCACGACTTGGGCTGCGGCGCTGTGGCTGCCGCTGGGCATGACGTTGGCGGCTCTTGCAATTGCGCAACATTCCTCGCTTTGCCACGAGGCGCTGCATGGCCACCCCTTCGCCAACACACGTGCTAATGTGGCCGCAGTTTTCCCCGCGCTCGGGCTGTTCGTGCCGTATCTACGCTTTCGCGACACGCATCTGGCGCATCACTGCGATGCGCTATTGACGGATCCCTACGACGACCCGGAAACGAATTACCTCGACCCCGTGGTCTGGGCGCGCATACCCGGCACGCTACGTGCAGCGCTGATATTCAACAACACGCTCTTGGGTCGGCTGATCATCGGGCCGGCAATCGGCATGGCCGCTTTTCTGCGGGGCGACTGGCGTGCGATCAGGGCGTGCGACAGATCTGTGCGGCGCGCGTGGCTGGTGCATCTGGCGGCGGTGGCGCCGGTTCTGGTCTGGGTCTGGATGTCGCCCATGCCGATCTGGACCTACCTCATCGCCGCCTATGGCGCGATGTCGTTGCTCAAAATCCGCACTTTCCTTGAGCACCGCGCGCATGAGCGCGCAAGCGGACGCACCGTTGTGATCGAAGATCGCGGGCCTTTGGCGTTGCTTTTCCTCAACAATAATTATCATGTCGTCCATCACATGCACCCGCAGATCGCGTGGTATCGCCTGCCGCGCCTTTATGCGCAAAATCGCGCGCATTACCTCGCGCGCAACGGCGGCTACGTTTATCGCAGCTATGGCCAGATTTTCCGTCAGTACCTATTACGTGCCAAGGACAGCGTAGCGCATCCGCTCTGGCCGCGGCCGTGATTTGAGGGCATGAGGGGCCATGTCTGCATGGGTCCTCCTCGCTATCGCCGCCGCCGCGTTTCAGACGCTGCGCTTTGTGCTGCAAAAGCATCTGAGCATGGGCGCGCTGTCGGTGGGCGGCGCGACCTTCGCGCGTTTCGCCTATTCGATGCCGTTCGTGGTGGTGCTGGCGACCCTCTATGTCTGGCAAATGGGTGCGGGGCTGCCACGCCTTTCGCCGCTGTTCTGGGCCTACGCGCTGTCGGGCGGGCTGGCGCAAATATTGGCGACGTGGTGCATGGTTGCCCTCTTCGCCGCGCGCAACTTTGCCGTCGGTATCACCTTCAAAAAGACCGAGACGGTGCAGACCGCGCTGATCGGGCTCGTCGTCCTTGGCGATCGGGTCAGCATGGCGGGCATGGCGGCGATCCTGATCGGCCTCGTCGGTGTTGTGGTCCTGTCGGGCGGCGCGGGGGCCGATCGCTGGCGCATATTCAACCGGGCAGCGGCGCTGGGGCTGGTCGCCGGGGCGCTGTTTGCCGTGTCGGCGGTGGGGTATCGCGGCGCAACGCTGGAGGTCGCGAGTGAGGATGCGTTCATGCGCGCGCTGGTTACGCTGGCCGCGGTTACCACTTCGCAGGCGGTCGCCATGGCGCTATGGTTGCGCTGGCGCGAGGTCGGCGAAATCGGGCGCGTGATCGCCGCACGGCGCAAGGCGGTCTGGATGGGGCTGACCGGGTTGGGCGGCAGCCTGTGCTGGTTCACGGCTTTCACGCTACAAAACGCAGCCTATGTATTCGCCGTCGGGCAGGTCGAAGTGATCTTTTCACTGATCGCCGCGCGTGTGTTTTTTGGCGAGCGGATCACACGGCGCGAGGGCATCGGCGTGACGCTGGTCACATGCTCGGTTCTTGCAGTGGGCTTTTTCCGCTGAGGCGCAAAAACAGGCTTTCTTCGTCATCATTGCGAAAGAATGGTACCGATGCCGGAGGAGATGGATCATGCGCCCGCGCTGCTACTTCGGCCAGAACGACCTCGGTGATGAAGGGCAGATCAAAGCGCCGCGCTTCGGGTAATGGCACCCATTGCAGATGAGACAACTCGTCCGTGGCGGCGCTGAAATCATCCGGATCGCCCGCGATATGTCCAGCATCAATGAGGAAAAACCGTGCATCAAAGCGCCTTGGACGGCCCGGCGGTGTGATCGCGCGGAATACGAACTGAAGCGCGGTTGCGTCCGGCACTTGGCCGCGCGCGGCGAAACTGGACCAATCCTCGGGGATAGCGCAGGGCCATGCGCCCGGTTGCCCAACGATAAGGCCTGATTCCTCCCACAACTCGCGAATTGCAGCGGCGGCGAGGGCGCAGGCGAGGCCCGGTGCGCTGTCTTCGTCCAGCCGCCCGGCGCAAAGTGCAGGCAGTGGGGCCATCAGCGGCACAGAGGCGTCGCCCGGATCGACCGCACCGCCTGGGAATACGAACTTGCTGGGCATGAAGGCCGCTGATGCGCCTCGCTGGCCCATCAACACGCGCGGCGCAGGGCCGTCGCGACGCAATACTATGACGGTGGCCGCGTCGCGGATTGGCGCCTGCTGGTCTGGCATTTCGGTTCCTTTCGCGGAATTTCAGACGCTGGAGCCGAACCCGTGCATCTGCCGCGCCCATTGGAACGCGACCACCGCGCCCTTAAGCCGCGGCAAAAGATACAGCGACAGACCCACGCAGCCAATGGCGAAGATCGTGAACAAAAGCAGAGGATCGGGTCGGAACTGAACGAAAACAATATGCAGCGCGGGGGCCATTATATGGCCGACGATCAGGATCGTCAGGTAGGCCGGGCCGTCATCGGCGCGGTGCTGTGACAGATCCTCACGGCATACGGCGCAGGCGTCGCGCACCTTGAGATAGCTTTTGAGCAGCGGGCCCGAGCCGCAATTTGGGCACTTGCAGCGAAATCCCTTGCGCAGCGCGGGCCATAGCGCGCGCTCATTTATGGAACTGGTATTGTCGGTCATGGACGCCTCGAAGCTGAGAAGCGTGCAATCTGCTGCAGGATCAATGAAATTGAAAGGGGCAAGAGGCTGTGCGCGCCTAAGTCGCGCGGATTTGCCGCGCCGCAGGCGGCGGATGGCCAAGCTCACATCAGATCAAGTTGCTTGTTGCGTTCGTGATCTGAGGAGGCAGCACGACCTCCGGTTCAGGCTGCCGGGCGCGCACTGATCGTGACAGTGTTGCGCCCACGCGCCTTGGCCCGGTAAAGCGCGCGATCGGCCTGTTCGAGCAAGGCGTCGATTCGCCCATTTGCATCCTCGTCCTCAGCGCCCTCATTAGCGGTTTCGCCCATGGCGACGCCGATACTGACGGTCACATGGGCGGGTTGGCTTTGGCCGCGTATCGTGATGCCTGCCTCTGCGATGCGCCTGCATAGCCGATCGGCAGCCTGACGCGCCTCGGCGCCGTTTGCACCGGGCATGACGATCAGAAATTCTTCGCCGCCGATACGGGCGACCAGATCGACCTCGCGCACGCTGCTGCCCAAAAGGTCGGCGACGTGGCACAGCACCCGGTCGCCAGCGGCATGACCCAGCCGGTCGTTGATCTGCTTGAAATGATCCAGATCGGCCAGCATCACGGCAAAGCTGCGCGCCTGAGAGCCATTGGCCATCGCCAGCTCCTTGAGGAAAGGCATGGCGAAGCGTCGGTTGTAGAGTCCCGTCAGCGGGTCGATCATCGCGGCGCGCAAACCGTCATGAAGGCGCGTGCGCAGATGGTCTACGGCTTGCTTGCGCTGGATCTGGCGAGTCAGGCGCAGAGTTAGCTCGTCCAGCTCGGCGGGGCCGATGATCACGTCGCTGGCGCCCAGATCCAGCAAGCTGGCAGCCAAAGCGCGTGAACCGATAGGGACGAGGCAGACGATACGGCTGTGACGCGCCTCGGGCGATGCGCGCAGTTCTGCCATTAGTTCAAGGCCGGTCTCGTTCGCGCCCTCAGGGATCAGCATGACAAAGACGTCTGCCGCTGGAGCGCCGGGCGATCCCGTCACCGGGCCGCCTGCCTCCAGCGCGGTGATCTGGTGGTGACAGGAACTGCGCAGACGGGTTCGCAGCGCCATCGCGTCGGACATGTGTACGCCGAGGATCGTGATGCGCCCCGCCCTCAGCAACCCACCTTGCGCCTCGCCGAAGCCTGCGGCGCAATCGGGGCCTGCGTTCAGGCGCATGTCCTGCAGCGCGTGATGTTGGCGCAGCAATCCGCGCAGTCGGGCCAGCATGATCCGCTCGTCAATCGGCTGAGAGATCACATCATCGGCACCGGCGCGCAGCGCGGCAACGCGAGCCTCGCCGGTATCCTCGGGCAGGAGGGCCACGATAGGCACTATGGCCAGATCGGGCCGCGCGCGCAGCGCAGCGATAAGATCGCCGCACTCCATGTCGGTGAGGGCTGCGCCCACGATAATCAGGTCGGGCCTCAGGTCACGCGCAATCGCCATGGCACCGCCGCCCGACGACGCCTGATGTACCTCGAAATGTGCCGCCGAAAGCTTGACCTTCAGCACGATCCTGTTGGTCGCCACAGCGTCCACGATCAAAATTTTCCCTGACATGGGCGAACGCCTTTCTGACTTGCCCTATTCTCTGGCTCGACTATCCATGCAAGAAGTTAAGAAAACCTTTCCGGGAAATTTAGCATCATGAAGCATACGCGGGAATCCGCCGAAACGATCGCTCTTCGCTGCCTTGGCTGGCTGCTGGCTAACGAAGAGCTGGTTCCGGTCTTCATGGGTGCGACTGGTGCGGGTGAGGATGATCTGCGGCGGGGCGCTTCTGATCCGGCATTTCTGGCAGGGGTGTTGGATTTTGTGATGATGAACGATCAGTGGGTCATCGATTTCTGCGCGGCCGAGCAGTTGGCGACCGACGCACCCATGCAGGCGCGCGTGATGCTGCCCGGCGGGCAAGAGGAGCACTGGACATGAGCAGCAGCACCCGGATCGACGGCATTATCTTTGACAAAGACGGCACGCTCTTTGATTTTCACACCACGTGGGCCGATTGGACCCGCACCCTGCTGGGCCATCTGTCCGAGCGCCACGGAGCGGACCCCGAGGCGCTGGCGCGTGCAATCCAGTTCGATCTGGCCGAATGTCGATTTCTGCCGACCAGCCCGATGATCGGCGCAACCAGCCGCGAAGGGGCCGAGACACTCGCCGTCGCGATACCCGGTTCTGATGCGGATGAAATCGAGGAATACATCAAGATCACATCAGCCCAGGCACCCTTGCAGCCCGCTGTGCCGCTGGATCCATTCCTGACCGATTTGTCCGCGCGCGGCCTCAAGATCGGGCTGGTCACGAACGATACCGATCACGGCGCGCGTGCGCATCTGACCAGTGCCGGAGTGCTTGATCATTTCGATTTCGTCGCCGGATACGATACAGGCCACGGGTTCAAGCCGGCGGCAGGTCCGCTGCTGGCCTTCGCGCGGCAAACGGGTCTTGATCCGACGCGCTGCGTCATGGTGGGCGACAGTACGCATGATCTGAAGGCCGGTCGCGCGGCCAAGATGCTGACGCTGGGCGTCCTGACCGGCATCGCCGAGACGGCCGAACTGGCACCGCTGGCCGATGACGTGCTGCCCGATATCGGCCATATCCCGGCCTGGCTGGACCGGTGACGCGGCATCCGGCCTTTGGCTTGATGCTGGCGACCTTCGGCGCGCTGGTGCTGACGCCGGATGCGATGTTTTTACGGCTGTCGCAGATGTCTGGCCCGCAAATGCTGGGCTGGCGGGGCCTCTTTATGGGGACGTCGCTGATCGTGATCTGGCTGCTGACCAGTCGTACGCGGCGGGGTGATCTGACCTTGCTGGCCAGCGGGGCGGGAATCGCCATTGTCGTGTGCCAATTCTTCAACTCGTCGCTGTTTGCTCTGGGGATTGCGGCGGCGCCGGTGGCGATCGTCCTTTTCGGTGTAGCAACAACGCCGATCTGGGCGGCGCTATTCGCTTGGGCGCTGCTAGGTGAGCGGACGGCACGGGCGACGTGGATTACCATCGCAGTCGTCGCAGTGGGCATCGGCATCGCGGTGCTGGGCGGGGGCGAGGCAGCGGCAGAGCCACGCATCGCCCTGTTGGGCGCGCTGGCGGGCCTTGGCGTGGCAATGATGCTGGCATTGAACTTTGTCGTACTGCGCGCGCGCCCCAGCCTGCCCATCCCTTTGTTAATCGGGGTCGGTGCGCTGTTTGCCGGGGCGGCAGGCGTGACGGCGACGGGCCCCGCGCAGATGACGGACGGCAATGTCTGGGCCATCGCGATCACCGGCTGCATCGTTCTGCCGGTGTCGTTCCTGTCGCTGTCCATCGCATCGCGCCACACGGCGGCGGCGAATGTAAGCCTGTTGCTGCTGCTCGAAACGGTTCTCGGCCCCGCGTGGGTCTGGCTGGCGCTGGGCGAGGCGCTGACCCCTCGGATGTTGTTGGGTGGCACGATAGTAGTGGGGGCGATCGCGCTCTATCTGATGCACGCAAGGCGCAAGGTGCAGCGTAGAAATGCAAAAGCGACAAACCTTGCCGCAAAGTGAATACATCTGAAGTCAGCGCCGTGGTTCGATAGGCCTACCAGACGCGGAGGGCTGCCGGATGAGCGAAGAACTGAAGCGCCGCAAGCGCACCGGGGGGCGCGCGGGAAATGCCGACCGCCGCGGCAGCGCGGTGATCGAGCAGATGCCGTGGAATCCGCCGATCAATATCGACCGCCCAACTGAGCCGCTGGATGATGCAGGCGTCGCCGCCATTCATGACGGAGCGATGCGAATTCTGGAAGAGATCGGGATCGAGATCCTGAACCCGGAGGCGCTCGAGATTTTCCGCGCGTCCACCGGTTGCACTATTTCAGGCACGAACCTGCGCATGGGCCGCGACTTTGTGATGGAAGAGGTGGCCAAGTCCCCCGCAGAGTGGACCATGACACCGCGCAATCCTGATCGCCAGATTACCATGGGTGGGCGGCACCTGAATTTTGGCAACGTGTCGTCGCCGCCCAGCTATTGGGACATGAAACTGGGCCGAAAGGTGACAGGCACGCGCGAAATGTGCGCCGATCTGCTAAAACTCAGCCAGTATTTCAACTGCATTCACTTCGTCGGCGGCTACCCGGTCGAGCCGCAGGATATCCACGCATCGGTGCGCCATCTCGATGTGCTTTATGACAAGCTGACGCTGACCGACAAGGTCGCTCATGCCTACAGCCTCGGCAAAGAGCGCGTCGAGGACGTGATGGAGATGGTGCGCATCGCAGGCGGACTGAGCCATGCGGAGTTTGACGCGACCCCGCGCATGTTCACCAACATCAATTCGACCTCGCCGCTAAAGCACGATCATCCGATGCTGGACGGCTGGATGCGCCTTGCGCGGCGCGGGCAGGGGCTGGTGGTGACGCCGTTTACGCTGGCGGGGGCCATGGCGCCGGTCACGATGGCGGGCGCGGTCGCGCAATCGGTGGCCGAGGCGCTGGTGGCAGTCGTGCTGGCGCAGCTTGTGCGCCCCGGAGCGCCCTGCGCTATCGGCACGTTCACCTCGAATGTCGATATGAAATCCGGCGCGCCCGCTTTCGGCACACCAGAATACATGCGCGCGACCCAGATGACCGGACAACTGGCGCGGCTCTACAAGCTGCCGATGCGCGCCAGTGGCGTTTGCGCCGCGAATGTGCCGGATGCGCAGGCCACGTGGGAGACGTCGAACAGCCTCTGGTCGGCCGTCCAGTCGGGCGCGCATATGGTTTACCACGCAGCGGGCTGGCTGGAGGGCGGGCTGATCGCGTGCCCCGAAAAGCTGGTCATGGATTGCGAGATCCTGCAACATATCCAGCGCTACATGGACCCTGTGTTGACAGCCACTGGCCCGGACGAGATCGCGATCGACGCTATCGCCGAGGTGGGCGATCAGGGCCATTTCTTTGGCATCCAGCACACGCAGGATCGCTATACGACCGCGTTCTATCAGCCGTTCCTCAGCGATTGGCGCAACTTTGAGGCGTGGGAAGCAGCGGGCGGCGTCTGGACCGCGCAGCGCGCACACCAAATGGTGCAGGATATCCTCGCCAGCTTTGAGCCGCCCCCGATGGAGGATTCCATCCGCGAGGAACTGGCCGACTTCGTCGCTCGCCGCAAATCCGAAGGCGGCGCGCCTACCGACTATTGAGCGCCGCCAGGAGGTGCGACATCAGACATTCCTGTCCAGCGTCGCGCGGCAGGCGCGATCGACCCCGGCGTGCAGCAGGACGGCAAAGACCGCCAGCACGATCAGGGCGGCGAACATGAGGTCTGTCTTGGCCCGGCCACTGGCGAGCAGCATGAGATAGCCGAGGCCCTTGGACGCCCCGACCCATTCGCCGATTATCGCGCCGATGGGCGCATAGACCGCCGCCAACCTCAGCCCCGAGGCAAAGCCGGGCAGGGCGGCGGGTATACGAATATGGCGCATGATCCGGGCCGGGCTGGCACTCATAAGGCGGGCCATGTCGATCCATGCCTGCGGTGTGCGCATGAGCGCGTCAAAAAATGCCGACGTCACCGGAAAGTAGATCACCAGAAGCGTCATAACCACTTTGGACCCGATGCCATAGCCGAACCATAGCGTCAGGATCGGGGCGAGGGCGAATACCGGCACCGCTTGGCTAAAGATCAACATGGGCCGCACGAGGTTGCGCGCGATGGGTGAGGCGGCAAGCGCGATGGCCGTCAGGCCGCCGAGGATTGCGCCAAGGGCGAGGCCGGCCAGCACCTCGATCCCGGTGATCATCGTGTGGTGCGCGATCAGCGCGCGGCTGGTCCAGAGGGTTTCGGCCACCAGTGCGGGACCGGGCAGGATGAAACGCGGCACACCGGTAAGCAGGACAAGCGCCTGCCATGCTGCGAGGGCGACGAGGGTTGAGGCGATGACGCTTGCAGTGCGTTTCATGGCTCACCTCGCAATGTGGCCAGCAGGGCGCCTTGGGTTTCCAGCGTTTTTGTGTCGTCGACCGCGCGGGGGGCGGCGCCCGGTGGGGCGGGCCACATGCGCAGGCCGCTTTCGCTGAGGATGAGGATAGCGTCGCCGAGGCGGGCCGCTTCTGCCGGGTCATGGGTGACCATCAGCACGGTGTGATCTGCCAGCAGCTTTGCCGTCAGGTCCTGCACCTGCGCGCGGGTGCGCGCGTCAAGCGCCGAGAACGGCTCGTCCAGCAAGACGACGGGACGGTCCTCCATCAGGACGCGCGCCAGCGCCGCGCGTTGGCGTTGGCCGCCCGATAATTGGCCGGGGCGTTTGGCGGCGTGATCGCTGAGGCCGACCTCGGCCAATAGCTCTGCGGCACGTTTCGGTTGGGGTTGGGCCGCGCGCAGGCGTGCGCCGAGCATCACGTTGTCGAGGACGCTGAGCCATGGCAGCAGCAGGTCGCTCTGGGCCATAAGCGCCACGCGGCCCTTGAACGGCGCGCCGTCGCTGGCGGTCAAGGTGCCGGTCAGCGTGGCCTCATCCGCGATGCCTGCGATTAGGCGCAGCAGGGTCGTTTTGCCCACACCCGATGGCCCCAGAAGGCAGGTCCAGCTGCCGGGCGCAACCTCCAGCGCGATTTGCGGCACGAGGGGCGCATCGCCGACGGCGACATGCCCATGCAGGGAGATGCCCGGGGCGTTCATCCCGACAGGCCCATGTCCCAAAAGCCGACCTCGAGGCGCACCGCGGCAGCAAAGCGTTGCGACAGGGTGGCCCAGCGGGGCGTCTGCTGCGGCGATGGCCCGACGCGGCGCGCGATGGCACCATCGAGCAGCGCACCGACCTCGTGGCAAACCTGCTGGTTGCCTTGTCCGGCGTAGGTGTCGATCCAGTCGGCATAGGGCGCATTCTTTTGCGCGCCGTTTCGCGCGGCGGCGAGGCGCAGGCCGATCTCGCCATAACCCATGACGCAAGGCGCAAGCGCGGCGAGCAAGTCCAGAAAATCACCGGAATGGCCCGCATCCAGCACATAGCGCGTGTAGGCGATGTTTTGCGGCAGTTCGGGCGCGGCAAAGAGCGTGGCTTCGTCCACACCCTCATTCGCGCAAGTGGCGACATGCAGCGCGATTTCGTCGTTCAGCAACGCATCCAACGTGCGCGCGGCAAAGCGCATTTCGTCAACCGTCTCGGCCTTGGTCACCGCCAGCGCCCATGCGCGCGAGAAGTGGATGAGAAACACGTAATCCTGCACCAAATAGCGCAGATATGCCTCGCGCGGCAGGGTGCCGTCCCTCAACCCTTCGACAAAGGGATGATGCGTATAAGCGTGCCATAATTCGGCTGCCTCAGCGCGCCACGCGGTGAACGTCGTGCCATACATCAACGGGCGCCCGGATCGACAGCTAGTTGCGAAACAGGGCGCGTGCCCTCAATCAGACCTGCCTCGCTCAGGAATGCCTCGAAATCGGAATAGCGGGCCACATCGACCGCGGCGGGGCGCAGGGCAAAGCGGGGGATCGTGTCGACCCATGCGCGCGAATTCAGCTCATCATCCAGCTCGGATGAGGTGGATTTGAAGATATCCCAGCTCTCCTCGGGGTGGTTGACGATATATTGCGTGGCCAGTTCCGTCGCGCGCAGGAATCGCGCGATGACAGCGAGATCCATTGTGTCTGGATTGGCGACATAGATCAGCTCGTCATAGGGCGGCACACCTTCCTCTTCGATGAAAAAGCAATTGCCGGGCACGCCCTCGATCTCCATCTGGTTCAGCTCGAAATTGCGGTAGGCGCCGATGACGGCATCGACCTGCCCCGACATGACCGCTGGACCCAGCGACCAGTTGACGTTGATTAACTCAACATCCGAAAGCGCAATGCCGTGGTTGCCGAGGACGGCGCTCAGCAGGGCCTCTTGGACGCCGGCAACGGAATAGCCGATCTTGGCCCCTTTGAGGTCCTCGATCTTTTTGATGGGGCCGTCTGCGAGCGTTAGAAGGCAGTCCAGCGGGCTGGCGATCAGCGTGCCGACACGGATCAGCGGCAGACCTTCGGCGACCTGCAGATGCAGTTGCGGCTGATACGAGAGGCCGAGGTCAGCCTGCCCGGCCGCGACCATCTTGGGCGGAGACGAGGCATCGGCTGGCGCGATGACCTCGACTGCGAGGCCTGCATCGGTGAAATATCCGCGCTCCTGCGCGACGATGATGGGGCCGTGATTGGGGTTCACGAACCAGTCCAGAACAACGGTCAGCTTGTCCTCGGCGAGGGCGGGCGTGGCGGCAAAAAGGGCGGCAGCGAGGGCGAGGGCTTTCATGGCGGCTCCGGGTCGGTGCGGGCCATTTGGCGACGGGCGGGGGGATGCACAGGCCATCCGGTATCCAGCGCCCGCAACCGCGTGACCGCGTTGCAGTTGTGGCCAAGCCGGCGGGTGGATGACGGAATAGGGCGCAAGCGCATAGTGCGCGTGTCGCAGGCTCCGTTCCCTCCGCCGGTATTGACCGGATCAGGTTCGATGGGTCGGCATCTGCGCCTCTCAGCCCCGAACAAACGGAGCACCCCAACGGATGGCGCGACCGTAGCGGCGCCAGCGCGCGGTTGCAAGCGCCCTCTGGGGCGATCTGCGGGGCTGTCATGGCGTGCCGAATGGTCGCGATTTAACTATGTGACGAAACGCATTAGGGTGCGCGAAACAGACGGAGCCTTGCCGCATGATCCCCCAAACTCAAACCACCCAGTCGCAGACCACTGCAACACGCCTTTCCTATGCCCTGATCGGCGCCATTGCGGGCCTTTGCGCTTGGGCACTGATCGAGATCGTTGCGGACGTGATCGACAATGCGCGCATCGTGCTTTTGCTGGTGTCGTCGGGCCTCGGGTTCTTTGGCGTGTTGCTGGGCCTTCTGGGACCGGTGCGGCTGGTGCCTGCGGCGGCGGCGGCGCTGGGCATGGCGGTTCCGGCGGCGGCGCTACTGCTCTGGGCCAGCTTTCGCTATTCGGATGTTGAGGGTTTCCTCGGGCGGGGCTACGCGCTGGCCGCGTTTATATATCTATTGTCGATATCGGTGCCCTTCGTGGTGGCCGGGCTACAGCGGCATGGAGGCTGGCGGCACTACGGCCTGCTCTTTGACGCCGCATGGGAGCTGGTGGTGCGTACGGCGGCAGCGTGGTTGTTCGTCGGAGTGGTCTGGACAGTGCTCTTTTTGTCGGACGCACTTTTGGGGCTGGTCGGGCTAAATATCATCCAAGACCTGATCGACATCGAGCCGGTGCCCTACCTCGTCAGCGGCCTCGCGCTGGGCCTCGGCCTTGCTATTGTGCATGAGCTGCGCGACTACGTCTCGCCCTTTCTGGTAATCCAACTCTTGCGCGTTCTGCTGCCTGCGCTGCTGATTGTGCTGGCCGTGTTCGTGGCCGCGCTGCCCTTTCGCGGGCTGGGCAACCTCTTTGGCCAGTTGTCGGCGGCTGCTACGCTGATGGCGGTGACGGTGGCGGGGATCACGCTGGTAACGACGGCCATTCACCGCGACGATCCGTTGTCTGTGCAAGGCCCGGTGATGCGCATCTCTGCCCAGGTGCTCAGCGTGATGCTGCCAGTCCCGGCGGTGCTGGCGCTGTGGGCGGTATGGCTGCGGGTGGATCAATACGGGCTGACGCCCGATCGCGTCGCGGCGCTGGTCGCTGCGGGTGTCGTCTCGATCTATGCGGTGGCCTATGCGGGCGCGGTTCTGCGCCGCCGGGCGTGGCGTGCCGAGCAGCGCCGTGTCAACCGCCGCATGGCGCTGCTGACGCTGGTTATCGCAGCCGCGTGGCTGACGCCATTGCTGAACGCCGAGCGGTTATCGACCTCTAGCCAACTCGCGCGCGCAACGGAAGGGGTGCTGCCTGAAAAACTGGCGCTGTGGGAGATGGCGCATGACTGGGGCAAGGCGGGCCAACGCGGCCTTAGTCGACTGGAGGCGCGCGCGCAGGATGATACGGATTTGCTGACGCTGATCAACAAGGCGCGCCGCACCGAGGTGAGATGGGACTACCAAAGCCCAACTGGCGACGCTGCTATCTCGCCGCTTGCTGGCATCGTGCCCCTACGCCCCGAAGGGCGCAGCCTGCCGCCCGGCGCACTGGACGCGCTCGACGGTTACGACCGGGTCTCGATCCATGAAGCCTGCAATCGACGCGCGCCGGGCGGACATCCCGGCTGTGTGATGGTCATCGCCCCGTTCGAGCCGCAAGACGGCGCCGAGCAAGTGCTTGGGTTTTTCATAACGGCCGGGAGCGGCGTGCGCATCGCCTCGTACGCATTGCAAGACGGCGTGTTGATAAGCGAAGGAAGCGCGCGAGACCTTGCTTCGGGCAACTACCCCTCTGCCGAGCCTCAGATCGTGACCGATATTCTCGAGGGCCGCTTTCGTATAGTGCCTGCGCCGCGAAGCGTGCTGGATGTCGGAGGCATGCAACTGTTTCCTCAAAAATAGACGCGTTTGCCATTTGTTAAGACCGCTCATGCATATCTGAGGGCGGATGCAGCGGAGAATGTGATGCACGGGCTTATCAACCGGGCCATAGAGCGGTTCGTTCGCGATACCTACGGGCGCGACGTTTGGGGCGCCGTTATGCGCGGCGCTGGGCTGGAATTTACAGAATTCGAATCGATGCTCAGCTATGAGCCTGACGTCACGCACCATGTGCTGGACGCGCTTGCCGCCATTCTGGACAGGCCGCTGCCAGATATCCTAGAGGATATCGGCACCTATCTGGTCTCGCACCCCAAGGTCGAGGCGCTGCGCCGCCTGTTGCGGTTCGGTGGACCGACCTTTGCCGAATTCCTGCACTCTCTGGACGATCTCCCGGCGCGGGCGCGCCTTGCCGTGCCTGATCTGGACCTTCCCGAACTGGAACTGCGCGAGCATGGCGCAGATTTTTATAGTGTTAGTTGCCGGGGCGATGCGCCCGGTTTCGGTCACGTGATTGTTGGGTTGCTAAGGGCCTTGGCAGACGATTATGGCGCGCTGGCCTTGCTACAACACATGGGGATGCGCGGGGGGTGCGAGATTATTGAGGTGCGGCTGCTGTCGGCTGAACATGCCAGCGGACGCGCCTTTGAACTGGCGGCGGGGACCGGATGATGAAAAGCGACCCGATCCAAGCACAACCCGCAAGCGCGGTTGCTGATACGTTCGAAACGAACGCGGCTTATGCGTCGATGATGGACGTGCTTTGCCCAATGCATGTGGTTCTCGACCAGACGGGGCATGTGACACATGCGGGGCCGACCCTGTTGAAGTTATTCGCCGAGACGCCGCTGATTGGCGCGCGGTTTGCCGAACTTTTCGAGGTCAAGCGACCGCGCGGTGACGGCTCGATGCGCGCGATGACGGCGAGCGCTGGCGGCAAGATGTATCTGCGCATCCGCAACGGCGCACGTGTTGATTTAAAGGGGGTTCTAGTGCCATTGCCGCCCGGTTCTGGGCCTGAAGGTGGCGCGCTGGTCAACCTGTCCTTTGGCATATCGGTGGTTGCAGCGGTGCGTGAATTCGGTCTGACCGGAAGCGACTTCGCCCCCACCGACCTCGCCGTCGAGATGCTCTATCTGGTAGAGGCCAAGAATGCCGCGATGGAGGCATCGCGCACTTTGAACCTGCGACTGCAAGGCGCAATGATCGCCGCCGAAGAGCAAGCCTATACCGATACGCTGACCGGTCTGCGCAACCGGCGCGCGTTGGATTACGTGTTGGATCGGCAGGCCGAAATGGAGCAGGATTTTGCTCTGATCCATATTGATCTCGACTTTTTCAAAGCGGTTAACGACACCGGTGGCCATCCCGCAGGCGATCATGTTTTGTGCGAGGTGGCGCGCATCATGGTCGAAGAGACCCGCAGCGACGATACGGTGGCACGCGTGGGCGGCGATGAGTTCGTGCTGGCGCTCAAGCGGCTGGTCGATCCTGAGAAGGTACGCGACATCGCCACGCGCGTGATCGCGCGGCTGGAACAGCCGATCGTTTATGCGGGGCAGGTCTTTCGCATATCTGCCAGTGCAGGATCGGTGCTGTCGTGCGACTACGCGCGCCCAGATATGGCCCGGATGATGCAGGAGGCCGACATCGCCCTCTACGCAGCCAAGCACCGCGGTCGTGGTTGCCACGTGCCCTTCACTGAGGAGCTACGCGATGCTGGTGCCTTGTCTGCCGAAGATGTTGGGCACATGAGGCGCCGCCAGGTCGAATAGTTTGTCATGGCTTAGGGTGTTTCGACCGCGAAATTGCACCGCGATGGCAATAGAAATTGTGTGCGACAGTCGTCGCTCCGACCGGTCTTGGGCCAATTCGCTTCCTGCAATGCCTGGCACAAAATCTCGGCTCCGAACCGGAGTGGTCGCGCGGCAAGCCGATCACACCATGCTGCCAACATTTTTGGCAATTTGGGGTGCTGTACAAAGTAGTAACCATAGTTGTGAGTTGCGCCGGCACACCGCTCCAGCAGTCAGGGGCTCCATGCCTGTCAGGCGTCTTTCTGCTCTTGCAACTCCAGATCGGCCTCGGGGACATTGAGGGTTGACCAGGTCTCGTCCTGCGGCGGCGCGGGGGGCATGTCGCAATCGCGGCGGTGCAGGTTTACTTTGGCTATGAAGTTGGCCGAGATTGGTGCGGTCACAAAGAGGAATGCCATGATCAGCAATTCGTGCAGCGCGCCATAGCCAGTCAGGTAGGAATGGATCATCGATGCCAGCAGCAACGCGCCGATGCCGACCGTGCCGACCTTGGTCGGGGCGTGCAGACGCGTCATGGAATCGTTGAACTTGAGCAGTCCGATTGAGCCGATCAGCGAAAAGGCGGCACCAATGATCAGACATATGGCGACCGCGTAGGTGACGATGACTTCCCAGATCATTCGATGATGTCCCCCCGCAGCACAAAGCGCGCATAGGCCACCGTGCTGACGAAACCCAGCATGGCGATGACCAGTGTCACCTCAAAGTAAATCCTTGTGCCCTGCGCGATGCCCAGCAGAACGATCAGGCCGATGGCGTTCACCACCATCGTATCCAGCGCCAGAATGCGGTCGCCCGTTCCGGGCCCGATCACGAGCCGGATCATCGCCATGATCTGCGCAATGGCAATGGCGCCAAAGGCGATCCATAGCGCGATGTTCATCATGTCGGTGGCCAACATCATGCGAAAATCTCCTTCAGGCGACGCTCGTAGCGGTGCTTGATATCGTCGCGCACTGCGTCCGGGTCGTCGGTGTGCAGGGCATGGACAAGTAGGCTGTGCCCCTCGTCCGAAAGGTCAGCCGAGACGGTGCCGGGCGTTAGCGTAATGGTGCCCGCGAGGACCGTGATCGCCTCGGGCTGGCGCAGGTCCAGGGGTACGACCACCCATGCCGGGCGCAACTTGGCGTTGGGTTTGGTCAGGACGATCCAGGCGACTTGCACGTTGGCGACCATGACGTCCCACAGCACTATGACGATATAGATCGCCATGCGCCATGGGCGGAAACCATGCGGCGTGTCCGGCCACCAGACCGAGGTGACCCACGGGATCAGTATGCCCAGGATTAGGCCGAACACCACCATGCCGGGCGAAAGGGTGCCTTGAAGCAATACCCACACCACGGTCAGTAGAAGGGTTAGCAACGGGTGTGGCAGCAGCCAGTAAAATGCGCGTTTCATGTCAATGTCCCTCCGCCGGGTCGCTTAACTTGCCCTTCGTGTCCAGCACCCGATCAATGTAGGGCGCCGGAGAAAAGAGTTGCGTCGAGATCGCCGTTGTATAGCGGTGCGCTGGTCCGGCAAAGACGGTTAGTGCGATGAGCATCGCCAGCAGGCCGCCGACCGCCGTGTAAGCCAGCGCGCCCGGTGCCGGGGCGCGCTCGGCGTCTTCGGGATGGGGCGACGCCTCGGCCTTCCAAAAGATGACGCTGCCGGCGCGGGAAAATCCAACGAGGCTGATCAGGCTGGTGCCCAGCACCACGGTCCAGATCCAGACGACCAGCGGCGACTGCACGGCGGCATCAAGGATCAACAGCTTACCGGTGAAGCCCGACAGGGGCGGCAGGCCAACCACGGCGATCGCCCCGACAAAGAACATCCCCGCCGTCAGTGCCGCACCGGATACGGGCGGCTGCGCGCGCAGTTCCAGATCATCGCGCCCGGTGCGCACGAGGTCCGCGATAAGGAACAGCGCTGCGGCCGCCAGCGTCGAGTGCATGATGTAGTATAGGGCCGCTGCGATCCCCTCGGCAGTGAACAGCGCCGTGGCGATCATCACCATCCCCATTGAGCCGATGACGGAATACGCGACCAGTCGATCCAAATGCCGCGCGGCCAACACACCGATCATGCCGATGGAGATTGATGCCAGAGCTGCCGGTAGCAGCCAGAAATCGTGCAATCCTGCCGTCACGTCGAGGTTTGGCGGAAAAATCAGCGTATAGACGCGGATGATTGCGTACGCGCCCACCTTGGTCATGATGGCAAAGAGGGCGGCGACCGGCCCCGGCGCCTCGGCATAGCTGGAGGGCAGCCAGAAATGCAACGGCACGATGGCCGCTTTGATCGCGAAGACGAGGATCAGCAGCACCGCCGCCACGCGGATGCCCACGCTGGAGCCGACGTCGATCTGCGCAACGCGCACTGCCAGGTCAGCCATGTTCAGCGTGCCGGTTTCCGCATAGAGCGCGCCCAGCGCAAAGAGGAAAAGGGTCGAGCCGAGCAGGTTGAATAGCACATATTGCACGCCCGCGCGCAGGCGCACCACGCCGCCCGAGTGTATCATCAGGCCGTAGGACGCGATCAATAACACTTCGAAAAAGACGAAGAGGTTGAACAAATCGCCCGTCAGGAACGCGCCCATGATCCCCATCAGCTGGAACTGGAACAGCGCGTGAAAATTCCGCCCGCGCGCGTCCCATTTCGAACCGATAGCGTAGAGCAGCACGAAAAGGCTCAGAACGGCGGTCAGCAACACCATCATCGTCGACAACCGGTCGGCAACCAGCACGATGCCAAAGGGCGCCGCCCAGTCGCCCAGCTGATAGATCGTGACGGTCCCGTCCGCCGCCTGCCATGCCAGCCCGGTCGTAAGGGCGATCAGCGCCAGAACGCCAGCGGTAGAGAGCGCTCGCTGAATGCCAAAATGATGGCGCGCCGCCAGCACCAGAAAGGGCGCGAGGATCGCGGGCAGGACGATAGGCAGAATGATCCAGTGGCTCATGCCGCGTCCCCTTCTTCGGGACGTTGGGGCGACTCTGGGGCAGGATCGTTCACATGGTCGTCATCCGCGCCGAGGTATGAGCCCAGCGCCATCATCACCACCACCGCCGTCATCCCGAACGAGATCACGATGGCCGTCAGCACCAGCGCCTGCGGCAGCGGGTCCGTGTAGGTCCCCGCGTCGTTGAGGATGGGTGGCGCGCCGATTGTCAGGCGCCCCGAAGCAAAGAGGAACACGTTGACCGCATAGGTCAGCAGCGACACGCCGATGATCACCGGAAAGGTGCGCAGGCGCATCACCATGTAAAGCCCTGCAGAGGTCAGGATGCCGATGGCGGAGGCGACGAGCAGTTCCATATCAGACCTCCTTCACTGTGCGACGCGGCGCTTGCGGGTTCTCGCGGGAAGGGTCGATATCCATTGCGTGATCGCTGTCTTCGACATGCGCCCGGCGGGCGAGCCGCGAAAAGCTCTCGAGCGACAGCATCACGGCGCCGACTACAGCCAGAAATACGCCCAGATCGAAAAGGGCGGCAGTGGCCAGCTCAAACTTTTGAAAGGGCGGGATGCGAACATATACGAAATCCGAGGTCAAGAACGGCTTGCCAAAGAACCATGATCCGATGCCGGTCAGCCCTGCAATCAGAACGCCGGTGCCGATGACGCCGTGATAGGGATAGCGCAGCCGCGCCGACGCCCAGCTGAAACCGCTTGCCATGTATTGCATCACGACCGCGATCGACACGATCA
The DNA here is from genome assembly GCF_035599575.1 of Roseovarius sp. Pro17. Classification (NCBI taxonomy): domain Bacteria; kingdom Pseudomonadati; phylum Pseudomonadota; class Alphaproteobacteria; order Rhodobacterales; family Roseobacteraceae; genus Roseovarius; species Roseovarius sp. Pro17. The sequence goes on from NZ_CP141179.1 coordinate 414,906, forward strand.
GACCGGCGATGAATCCCCCGCCGGGTTCATTATGGCCGCGCAGAAAGATGTAAAAGCCGACCATCAGCACCACCGGCATGATCACACGTGTCAGAATGACCATCATCAGGGGGTGAATGTCGCCCGCGCGCGGCTGATCCGGCTTTCGATTCAGCAGCTTGGCACGTGCGGGGCTGGCCAGAAGCGCCTCGGTCAGCGCATAGATCAGCAGGGCCGCGATCCCCAGCACGATGATTTCACCAAACGTGTCAAAGCCACGGAAGTCGACGAGAATCACGTTGACCACATTCGTGCCGCCCCCGCCTTTGTAGGAATTCGCCAGATGAAATTCCGAAATCGACTGCGCGACCGGATCGCGCATCAGGTAGTACCACGACATTGCCATCGCCCCGAGGCCCCCGGCGATGGCAATGGCCCCGTCGCGTGTGCGGCGCAGCACGGTGGATTCGATAGGTGTGCGATTGGGTAAAAAATTCAATGCCAGCAGCATCAGAATGGTCGTGACCACTTCGACGGTGAATTGCGTGAGGGCCAGATCGGGCGCACTGAACAGCACGAAACCGACGGAGACCATCAGCCCCACGATGCCGAGCAAGATCAGCGACAGCAGGCGATTGCGATGCAAAAAGACCAACCCGCAGGTTGCCGCGACCAGCATCAGCCACCCGGCCAGCGAAATGATGTCGACCGGTTGCATCTGGTGGGCGGCGGGGCCGATGGTGCCGGTTTTCCAGGCGTAGGCACCCGCGACGATAACTGTGGTCGCCATGATCGCGCCATAGCGCGAGAATGCGCCGTTGTGCAGGGGATGGATGATGGCCCGCGAGGCCGCGACGGCCCAGCCGATGATGCGGTCAAAGATCGCCTTGGCCTCGGGGCGGGGGGCGGCGTCCCACAGGCGCAAGGCAGGGGCAAAGAGCGCCAGCATGATAAGGCCGCCCGCGACCGCAGTGAACGACATGTAAAGGGCAGGGGTCAGCCCATGCCAGATCTTGAAATGCGCTTTGGGCACGGCTGCTGCATCACCCAGAACTGCCGAGGTCACCAGCTTGACGAACGGTTCGGCGACAAAGGGCGCGACGCCGATCACCACGACGGGGATCATCAGCAGCGCGGGGGGCAGCCACATACCTGCGCCCGGATCGTGTGGAGTGGCAGGATAATCGTCACGCTTGGAGCCCAGAAACACATGCGCGATCAGGCGAAAACAGTAGGCCGCCGAGAAAAGCGAGCCGACCACCGCCAGCGTCGGAACCAGCCAATGTGCACCAAAGAGGGTGGTGTGCTCGGCCTGTTCCAGCATCATTTCCTTGCTGAGGAAGCCGTTCAGCAGGGGGATTCCCGCCATCGAGAGCGCGGCGAGCGTCGCAATGACAAATGTGACCGGCATCAAATGCCGCAGGCCGCCGAGGCGGCGAATGTCGCGTGTGTGCGTCTCATGGTCGATGATGCCCGCTGTCATGAACAGCGCGGCTTTGAACGTCGCATGGTTGAGGATGTGAAACACTGCCGCCATCGCGCCAAAGGCAGTCCCGGTGCCCAGCAGCATGGTGATGAGACCCAGATGCGACACCGTCGAAAAGGCCAGCAGCGCTTTGAGGTCGTGCTTGAACAGTGCAATGACAGCGCCCAGCACCATCGTGATCAGGCCCGCACTGGTAACGATGACGAACCATTCCGGCGTCCCCGACAGCACCGGCCACATACGCGCCATCAGGAAAATCCCGGCCTTCACCATCGTGGCCGAGTGTAGATAAGCCGATACCGGCGTCGGCGCGGCCATCGCGTGTGGCAACCAAAAGTGAAATGGGAACTGCGCCGATTTCGTAAAGCAGCCCAACAGGATCAGGATCAGAGCGGGCAGATAGAGCGGCGAGGCCTGGATAAGGTCACGCTGTTGTAAAATCACGCTTAGATCATAGCTGCCCGCAATCTGCCCCAGGATCAGCATCCCGGCGATCATCGCCAGCCCGCCCATTCCGGTGACGGTCAGAGCCATGCGCGCGCCTTGGCGCCCTTGGGGCAGATGCTTCCAATAGCCGATCAGCAGGAAGGATGACAGTGACGTCAACTCCCAGAATACGAGCAAGAGCAAGATGTTATCAGATAGAACGATACCTACCATCGCCCCTTGGAACAGCAGGAGGTAGGTAAAGAATTCGCCCATATTGTCGCCGCGCGCGAGGTAAAAACGTGCGTAGGCGATGATCAGTAGGCCAATCCCGAGAATGAGGCAGGCAAAGAAAAACCCTAGAGGATCCAGCATCAGGGTCACGTTCAGGCCGATAGCGGGGATCCAATTGATGCCGGTCGTGACCACCTCGCCCGCAAGCACCGCAGGCGCATTTGTCAAGAGGCCGATCAGCGTCAACGCCGTGACCGTGAACGTTACTCCTGCGCACGCCTGACGGCCTGCCGAGTTCATGAGTCCGGGCAACAACGCCCCAAGGAACGGCAATAGGGCGATGAGAAAGAGGGACACGCGAACTCCTGATCTGGGGCGTCGGTCTAGAGGCCATTTGTGGGTCAGTTTCACGCCCGCCTCAAGCGAAACCGACATGAAACCGGACAAAACGCGACCGAAGAAGGGCGATGGACGCCGATTGATCAGGCGGATGGGCGCGTTGAAATGCCTCCTGTGCCGGGCGCGCAGCCGTGCATGGTTTAGCCTCTTGCATTTATCCCCGATCGCTCTCCGTCCTGCGAGGCGGATCTTGATCTAGCGGATATGCAGAAGATGTTGGTGTCGCAATGTCGATCACGCAGACTTTGAGGGGCCGCTGGCGCGCCATGACAAGAGACGCAGCTTCGCCCCACTCTTGCGGCCTGCGCGGAAGCAGATCGAAAATTCGATGTGTGTAGGATAAGGTGGCAGCCCGTAGGGGAATCGAACCCCTCTTTCCAGGTTGAAAACCTGGCGTCCTAACCGATAGACGAACGGGCCACGCGCTGTGTGAGCGGTTCCTAGGCAAATCTGCCCGCCTGCGCAAGGGGGTTTCTACATCTAATCGCGCCACTATACCGAAATCTTTGGATGGTTTCGGCGTGGTGTCCGGGCGCTCAGGCGCGAGCGGCGTCCTCAAGGCGCAGCTGCACCGTTTGACGGCCGCGCCAGACGTTCAATTCCAGTCGGCCGGCCAGATGAAACCGCGCGCCACCATGCCCCTCAAGCGCGGGGCCGATAGGCCCGTCGAACGCGCCGAAGGCGATGGCGTCCAACTGCGGACCGGTGCCATCGCCAAAGCGGATCTTGAGGTGGCGTTCACCCACACGTTTGGCAAAAGTGATCTGCATCTGGGCAAAGACGTGACGGGGGGCGGGCGAGCCGGCGCCATATGGCCCGGCGGCATCCAGCGCTTCAATCAGCGCGGGCGTTGCAGCGCCGGGCATTAGCAGCCCGTCCAGCGCTAGGTCAGCAGCGCCGCCTGTCCCGGCGCCCTGCTTGGTCAACAGCTCGCTCAGCCGTGCCATGGCAGGCTCCAGCTGATCGCGCGCGACGGTCAGACCCGCCGCCATCTTGTGCCCTCCGCCCTTCATCAGCAGACCTTCGGCGGTAAGGCGCTGGATCGCAGCGCCCAGATCGACACCTGAAACGGAGCGGCCCGATCCCTTGCCGATATCGCCGTCAAAGCCGATCACGATCGAGGGCCGGTTCGCCGCCTCTTTGAGGCGGCTTGCCACGATGCCCACGACACCGGGATGCCAACCCTCGCTTGCGGCCCAGACCAGCGGCGCGTCCAACCCGCGCGCCTCGGCCTGCGCCATGGCTGCGGCTTGTACACCTGCCTCGATCTCGCGCCGCTCGGTGTTCAGCTGGTCGAGCCGTTCGGCCATAGCCTGCGCCTCGTGCTGGTTGTCGCAGGCCAAAAGCCGCGCGCCCAGATCGGCGCGCCCGACGCGCCCACCCGCGTTGACGCGCGGTCCCATGAGAAACCCCAGGTGATAGGGACTGGGCGCGCTGTCCATGCGCGCCACATCAGCAAGCGCGACCAGACCGACCCGCTCGCGTCGGGCCATGACGCGCAGGCCCTGCCGAACGAAAGCCCGGTTGACGCCGATCAGCGGCGCCACGTCAGCCACCGTCGCCAAAGCGACCAGATCCAGCATCGCCATCAGGTCCGGCCCCTTGCGGCCCGCCTCGCGCAGCTGGCGCCCCGCCTCGACCAGCATCAGGAAAACAACGGCGGCAGCGCACAAATGCGCCAGATCGCCCGACTCGTCTTGCCGGTTTGGATTTACCACGGCCAGCGCAGCGGGCAAGGTTTCAGCCCCCAAATGGTGGTCGAGAATGACAACGTCAGCCTCTTTGGCAGCGGCAACTGGACCATGACTAAGCGTGCCGCAATCGACGCAAACGATCAAATCGTGATCGCGCGCCAGTGCCGCCATCGCCTCATCATTAGGGCCATAACCCTCGTCAATGCGGTCCGGCACATAGAGGGTCGCGGCCACCCCCATCTGGCGCAGCCAGTCGATAAGCAGCGCCGCGCTGGTGCCGCCATCCACGTCGTAATCCGCAAAAATTGCGATGCGCTGACGCGCCTCGACTGCGGCCAGAAACCGTGCCGCCGCCTTTTCCATGTCCAGCAGCGAGCGGGGGTTGGGCAGTAGGTCGCGCAATTGGGGGGCCAGATACGCTTCGGCATCCTGTGGTTCCACGCCGCGCCGCGCCAGAGCCATTGAAACAGGCAGCGGCAGGCCGGTCGCCTGCGCCATCGCCTCGGCGGCGCGATCCAGCAGCGGGGTTGGGCCGACCCACCGCCGCCCGCCCAGCGATGCCTCGACGTCCAGAAACGCCGTCACGCGCGTCCGGCTTTCATTGTTCCCAAAATACTCATGTTCTGCGGCTTATCCAATGCGCGCACGGATGTCCCGAAGAATTGCGCGCCCCGCCAGCTCAGGCCCGATATCTACTCGGCTGCCGTGCGCGCGCTCATTTCGGCGTGATAGTCTTTGTAGCTGCGCTGCGTCGCGATGGAATCCGCGACATGTTTCGCATCATGCCATACGCCCCAGATAAAGGACGAGCCCCGCCGTGATTGCCAGGGCAACCCTAGAAAATAGACGCCCGGTTCGGTCGATACGCCGCGTTGGTGCGCAGGTTTGCCCATTTCGTCAAAGGCGTTCACCTGAAGCCAGCTGTAATCCAGCGCATATCCTGTCGCCCAGATGATGGACGTGATGCCAGAGTCGGCCAGATCCAGATCACGTATCGGGTTATGCACCTCATCAGGATCAGGGAGGAATTGGCGCGCCTCTGGTTCTTCGGGCAGGTTCAGGCCGTTGCGCTCGGCATAGGCGTCGGCCTCGTCCAGCACGGACAGGAAATTCGCATCGCCATGACGAATAGCCTCGGTCAGGCCAGCAGCGAAATGCAGCTTGCCGTTTTCGTAGCTCTCGGTGCGGCCAAGCAGGGTCATGCCCTCAGCAGCCATGCGCCGGAAATCGACCGTCTCGCCGCCATTCGCGCCGCTGACGGCAATAGTCACATGTTCGGTGCCGGGGGTGGGCGCGGCGATGTCCCACTTGCCCAGAACGCCCAGCCACCAGCAGAAATCGCGCCCGCGATAGCTGCGTGGGGGGCGGTCATGGGGCCCCGCGGACAGATAGACGCGGCGGCCACTGCGCATCAGTTCGGCGGCGATTTGGGCACCGGATGCGCCTGCGCCGACGACCAGCACTGCGCCCTCGGGTAACTGATCGGGGTTGCGATATTTGTTGGAATGCATCTGCATGACCGGCTCATCCGCGGGCACGACGTCGGGGATTACCGGTTTTTGAAACGGGCCGGTCGCGGCGACAACGTTGCGCGCCTCGATATCGCCCTCAGAGGTTTCTACCAGAAAGCCGGGGCGACCCTTCAATGACGTCACCCGCTTTACCTCGACGCCGGTACGCACCGGCGCGTCGATCTTGTCTGCGTATTCCACGAAATAGTCTGCCACGCGTTCCTTCGGGGCGAAGGCATCAGGATCGGTGTCCTCGAATTTCAGGCCGGGAAAGCGGTCGTGCCACGCAGGGCCGTTGGCGACCAGCGAATCCCACCGCTCCGAGCGCCAGCGCTCGGCAATGCGGGCACGCTCCAGCACGACATGGTCGATGCCGTGACTGCCCAGATGCTCGCTCATCGCGATGCCCGCCTGTCCCCCGCCGACGACGACCGTGTCCACCGATTCCGTTGCCATGTCATGCCCTTTCGATTGATCAGACAGACTTTAGGCGAAGCGGCCACGAGCGCGAAATATGTTTTGTCAAAGCACTGCTTGGGTTTTTCCGAGGGGCGCAGTCGGCGCCACTCGTTCAAGCCACCGGATTGCGGTAGGTCATCCGCCGCACCGATCCGGTCTTGGAGCGCATCAACACCGTTTCCGTCTCGACATAGCCCGGCCGCCGTTTGACGCCTTTGACAAGCGATCCGTCGGTGACGCCCGTCGCGGCAAAGATCACATCGGCGGTAACCATGTCGTCGCGCGCATAGATGCGGTCCAGATCGGTGATCCCTGCCTTGGCTGCGCGCCCCCGTTCGTCATCGTTGCGGAACAGTAGCTTGCCCCAGATCTGTCCGCCCATGCATTTCAGTGCCGATGCGGCCAGCACGCCCTCGGGCGCCCCGCCTGAACCCATATACATGTCGATGCCCGTCATCTCGGCCTCGGCGCAGTGGATCACGCCCGCGACGTCGCCGTCGGGGATCAGATAAACGGCAGCGCCGGTGGCGCGGACTTCTTCGATCATTTCCTGGTGGCGGGGACGCTCAAGGATGCAGACGGTCACTTCGGATGGCTTGCAGCCCTTCGCCTTGGCCAGTGCCTCGACCCGCTCGCGCGGGGACATGGCAAGCGACACCACGTCCTTTTCATACCCCGGCCCGATGGCCAGCTTTTCCATATAGACGTCGGGCGCGTGCAGCAGGCTGCCCCGCGGTGCCATCGAGATCACGGTCAGCGCGTTGGGCATCGCCTTGGCGGTCAGAGTGGTCCCCTCCAGCGGATCCAGCGCGATATCGACGCCGGGTCCGTCGCCAGTGCCGACCTCTTCGCCGATGAACAGCATCGGCGCCTCGTCGCGCTCGCCCTCACCAATGACGACGACGCCTTTGATCGCCAGTTTGTTCAGCTGCTCGCGCATGGCGTTGACGGCCATCTGGTCGGCGGCCTTTTCATCGCCGCGCCCGATCAGGTCGGCGCAGGCCAGTGCGGCAGCTTCCGAGACGCGGGCCAGCCCGAGCGACAGCATACGGTCGTTGAAATCTGCGGGGTCGGTCATGGCAATATCCTTTGAGCGGAAATGGACAGGGGTTCAGGTGTATCGGCGGCCCGTTAGCCGCACAAGTGGCACGAATGGATGGTCCTTTAGACGTTCTCGATCCTCAGCGCGATGGGCGCGCCGGTTACGACGCCAAGACGCGGGATCACGTCCAAAGCGCGCGCGAGATCGTCGCGCCCGGCCTTGTGCGTGACGATCAGCACCGGCGCGTCGGGGCCTGCATGGTCATACTGGCGCATTCGGTCGATGGATATTCCAGCCTCACCCAGCGCGGTCGCCACCTTGGCCAGCGCGCCCGGCTTGTCCTCTAGCGACATGCGCAGGTAGTAGGGCGCAGGCGTGCCGGCGGCGGCAGGTTTCGAGCGCTCAAGCGAGGCGGCGGGGCGGCCAAAGACGGGTATGCGAAAGCCGCGGGCGATATCCATGACGTCGCCCATCACGGCGCTTGCGGTGGGGCCCATGCCCGCGCCGGGACCGCGCAGCACGATCTGCTCGACATTGTCACCCTCAAGCACGACCATGTTGGTGCCGCCCTCCAGTTGCCCCAGCGGGCTGCTGGCGGGAACGAGGCAGGGCGTCATGCGCTGCTCCAGCCCGCGTCCGGTCATTTGGGCGACGCCCAGTAACTTGATGCGAAAGCCCATGTCGGCGGCGTGGTTGATGTCCTCAATGGTGATCGCGCCGATACCCTCTATATCGACCGAGCCGAAATCAACTTGCGTGCCAAAGGCGATGGCCGACAGCAAAGCCAGCTTGTGCGCAGCATCAATGCCGCCCACGTCCAACTGCGGATCGGCCTCGAGATAGCCGAGGTCGGATGCCTCCTGAAAGACCTCATCGTAGGGCAGGCCCGCAGATTGCATCCGCGTCAGGATATAGTTGCAGGTGCCGTTCATCACGCCCATGACGCGGGTCATATCATTCCCCGCCAACCCTTCGGTCAGGGCCTTGACCACTGGGATGCCGCCTGCCACGGCGGCCTCAAAGCGGATGACGCGGCCAGCGTCCTCAGCCGCCAGCGCCAGCGCATGGCCGTGATGCGCCAGCAGCGCCTTGTTTGCCGTCACCACGTCCTTGCCCGCCGCTATGGCGGCTTCGGTTGCGTGTTTGGCGGGGCCATCATGGCCGCCCATCAGCTCAACAAAGACGTCGACGTCATCGCGCTGCGCCAATGCGACGGGATCGTCCTCCCACGCGTAATCGCTCAGGTTCACGCCGCGTTCCTTACCGCGCGAGCGGGCCGAGACGGCGGTGATCTGCACAGGACGTCCGGCACGTTCAGCCAGCAGGTTTGCCTTTTGGCGAATGATGCGCACCACGCCGGTGCCAACAGTGCCCAATCCGGCGATACCGAGGCGCAGGGGGTCTGTCATGGCGAAATCTCCGGGTGTAATGATGTCTGCCGCGCGATCTACAGGCAAAGGCGAAGGCGTGCAACGCGGGTTTCCTTACTGTCGCACGCCCGCCTTCATCCGCTCGCGGGTCTGCGAGTCGATCACGGTGCCGCGCAGGCCGGCTGCGCGTGCCTTGAGCCGGGCAATACGCGCCTCGATGGTGGGTGCGGTTTCCGGTGCAACGCCGGTCGTGTTTAGCCGCGCTTGCAAACTATCCAGCGGCACGAGATCGGGGTAGGGCTGGGCAAGCGCCGCTTTGCTGGCGTTCTTGTCCAGTTGGGGAAACGGCGTGCAGCCGCTTAGCGCGGCACCAAGGCCGAGCGCGGCGATCAGGGCAAGGGCGGTTCGCATAAAGGCCATCTGCTGTTCCATCGGGTTGCGCCCTTCATGCCACTCTTGTGGCGCGCGGGGCAAGTCACAGCAGTGTCAAGGCGGCGGAGTGAATGTCGCAAACATGTGCGACGGCGCCGCTTGCGGCTGTCACGTTGGCATCTGAACCAAGCGGGAGAGTATTATGAAAACGGGTTTTATCGGGCTGGGAAATGTCGGCGGCAAGCTGGCGGGCAGTCTGCTGAGGAACGGCGTCGATCTGATGGTGCATGATCTGGACGCCGACCTCGTCGCCGATTTCGCGGCGCGCGGGGCTGAGGCGGGTGACAGCCCCGAGGCGATGATGCAACGCTGCGACTCGGTCATAACCTGTCTACCTAGCCCAACGGCCAGCGACGCGGTGCTGCGCGCGATGCTGCCTCACGCGGGGCCTGGCAAGACGTGGATCGAGATGTCGACCACCGACGCGGGCGAGGTCCGCCGCCTTGGCGCGTTGATGATCCAGGCGGGTGCAACAGCGGCGGATTGCCCCGTTTCCGGCGGTTGTCACCGCGCGGATACCGGCAATATCAGCATTTATGCGGGCTGCGAGCACGCCACGTTCGAGCGTATCCTGCCGCTACTGACCATCATGGGCCGCCGGGTGCTGCATACCGGTGATCTGGGCAGCGCTTCGGTGTTGAAGGTGATGACCAACTACCTGGCAACAGCCAACCTGCTGACGCTGTGCGAAGCGTTGACGGTAATGAAGGCGGCGGGCGTGGACCTTGGCACGGCATATGACGCCATTGCGATCTCGTCCGGCAATTCATTCGTGCATGAGACCGAGAGCCAGCTGATCCTGTCGGGCGCGCGCAATGTGAATTTCTCAATGGATCTCGTCCAGAAGGATATCGGTCTTTTTCAGGCGCTGGCCGAGGCGCACGACGTGCCGCTAGAGATATCGCCACTGGTGATCGACATCATGACGGACGGCCAACGGCGCTATGGCACGCGCGCCCAGTCAGACCAGATCATTGAGCGGCTGGAGGAGGCGACGGGGCTTAGTGTCACCGCACCCGGATTTCCGTCCGAGCTGGTCGACGACGAGCCTGAGGCGCGCGGCGCCGAGATCGCACCGCGCCGCTGAGAGGCGCGGTGGTGACCCTTAGCTATCGTCCCAGTTGATCTGCGGCGCAAAGCGCGGGCTGGTGAAGACATGGGTCGCAATCTGCAAGCCCTTGCTTATCCCCACGTCGAACATGGGCGAATAATCCCCGAGGCTGTCGACGATGATAAGCTCTTCGCCGTCGCCCATTATGGGTAGTGTATCATGGGCCGTCTTCACATCCGCAGTCGTCAGCGCGATCAACAGGGATGGGCCGCGCACTTCGCTCCACTTTACGAAATACTCGTCCTCATCCACGTCGTATTTTATGACCGATACGCGCAGCGAATTCTCGCCATCGTCGTTGGAGATGGTATCAAAGACGGTCTTGGCGTTGTTCATGTAGATCGGTGTGATCGCTATCATCTCGCGTGAGATCATGTCGGCGACGGTGTAACTCGCCTTATCGCGAGCGCTGCTATAGCGCTGCACCTCAAAGAGTTCGTAGGTTGCGCCAACGGCCCAGATGAGCAGCGGCAGGGTGAGCATTGCCTCAAGCGCGACCGAGCCACGCTCGTCGTTGCGGAACTTGGAAAGCCAGGATTTCGGAAGAAAATATGTCATCTTACAAGGGCTCCATCACAAAGGCGGACATCGAAACGATGGCGATCTGACCGCTGGCATCCTTTTCCAGCGCGCGCGCTAACTGCCACGTCGGAAAGATCGGATCGTATTTGGCGCAGGCCCGCAGGAACATCAGGTCGTTCTGCTGTCCGGGGGTGAAGTTGAAGGTAGCGGCGCCTTCCTCTTCCTTGTCGGTGCACTCTACCTGACCGCCGAGGGTGGTGAGGTTGCGCATGTCGCTACGTATCATCTCAAGCTTGAGGTTGTTCTCGCAGTCATTGATGACGTAGGCCTCATCGCAGATGCGTTTTTTGATCGTGTCATGATACGCCTGCGTTGCGGTGCCGTCGTCGTCATTCCCTGGCGTTGGCGTGAACTTACCGGTGCCGAGGCGGATGTCGCGCACCGCAATGTCGAGGCCGCGCTCAAGCATCGTGTGGCGCAGAGTGATAAAGCTTAGCTCCAGCGACATGATCAGCAATGCCATGTAGAGCGGCATGATGACCATGAATTCGACCGAGGCATTGCCATCTTCGCGGTGCGTCAGTCGGGCTAGGGCGCGGCGGGTTCTGTGAATAAGATCCATCATTGTGTCAGCCTCAGGTTGACCACGTTAGACGCGATCGAGTTGAAAGCATCCGTGATGTCGATGCCTTGCGCGCGATAGTAGTGTGCTTCGGAGGTCGCACATTTCTTCAGCTCAGTTTCGGCTGTACCGCCTTTGGACACCTCAAAACCGATGGTGTAGACCACGACGCCCTGATTTTTGATGGCCGTGCAGATACTTCCCATCTGCGCGTCCTTCTCCGAGCCTTGGACGCGGTTCGTGGAACTCTCGAACTCAATTTCGGCGACTCTGTAGCCATTTTCCTTGTCCATGAAGTCCGGGCTCATCTTGCCCCACGCCTTTTCCCAAGTAAGATGGTCGTGCGACACGAACCCGTCCGAAGTGAGCAGATCGTCGAACTCCCAGCTCTGCAAGCGATCGCCGGTATTTAGGTTCTTGTACTTATTGTCGTCGGGATCGAAGAGAAAATAAGAGGAATGGCTGACCGACTTGTACTCGCATTCCCACTTCTTCTTGCTGCAATAAGACTCGTCGTTCTTACGCTTGTTCGATTTGTATTTGTGGTAGGCATAGTCGAACTGGAGTTCTTCCCATTCGACGTAGTGCAGGAAGGAATCCGCACCGCGAAAGTCGCTGACTAGGGGAAACTGGTTTGAGTAGGTGTTCTGACCGTCGCCCATCATGACGATGACCTTCAGCGTCTCGGATTCGTTGTAGGCGGCGGGCACCTTGCCAACGCGATCATCTACCAGCTTAGTGCCACTGGGGGTGCCGTCGTCTGTTTTGTTGTTAAGGGCGATTTTGATATCCTCGAACTTGGGGTCCAGCAGGGCGGCGCCCCATTTCATGCCCATGTTGCCCGACGTATTGCCCTTGGCGACCATCGAATCAATCTTGGTGTGCAGATCGGTTTCGCTGATTGAATACGGCAGGATTTCCGCGTTCGGCTCGTTATAGCAGGTGCGGTACACATCGTTGAGGTTGTCAATGCCGTAGTCATATTCCGAGGTGTAAATCAGCTGTATCTGCTCTTCTGCGGGGTCGATCGCCGGGCTGTTGAAATCATCGTTCGTGAATTGCAAACAAGTCGAGTAATCGTGGCGGATATCCACGTCGAGAGACTCAATGATATTCTCGCCGGGCGACACGTCCCAGCTGAACGGCACAACTGAGATAACCGCGTCACCGAGGGTCGCACTGTTCAGGATCGTCGTGACAAATTTCTTGCCTGCCTTCTTAAGATTGACCAGCTTGCTGTTCGAGCCCATTGAGCCGGACACGTCCAGCACCATGGCGACTTCCAGTTTCGGCACGCGCCGCTCTGCGCTTGAGGCGGCGGGGGCGCTCAGCTGGTCGACGCCAACCAGTCGCATCAGGTGAGTGTCCATCGTCATCTTGGCACTGGCACTAAGCTTGCTGGTGTTCAGCGTCTGCACTACGTCGGAGTCCTTGATTTCGTTGAGATAGGACGACATTTCGGCCTTGGCCATGTAATCTATCACGATGTCCTTGGGGCTGGATCCGAATGGGGCCCCCGCGGCGGCCAGCACGGCGCTGTCCAAAGTGTTTTGTAGACGTGCGCGCTCCATTTCGTGGCGCATCAAATCGATGGCGAGGCCGCCGGCGATCAGCATCATGATCAAGGTGAACAACGTGAACACGACGACTGCGCCGTCCTCATCGGTGCTTAAACGGCGCGCCCGTGATGCCAAAAAGACGGCTCGGGCCTTGCGGATCTTGGAACTCATACGTGTCACTGTGTTACCTCGCGATGCCGCTGGGCGGCGTTGTCGACTCGGAATTCGTCGCAAGATTGATCGCTCATCAGTGTGGCCGAAATAGGGCCAGAGATAGTGCAAATATGAAGTAAATGCGGTTTCTTGTGAACAATCTTAACGTCTTGATGTCAGTGTTTCCGCCTTGGCACCTAGTGGACTGCACCCCGCATCCATGCGGCGCGGTACCAAGGCTTGGCTGGACAAAAAAGGTACAGGCATTAACGATACGTTTGCAAAATGCATCATAAACAAGGGGCAGCCGGGTTTTCTGCGGCGCACCAAGGAGGACTGGGATGACACCCGCCAAAGAACCGAGTTTCCGCGACTCAGTGGACCTGATGTTCAACCGCGCAGTCGCGCTGATGGATTTAGAACCGGGTCTTGAGGAAAAGATACGCGTTTGCAACGCGACCTATACTGTACGCTTTGGCGTGCGCCTGCGTGGGCAGATCCATACATTTACTGGCTATCGCAGCGTCCACTCCGAACATATGGAGCCGGTCAAGGGCGGTATTCGCTATGCCATGGGCGTCAATCAGGACGAGGTCGAGGCGCTGGCCGCGCTGATGACCTATAAATGTGCGCTGGTCGAGGCACCGTTCGGAGGCGCGAAAGGCGGTTTGCGCATCGACCCGCGCGAGTGGGACGAATATGAGCTGGAGCGCATCACGCGCCGCTTTGCCTATGAACTGATCAAGCGCGACCTTATCCATCCCAGTCAGAACGTCCCGGCCCCCGACATGGGCACCGGCGAGCGTGAGATGGCGTGGATAGCCGACCAGTACAAACGCATGCATACGACCGACATCAATGGGCGCGCCTGCGTCACTGGCAAGCCGATCAACGCTGGCGGCATTCAGGGCCGGACAGAGGCGACAGGGCGCGGCGTACAATACGCGCTGCAAGAGTTCTTTCGCCACCCCGAGGACGTGAAAGTCGCGAATCTCTCGGGCTCACTGGACGGCAAGCGTGTGGTCATCCAAGGCCTCGGCAATGTGGGCTATCACGCCGCCAAGTTCCTATCCGAAGAGGACGGTTGCATCGTGACCGCCATCGTTGAACATGACGGTGCGCTGATCTCGGACAAGGGGCTCCACATTGAGGATGTGCGCAACTGGATCGGCAAGCATGGCGGCGTTACGGGCTATCCGGACGCCGAGCATGTGGCCGATGGCGCCAAGGTGCTGGAGAAGGAGTGCGATATTCTGATCCCCGCCGCCATGGAGGGTGTGATCAATATCTCAAACGCTGCGAACATCTCTGCCTCGCTGGTCATCGAGGCGGCGAACGGCCCTGTGACCGCCGGTGCCGATCAGATCCTGCGTGAAAAGGGCATCGTTATCATTCCCGACATGTTCGCGAACGCGGGTGGCGTCACGGTGTCCTACTTCGAGTGGGTCAAGAACCTCAGCCACATCCGTTTCGGTCGGATGGGCCGCAGGCAAGAGGAGTCGCGCCACCAGCTGGTCGTCGACGAACTGGAGCGCCTGAGCAGTGACAAGGAACTTGGCTGGACCCTCAGTCCCGACTTTAAGCAACGCTATCTGCGCGGCGCGGGTGAACTCGAACTGGTGCGCTCGGGCCTCGACGACACGATGCGCGCCGCTTACCAGTCAATGCGCGAGGTCTGGCACGGTCGCGATGACATAACCGACCTGCGTACGGCGGCCTACCTCGTGTCAATTGGCAAGGTGGCTGACAGCTATCGCGCTCTCGGCCTCTAGGCCGGGCGCTGCCGCCGGGCAGCAGCCGGAATTTCTATGAAACTCCGGGGCGGGAAAGAAGAGTTTTCCGCGCTTCTTGCGCGCTCGGCGGCGCCCTTCATTTCCGGATGCACTGATTCAGTGCAACCGGAACTGTTGCGGGGACGTTGGTCTGTGTGAGCCACTTGAGGCGGGCCTGTTTACCGTCCCGTAGTTGAAAGGAAGGATACACATGACCCGTTTCGCCCTTCTCGCTCTTTTTCTCTCGTTGGCTGCGCCCGTGCTGGCTGATGACGCCCGCGACCGAGGATGTGCCGCAACGACGGCGATTGTGGCCGAAGCCGTGGCTACGCGAGCGAAGGGTACGACGCAAGCTCAGGCTCTCAAGGCTCTGTTAGCGGGTGATGTGGACGCCAAATACATCGCCGCTGTGGGCCCGTTGGTCGACTGGGTTTATACTTTACCACAGGACCAACTGACGAATGAGGCGGTCGCCGCCTATAACGACGCTTGCCTCGCTCAAATCAGGTAGCCGCTATCGCATTTTTAGGGCAGTGCCAGCTTTGGCACGATGCCCCGTGAGACAACTGCCGCAGGAACTACTGTAAGCGCTCGGAATCGCAGTGCGGCCCGCATGACCCGGACACTGTTGCAGAAGCCCTTGGCGCGGCGCGCGACTCGCCCCATATTGCGTTCATGTCCTTGCCCCCCGGTTTCCTCGATGAGTTGCGTACACGCACGTCCCTGACCCAAGTGGTCGGACGAAAAGTCATGTGGGATAATCGCAAATCGAACCAAGGCAAGGGCGACATGTGGGCGCCATGCCCGTTCCATCAGGAAAAATCCGCCAGCTTTCACGTCGATGATCGCAAAGGATTCTATTATTGCTTTGGCTGCCACGCCAAGGGCGATGCCATCAGCTTTGTGCGCGAGACCGAAAATGTCGAGTTCATGGAGGCGATCCGCATCCTTGCCTCCGAGGCCGGGATGCAAATTCCCGAGCGAGATCCTCAGGCGCAGGCCAAGGCGGACCGCCGCACGCAATTGGCGGGTGTCATGGAGCAGGCGCAGCAGCATTTTCGCCTGATGTTGAAAACCACCGCAGGGGCCGAGGCGCGCGATTATCTGGTTGGTCGCGGCCTTGACGATGCGACGCAGGAACGCTTTGGCATCGGCTTTGCGCCTCAGGCGTGGCAGGATTTGTGGGATCATCTGACCGGCAAGAATGTCGAGCCTGACCTGATCATGGGTTGTGGTCTTGCCCGCCCCTCACAGAAGGGCGGCACGCCATATGATGTGTTCCGCGGCAGGATCATGTTCCCGATTCACGACGCGCGCGGGCGAGTCATCGCCTTTGGCGGACGGGCGATGGACCCTAATGACAGCGCTAAATATCTCAATTCGCCCGAGACTGAGCTGTTTGATAAGTCCCGCACGCTTTACAATTATGGCCCCGCGCGCGAGGCGGCGGGCAAGGGGCAGCCGCTGATCGTGGCCGAGGGCTACATGGACGTGATCGCGTTGGCGCAGGCGGGGTTTGGTGCGGCGGTCGCGCCGCTGGGCACGGCAGTGACCGAAGCGCAGCTGGCGCTGATGTGGCGCGCGGCGGACGAGCCGATCATGGCGCTGGACGGTGACCGCGCGGGGCTGGCGGCAGCGCAGCGAGTAATTGATTTGGCGCTGCCGCTGCTCGAGGCGGGCAAAAGCCTGCGATTTGCCCTCATGCCCGAGGGGCAAGACCCTGATGACATCCTGCGTACACAGGGCGCTGGGGCGGTTCAGGCCCTGCTCGAGACAGCGCAGCCTATGGTGAGCCTTTTATGGCAGCGCGAAACTGAGGGCCGCGACTTTGACAGCCCCGAGCGGCGCGCCGCGCTTGACAAATCCTTGCGCGCGGCGATCGGGCTGATCCGCGACAAGTCAATTCGGGCGCATTACGGTCAGGCGATAAAGGACCTGCGCTGGCAACTGTTCTCTGGTCGCAAAGCGGCATCACGCCAGACCGGAAGTCAAGGCAATCGGGGGCAAGGGCGCTGGACCAAGCCTGATCTTTTGGCGCGCGCGAGCACAAAATCCTCGCCTCTCGCACGGTCCGATCCGCGCCAGCATGACCATATGCGCGAGGCAGTGATCCTCGCCGCCTGTATCTCGACCCCTGACATACTTAATGAATTCGAGGTCGCGCTGGAGCGGCTTGATTGTTTTGATCCGCAGCACGCGCAACTGCGTGATTTGATTGTGCACCACGCCGACCAAGGCCCACAGCCTTTGGCCGACGCGATCGGCGCTGCAATGGGCGCAGACGCTCTTGAAAAGTTGCTGACGCTTCCCCATGTCGCACTCACGCCACCTGTGCGCAGCCCGGGAAACGCTGCGCTTGCGCAAATGACGGTGGCCGAGGAGCTGGCCAAGATTGCTGCCACGCGCGGCCTTCAGGCCGAGATAGTCGATGCATCCGAGGACATGATGGGGGTCGCCGACGAAGCAATGACATGGCGTCTGGGACAGGCCGCGGAGGCACGCAACAAGGCCGTGCGCAGCGAGTATGAGGACCGTGCCGAATACGATCTGGCCGACAACGGCGCGCGACTCAATCGCGGCGAACGCGAGGAGTTTCAGGCCCGGCTGGATAAGATTACATTTTCGAAACCTCGCCGATGAATGGATTTTGGTGAGGTTAAGGTAAGGAAAACACGGTAAACAGGTTGCGAATCACTTCCGCGTAGGGGTGATTCGCGAATCGCTATGCGCGCTGTACGAATCGCGCGCCCGCCACTCAGGAGACCTATATGGCCGCCAAGGACACCGACGACCGGAAGCCCGACGATCAGGACGCAGAAATGTCCCTGGACATGAGTCAGGCGGCGATCAAGAAGATGATCGGCGATGCGCGTGAGAAGGGATTCATCACTTACGATCAGCTTAACAAGGTGCTGCCGCCCGATCAGGTCAGCTCGGAGCAGATCGAGGATGTGATGTCGATGTTGTCCGAAATGGGCATCAATATCATCGAGAACGACGAAGCTGAGGACGAAGAGCAGCGTGGCACTGCCGTCGCTGAGGTCGGTCGCAGAGGCGAAATCACGCTCGGCTCGGGCAAGGAAGAAAAGCTGGATCGCACGGACGATCCGGTGCGCATGTACCTGCGCGAGATGGGCAGTGTCGAGCTGCTGTCGCGCGAAGGCGAAATCGCCATTGCCAAGCGGATCGAGGCCGGTCGCAACACCATGATCGCGGGCCTATGCGAAAGCCCGCTGACCTTTCAGGCCATCACGATCTGGCGGGACGAACTGGTCACTGAGGATATTTTACTGCGCGATGTCATCGACCTTGAGACGACGTTCGGCAACCAGTTGGAAGGCGAGGGCGAGACCGTCGTCGAGGCCGCCAATGTCGCCGGCGCGCCATCCTCTACCAAGGAGGAAAGCGCTGAGTTGGACGCCGACGGGAATCCTATCGAGACCGCTGACGACGACGATGATGACGAGGATGAGCAGGCCAACATGAGCCTGGCCGCGATGGAGGCTGCTCTCAAGCCTTCGGTGCTGGAGACGCTGGATCACATCGCCGACGATTATCTCAAGCTGGCAGAAATGCAGGACAGCCGGATTTCGGCCACCCTGAACGAGGACGGCACGTTCTCGTCCAAGCAGGAGGATGTCTATCAGGTTCTGCGTAGCGAGATCGTCGTGCTGGTCAATTCGTTGCATCTGCACAACAACCGCATCGAGGCGCTGATCGACCAGCTATATGGCATCAACCAGCGCATCATGATGATCGACGGCGCGATGGTAAAGCTGGCCGATCAGGCCCGTATAAACCGTCGCGAGTTCATCGACGAATATCGTGGTCGCGAACTGGACCCGACTTGGTTGGACGACATGGCGCAAAAGCCCGGTCGCGGCTGGCAAATGCTACTGGAGCGCTCGAACGAAAAGGTGACCGAACTGCGCGCCGATATGGCCCAAGTGGGTCAGTATGTCGGGCTGGATATCTCGGAATTCCGCCGTATCGTCGGGCAGGTTCAAAAGGGCGAGCAGGAAGCGCGGCTGGCGAAAAAGGAAATGGTCGAGGCGAACCTGCGTCTGGTGATTTCCATTGCCAAGAAATATACCAATCGCGGCCTGCAATTCCTGGACCTGATCCAGGAAGGTAACATCGGTCTGATGAAGGCCGTCGACAAGTTCGAGTATCGCCGCGGGTACAAATTCTCGACTTACGCGACTTGGTGGATTCGCCAAGCGATTACGCGCAGCATCGCCGATCAGGCCCGCACCATCCGCATCCCCGTGCACATGATCGAAACGATCAACAAACTGGTGCGCACCGGCCGCCAGATGCTGCACGAGATTGGGCGCGAGCCAACCCCAGAAGAACTGGCAGAAAAGCTGCAGATGCCGCTGGAAAAGGTCCGCAAGGTGATGAAGATCGCCAAGGAGCCGATCAGCCTTGAGACACCCATCGGCGACGAAGAAGACAGCCAACTGGGTGATTTCATCGAGGACAAGAACGCCGTCCTGCCGCTGGATTCTGCTATTCAGGACAACCTCAAGGAAACGACGACGCGCGTCCTGTCGTCGCTGACACCGCGCGAAGAACGGGTTCTGCGGATGCGTTTTGGCATTGGCATGAACACCGATCACACGCTGGAGGAAGTCGGCCAGCAGTTTTCAGTGACCCGCGAGCGTATCCGCCAGATCGAGGCGAAGGCGCTGCGCAAGCTCAAGCATCCTAGCCGCTCGCGCAAATTGCGGTCGTTCCTGGATCAATAAGGACGCTTCTCCTCTCTGACGCGGAGAATTTTAAGAATTTTCCGCGTCGGCGGTTATCCGCCGTGAACTTATTGCCAGCTAATGTGTTGTCTTTTCAGATGGAAGGAAAACACAATGAAACGCTTTATCGTCATCGCCGCCCTTTGCGTACCTGTTGCGGGACTGGCAACGACCTTCGACAACACGGCCGAGTCGACGCAGACCTTTGAAATCAGAGTGTCGGAAGAACAGCTGGCAAAGTGTCAGCAAACCCTGCGGGAACTTCGTCAAACGCCAGTCGTAACTGATGGGGGCTGGACGCTGCCGTCCTTCATGAAGGACGACGACTTGCCACGGTCAGTTTGCGTTGTGGAAGCGTAAAAGTGATACGGTAATCGGTGCTCAAAGCTAGGACTTCGGCACTACTAGCGCATCGGCGATTAAAGCGGTGGGCTTGAAACCTGAATCAGGGAATTCCCAAGCTGCCTGATCTGTGATTCCTCCTTTTTCAGGAGGATGTCTCATGTCTGCAGGACTGCCATCTGCGCTTCGGGCGCTGTCTCGAGAATATATTGACGAGGGTTTAAGCGGCCGCGCCGCCGCCGCTCGATTGAAGTTGTCCGCAGCCACGGGCGTGCGCTGGCAGCGCAAGCTGCGCGTGACAGAGTCGGTCGCGCCAGACCTTCAGGGGCGGGCCCCCCCGGGTCATGGCAAACTCGCAGCCCATCGGGCATTTCTGGAAGAGTTGGTGGCCGCAGGACGGCGACATCACCTTGCCGGAACTGGCCGGGGCCTTGGAAGCGGCGACCGGGGCTGTTGCCCATGCCGCATCCATCGGGCGATTCATGCGCAAGCTTGGATACACGTACAAAAAAAGTCATTGGTCGCTGCCGAGCGCCTTCGGGCGCGTGTGAAGCATCTTCGGCAGGACTGGCTCCGTCACAGCATCTCCAAAATGCAGTCGCATCCAGATCGTCTCGTATTTATTGACGAAACGTCGGTCAAAACCAACCTGACCCGGCTACGGGGACGTAGCTTGCGCGGCCAGTGCCTGGAAATGAGCGCGCCCTTCGGCGCATGGGGCACGCAAACGTTCATTGCGGGTCTGACCCATGACGGTCTGATCGCGCCGTGGGTGATCAAAGGGGCAATGGATGGAGATGCCTTCGCTGCATACATCCGGGACGTTCTTGCGCCGGATCTGCAACCTGAGACCGTCGTCATCTGCGACAACCTCGCAACGCATCGCAACAAAGACGCTGCCACCGCGCTCAAGACGCAAGGCTGCTGGTTCCTATACCTGCCGCCGTACTCGCCCGATCTCAACCCGATCGAAATGGCCTTCTCGAAACTGAAGGCCCATTTGCGACGGATCGGAGCCAGCATCTTCGACCAAATGTTCAATGCCCTCGCTAAAATCTGCGATCTGTTTACACCACAGGAATGCTGGAACTACTTCTGTGAGGCCGGATATGGTTCAAATTAAAGGCTCGATGGTTTAAAACCCGTCTAAATCTCCACGATGGCTACGTCATCCATCGGAATGTCGAATTCATGCGGATAGATGGTTTCCATCCGTTGCTGAGCATAGCCCACGCCGATCACCCTCGGCTTGTGCCCACGCTCTCTGAGCGCTGCCAGTGTGCGATCAAAGAAACCTCCACCATATCCCAGTCGAAAATTCTGTTGATCCAGCCCGACAACAGGCGCCAGCACGATGTCGGGCGCAACAACCTTTGCGGTGTCTGAGGGGATGGGAATGTTCCAGACACCCCGCTCCAGCTTCGCGCCTTCCTCCCACAGCCGGAACTCCAGCGGCGTCGCCTTGGCGACGACCACCGGCAGCGCCAGCGCAGCGCCCTTGGAACGGCAGGCAGCGGCCCACTGACGCAGATCAGGTTCGCCGCGAAAGGGCCAATAGAGCGATATGGTGCGCCCCGACACGTCGCCCAACGTAGCATCCAGCTTCTCGGCCAGCTGAGTATCGGCGGCTTGGCGGTCGGCGACGGGGATGGCCTGACGCGCTTCGATCAGCTCGGCGCGGCGGGCCTTGCGCCATTCGGCAAGATCAGTGGGCTGGGTCAGCATCCTATGGGTCCTTGTGTATTGGGCACCGGGTCAGCCGTTCGGCATCAGGGCGATCTCTTGCACGTTTGCGTGGCGGGGCTGATCCAATGCGTAGACCACCGCATTTGCCACATCTTGGGGCTTCAGCTTGTCAGGTTTCGGTTGATCGAAAAAGGGGGTATCGACCATGCCCGGCGCGATCACCGTGCAGCGCCCGCCCCATTCGCGCATGTCCTGCGCCATGTTTCCGGCTAGGCCGTGAACAAACCACTTCGATGCCCCATAGATCGACCCCGGGATATGCACGCGTCCGGCGGCTGAGCCGGTCAGCACGAAGTGACCTTTGGTTTTCTTCAGTTCGTCGTAGGCGGCCTTTAGGGTCAAAAGCACTCCCATGATGTTGATGTCGATCATCTGGCGCCATTCCACCGGGTCGCCATTTTCGATGCCGGGGGTGTCCAGTCCCGTGCCGGCATTAGCAAAAACCGCGTCGATCTGACCGAACTCCTTGGTTGTCTGACCGATGGCCGTCTGAATCGAGGCAAGGTCAGTCACGTCGCCGGGAATGGCCAGCGCGCGGTCTTGGCCGATCTCATCCGCCAGCGCGCTGAGCTTGTCCTTGCTGCGGGCAAAGAGGGCGACGCGCCATCCGGCCTTGGCGGCCTTGCGCGCCGTTTCCGCGCCGATACCTGATGATGCGCCGGTGATGAACAGAACTTTGTCGGCCACGATGAAACTCCTTTGAATATATTTCATCTGCCCAACGCGCGGCGCAGCGCGAAAGGTCCATCATCAGCATCTGGCCATCTGCATCTGGGGGTGCGATTTCGCCTCTACCCAAAACCTTGCGGCTGACCTATAGTGCCTGTGGATAATTGGGCGACAGACCCAATCCCGAGAGGCAGAGAAGAGAAAGGGACACGCCGATGCGCTGCCCGTTTTGCGGAAATATTGAAACACAGGTCAAAGATTCACGCCCCGCCGAGGAGCACGTGTCGATCCGGCGACGTCGGTTCTGTCCGGCCTGCGGAGGGCGATTTACCACTTACGAGCGGGTGCAATTGCGCGATTTGGTCGTGGTCAAGACAAACGGTCGCCGCGAGAATTTCGACCGGGACAAGCTGGAGCGGTCCATCCGAATCGCCTTGCAGAAACGCCCCGTTGAGCCTGAGCGCGTCGAGCAGATGATTTCTGGTATCGTGCGCAGGCTGGAAAGCATGGGCGATACCGACATCCCGTCCAAGACCGTCGGCGAGATCGTGATGGAAAGCCTCGCGAGGATCGACACCGTCGCCTATGTGCGTTTTGCCAGTGTTTACAAGAACTTCCAAGCGGCAGATGATTTCGACAAGTTCGTAAGCGAGCTGCGTCCCGAAACCCTGACCGGGGCCGAGAAGCCCGAGGAGTGAGCGCTGCTGCCGACATGCGCCACATGCGCACCGCGCTGGCGCTGGGTCGACGCGGGCAAGGCCACACTTGGCCGAACCCGGCTGTTGGTTGTGTGATCGTTCAGGGCGCGCGGGTGGTCGGGCGCGGTTGGACACAGCCGGGCGGGCGGCCTCATGCGGAAACGCAGGCGCTGGCGCAGGCCGGTGCGACTGCGCGGGGTGCCACGGCCTACGTCACGCTGGAGCCTTGCGCGCATCACGGGCACACACCCCCTTGCGCAGAGGCGCTGGTGGCGGCGGGCGTGGCGCGGGTGGTCATCGCCTGCGATGATCCCGACCCGCGAGTGGCTGGACGAGGGCGTGCGATATTGAGCGCAGCGGGCATTGAGATGCAGACTGGCGTGATGCAGGCCGAGGGCGCGCGCGATCTTGCCGGGTTCTTTAGTCGCATCACACGCGGTCGACCCGAAGTCCTGCTAAAACTTGCCACGTCCTTTGACGGGCGCATTGCCACGGCGAGCGGCCAGTCTCGTTGGATCACTGGTCCAGAGGCTCGGCGCGGCGTTCACGCGATGCGTGCGCGACATGATGCGGTGATGATCGGCGCGGGCACGGCGCGCGCGGACGATCCGATGCTGACCGTGCGCGGCATGGGTGCGTTGCGCCAGCCGGTGCGCGTGGTTGTGGCGAGAACGCTGGATTTACCTCAAGCTTCACGTCTCGCGTCCAGCGCGCTGGAGGTGCCACTATGGCTGCTTCACGGCCCCGGCGCCAAGGCCAATGCGATCGCCGCGTGGCAAGACCTTGGGGCGCGGACACTGGCCTGCGCCGAGGGCGTGGATGGGTTGGACATGAGCGCCGCGATGCAGGTTCTGGGTGCTGCGGGGTTAACGCGCGTTTTCTGCGAAGGCGGTGGCGCTTTGGCGGCGTCGCTTTTGCGTGCGGATCTGGTGGACCGGCTGGCGGGATTTACCGCCGGGCTGGCGCTGGGCGGCGACGGACGCGCGGCAGTGAGCGCGCTGGGGATTAGTGAGCTGGCGAAGGTCCCCCGCTTTGCGCTGGAGGATGTGCGCGCGGTGGGCAGTGATGTGCTGTCACTTTGGCACCGAACCTAAGGCAATCGCCGGACTTTGATTATTTTTAGAATGATGAAAGCCGGGCGCGTCAGCGGCGTTGGCACAAGCGCGCTGAGTCGCCACCGATGCAATGCAGCGATTCATGCAGTGTCGGGTGTCCGGCGGACAGGTCACAGCAAGGGATCGGTAGCGGATACCTGGATTGGCTGTGGGACGGGCGTCATTGCCATGCGCCGCAATTTCTCAGACATCGCGTCGTGACAGCGGGCGTCAGATCGGGGCAAAGGTCTTGTTTGCGGCGCTATATTGCTCGACGCGCCCCTCGCCAATATCCATCCACAGGCCGTGCAACGTTAGCAGGCCCTTTTCCATAGACTCGGCGACAAAGGGAAATGTGGTTAGATTGTCGAGGGAGATCAGAACCGCCTCCTTCTCCAGCGCGCGGGTGCGCTCTTCGTCGTCGACAATATCCGCGACACGGTCGTAGCCGGGACGTAGAATGTCGATCCAGCGGCCAACAAAGCTGTTCGGCTCGTCCAGCGCCGGAGAGTTCCCCGAGCACATCTCGTCGCAGCCCTTAATGCCGCCGCAGTTAGAGTGGCCCATGACAATCACATGCGCCACCTTCAAAACGCAGACGGCATATTCGATCGTTGCCGAGGTGCCGTGCTGTCCGCCGTCGGTCGTGTAGGCTGGCACGAGGTTGGCGATGTTGCGGTGAATAAAGAACTCGCCCTGATCCGCGCCGAAGATGGATGTGACATGAACACGGCTGTCGCAGCACGAGATCATCATCGCGCGCGGGTGCTGCCCCTCTTGGGCCAGAGTGCGGTACCAGCTTTCGTTTTCGGTGTATGTGGTCGCTTTCCAGCCGTGATAACGCTGGATCAGATAGGGCGGCAGGGGGCGGGCTTGCAGCAATTTCCGGTCCTTTCGGCGAAGATGTTACTGGACGGGATAAACCGTATTCGCGTCGAATTCGAGCGATAAAACACGTGGCGGGAAACCTTTTGGGAAGGTCTGACAGGCAGGTTGCCCTTGCCGGGCGCGCTGTGGGGCGGGCCGGGCGGAATGCAGGAATTCGGGGTGAGACCGTGGAACAGGTAACAATGCTGAAACAAAAAGAGGTGGTGCGACTTAATCCGGACCGTCTGGAAGAGTTGTATGCGCAGTTGGGCGAGGCTGGGGCCGAGGACGTCGTGTGCCGCGCGCTGGAGGAACTCGCCGTGCGGCTGTCGCATACCGAGCGGTGCCACCGCGAAGGCCGACTGGCCGACATGCGAAAATCGGCGCGCAGCCTTGTCGCAATTGCCGATCAGATCGGGATGCAGGCGCTGGCGCGCGTGGCAGGTGACGTGGCCATATCGGCTGACAACAACGATGTGGTCGCTATCGCGGCGACGCTGTCACGCCTGTTGCGCATTGGCGATTCCAGCCTTAGCGAGGTGTGGGAGATGCAGGACCTGTCGATTTGATGGCTTGCGGGCGCTGGCAGGGCGATTAGGCTGGGCGCGATATTGGCGAGGCCCAGATAGGGCTACCCATGCTCCGACTAGAAAGGTCGCCCCTACATGACGCCCACACAGCCCGCTAAACGCCGCCTTGCCTTCGCCACCGAAACAGATGCAGCGATCCCGCTTCATGTGATCGAGGCGGATCAGCTAGACGACTGGCTAAAAGGGCAGGACGATGCGGCGCGTACCTGGGTCCACGCCAGCGGATTCAAGGCTGCGCTGGGTGCCAATTTGTTGGTGCCGGGCGCGAATGGCGCGCCTGCGATGGCCCTTGCTGGCTATGGTACTATTGCCACGCGCGCGCGCGCGCGCTTTCATCTGGCAGCAGTTGCTTCTGCCCTGCCCGAAGGCACCTATCGGCTCAAGGGGCTGGACCCGGCCCGCGCCCAAGAAGAGGCGCTGGGTTGGCTGCTGGCTGGTTACGCCTTTGACCGCTACCATGATCAGAGCGGCGCTACCGCGCAGTTAGTCGCGCCTGGCAATGTCGATGCCGCCCGATTGGAAGTGATCGCCGAGGGTGAGGCACTGACCCGCGATTTGATCAACACGCCGGCGAATGACATGGGGCCTGACGCACTTGAGGCGGCCTGTGCAGACCTCGCCGCCCGTTTTGATGCAGAAATCAACGTGACACGGGGCGACGATCTGCTGGCGGAAAACTTGCCGCTAATCCACGCGGTTGGGCGCGCGTCGGACCGCGCCCCGCGGCTGATCGAAATGAACTGGGGCGCGGACGGGCCCACGCTGACGCTGGTGGGCAAGGGGGTGTGCTTTGACACTGGCGGTCTGAACCTCAAGCCCGGCGCCAGCATGGGCCTAATGAAAAAGGACATGGGCGGCGCGGCCACCGTGCTGGGTCTTGCGCATATGATCATGGCACTGGATCTGCCAATTCGTTTGCGCGTGCTGATTCCGGCGGTGGAAAACGCGGTCAGCGCCAATGCTATGCGGCCCGGCGATATCCTGACAGCGCGCGACGGCAAGACGATCGAGATCAACAATACTGACGCTGAGGGCCGGCTCGTTCTGGCCGACGCGTTGGCATTGGGGGCCGAGGGCGCGCCCGATCTGATGATCTCGATGGCCACGCTGACTGGCGCCGCGCGCGTGGCGGTGGGGCCGGACCTCGCCCCTTACTATGTCGATGATCCCACTTTGGCCCAAGCGATCGAAGCGGGCGCGATTGAGGCTTCTGATCCGGTTTGGCGGATGCCGTTTCACGCACCCTACGAGACGATGATTGAGCCGGGAATCGCTGACCTCGACAACGCACCCAAGGGCGGTTTTGCAGGTTCGATCACAGCCGCGCTTTTCCTCAGGCGCTTTGCAGGCGATGCGCGCTATGCTCATTTCGACATCTACGGCTGGAACCCCACCGCCGCGCCCGCCCGGCCCAAGGGCGGCGTTGGCATGGGCGCGCGCGCCCTGCTGGCCGCGTTGCCTGAGGCGCTGGATCTGTGAGCGATCCACGCCAGACACCCGCCAATGCGCGCATTGCCCACCAATCACTGCGCGGGCAGGTGCAGAGCGCCAAATTCACTGCCGGGGTGGCACGGCGGGTCGCGGTGCCCGTGGCCGACCTGTCGCTCTTGCCGGGTGGCGCGCGGACGCGCCAGTGGCTGATGGGTGCTCCGGTCACCTGTTTTGAAGTTCACGCGGGCCATGCTTTTGTGCAGGGCGAGGACGGCTATGTCGGCTACCTGCCCGAGGCGGCGCTCGCCGACACCCTCGCGCCCACCCATTGGGTCAGCGCGCGCGCCACCCATGCCTACAGCGCGTCCGACCTCAAATCGCCAGAGCGCGCCACGCTCAGCCACCTGTCGCGCGTTGCGGTTACGGCGCAGGAGGGTGCTTGGGCCGAAACGCCGCTGGGCCATATTCCTGTGCAGCATCTCACGGCGTTGCCGATGACGCAGGCCGATCCGATCACCGTCGCGCAAACGTATCTCGGCACGCCTTATCTCTGGGGCGGCAACTCAGCCTTTGGGATCGATTGTTCGGGCCTTGTGCAGGCTGGCTGCCGTGCCTGCGGTATAGACTGCCCCGGCGACAGTGACCTGCAAGAGGCCGCGCTGGGCCACCCGTTGAGGGACGACGAAGCGGTGCAGCGTGGCGATCTGATCTTCTGGCGGGGTCATGTCGCATGGGTGCTGGATGGCGCGCATGTTCTCCATGCCAATGCTCATGCGATGGCCGTTTCGATCGAGGGGTTGGAGTGCGCAATTGCCCGTATCGAGGCAGACGGTGCCGGCGCCGTTACAGTAAGAAAACGTCTTTAAGTTCAGGGAATCAGGCTGTGACCGATACATTCTTTCATCCGCCCTCCGGCTCTCAATTGCCGCGTTTTGCCGGCGTTCCGACTTTCATGCGCCTGCCGCATGTGCCACCCGGTCACGAGCGTTTCGCCGAAGTCGAAATCGGCATCATCGGTGTGCCGTGGGACAGCGGCACGACGAATCGCCCCGGACCCCGGCACGGTCCCCGCCAGCTGCGCGACATGTCTTCGATGATGCGCGCGCAGAACGGCGCCACCTCTGTGCGCCCGTTCGAGGCTGCTCGCTGCGCCGATCTGGGCGACGTGCCGCCGAACCCCGTCGACATTCAGGACGCCATGGCGCGCATCACCGCATTTTACTCGGATGCCATCGCTGCTGGCATAACGCCGCTGACCGCCGGGGGCGATCACCTCAGCACACTGCCGATCCTGCGCGCGGTTGCAGCGTCAGGCCCCGTAGGTCTGATCCAGTTCGATAGCCACACCGACCTGAACGACACCTATTTTGACGGGCAGAAATACACCCACGGCACGCCCTTCCGCCGCGCCATAGAAGAGGGGCTGGTCGACCCTAGTCGCTTTGTCCAGATCGGCATTCGTGGCACGATGTACGACACCGAAGACCGCGACTTCGCCGCCGCAAACGGCATCCGGCTGATCCCTGTCGAGGAGTTTCATGCACGTGGCCCCGCCGAAATCATGGCCGAAGCGCGCGAGATCGTGGGTACAGCCCCGACGTACATCACCTACGATATCGACTTCGTCGATCCCGCCTTTGCCCCCGGTACAGGCACACCGGAGGTGGGCGGGCCAAACAGCTATCAGGCGCTGCAAGTCGTGCGCGAACTGGCTGGTATCAACATCGTAGGCGCCGACTTGGTTGAGGTTTCTCCACCTTTTGACGCTTCCGGGGGGACCGCCCTCTTGGGCGCGACAATCATTTTCGAGTTGCTCTGCCTTATGACTTGCGCAGACTCGTTAGGCGCCTGAACAGGCAGAAATAGCCTGCCATCATCGGTGCCGACACTTTTGTCGGTCACAAAATACTCGAACTGCGCTCGCTCATTCGTCAGGCAGAACTTTGCCGGGATTGAGAATACCGTTCGGATCAAGTGCCTTTTTTATGGCGCGCATCGCCGCCAGCGCGGCAGGGTTCTTGTAACGCGCCATGCTCGCCCGCTTGCTCAGTCCGATCCCGTGCTCGGCCGAGAAGCTGCCGCCGAGGGCCAGCGCAGCGTCCTCGACCGCATCGCCGATTTGCTGGCATAGCGCCTCGTCCGGGCGTGTGGGAAAGACGCCCAAGTGCAAGTTGCCATCGCCCAGATGGGCGACGGATACGTCGCGCGCGCCCGGATCGAGGCGCGCGATGATGGCGGCCACGTCGTCCAGAAATTCCTGCATCCGGTCGACTGGCACGGCAATGTCGCGGTCGGCATATGGCTCATGCAGGGTGATAACCTCGGCGGCAGCCTCGCGTCGGGCCCACATTTCGCTGCGCTGCGCCTCGTTCTGGGCGACGACGGCATCCAGAATCGCGCCTTCCTCAAATAATGCGCCCAGCACGTCTTCCAGATGCGCGGCGATGGGGATCTGACCATCAGCGCCCGGCGCGGCATCGCGCGGGGCGATGGCGCCGACCTCGACCAAGATGTTGACGTCATATTGCTCGTCAAACGGCTGGCGATGCGTCGGCGACAACTCCATATACGTCTCGACATAGGCGCGTGGCATGTATTCGAACGCCTGCACCGCGCCGCCCGTTTCGAGCTGAAGACGGTTGAGCAGGTCCAGCGCATCCGAGACCGACGGGACGGCTACCATCGCGGTCGCGTTGGCCAGTGGCGCGGGATGCAACTTAATCACTGCGGCGGTGATGATGCCAAGCGTGCCCTCAGCGCCGATCAAAAGGTGGCGCAGGTCATAGCCGGAATTGTCCTTGTGTAGCTGGCGCATCAGATCGACGATCTCGCCGGTCGGCAGCACCGCCTCGATGCCAAGGCACAGATCCCGCGTGTTACCATAGCGCAGCACGTTCGAGCCGCCCGCGTTGGTCGACAGCGCCCCACCGATCATGGCTGACCCCCGCGCGCCGAAAAACAGTGGAAAGATGAGGCCGTGTTCGGCCACCGCGTCATGGATGCTGGACAGGATCGCGCCCGCCTCGACAATGGCAATGCGACCTGCGGGACGGATTTCGCGAATCTTGGACATGCGCGCGACCGACAGCAACAGTGCGTCACCCGCTTCGGTGGCGTCAGTCAGTCCGGTATTGCCTGCCTGCGGCACAATCGCCGTGCCGGTTTCATTCGCCAGCTTGACTATGGCCGATATTTCCTGGGCCGAACCGGGACGCAACACTGCCAGCGGTGTGCCGCGGGGATGGCCGGACCAATCGCTGGCGTAGCCTGCCATATCGTCCCCTGTCAGGACGTTGGCGGCACCGATGATATCGCGAATTCTGTCCAGCATGATTTAGAACGCCTTGAAGGTCAGGGTGGTTTCGGTTCGCTCAATATGTGGGATTTGCAGCAGATTCTCGTTGATGAACTTGCCTACATCCTCGTTGTCAGGAATGTAGAGCTTGAGCAATAGATCGAACGGTCCTGAGGTCGAATACAATTCGGAATGGATCTCGCGCAGGGCGATTTCCTCGGCCACCTTGTAGGAGGTGCCGGGCTTGCAGCGGATGTTTATGAAAACGCAGCGCATGGGATGTGTCCTTTTCTAAGATGCGTCACAGACGCATGTGACGCGCGCGCGCGCCTCGTTCGATCGCAGCGGCGTGCAGACGGTCGAGGTTCAGCTCGTAACGGATCTCTTCCAGCAGACGCAACTCGCTGTCGGCGAGGGTGCCATCGGCGGCAGCCACGTCGCAGGCCAACGCATAGGCGGTCTCGAACAGGCGCTCGGGCAGGCTCTCGCGGATGAGGCCAAAGAGGGCGTCGAGGCCATCCTCGTCCGAGAAGAGGTCGAACACCGTCTGCGCGATGATATTGATACGGTCCTCATCATAATTACCAAAGACGGGCAGGTTGTTCACCGCGCTTTCGATCTTGACCAGTTCGGCTGTGCGGATCTGCTCGTCCGAGGCCGAGACCGCGATCATGACGGCCACCAGGCAATCCTGCGCACTCAGCGGGTGGGTTGCGGTGTCGTTCATGGGTTTTCCTTTGCAAATGGGGGTCTTGGTGCGCAGATTATTGACCTTGTCGTCCCTCGGCAATAGGAAGCGGCGGACCTTTGCGCGCATCCGTGCGAGGGCGTGACCCTTGGAGAGCCCCATGTCAGATCTGCGTGACGCTGCGATGACCTCGAAAGCCTGGCCTTTTGAAGAAGCGCGCCGCTTGCTGAAACGGTATGAAAAGGGCGCGCCGGAAAAGGGGTATGTGCTGTTCGAGACGGGCTATGGGCCCTCCGGCCTGCCGCACATAGGCACGTTTGGCGAGGTGCTGCGCACCACGATGATCCGCCGCGCGTTTGAGGTGATCAGCGATATTCCGACGCGGATGATCTGCTTTTCCGACGATCTCGACGGGATGCGCAAAATCCCCGGCAACGTGCCTCAGCAGGATATGCTGGCCGAGCACATGCACAAGCCGTTGACCAGCGTGCCCGATCCCTTCGGCACGCATGAAAGCTTTGGCCATCATAACAACGCCATGCTGCGACGTTTTCTGGATACGTTCGAATTTGAATACGAATTCTACTCGGCGCGCGAATTCTATGCATCAGGGCAGTTCGACGAGGTGCTGCGACGCGCCGCCGAGCGTTATGACGAGGTGATGGCCGTCATGCTGAAATCGCTGCGCGATGAGCGGCAGCAGACCTATTCGATTTTCCTGCCAATTCACCCCGAAACAGGTCGGGTTCTTTATGTGCCGATGAAAAACGTGGATGCTGTTAACCACACTGTTACCTTCGACGACGAAGATGGTCGCGAATGGACGCTGCCAGTGACCGGCGGCAATGTGAAACTGCAGTGGAAGCCGGACTTTGGCGCGCGCTGGGCCGCGCTGGACGTCGATTTTGAGATGTATGGCAAGGAACATGCCACTAATACAGCGATCTACGACCGGATTTGCGAAATTCTGGGCGGGCGCAAGCCCGAGCATTTCAGCTATGAGCTGTTTTTGGACGAGAACGGTCAGAAGATCTCGAAATCCGCTGGCAACGGTATCAGCATTGACGAATGGCTGACGTATGCCTCGACGGAATCGCTAAGCTATTTCATGTATCTCAAGCCGAAAACGGCCAAGCGGATGCATTTCGACGTGATCCCCAAGGCGGTGGACGAATATCACCAGCAATTGCGCGCCTATGCCGGGCAGGATGCGGCGGCGCGGGTCAACAATCCGGTGTTTCATATCCACCCCGACGGCGTGCCCGAAAGCCGCTTGGTCGTGCCATTCTCGATGCTGCTGAACCTCGCGTCGGTCGCAGGGGCGGAGGAAAAAGACCAGCTTTGGGGCTTTATCCAGCGTTATGCGCCGGATGCCGGACCTGAAACGAACCCCGACATGGATCAGGCCGTTGGCCATGCACTGCGCTACTACACCGACTTTGTGAAACCAGCCAAGGTTTATCGCGCGCCGAACGATCTGGAGCGCGAGGCACTAAGCGATCTGCGCAATCAACTGGCAAACTATGATGGGCCGGTGGATGACGAGGCGCTGCAATCGTTGGTCTACGGTGTGGGCCGCGACCGCTTTGATCCCCTGCGCGACTGGTTCAAGGCGCTTTATGAGGTGCTGTTGGGCGCATCCCAAGGTCCGCGTTTCGGCGGGTTCATCGCGCTTTATGGCGTGAATGAGACAGTGCAGTTGATCGACGATGCGCTAGCAGGCAAGTTCGTCTGAACTGCACGGCTTGCGCTGGATCAAAGCTGGCGCTGGCCGCGTGATGCAGGGTGAGGCAAAGGAGATCGCGATGAAATATGCAGGGATCGCTGCTGGAGTGGCGGCGCTGGGCGTTCTTGTGGCTTGTGTGCAGGCCACGACGATGCCCGAGGCTGCCGATGGGCGCAGGCTATATGTCGAGAATTGCGCGCAATGCCATGGCTCTGCCGGGCAGGGCGACGGACCTTGGGCCAAGGAAATGACCCCCACGCCACCGGCGCTGACACAGTTGATGGAAGGCGGCACTTTCCCCCGCGCGCGGGTTCTGTCGACGATTGACGGCTATCATCGCGCGCAAATTCCGGGGCAGCAGATGCCGGAATTCGGCGCGCTGCTGACAGGCGAAACGGTGCCGCTCGATACCGGTGACGGCGTCATGACGCCCACGCCCCGCCCGCTGGCCGCGTTGCTCAGCTATCTTGAGAGTATTCAGGAGGGCTGAGCCAGCCCGGCCGCCTGCATCAGTCGCGTCGTTTCTTCGGTCAACAGCCGCTCTTCGCCAGCGCCGCTGACGGGCGTGCGCCCGGCCTCCAGAAACAGCGGCGCGGCCAGCGGCGTCACGCGCGGCAGCCGGACCAGGTCGATGCGCCCGCCAATGCGCGCCATCATCTCTTCAATACGTCCGAAATCGACCAGACCGCGCATCGCCTCGGTTTGCGTGATGCGCAGCAGCAGATGATCCGGATCGTATTTCACCAACGTATCGTAGAGGATATCCGACGAAAACGTTGCTTGCCGCCCGGATTTTCGTGCCTGCGGCAGGTTGCGCTGAATAAGGCCCGCGATGGTGGCCGAGGTGCGAAATGTCCGCTTCATCACCGCGTTGCCGCTGAGCCAGTGCTCAAAGCCGCCGCGTAACGCCGCCGGATCGAAAAGCGACGTGGTGTCCACCAACGGTTCGAGCCCCCAGATGAGCGTCGCGTAATCGGTCGCGACAAACCCGAGAGGGTCGAGGCCCAGTTCCTCCATCCGCTTGGTCAACAGCAGGCCCAGTGTTTGCTGCGCGTTGCGCCCGGCAAAACCGTAGATGCAGGCATGTTCGCGCCCGTCATGTGGAAAACTTTCGATCAACAACCGGCCCGCCATTGGCATCTGCGACACGCGCCGCTGCAAATGCAGCCATTCGGCGGTGTGGGCGGGCAGGGTGGGCCAATCCGGCTGCGCCAGCATGGCTAGGATGCGCTGGCTCAGTTGCGTGGATGTAGCAAATTTCGTGCCCGAAAACGTCGCGATCTTGGGCTTTTTCCCGTCCGAACGGCTGACCTCGACGGTCAGCTCGCGAAGGGATTCATATCGCACGATCTGGCCCCCGATCAGGAACGTATCACCCTTCGTGAGTGTTGCGGCAAAGGCCTCTTCGATCTCGCCCAGTGGTTTGCCGCCTCGGCCCCGCTGCATCTTGACCTTCAGCAGGTCACTGTCCTGAATGGTGCCAACGTTCATGCGGATGATCTGCGCGGCGCGCGGATCACGCAGTTGCCACAGGCCACCCCGTCGGATCAGGCGCTGCCATTTATCGTAGGCGCGCAGAGCATAGCCGCCGGTTGCGCAGAAATCGAGACATTCGTCGAAATCGGCGCGGGTGAGGGCCGCGTAGGGACCAGCGGTTACTACCTCATCATATAGTTGGTCCGCGCTGAACGGTTTTGCACATGCGGCGATCAGGATATGTTGGCAGAGCACGTCCAATGGGCCGGGTCCGCGTGGATCACCGTCCAGATCGCGCGCACGCACAGCCTCTAGCGCGGCGACGCATTCGACTACCTCAAAGCGGTTGGCAGGGACCAGCAGCGCCTTGGATGGGGCGTTGTAGCGATGGTTCGCGCGCCCGATACGCTGCACCAGCCGCTTGACGTTCTTGGGCGCGCCAACCTGAATGACGAGGTCCACATCGCCCCAATCAATGCCCAGATCGAGGCTGCCGGTGCAGACGATTGCACGCAACTCGCCGCGCTGCATGGCGCCTTCGACGCGCTGACGCTGGGTGCGATCAAGGCTACCGTGGTGGATTCCTATCGCAAGGTTTTCGTCATTGGCCAGCCAAAGGTTGCGAAAAAATATCTCGGCCTGCGCGCGGGTATTGTGGAAAATCAACGTAGTGTTGTGGGCCTTGACCTGCTCCAGAACGGCGGGGATGGCATAGGCCGCACCACCGCCGGACCACGGTGGCGGCTCGGCGACCTCTAGCATCTTAATGTCCGGCTCGGGGCCGGGATCGGCCATGATGACTTCGCAGGGATCAGGATGGCGTGCCAGAAAACGCGCAATGGCGGCGGGATCCTCGACCGTGGCCGACAGGCCGACGCGGCGCAAATCAGGGCAAAGGGCTTGCAGTCGTGACAGCGCCAACATCAGTTGATCGCCCCGTTTGCTTTCGGCCAAGGCGTGGATTTCGTCGATCACCACGCGGCTCAGGCCCGCGAAAATACGCGGCGCGTCCTCGTAAGAGGTTAGCAGGGCAAGGCTTTCGGGCGTTGTCAGCAGGATATCGGGTGGATCAGCACGCTGGCGACGCTTTTGCGTATAAGAGGTGTCGCCGGTGCGATCCTCGATGCGGATGGGCAGGCCCATTTCCGTCACGGGGGTCGTCAGGTTGCGGCGAATATCACTGGCCAGCGCCTTAAGCGGCGAGATGTAGAGGGTATGCAACCCCTTGTGCCCGCCCTCGGCGAGTTCGGCCAACGTGGGCAAGAAACCGGCAAGCGTTTTGCCCCCGCCCGTGGGCGCGATCAGCAGCAGGGATGGATCGCCCGCGCGATCCAGCATGTTCTGCTGGTGCGGGTGGACCGACCATCCGCGCGACGCGAACCAGTCAGTGAATTGAGGGGGCAGTGTGGTCATGCCGCCTATGTAGGGCGCCGGGCGGAAAAAGTTCGCAGAAATATTCGCGCGCCCCCGCGTCAGTTCACGATTTCACTCTCTTCGACGAACATATTCGCCCATGCACGGTCGATCAGATCGGGACTCATCTGATAGGGAATGCCCTCGAATTCGCAGATCGAGATCATCTGGTCGATCAGGAACACCGGCTGATAATTGGCATAGACGTTGTCGATTTCAGGATATTTCTTTTTCAGCAGGTGGACCAGCGACGCCTCATCCAGCGCTATCTGCTTTTTGCGCGCGACCATGGCAAAGATCTTGAGAAAATCTGCTTGGCTCGGTCCGTCGATCTTGATCTTGTAAAAGATCCGGCGCAGCGCGGCCTGATCGAAAATCTTGTTCGGATGGAAGTTGGTCGAAAAGATCGCGAGTGTGTCGAATGGCACTTCGAATTTTTCACCAGACTGAAGGGCAAGGATATCCTTGCTCTCTTCCAGCGGCACGATCCAGCGGTTGACCAGATTTTGCGGTGGCTCGGCCTGACGGCCAAGGTCGTCGACGATGAAAATGCCGCCGGTTGATTTCAGCTGAAGCGACGCCTGATAGGTGCGCGCTGTCGGGTTATAGACGAGGTCCAGCATGTCGAGCGTCAGTTCACCACCGGTAATGACCGTCGGCCGCTCGCAACGCACATAGCGCGCATCGAACGTGCGGCGACGGCGCAGGGAATTAGGGTCGTCAGACTCGGCCTCGGCCTTGGAGTGGACAATGGGATCGTAGACGGTGATGACTTGGCCCGCGTATTCGATGGCCATCGGTACGTAGATCTTGTCGCCCATTGCGTCGCGGATACCGTTGGAAATACTGGATTTACCATTGCCCGGCGGGCCATACATCAGGATTGAGCGGCCTGCGCTAACGGCGGGGCCCAACTGATCCAGCAGGCTGGGCGGCAAGACCAGATGGCCCATCGCGCCGGTCAGCTGGTCACGGGTGATCTGGATATTGCGGATCGACTGGCGCTGCACCTGCTCGGCATAGACGGCCAGTGGTACGGGCATGGGGCCGAAATATTCGGATTGCGCCAGCGCATCCAGCGCGCGCGCCTTGCCTGCATCTGTCAGCTGATAGCCCATTTCGCTGCCTGCCGTCGCGCTCATCGTGCCGGTCGCTTCCAGCAGGCGCTGCTCGCGCGCAAGATCGACCAGCTCTTGGGTGACGGTGCGAGGAAGACAGACGGCGACCGCGATTTCGCTGACCAGGGTCACGTTTTTGCGGAATATGGTTTTAAGCAGGATGTCGCGCATCATCACCACATTCACGCGCATGTCGGCCATTGTCGTGGGGGGCGGGGGCGGTTGCACGCCTTTGGACGTCACTTGCATGTTCATGGAATCACGGCCTCAGCTAATCGGGTCAGGTTGCCGGGAAACATGCCTGCAAATCTAGGGCAAAATAAGGCCGCCAATTGGCGTCATGGCGGCACTGGGTTCGGTCCCGGCCAAGGCGCCTTGCACGAGGTAGATCGCCAGCGCGCCGCCTAGCGACAGACCCATCGGGTATTTGCCCTCGCGGGTCCAACTGACCCAGTGGGGCGCCAATCTGCGTAAGGCCGTATGCTTGGCTATGCGGTGGATAATGTAGCCAAAGAACATCGTGGCGGCGAGGATGAGTAGCACCAGTTTGAGATCGCCGATCGCGACAAAGGGCGCGGCGGCGGCGGCGAACTTGGCATCGCCCGCCCCCAGAGCGCCAATGGCGTTCAGCGCGATCCCGGCCAATAGCACGACCACCAGATGCACCCAGCGCCATGCGTAAATGTCGAGGGGCAGGGCAATGAGCCCGATGACCAGATATATCGCGACCAGCGCCATCACCGCGTTGTTTGGGATCTTCATGTCGCGCAGATCGCTCCACGCGACCCAGAGGCATATGGGCAACACGAAGGGTAGGAACCACAGGGCGGCGTAGGCAGAGATATACATGGGCGTCGCCCCTTAGGTCGCAGCTTTAGTTGGTCACATTGCCTTCCAGCGCGCTCAGGCTGCGCACGGCGGCTTCGAAATGCTGTGGATGGGTTTCAACCGCGTCGCGAAGCAGGCCTTTGCCCGTCTCGACGTCGCCTTGCTTGATAGCCGACAGACCCAACGTATAGAGCAATTGAGCGCGCTCGGTCTGGCTGACGGACATCACGGGCATCGCGTAATTGCGCTGCGCGCCGCGGGCAAGAACAAGGTTGTTCTTGGCGGTAAAGAGCGAGGTGTCCTGCCGGACCGCGTCGGAAAACAGACGTTCGGCATCGGCGAAATCGCCACGGCTAAGTTTTGAATATCCCCAGTTATTCATGACGTTGGCAGGGCGGGTGGTGAGTCCCACGGCCGTTTCATAAAAACTGTCGGCCTTCGTCCAGTTCTTGTTGCTGTCTGCGACCATCGCCGCAAGGCGGTAGCGCTTGAACGTCTCGTAGGTTGGGGGGACGGAGTCCAGGACGGCTTCGGCGCGGTCCCATTCGTTGTTGCGAATCAACGCATCAGCTAGGTCGACGCGGTCTTCGTCGGTTGTGTCTTTGTGATCGACCACCTTTTTCCAGGCGGCGACACCTTCGGTGTTTCGGCTGGCACGCACGAGCGACTTGGCGAGGCCACGTCGAAGATCAATGCGGTCCGGCTTTTCTGCGGTGCTGCGCTGGAAATACGTGACCGCCTCATTCGCGTCGGAAACCGATAGCATCACGTCGTTGAGGTTGCTCTCGTCGACGACGTTGACGCCTTCGAACTCGCGATCGGCTTTCTTGTTCTTGTCGCACCCGGACAGGACGACTGCCCCTGCCACGCAGAGCGATAGTAGGATGGGGTGGCGCATTTTTGCGTCCTTTTACTGCCTCGCCTCGTCTTGGTATCTGCGCGTTTAGGGAATTGACCTAATTAGATAGTCGCTGCTACCGCGCCGCACCAATTTATAATCTTGCTCTTGTTCACCATCATAGACCGAAATTTCCTGTTTTGCGAGAGCCAAGCGCAGATTGTCGCGAATTGAGTCACTTTCGCCATTGTCCAGCGCATATGCGCGGCGAAACACCTGTTCGGCCTCGGCGATTTCGCCTTGCTCCATCAGCGTGACACCCAGATTGTTCCACGCCTCGGGCGAGCGTTCGTCCTTGTCGATAGCCTGGCGCAGCAGCTCTTCTGCCTGTCCAACGCGGCCAAGGCCCAAATATGCGCTGCCAAGGCCCAGAAGGATTTCCGAGGTCATGCCCTGTTCCAGTGCGGCGCGGGAAAAAGCCTTGATCGCCAGTTCATGTTCGCCAGCGCTGATCAGACGGTGGCCAACGGTGGCGGCGTCGACTGATTTGCCACTCTTGGCAATGCCGGGCGGATAGGGCCCGCCCTTCACTCCGCCGTCGTCCGAACAGGCGGCGAGTGCCAAGGACAGGGCCACAGACGGGGCCAAGATCACGCGCGTCCATGCCATGTCTTGAAGAAACCGTCCTGTGTTTACTGGGCCGCCGCCGTCAGATCCATGATACCCACGACCGACGGGCCGACCAGAATGATGAGCAATGGAGGCACTGTAAGCATCATGGTTGCCAATGTCATCTTTGTCGGCAGCTTGTTCGCCTTTTCTTCGGCGCGCATGACCCGCTTGTCGCGCATTTCGCCAGCATAAACGCGCAGGGCGTCAGCGATGGACGTGCCGAAAGTCTGCGATTGCACCAGCACTGTGACAAAGCTTGAGATGTCTTGCACTCCGCACCGCTCGCCCATTTCGTTCAGCACCGACGCCTTGTCGCGGCCCGCTTTGATCTGCTGGCTGACGATCTGGAATTCTTCGGCGATGGCGGGAAACGAGGCGCGGATTTCGTTCGCGACGCGGATGATTGACTGATCCAGCGATTGCCCGGCCTCGACGCAGACCAGCATCATGTCCAAGCTGTCGGGAAAACCGTCCGTGATTTCTTCCTGCCGCTGCTGCTGGCGCTTGGTCACCCAGTATTTGGGCGCCATATAGCCCAGACCGCCGGGGCCGAGAATATACATCAAAATCTTGGCCGTGCCGACCTCGCTACCCGATTTGAAGGCGACGTAGTAGATCACACCCAATATAAGGCCACCGACCCCCAGCGCGAACTGTGCAAAATGGAAATAGCGCACGGCATCGCGGTCACGGTAACCGGCCTGCATTAGCTTTTTGCGCATGTCGCTTAGCTGTTTTTCGTCCTGCGGCTCGAGAAAGCCAGCGTATTTGTCCAGCTTTTCGTTCTTGGAGCCGCGCAGGCGCTGCTGCTGGCTCGCGCCCGATTTGCTTTCATGCTGAGTCCGCTTGAGCTTGTCCAGCGGATCTTCGGGCCGGTTCATCATCAAAACAAGCGTGGTCGCGATCAGAAAGACACCCAGCGTGCCGACTGCGATGATCGGGCCGAACGGACCGAGAGCGCCGGTCAGGATGTCGTTGAGGAAGGTCATGGAGTGATCCTTTTCAGACTTTGATGTTCACGAGGGCGCGCATGACAAAGAGGTTGACCGTCAGGAACGCGCCGACCACGAGGCAGGCGGGAATAAACAGCGGATGATCGAGGACATTGTCATAATAATGCGGGTCCAGCAGTTGGATGCCGACCAGCGCCAAAAGGGGGAAGCCCGACAGGAACTTGCCTGACCATTGCGCCTCGGCGGTGATCGCCTTGACCCGGCGAAACAGACGGAACCGCGCGCGGATCACCTTGGCGAGGCCGGCGAGGATCTCGGCCAGGTTGCCGCCCGATTGCTGCTGGATGGTCACCGCGACTGCGAGAAAACGCAGATCCTGCATATCCAATCGATCGGACATATCTTTGAGCGCCTCGCCGATGTCGCGGCCATAGGCTGCCTCATCCGCGATGATGCCGAATTCGGTCGCCAGCGGATCGCCGACTTCTGTGGCAACGATGGAGATGGCGGAGGTGAACGGATGGCCCACTTTGAGCGAGCGTACCATCAGCTCGATCGCGTCAGGCAGCTGTTCCTCCAGCAGGCCCATGCGCTTTTTTGCCTTCATGGAAATCCACATAAAGATACCACCGACGCCCATCGCGATGGACACGGCAATGCGAACCGGCAGCGATGTGCCTGTGCCGACCGTTAGGCCGACAAACGCGAGAAACGACACCAACACCATTAGCATAATCAGCTGTTTGGGCGAAAAGGCGATGGCCGCCTTCTGCGCCTTGGTCGCCAGCACCGAATAGAGCGGAAAGCGACGCGAGCGCAGATGCAATTGCATCTCCTTGCGCAGCTTTTCCATCACTTCATCACGGCGCGCGCCCTTGTCCAGCATTTCGAGACGGCGGTTCACACGGTTGTTGAGGCTGATCGACTTGCCGAAAACGGTCAGGTAGATCCCTTCGACCAGCACGAGAACGCCGACAAAGATTAGACCGTAGATAATTGGCTCTGCACTGATGTTCATTTGGATTGCTCCGGTGTCACGGGTTCATAGAGAGATGCGGGCAGGTCGTAGCCCCAGAGGCGGAATCGCTCGGAGAAGTTCGAGCGCACGCCGGTCGCGGTGAAATGGCCGATAATCTTATTCTCGGGCGTGAGTCCGACGCGCTGAAAGCGGAAAATCTCCTGCATTGAGATCACCTCGCCCTCCATCCCCGTCACCTCCGTGATCGACGTCATGCGGCGGCTACCATCCTGAAGGCGCGAGGCCTGCACGATCAGATGCACGGCGCTTGCGATCTGGCTACGCACGGCCTTGAGCGGCATTTCGATGCCCGCCATCGCCACCATGTTTTCCAATCGACTGACACCGTCGCGCGGGTTGTTCGCGTGGATCGTCGTCATAGAGCCGTCATGGCCGGTGTTCATGGCCTGCAGCATGTCAATAACTTCTTCGCCGCGTGTCTCGCCGACAATGATGCGGTCGGGGCGCATCCGCAGCGCGTTTTTCAGGCAGTCGCGGGGAGAAACCTCGCCTTTGCCCTCGACGTTGGGCGGGCGGCTTTCCATTCGGCCAACATGGACCTGTTGCAGTTGAAGTTCGGCGGTGTCTTCGATGGTCAGAATCCGCTCGGCATTGTCGATGAAGGAAGACAGCGCGTTCAGAGTAGTCGTTTTACCAGAACCGGTTCCGCCCGAGACAATGATGTTCAGGCGACACGCGACGGCGGCTTGCAGATATGCGGCCATTTCCTCGGAGAAGGCGCCGAAATTCACTAGATCGTCGATGCCAAGCTTGTCTTTTTTGAACTTGCGGATGGATACGAGGCTGCCGTCAACCGCAACGGGCGGCACCATCGCGTTAAAGCGTGAGCCGTCCAGCAGGCGCGCGTCTACATAGGGATTCGATTCGTCCACGCGACGTCCCACAGCGCTGACGATCTTGTCGATGATGCGCAGCAGATGCTTTTCGTCCTTGAAGGTAATGTCGCTCAATTCCAGAATGCCGTCGCGCTCGATGAATATCTGATGCGGGCCGTTAACGAGGATGTCGTTTACGGTGTCGTCCTTCAGCAGCGTTTCCAGCGGGCCGAGGCCGCGCACTTCGTCGTATAGCTCCTGCGTCAGTGTCGTGCGGTCTTCGCGGTTCAGAACGATGCTACGCTCTTCGAGGACTTCGGCGGTGATGGCGCCTATTTCCTCGCGCAGGTCCTGCTCAGTGGCCGTGTCCAGCGCGCCGAGGTTCAAGTTGTCCAGAAGGGCGCGGTGCATGTCCAGCTTGATTTCGCTCAGCCGATCCTTGCGCTTGCGCTCTTTGTCCTGTGGTCCGAGATCAGCCTTGGCCGGGGCGGTGGGACGGCGCAGGCTGGCGGGCTTCGGCGGGGCTGCAGGCGCCGCGGCGACCGTCTTGGCAGGGGTGTTGCCTGCGGGTTTAACCGGGGCTGCCTGCCCGGCGACGGGCTTTTTGTAGCGTGAGAACATCTGGTCGTTACCTTTCTACAGCCCGCTTCACGCGGCTGCTGCGTCGCTTTTGCCGATGGCGTGAATGGAGGCTGCCAGCTTGGCGATCTCCTTGCGCAGCGGATTCTTGGGGGCTGAACTGGCCAAGGGCTGTCCGTGATCGGCGCCCTGACTGACGGCCTTGCCGCCATCGGGCAGCTGCAATTCGAT
The DNA here is from genome assembly GCF_035599575.1 of Roseovarius sp. Pro17. Taxonomy (NCBI): domain Bacteria; kingdom Pseudomonadati; phylum Pseudomonadota; class Alphaproteobacteria; order Rhodobacterales; family Roseobacteraceae; genus Roseovarius; species Roseovarius sp. Pro17. The sequence continues at coordinate 457,536 of NZ_CP141179.1, forward strand.
GCTAATTTCCAAGCTTTCGGACATACGCTTGACCCGGCTCTTGCCGCTCATGTCGGTGAACTTCGGCGCACGGTTCATGCAAAAGCGCAGCCGTTCCAGAGGCAGATCCTCAGCCTTGAGCGCGCGTTTCAGGCGCAGCGTATTCTGAGCTGAGCGCATGTCCATTTCCAGCGTGACGAAGTAAATCTGCGCGGCGCACAGCACCGTTTCGGTCCACTGCACCAGCGTGGTGGGCATGTCGACGATGACATAGTCGAAATGCTTGCGCGCCTGATCCAGCACGCGGGTCACGTCTTCGGGCGAGATCATGTCTAGCGGTAGCATTTCAGGCGGCGCGGTCAGCACCCACAAGCGGTCCTGATAGCTGACCAGCGCCTGTTTGAAGATATCTTCGTCCATGGTTTCGGTGTCGGACCACATCTCGAACACCGGCTCGCGACGCGGCAGATCGAGGAAGGTCGAGATCGATCCGAATTGCAGTCCCATGTCCAGAATGCACACGCGTGGGGCATTGTTCTTGGACGCGTTCGCCAGCTCCCATGCAAGGTTGACGGCAAGCGTCGTCGCGCCGGTGCCGCCGGCAAGGCCGTGGACGCCCAGAACGATGCCATCCTCGCCGTTGGCGATGGGTGCCGAGGCAGTGGTATCGGGCGCTTCGGCGGGTTTGCGCAACCGGTCGATGGCGGCCTGCAATTCGCCCTCGGGGAGGGGGTATGGCACGAATTCGTCTGCGCCCTGGCGCAGAAGACTGTGCAGCGCGGCGGGGCTGACATCATCGGCGATCAGGATCACCTTGATCTTGAGCACGCCGGCGAGGTCGATGATCTCGCCGATGGTCCCCAGGTCGGCCTCGTCATCCTCATCGATGGCGATGGCGATGAATTCCATCGTCTGCGCATCAAGCTGGCCCAGAAAAGCCAGCGCCTCGGGGAATCCCAGATCGCCCCACGCCTCGCCGACGGCGGCCTCCATGTCTTCGATCAACAGATCGAAGTTGGTGACGTCGCGGCTGATCGTGCACGCGGCGAGCGGGCTGGGGTCCGGTTGGTTCATCGCGTTGCTCATTGCGTCATCATCCTATCCTGCGCGTCTCTGCGCGTTCGGCCTTCCTTGAACGGGCCGCCCTTCGCGAAACGAAACGGTTATCCGAATCCCGGCCTGCATATCTGGCGCAGATCGGTTTTACTTAGGAGCAAGATCACCGAAAATATTGGCAACAATAGGGCCGGATTGCCGTAATTGTGCGTTCAGGCGGATCGACAAAGGCGCAGGCAGGCCAAAAAAAAACCCGCCGGCGATGCGGCGGGTTTCTAGGTGTCCCGGCAAGCCGGGCAGGGAGAAATCGTATAAAACGTCCCTATTCTTCTGTGAGAGTTGCCGAACTCTTGGCCATCTTGATTTCAGAGGCCGGCTTGGCGCTAGCGATGTATTCGCGATAGATGACCTGCGCGTATTTTCCGTCCATGATGATGGGATGCGAACTTACAAAGCCCGAAACTTCGGTCACTGTACGCCGGTTGCGCCGTTCGCGGCCCTGCGTGACGATCAGCGGCTGTGTTTCACCGAACGAGACGACGGCTTCGAGACGCGCGGTGCTGATACCTTGGGTCGCCAGATATCCGACGACGGCACGCGCACGGCGCAAGCCAAGAGTCTTGTTGTAGCCGGGCGATCCAACCTTGTCTGTATGGCCGTACACCTTAAAGCGTACTTCGGGAAACTGGCGAATCCACGCTGCCTGCACGCGCAGTGTATCGCGAGCAACGGCGTCCAACTGGTCCGAATTGAACCCGAAGTTGACGGTGCTCGGCACTTCGCTGGCGAAGCGGTTTGAAAGGTCATAGACGTAGCCGCGCTCGCCGTTCATCACTTGCGTGTTCTGCATCGTAGCGCCACCGAAATTGCCGCCATCGACCAGCGCGCCTGCTTCGGAAAAATACGATCCACGTACCTGCGGATCAGCGGCACATCCGGCCAGCGCCAGGATCGGCAGCATTGAAAGAGTTCTCTTCATGTACTCCGCTCCCTTCATCAATCCATCACATAGCCATAAGAGCCGCTGAAATCCTGATTGGCAACTTCTCCCGCGCCGCCTGTAGTGGGGCGGGCATCGCGGGCAACGCGCCCGTTCAGGAACAGATCGGCCTCGGAAGGCAGCTTGACCCGGTCGGTCGGCAGCGCCAGCGCCTCTCCCCGTGTGGGCGTGACCAGATGGGCGGTGACGATGATTACCAGCTCGGTTTGCGAGCGTTGGTAATCGGCACTGCGGAATAGCGCGCCGATGATCGGCACGTCGCCCAGCCATGGCACCTGACCGTTACTATCGCGGAAATCGTCCTGCAGGAGGCCGGCAATGGCAAAGCTCTCTCCATCGCGCAAGGCCACCGTTGTGGATGCATCACGGCGACGGAAGCCACTGATATTGAAGCCGTTTCCGACGAATCCGTTTGCAGGGTCCAACGACGAGACGGCAGCAGCCATCTCGAGATTGATGATTCCGTCATCCAGAACGCGCGGTACAAAGTTCAGCTCGACGCCGAATGGTTTGAATTCAACCGTGATCGCGCCGTTTTCCTGACTGACCGGGATGGGGTACTCTCCACCGGCGAGGAATTTGGCCTCTTGGCCCGAGAGGGCCGTCAGGTTCGGTTCGGCCAAGGTGCGCACGACGCCCTTGGTCTCGAGCGCCTGCAAAAGGATGCCGATCTGCGCCGATCCAGCGTTAAAGCCAAAGAACGCAGCGCCGTTGTTGGGAGTACCCAGATTGGAGGTGCCGGGTGTTACGCCGACGGGCGCTACGTTGGAAACGATGCCATTGGTCGCTACACCGGCACCAAGGCCCGCAGCCGACAAGCCGTCGATCGCCAGCGATGCCGACAGGCTCTTCGCTACGTTCCGCTGCATTTCTGCAAATCGGACCTTCAGCATGACCTGCTGTTTGCCCGACACGCTCATCAGGTTTGATACCCGCTCGGGTGCATATCGCTCGGCCAAATCCAGCGCGCGCTGCATGCGCGGTGTGCTGGAGACGGTACCAGACAGCACGATGCCATCATTGGCGGTGCGCACTTCGATCTGCTCATTTGGCAGAATCTGACGCAGTCGTTCCTTGAATTCCGATACGTCGGCACTGACATGCACGTCGACATTGGCGATGAGCCGCCCGTTTTCATCGAGCAACGTCAGCGTAGTGCGCCCCGGCGTCTTGCCCAGCACATAGATTGTGCGGTCCGACAGCGTCGAGAAATCGGCGATAGCCGGGTTCGCGATGCTCAGTTCGGCGAACGGCACATCGCTTTCGACCACGACCGCGCGGTTCATCGCGACGCTTAGGTCGCGCCCCGATCCCTTGCGCACGACGTGCAGCGCCTCTGAATGAACGGGTGTCGGCGCGTTCGCCATTACCCCGGTCAGCCCGACGAGGGCTGCCGCAAATAGATTAGTCATTTTCATGTGACCTGCCTTCCGATCACGCCTCAATTTATGGGTCTTGTTGCCCTTGGATACGGCGACACTGCGTTACTTTTCATTATTATTCAAGAATCAATGACACTTGGCGGGTGATTTAATACTTTTCATCAAAAGAGTTGCACGAAAGAGACGGGGCGCCGCAGAAGCAGCGCCCCGAAAATCGGCAATGTTGTGATGTGCTTGGTGGTTCAGTTGGTGCAGGGGATCTGCGTTTCGATCACTTCGCCGCCACGGCGCGTCCGGATCGAACAAACCTCGGCGCGGGGGGCTTGAACCGGTACGGGGGCCGCCGCGAGGCCCAGCAATTGGCGCTGATCGACCTCAATGGCCGAGGCGACTGTATCGTCCTGCGTGCCAACTAGGCTGAGTGCGAGACGCCCGGTTGCCTGAGCCTGCGCCAGTGCGGCCACCTGTTCGGGGCGCACGACGACTGTGACGGTGCGCGCGATGCTGGCTTCGGCGATATCGGCGTTCGATGACTGGTCGACGGCGATCAATTTGACTCCGGCCTCAATTAGCTTGGTGACGTCGCCTTCGCTGTCGCCCTCGGTGCGCATACCGCCGCGACCGATATTACCGGTCCAGTAAACGTCGACCCGGTCGCCTGGCCGCAGGAAGCCGGATACACCAGACATGCTGTCAACCTTGATCGCGAAGGCGCGCATACCGCGCCCCAGTTTGGTGGTGATTCCGGCATCCTGGCCGGGTTCGGTCACCTTGACGGCGAGGATGACCTCCATCTCTTCCATGGCGCGTAGCACTGTGCGCGGCTCACCCTCGCCCTTGGGAAACAGCTCTTCTTTGGTGCGAAAGACGCCTTCGGGTAGTGATGCGGTGGGGTAGGCGACCTGTCTCACGTCGTCCGGCAGGATCCGCTCGCCGTACTCCATAGAGCGGTTCAAGATGTAAATATCGACCGTCTCGATGACTGTCGGGCGCGCCTGACGCTCCAGCTCGAGGGCGTTCTGATAATTCTGGATATAGCTCTTGGCCATGAAGACTGCGAAACCCGCAAGGGCAAGCCCGAGAACAAGTACCAGTCCAAACATCAAGCGCATGGCTTATCCTTTCAATCGTTCCTACCGGGCGCCGCGCCGAATGGCAGGCGGCCCAGGTTGTCGGAACCATGACACGTGAATGTGGTCAAAGATTGATCGCGTCGCGGCTCTTTTGCGGCACGAGACCGCGTAGTTAATTCATTCTCCGAGCGACGTTACTTCGACGCCCTGTCCGATCTTGGAGGCCAGCGTGACGACGCCAGTGCGCGCGGAGGCGGCCGCTGCGAGACCGAGGCCGACGACGGCTGCAGTCAGCACGACCCAATCGACCGTGACGGCGCCGCTCTCGTCGCGTAGCCAGGATGCGATGAAGTTAAACATAATATGCTCGCTCATTGTAAATTCGTTCTCATTACGAGTGCAAAAGGTGCGCGAACGATAGTTTGCGTGCGGCGCCACGATGGCACCCCGAAGGGCAGAAGAGCCGCAAATCATCGACTTGCGGCTCTTCGTAGTCAGGCGTTCAATTCAGAACGGGGCTTGTTGGATGCCGCCGTCTTACGGTGCGCCAGCAACGACAGTGGCGCCAACGCCGGTTTCGATCTTGGTGGCCAGCGTCTCGACCGAAGTCTTAACAGTTGCCACACCGGCAACGCCCAGGCCGACGACGGCTGCGGTCAGCACGACCCAGTCAACTGTTACGGCGCCGTCTTCGTCTGCACTGAAATTCTTGATGAAATTGATCATGTTGTTGTCCCTCCAAAGGATCACTAGGTTACTCAGGTTTCTACCGTCTTGCTGATCTGGGCCGCTTCTCTCTGTTGGCCCTCAGCGCGTCGGATGAGTTAATATAGCCAGTGAATGAAGGCACAAATTGGGCGTGAATGGTGCGATTTTGGAGCGCTATGTTTTTTCTGCACGTTGCTGATCTAACTCTATGTAAAGTAAGTGAATAAATGATTGAAAAAATTACTTGGTTGCCCATTTGTGTTTGAAAATTGGGGTCGTGACGCCCTCTTTCGCCCGCCGGGGCTGGCGCGAAGGCGTGTTTTTTGCGATTATTTGCGGAAAATAACATTGCAGCAGTCAGGCCAATCCATTGCGATACTCAATTGCACCCTTGCTGGCAGCCCTGCTGCTGGGCGGCGCGCCCGCTGCGGCGGGCGATCCCGCACCCTTTCCTGAATTTACCTTCAAGATGAGCAAGCCCCCTGCGAAAGGCACGGCCAAGCGCATTACCGTACAGATCGAGCCGGGCGATCAGCCCGCCCCGGCGCCCAGCACGCCGCGCGCGGACGGCGAGGATACCCCCGCGGACGTCCCGGCAATACGGGTCGCGACCTATGGCTGGTTCTGGGATCATGTGCCGCCCGGCTATGCGGATGCCGGCACAGTGCGCTTTGATGAGGCGCTGGGCGTGCTTGCCAAACCGCCCGAGGGTCAGCCTGCGCCGCGCTACCGTTTGCAAGACATTCAGGACATCGCAACGGCACAGGGGCAGAATATACTAAAGGCGACCATTGGCACCAACGTATCGCCCGCGCTGGTGCTGGCGGTGATCGCAGTGGAATCGGGTGGTCGCAGAACAGCGGTCAGCGAAAAGGGCGCGCAAGGGCTGATGCAGCTGATCCCGGATACGGCCGCCCGCTTTGGCGTGACTGATAGTTTGTCGGAGGCCGAGAATATCAGGGGCGGGGTCGCCTACCTCGAGTGGCTTCTAAACGAGTTCAAGGGCGACCCCATCCTTGCACTGGCCGGTTACAACGCGGGCGAGAATGCGGTGAAGGCGAACAAAGGCGTGCCTCCCTATAGTGAGACGCGCGATTACGTGCCCAAGGTGCTGGCCGCCTACGACCTCGCGCGCGGGCTGTGCAAGACGCGGCCGCAGTTCATCTCGGACGGTTGCGCGCTGAATCTGGCGATGGCCAACTGACTAGAGCCAACTGAAAAGGGCGGCACCTGTTGGCACCGCCCTCATGATCGTGACGAAATCCTGTGTGCAGTTTGGCCCGTTCAGACGATGGTTGCTTCGGTCGCTGCGCGCAGCTCGTCTTCGGTGACGCCATCCGCCATCTCGACGATCTTCAGCCCGCCCTCGACCACGTCTAACACGCCCAGGTTGGTGATGATGCGGTCCACGACCCCTGTGCCTGTCAGCGGCAGAGAGCATTCCTTCAGCAGCTTGCTGTCGCCATGCTTGTTGGTGTGGTCCATCACGACGATGACGCGACCAACGCCCGCGACGAGGTCCATCGCGCCGCCCATGCCCTTGACCAGCTTGCCGGGAATCATCCAGTTCGCCAGATCACCGTTTTCGGCAACCTCCATCGCGCCCAGGATCGCTGCTGCGATCTTACCGCCCCGGATCATGCCAAAACTGGTGGCAGAGTCGAAATATGAGGTGCGACTCAGTTCAGTAATGGTTTGCTTGCCCGCATTGATGAGGTCGGGATCCTCCTCGCCTTCATAGGGAAAGGCGCCCATACCCAGCATTCCGTTCTCGGATTGAAGGGTGATTTCCTTGTCACCGACATAGTTGGCCACCAGTGTCGGAATACCGATGCCGAGGTTGACATACATGCCGTCTTCCAGCTCTTGCGCGGCGCGCTCGGCTATTTGGTTGCGGTCCCAGGGCATTATGCGGTCTCCCTCTTGCGGGTGGTGCGTTGTTCAATCCGTTTCTCGTGATCGCCCTGAATAAGGCGGTGCACATAGATGCCGGGCAGGTGGATGTTGTCGGGATCCAGTGAGCCGCGCGGCACGATTTCCTCGACCTCGGCGACGCACACCTTGCCGCACATCGCGGCGGGCGGATTAAAATTGCGTGCGGTCTTGCGGAAAATCAGGTTGCCGGTGTCGTCGGCCTTCCACGCCTTGATGATGGACAGGTCCGCGACAATCCCGCGCTCAAGGATATAGGTTTCGCCGTCGAAATCCTTGTGTTCCTTGCCTTCGGCGACCTGTGTGCCGACACCGGTTTTCGTGTAGAAACCGGGGATGCCAGCACCGCCAGCGCGCATCCGTTCGGCCAATGTGCCTTGCGGGTTGAACTCGATCTCCAGCTCGCCGGCCAGATATTGACGCATGAATTCGGCGTTCTCGCCCACGTATGAGCTGAGCATTTTTTTCACCTGGCGCGTTTGCAGCAGGATGCCGATGCCGAAATCGTCGACGCCCGCATTGTTGCTGGCAAAGGTCAGATCCTTTGTCCCGGCCTCTTTGATCGCTTGCAATAGCAATTCGGGAATGCCGCACAGTCCAAATCCGCCAGCGGCGATGGTCATGCCGTCAAACAGCAGACCATCCAGCGCATCGGCGGCGTTTGCATACACTTTTTTCATGAAAAATCCCTCTCAAGCACGGTCCTTGAGGTTGTGGGCAGCGGCGCAGCGAGAGTCAATGCCGCCGCCGCCCAAACTGCGGCCGATAGGGGGGATCAGCCGATATCGGCCTCTAGTATTAGATGACGCGAACCTGCGTGCCGACGGGCGTCAGCGCGAACAGTTCCTGGATCTTGGCATTATAGAGGCCGATGCAGCCAGAGGACGATTTGCGCCCGATTTTGCGTGTGTCATGCGTGCCGTGGATCAGGTAGGCGGGCCATGTCAGATACATCGCGTGCGTGCCGAGCGGATTGTCAGGACCGGCAGGCATGAAATCAGGCAGCGATGGATCGCGCCTCTTCATGTTCGCGGTGGGCGTCCAGGTGGGGCCGACCTTCTTGCGAACGATCGAGGTGTATCCGGTGCGCGTCAACTCGTCCGTCATGGGAACCGAGCTGGGATAGACCCGATAATCGGTGCCGTTCGAGTTCCAGAAATGCACGGCGCGCGAAGCGGTGTCGCACACGATTGCGCCCTTGCCCAGCGTGTCAAAGTGATCCTGCCAGTTCTGCGTGACAAAGGCTGACGAGTTGCGGCGCGCGCCGTCAACATCCTGCGCGCGCAAAATGCCTGGCGTCGCCAGTGTGGTAAGCGCGGCGGCGCCGCCAATCAATGCGGTGCGGCGGTTGAATCTAGTGTCGGTCATGACTCTGGTCCTCTTATTCTGTTGGGCGGCATAGCGCGCCCTTAGCAGCTTACATGGCGATTAACTGTGATAAGTGCCAATAACAATGACGTGTAGCATGGCAGCTTTGCGCCTAGTGCATGGCTGTTTTTTTTATGCCGCGCGCGCGCCCGGATCACTCTCCGGACGCTGCATTTTTGACTGCGGTTTTTTTGACTGCGGGCTTCTTGGTGGCCGTCTTTTTAGTGGCAGCCTTTTTCGCAGCAGGCTTCTTGGCTGCTGCTTTTTTCTTGGGCGCGGCTTTTTTGCCCTTGCCGGATTTTGCGGCCTTCTCGGCGATCAGCTCGATCGCCATGGCGATGGTCACATCGTCCGGCTCGGTCCCCTTGGGGAGGGTCGCGTTAACCTTTTCCCATTTGACGTAGGGACCATAGCGCCCGTCCATCACGTTGATCGCGCCGCCACCTTGGGGATGCTCTCCCAACTCCTTGAGCGGCGCGACTGCTGCCCGCCCGGCACCCCGACTGGCAAGTTTTTGCGCCAGAACCTCGACCGCGCGGTTCATGCCGATGGTAAAGACTTCGTCAACTTCCTTGAGGTTGGCATAGAGTTTGCCGTGTTTCACAAACGGTCCGTAACGCCCGATCCCGGCCTCAATCAGTTCGCCGTCATCGGGATGCGCGCCCACTTCGCGCGGCAGGCTGAGCAACGTCAGCGCCTTTTCCAGATCCATCGCGTCGGTCGTCCAGCCCTTTGGCAGGGACGAGCGGGGCGGCTTCTTGTTCTCTTCGGTGACCTCGCCGCGCTGGACGTATGGGCCGAAGCGGCCCGAACGCAGGCTGATCTCGTCGCCCTGATCCTCACCCAGCACGCGGTCACCACCCTCTGCGGAGTCGCCGCCGATGGGCCGGGTATAGCGGCACTCAGGATAGTTGCCGCAGCCGACAAAGCCGCCTGATTTCGACGTCTTGAGGTGCAGCTTGCCCTCGCCGCAAAGCGGACAGGTGCGCGGATCGCTGCCATCCTCGCGCGGGGGGTAAAGGGTGGGGGCCAAAGCGTCATCCAGGACGTCCAGCACCTCGGAGATGCGCAGCTCGGACGTCTCGGCGATGGCGGCGGAGAAATCGCGCCAGAAACGGGTCAGGATATCTTTCCAGTCAGCGTTGCCGGCGCTGACATGGTCCAGTTCTTCCTCGAGATTGGCGGTGAACTCATACCCGACATACTGCTTGAAGAAGTTGAGCAGGAAGATCGTGACAATGCGCCCCTTGTCCTCGGGGATCAGGCGATTGCCGTCTTTGCGGACATATTCGCGGTCCTGAATCGTGGTAACGATGCTGGCATAGGTCGAGGGGCGGCCGATGCCCAGCTCTTCCATCCGCTTGACCAGCGTCGCCTCGGTATAGCGGGGCGGTGGCTGGGTGTGCGATTGCAGGCCCAGCACGGCAGCATTTTCAGCCAGAATGGCGGAATCGTGACGGGCCATGCCATTTGCAGCATCCTCGATCACGCTTTCGGATTTGTCGGCCTTGGCGAATTGCTCGCGCAGGCCGGATTTGGCGAACGGCGCCTTATCGCCCTCGGTGATCTGGGGCAGGCGTGCGTCGTCATCGCCGTCCGCCACATCGTCACGGCCTTCCTCATAGACGCGCAGGAAACCGTCGAACAATACGACCTGACCGGTGGCGCGCAGACCGACCTGGCCGTCATCGCTGCCGATTTCGACAGTGGTACGCTCCAGGCGCGCGCCTTCCATTTGGCAGGCAAGGGTCCGCTTCCAGATCAGATCGTAGAGGCGGGCCTGATCACGGTCGGTGATTTTCAACGCCGCCGCATCGCGCGTCATTTCGGTGGGGCGGATGCATTCATGCGCTTCTTGCGCATTCTTGGCCTTGTTTTTGTAGATGCGCGGCGCGGACGGCACATATTCCTTGCCATACCGCTCGGCGATGGCGTCACGGGCAGCAGTTACGGCCTCGGGGGCCATGTCGATGCCGTCGGTCCGCATGTATGTGATGTGACCCGCTTCATACAAACGCTGCGCCGCGCTCATTGTTTGGCGCGCGCCCATGCCGAACTTGCGGCTGGCCTCCTGCTGGAGGGTGGAGGTCATAAAGGGAGCGCTGGGATTGCGACTGGCCGGTTTCGCCTCAACCGAGGTGACCTTCAGCGCGCGGCTAGACACTGCCTGCACGGCCATTTCAGCTTGAGTGGCGTTCGCCAGATCGAATTTATCCAGCTTCTTGCCAGTCAGCGTCGTCAGCCGCGCCTCATATTCCTGACCGCGCGGGGTAGATAGCAGCGCCTTGACGGACCAGTATTCGCGCGGGTTGAACGCTTCGATCTCCATCTCGCGCTCGACGATGAGGCGCAAACAGACCGACTGCACGCGGCCAGCTGACTTTGCGCCGGGCAGTTTGCGCCAGAGAACGGGGCTGAGGTTAAAGCCCACCAGATAATCCAGTGCGCGGCGGGCGAGGTAAGCCTCGACCAGCGGCGCGTCGACCTGCCTTGGGTTGGCCATCGCCTCGGTCACTGCGGTCTTGGTGATGGCGTTGAACACGACGCGGCTAACCGGCGTGTCCTTGTTGATCGACTTACGCTTGCGCAGCGCCTCTTCGAGATGCCAGCTAATCGCCTCACCCTCGCGGTCGGGGTCGGTCGCGAGGATCAATGCGTTGTCATCCGCCAGCGCGTCGGCAATCGCCTTGACGTGCTTGCGGCTGTCCGCGCCGATCTCCCACTTCATATCAAAGCCGTTGTCGGGATCGACCGAGCCGTCCTTGGGCGGCAGATCCCGCACGTGTCCGTAGGACGCCAGAACGGTGTAGCCGGGCCCAAGATACTTCTCGATTGTCTTGGCTTTGGCCGGGGATTCGACGACGACGACGGGCATAAAATTCCTCTCCACTCGGAACGGCGCTTATGGCGGCGCAACATGTGGGGGCGCAAGGGGGATTGTCAATGCGGGGCGTTTGCGTGCTGCGTGGGCGGCGTTAACTCACTCAGCCAGCGACAAAAGCCCGCCAGCCTGCCGCCGTATGCGTCCGTCAAGTTCCAGATCAATAAGCGCCGGCGCGACGGCGCGGGCCGGTGCGGAGAGGTCGCGGATCAATTGATCCTCGGCCAGCGGCGAGGGGCCCAGCCGGTCAAGAATACGAGTGTGCAAATCTGCGGTGTCGCGCAGGGTGCGCTGCTCGGGCGGTGGGGTAGGGATGATGTCGGCAAGGGGTAGTTCGGGCGTGGAGGGGTCGACTGGCAGCGCCTCGATCACATCGGCAGCGCTGCGAACAAGCCGTGCGCCGTCGCGGATCAGCATATTGCACCCCGCGGCGCGCGCGTCGAACGGATGCCCCGGTATGGCCAGCACTTCGCGCCCCTGATCCAGCGCGTTACGCGCCGTGATGAGTGAGCCGGACTTGGCCGCAGCCTCGACCACGACAACGGCGCCTGCCAGCCCGCTGATGATGCGGTTGCGGCGCGGAAAGTGTCGCGCCTGCGGGACCGTTCCCATCGGCATTTCCGACACGCGCAACCCGTTGCGCAGAATGTCTTGTGCCAGCTGCGTATTCTCGGCGGGATACATGACGTCGACGCCGCCTGCCATGACGGCGATGGTGCCACCCTCCAGCGTTGCGGCATGCGCGGCAGTGTCGACCCCACGCGCCAGTCCCGAGACGATGACGTAGCCCTCCTTGGATAGCTCACTCGCCAGTGCGCGGGCCATGCGTGTGCCCAGCGAAGATGCGTTGCGCGCGCCGACCATTGCGACCTTGGGCCGCGCCAGCGCGCCGATATCACCCATCGCCCACAGCATCGGGGGCGGGTCGGGGATGTCGCGCAATGCTGCGGGATATAGCGGGTCCGTCACGCACATCAGCTGCGCGCCGGCCATACGCGCCGCGCGCATTTCCGCCAGCACCACGCCCTCGGGGCAGGTGGTGTAATCGTTCATACCGGCGGTCTTGGCGACCTCGGGCAGGGCCTGCAATGCGGCCTGTGCGGTGCCATGTTCGGCCAGCAGACGGTAAAAGGTGGCGACGCCCACGCGCCGCGATCGCAAGAGACGAAGCCACGATACCCGATCATCTTCCGTGGTGGGTGGGAGTGGGGGGTGAGTGGAAGGATGTGTTTCCTCAGACATCGTGGCTCCATCTGCTTGCAGAATCAGGTGTAGCGCACGGATGGTTAACAGGCGGTAAACCTTACTCCGAAATCAGGCACACTGCCGCACGTCGCGCGCCTCAAGCCCTTTTTCTTGGTCCAAACATCCAAAAATCTTCACCCTCCAACGGCGCGGACCGCACCGATTAGCTACCCGAGCCGCCCACCGTCAGCCCGCCAATCATCAAGGTCGGTTGTCCGACGCCCACCGGCACCCATTGGCCCGCCTTGCCGCAATTGCCCATGCCCGGATCCAACGCCATGTCATTCCCCAATGCGCGAATCTGTTGCAGCGCCGTCGCGCCGTCGCCGATCAGCGTGGCACCCTTGACCGGCGCGCCGACCTTGCCGTTCTGCACACGGTACGCCTCGGTGCAGGAGAACACGAACTTGCCGTTGGTGATATCGACCTGCCCGCCGCCAAAGCCGACAGCGTAGATGCCGTCCTTGAGGTCCGCCACGATATCGCCCGGTGCCGCGTCGCCGCCCAGCATATAGGTGTTGGTCATGCGCGGCATCGGCACATGGGCATAGCTTTCGCGGCGGCCATTGCCGGTGGCCTCGGTGCCCATCAGACGCGCGTTCTGGCGGTCCTGCATGTAGCCGACCAGGATGCCGTCCTCGATCAGAACGTTGCGGCGCGATGGCGTGCCTTCATCGTCGATGGTGATGCTGCCGCGCCGGTCGGGGATGGTGCCGTCATCCAGAACGGTCACGCCCTTGGACGCGATGCGCTGGCCCATCAGCCCGGCGAAGGCCGACGCGCCCTTGCGATTGAAATCGCCCTCAAGGCCATGACCGATCGCCTCGTGCAGCAGGATGCCCGGCCAGCCGGGGCCAAGCACGACGTCCATCACGCCAGCAGGCGCAGGCACGGCGGCGAGGTTCACCGTGGCAATACGCAGTGCTTCGCGCGCCTTTGCCTGCCAGTCAGTGGGGTCGATCAGCCCATCAAGGCCGACGCGACCGCCACCGCCCGCGGTGCCGGATTCGCGGCGACCATCCTGCTCGACGATGACCGACACGTTGACGCGCGTCATCGGGCGCACGTCGCGCAGATGGGTGCCGTCGGGGCGCAGGATCTCGACCTCCTGACAGGAGGCGGCGATCACCGCCGAAACCTGAACGACGCGCGAATCCAGATCGCGGGCAAAGGCGTCAATCTCGCGCAGCGTCTCGATCTTGACCGGAAAGCTGGCGCCATTGATCGGATCGTCGTCTGTATAAAGGCGCGCGTTCGTCGGCTGAGGGCTGGGGGCCATCACGCCGCCGCCATCCCCGACCGCGAGGCGCGCGGTGTCGACGGCGCGGCTGAGCGCCGCCTCGGTGATGTCCGAGCCGTGGGCATATCCCACCGCCTCGCCGCGCACGGCGCGCAGGCCGAATCCCTCGCCCGCATCATAGCTGGCCGTTTTTATCCGGCCATCGTCGAACACCAACGCCTCGCTGCGCGCGCGCTCTAGGAACAGCTCGCCATCGTCGGCGCCCGCCGTCGCGCGGGCCAGATGGGCGAGGGCAGCGTCCTTGTCCAGATTATCCTCAAACGGGCGAAAGGGTGTGTCGGGCATGGGAAGCGTCCTGATTTTTATGGCCCAGAGGCGGCATGGGGCTGGGCGTGGGCTGCATTTCGGTCCTAATGTGCCGGAGATGGTCGACACCATTATCAGAATGTAGTGCTGGTGCGCGTCGTTTTTCGGTCTAAATCGTGTAAAGCGTCCGATTGCCGCAACCGTCATTCTTGTCTCAGGACAAGATATATGTTTTTAACGGGCACAGATACAACGGGGCCGTGCGGCGGCGTACCGCCCCTGCAACGCCATATCCGCTTCAACCGATCAAGGTGCCATATGCGATACATTTCCACTTTGCTGACCGCGACGGCGGCATTTACAGCCCTTCCCGCGCTGGCGCAGGACAAACTCGAGATCGTGGGTAAGCCGATTCCGGGCGGGATCGGGTTCCAGCCGGCTGTGACCGAACTGGCCAGCGACATCCACTGGCTGGACAACATGGTGCTGATCATCATCGCGCTCATCACCCTTCTCGTCACTGTATTGCTGATCTATGCGATCTTCCGTTTTAACCGCAAGGTGAACCCGACGCCGGCCAAGTTCACCCATAATTCGCCCATCGAAGTGGCATGGACGATCGTTCCGATCCTGATCCTTGTGTTCATCGGTGCTTATTCGTTGCCCGTGCTGTTCAAGCAGCAGGAAATCCCCGAGGCGGATATCAATATCAAGGTGACCGGCTATCAGTGGTATTGGGGCTACGAGTATACTGATCACGAGTTCGGGTTTGAGAGCTTCATGATCGGCGAGGGCAAGGTGCTGAACGACGACGTGATCGCCGAACTGGAAGAGGCTGGTTATAGCCGCGATGAATTCAAGCTGGCGACAGATACCGCTGTCGTCGTGCCGATCGGCAAGACGATCGTAATGCAAGTGACCGGCGCTGACGTGATCCACAGCTGGACCATTCCAGCCTTTGGCGTCAAGCAGGACGCTGTTCCCGGCCGCCTTGCGCAGCTGTGGTTCAAGGCCGAGCGTGAGGGCGTCTATTTCGGCCAGTGCAGCGAGCTGTGCGGCAAAGATCACGCCTATATGCCGATCACCGTCAAGGTCGTTAGCCAAGAGGCCTATGACGAATGGCTGCAAGGCGCGATTGAAGAATACGCCAGTCTGCCCGTGCAGGACGCCTACAAGGTCGCATCGACGCAGTAACGCGCCATCCGCGACGCGGCCTGCCTGCCTCAAGGGGCGGGCAGAGGCTATCCGATACATCTGAGCAGGGCGCGCCCGCGGGCCGCCCGGATCCGGAGTTCGACATGAGTGATGCAAGCCTCAATCCCAGCACGACCACCGCTGGCAGCACGCAGCCGCAAGAAGCCGGCTTTGGCGATTTCTTCGCGCTGCTCAAGCCGCGCGTCATGTCGCTGGTGGTATTTACTGCTCTGGTGGGCCTGCTCGCCGCGCCGGTTTCGGTGAATCCTGTCGTCGGCTTTACCGCGATCCTCTTTATTGCGATTGGCGGCGGTGCTTCGGGCGCGCTGAATATGTGGTGGGATGCCGACATCGATCGCATCATGAAGCGCACCAAGAGCCGCCCGATCCCCGCAGGCCGCATCACCGAAGGCGAAGCGTTTGGCTTTGGTATCGCGCTGTCGGCGATCTCGGTCATCATGTTGGGGCTGGCGACCAATCTGGTCGCGGCGGGACTGCTGGCCTTTACGATCTTTTTCTACGTCGTGATCTATTCGATGTGGCTGAAGCGCTGGACCCCACAGAACATCGTGATCGGCGGCGCGGCGGGCGCGTTCCCCCCGATGATCGGCTGGGCGGCTGCGACGGGCAGCATTTCGGTGGAATCAGTGTTGATGTTCACGCTGATCTTCGTGTGGACGCCGCCGCATTTCTGGTCACTCGCCCTTTTCATGAAATCCGACTACGACGAGGCAGGCGTGCCTATGCTAACCTCGACCCACGGACGGCGCGTGACGCGCAATCATATTCTGGTCTACACGCTGCTGCTGGTGCCGGTGTCATTTGCGCTGGCGTTCACGTCTATCGGCGGGCCAGCCTATCTGATCGCTGGCGTTCTTTTGAACGCGCTGTTCCTGCGCGGTGCATGGAATATCTGGCGCCGGGACGAAACGGCGGCAGAGGCAGATGGATATGCCACCGAAAAAACGGTTTTCAAACATTCGCTCTACTATCTCTTTGGACTCTTTGTCGCGATCCTGATCGACTCTGCTCTGCGCAGCGCCGATCTGCTGGCGGCAGGACCCATCAACTTTTGGGGCGTCTAATGGCCTTTTTCCGCAAGAATCACGAGATTCACACCCGCCGGTTCAGTCGCAATCTGGGTCTGGGTCTGGTGCTGGCAGCATTTGTCGCATTGGTTTTCGGCCTTACCGTTGCCAAAGTCAGTAGTGACGACTTTTCCGTTCCCGGTAAGGTTGATGGGGCAGGTTATGGCACAAATTGACAACACAAAGCGCACGGCTATCACGCTGGTCGGCGTGGTGATCACTATGGGCGCGCTGGCTTGGGCGTCGGTGCCGTTCTACGACTGGTTTTGCCGCGTCACAGGCTTCGGCGGTATCACCGGCGTGGCCGAATCTGGATCGGACGTCATTCTGGATCGCACGATCAAGGTGCGCTTCGACGGCAGCCTTGATCGGAACATGCCTTGGCAGTTCAAGCCGATGCAGCGCGAGATGGAGATGCGCATCGGCGAAACAGGCCTTGCCTTTTACGAGGCTTACAATCCCACCGATCGACCCGTCGCCGGGCAGGCCTCGTATAATGTGACGCCTTACGAAGCGGGCGGATTTTTCGAAAAGATCGAGTGCTTTTGCTTTACCGAGCAGGTGCTGCAGCCGGGTGAGCGGGTCGAGATGCCAGTGACCTTCTACGTTGACCCGGAAATTGCCACGGACCGCGACGCCAAGTACACGCACACCATCACATTGTCCTACACATTCTACGAGATCGACCTGCCCGAGGCGCAGGCCGCCCTTGCGCAAGACGCTGAAACGGGTAGAACCATAAATTAAGGCGTTTCGAAGTATTCCCAAGTGGGGGGCATTTCGAAATGTAGCGAAACAAGGGAACGTTGCACGGAATTTTGCGAGAATCTGAGTTCGGATTTTCGCGAAATGCTAGAAGCCCGTCCACGAGGGAACCTGAAATGGCACATGAAAAGAACCACGATTACCACATTCTGACCCCGTCCGTCTGGCCCCTTTTGGGGGCTGTGGCCGGTTTCATTATGCTGTTCGGAGCCGTCCTGTGGATGTCGCCGCAGATTGAGAATAACCAACCTTGGGTGTTCCTGATCGGCCTCGTTGGCGTTCTTTACACGATGTTTGGTTGGTGGTCCGAGACCGTGGCCGAGAATCAGGCCGGTGACCATACGCCCGTCGTGCGGATCGGTTTGCGCTATGGCTTTATCATGTTCATCATGTCCGAGGTCATGTTCTTTGTCGCGTGGTTCTGGAGCTTTTTCAAGAACGCCATGTATCCGATGGGCCCGCAGTCGCCCGGCATCGACGGCGTCTGGCCGCCGGTAGGGATTGAGACGTTCGATCCGTGGCACCTGCCGCTGATCAACACGCTGATCCTTCTGTGTTCGGGGGCCGCCGCGACATGGGCGCATCACGCGCTGGTCCACGAAAATAACCGCCAGGACATGAAGCGTGGGCTGGCGTTGGCGATTGCGCTGGGCGTTCTGTTCACCTGTTTTCAGCTCTATGAGTACAGTCACGCGGCCTTCGGCTTTTCCGGCAATGTTTATGGCGCTAATTTTTTCATGGCGACCGGCTTTCACGGCTTTCACGTGTTCGTCGGTACGATCTTTCTTTTCGTCTGCCTGATGCGCACCTTGCGCGGCCACTTTACGCCTGAAAACCATGTAGGGTTCGAAGCTGCGGCTTGGTATTGGCACTTTGTCGACGTGGTATGGCTGTTCCTGTTTGCAGCGATTTACATCTGGGGCAGCTGAAGATTTTTCGCGAAAAATCTATGCCTTAGGCGAGAGTATTTTTTGGAACAATGAAAGTGCGGGGGGATTTGCCTTCCGCATTTTCGGTTTGAGGGATGGGGTTTGATGCGACGGCTGCTGGTGCCTTTGCTGTTTGGTCTGCTGGGGGCAGGTGTGCTGATCGCGCTGGGTGCCTGGCAAATGCAGCGACTGGCCTGGAAAGAGGCGGTTCTGGCGGATATCGACGCACGGCTCGCAGGGGCGCCCGTCGACCTGCCCGCGCAGCCCGATTCAGAGACCGACAAATACCTGCCTGTCGCCGTCCAAGGTGTGCTGAGCAGCCCAGAACTGCATGTCCTGATCGGGACCAAGGATCTGGGGGCGGGGTATCGATTGATCCAGCGATTCGAGACCGATGGGCGCATGATCATGGTTGATCGCGGCTTTATTCCGCTGACCTCCAAAGCCTCAGCGCGCGAGGTCGGGCCTGCCAGTTTGATCGGCAATCTGCACTGGCCGGACGAGGTTGATGGCTATACCCCCGCGCCTGATGCTGAGCGTGGAATATGGTTCGCCCGGGACGTGCCTGCGATGGCCGACGCGCTGGGGACTGAGCCGGTTCTGCTGGTCGTGCGGGACCAGTTAAGCGGGCCGGGTGGGGAAATGACTGCTTTGGCGGTGGACAGCGCCGCGATTCCAAACGATCACCTGCAATATGCGATAACCTGGTTTTCTCTGGCCGCCATATGGCTGGTGATGACGGGATATCTGATCTGGCGCATGACACGGCCCGGCGGCCGTGAGACGGAAGGCTGAGAGATGCACTACCTATCAACGCGGGGAAAGGCCCCTGTTCTGAGTTTTGAAGAGGCGATGTTGACCGGCCTCGCGCGCGATGGTGGCCTATACCTGCCCGAGAGCATTCCGCAGATGGCGCCCGCAGATATCGCGGCACTGGCCGGGCTTAGCTATGAGGAGGCCGCGTTTCGCGTGATGCGCCCCTATATCGGAGATGCCTTCACCGATACTGAATTTCACGACATTATCGCGCGCGCCTATGCCGGGTTCGCCCATGCCGCGCGTGCGCCTTTGGTGCAACTGGCGCCGGGTCATCACCTGCTGGAGCTGTTTCACGGCCCCACGCTGGCGTTCAAGGATTTCGCAATGCAGCTGATAGGGCAGCTGTTCGAGGCGGCGCTGAAGCGCAATGGTCAGCGTGTCTGTATTGTCGGCGCGACCAGCGGCGACACAGGCTCGGCCGCGATCGACGCGTTCCGGGGGCTGGAGATGGTGGATGTTTTCATCCTCTACCCCAACGGCCGGGTTTCCGAGGTGCAGCGCCGCCAGATGAGCACACCGAGCGAGGACAACGTGCATGCGTTGGCCATGACCGGCCATTTCGACGATTGTCAGGCGCGCGTTAAGGATATGTTCAACGATTTCGCGTTTCGTGATGCGGTCGGCCTTGCCGGGGTCAACAGCATCAACTGGGCGCGTGTTCTGGCGCAGGTGGTCTATTACTTTACCTCCGCCGTGTCCCTGGGTGCGCCGCAGCGCAAGGTCAGCTTTACCGTGCCGACCGGGAATTTCGGTGACATCTTTGCTGGCTATATCGCCAAGCGGATGGGCCTGCCGATCGACCGCCTTGTGGTCGCGACGAACCAGAACGATATCCTGCATCGTTGCCTGAGCGGCGGCGACTACATCCCCGACGGCGTCATCCCGTCGATCAGTCCATCGATGGATATTCAGGTCTCTAGCAATTTCGAGCGCGCTCTTTTCGAAGCATACAACCGCGACGCAAGCGCCACCGCGCAGCTGATGGACGAGTTGAAGGCTGGCGGGTTCACCGTCAGCCAAGGCGCGCTGGAGGCCCTGCGCGAGGTTTTCGATTCTGGACGATGCGACGAGGATCAGACGCGCGCCACAATCAAGCGGACATGGGAGCAGACGGGTGAGTTGCTGTGCCCGCACAGCGCCGTTGGCGTGCATGTGGCCGAAGATCATCTGAAACCCGACGTGCCGATGATCACGCTCGCCACTGCGCATCCTGCAAAATTCCCGGACGCGGTCGAGGCAGCCAGCGGCCAGCATGCCCCCTTGCCACCACACATGGCGGACCTTTATGAGCGGGACGAGAGGATTACCGAAGTCGACAACGACCTAGGGGCCATTCAATCCATGATAAGAGAACGGATCGCGCATTGACCGTCAATCTGACTACGCTTTCAAACGGTTTTCGCATCGTAACCGAGTCGATGCCGGGCCTGCAATCTGCCGCTATAGGTGTCTGGGTTCTGGCCGGTGCGCGTAACGAGTTGCCGCAACAGAACGGTATCGCGCATTTCCTCGAACATATGGCGTTCAAGGGCACAAAGCGGCGCAATGCCTTGCAAATCGCCGAGGCGATCGAGGATGTTGGCGGCTATATCAACGCCTATACCAGCCGCGAAGTCACCGCCTACTACGCCCGTGTCCTCAAGGATGACGTGCCACTCGCGTTGGACGTGGTGGGGGATATCCTGCGCAATTCCATATTCGACATCGCAGAGATCGAGACCGAGCGCGGCGTGATCCTGCAAGAGATAGGGCAGGCGCTGGATACGCCCGACGACATCATCTTTGACTGGTTGCAGGAAAAGGCCTATCCAGATCACCCCCTTGGCCGCGCCATTCTGGGTCAGCACGAAGGGGTCGCGCGGTTTGCCCGCGAGGATCTGACCGGCTTCGTCGATCAACATTACCGGCCCGGCCAGATGGTGCTGTCGGCGGCGGGTGCCGTTGATCACGGGGCACTGGTCAAGGCCGCCGAAGCGATGTTTGGCGACATGGCACCTAGTGACATGCCCGAAACCTCGCGAGCGCAGTTCCGCGGTGGCGAGAGCCGTACGATCAAGACGCTCGAGCAGGCGCATATGGCGCTGGCGTTCGAATCGCCCAACTATGGCGACCCCGCGATCCATGCAGCACAGATCTATGCCACGGCGCTGGGCGGCAGCATGTCGTCGCGCTTGTTTCAGGAGATCCGCGAAAAGCGGGGCTTGTGTTA
Organism: Roseovarius sp. Pro17; assembly: GCF_035599575.1. Taxonomy (NCBI): domain Bacteria; kingdom Pseudomonadati; phylum Pseudomonadota; class Alphaproteobacteria; order Rhodobacterales; family Roseobacteraceae; genus Roseovarius; species Roseovarius sp. Pro17. The sequence goes on from NZ_CP141179.1 coordinate 478,710, forward strand.
TACCATCTATGCGCAGGCAGGGGCGTATGCCGATACCGGCATGATGACGATCTATGCTGGCACGTCGGGCGATTCGATGGCCGGCCTTGCCGAGATCACGATTGACGAGATGAAGCGCGCAGCCGAAGACATGCGCCCAGATGAGATCGAGCGCGCGCGCGCCCAAATGAAGGCCGGCCTGCTGATGGGGCTGGAGAGTCCCAGCAATCGGGCCGAACGCCTCGCGCGCATGATCCAGATCTGGGGTCGCGTGCCGGGGCTGGAGGAGGTCGTCGAGAAAATCGATGCCGTGACGCTGGCCGAGGTGCGCGATCTGGCCGAAGAAACGGCGGCGCGTGCGCCCGCCGCGCTAGCGCTCTACGGTCCGGTCGAGGATGCCCCGACGCTGGAGGCACTTCAGACACGGCGCGCGGCCTGATGCTGCTGCCGCGCCGCAAGGTCCGGATCGAGACCGAGCATCTCAGCCTGCGTCAGCCGGTCATGACCGACTTTCGCGACTGGTCCCATCTGCGCCGCACCAGCGCCGAATTCCTCACCCCGTGGGAGCCGACATGGGCCGCCGATCACCTGTCGCGCAAGGGGTTTGCCAACCGCGTCTATTGGGCGCAGCGCAGTATCAACGGCGGCACGGCTCTGCCGCTCTTTCTGGTGCGGAGGCAGGATGACCGGCTGCTGGGCGCGATTACGCTGGACAATATCCGCCGCGGCCCCAGCCAGTCCGGCACGCTGGGCTATTGGATCGGCGAGGCACACGCGCGGCAGGGCTACATGCGCGAGGCGATTCCGGCGATCGTACACTATGCTTTTGACCGCTTGGATATCAGCCGGATCGACGCAGCGTGCCTGCCGTCGAATGCCGCGTCGCGGGGTCTGTTGGAGAAATGCGGCTTTAAATACGAGGGTGTCGCGCAGAGCTATCTACAGATTGACGGGCGCTGGCGCACGCATGTTCTATATGCCGGGCTTCGCCATGACCGGCGCGGGCGCAGTGATGCCGGTCTCTGACCGCGAAAACGCAGCGGAAGTTCAGATGATCCTGTTTTGATCGTTCACGCTGGTCGGCAACGGCGCTAGGATCGGTGCATGACAGATAATGCCACTGATACAGCCTTTGTCGACCGCCTGAAGTCGACGCTGCCCACCGCTGCGCTGCGCGAAATTGCGCCCCATTATCTGCAAGAGCCGCGTGGGCGCTGGCAAGGCCATGCCTGCGCCGTCGTCGCGCCCGGCAATGCTGAGGAGGCTGCGAGCGCCATCCGCCTCGCATCCGAGGCGGGTGTGCCGGTCATCCCCTATGGTGGCGGCACTGGTCTGGTAGGCGGTCAGGTGACGGGCGATGGCCCTGCGCCTTTGATAATCAGCCTCGAGCGGATGACGCGGGTGCGCGGTATCTATCCGGACGAGAACGTGATGGTCGTCGAGGCGGGCGCGATTCTGTCGGATGTGCATGACGCGGCTGAGGCGGCGGATCGTCTGTTTCCACTCAGCATTGCGGCCAAAGGCAGCGCGCGGATTGGCGGGCTGCTGGCGACGAATGCGGGTGGCGTCAATGTGCTGCGGTATGGAAATGCGCGCGATCTGTGTCTGGGGCTGGAGGCGGTGATGCCGGATGGCAGCATCTGGCACGGTCTGAAACGGCTGCGCAAGGACAACACCGGGTATGATCTGCGCAATTTGCTGATCGGGTCAGAGGGCACGCTGGGCCTGATCACTGCCGCTGCGCTGAAACTGTCGCCGCGCCCTGCGGGCGAGGGGACGGCGCTGATGGTGGTCGATAGCCCCGCCGCCGCGTTGGCGCTGCTGGCGTTGGCCCGCGACCATCTGGGCGAGGGCGTCAGCGCGTTCGAGTTGATGCATCGCCAATGCCTGAATTTCTTGGCCGAGACGATGCCGCAGGTACGCCAGCCTTGGAATGTGCCGCCTGAATGGTTCGTTCTGATCGACGTCGGCCTCGCGCGCGGGCTGGACCCTGCGAGTGCGCTTGAGGCGCTGTTTGGCGATGCGTTGGACGCGGGCCTTGTCAGCGACGGCATGATCGCGCAATCAGAGGCGCAGCGCGCCGAATTCTGGGCATTGCGTGAATCCGTGCCCGAGGCGAATCGCCATATCGGGTCCGTTAGTTCGCATGATGTGTCGCTGCCCTTGGGCGCGGTGGCCGAATTCATCGCGAAGGGGGCCGAAATGATCGGCGCGCTGGGGGATTTTCGTATCAACTGCTTTGGGCATCTGGGCGATGGAAACCTGCATTACAACGTCTTTCCTGCGCTGGGTGGCGCGCGCGCTGATCACGAGGACCAGCGCGACACGATCAAGCGCGCCGTGCATGATCTGGTGCATTCCATGGGCGGATCAATCAGCGCCGAGCATGGGATCGGGCGGCTGAAGGTGGACGATCTGGAGCGATATGGCGACCCGGCCAAGCTGGCGGCGATGCGCGCCATCAAGGCGGCGCTTGACCCCAAGGGGATCATGAATCCGGGGGCGGTCCTGCGGGCCTGAGAAACCGCGCGATCCAAACGAAAAAGCGGACCCGAAGGCCCGCTTTTCCAAGCCTGTAGGCTGGCCGCGCTTATTGCCAGTTCACCTCGTTAAAGATCGCCTGCGCCTCTTTGGCGTTGGCCGAAAAGGCCGAGGTCGGCGTTTGCGTGTCGGGGATGAAGAAGCCCAGACGCGCTGTGTCCACGTCGAGGCCGACGCCAGGGACGGCAGGATATTCGTTATTCTGGTTGGCGAAATGAGATTGGGCGAAATCACCGGTCAGAAATTCCAGCAACGCCTGCGCCTCTTCGGGATGCGGAGCCGATTTGGCCATGGCGGCGGCCGTCAGGTTCAGGTGCGCGCCTCGCCCGCTCTGGTTTGGCCAGACCCAGCCGATGCTGTCGATCTTGGCACTCAGCCCCTCAACGTCGGAATCGTAGCCGCGTAGAAAATAGTAGTGGTTGGCCACTGCGATATCGCACTCGCCCGAGATGATGCCGCGCAGTTGGTCGGAGTCGCCGCCCTGTGGGGCGCGCGCCATGTTCGCGACGAGGCCTTCGGCCCATGTCTTGGCCGCGTCTGCGCCGTCCGCCTCGATGATTGAGGCCAGCAGCGACTGGTTGTAGACGTTGGAAGAGCTGCGGATGCAGATCTGGCCCTTATATTTGGGATCGGCCAGATCTTCGTAGGTGCGTGGTGGATTTTCGACGCGCTCCTTGGCGTAAAAGATGATTCGCGCGCGCTGGCTGACGCCGAACCACAGATCGTCCGGATGGCGCAGATGCGCGGGCACGGCTTGGTCGATCACGTCGCCGGAATAGGCTTGCAACACGCCCGCCTCTTCGGCGCGGGCCATGCGGCCTGCATCGACGGTGATAAAGACGTCGGCGGGGCTGTTTTCGCCCTCGGCCTCAAGGCGCGCGATCAGCTCGTCCGCCTTGCCTTCGATCCGGTTCACGGTGATTCCGGTTTCTTTGGTGAATTGCTCATAGAGCGCATCGTCGCTGTCGTAGTGGCGCGAGGAATAGACGTTGACCTCGGCGGCCATTGCGGTGCTGGCAAGCGCGGCCAGCGACGTGGCAACGGCAAGGCGCGTGGCAAGTTTGCGCATCATTATGTTGGTCCTTATTTAATCTGACTGTTTCCGTAAGTTATCTGATATAATTCTGACAAAAATAGTCAAGTCAAAAACGCCGTATGGCTTCGCCTTGCACAGATCGGGTTTCGCGCTCATTCTGGATCAACGCGCGCGGCTGAGGGCGCGGCTGGACATAGGAGCAGCAAATGACATTCGCCGTGCGGCAGGACGCGCTGGATATTCAGAACGAAATGCCATGGGATGCGCGCCAACGCCCCGAGACGGTGTATCAAATGTTGCGCGCTACGGCCCGCGCGCACCCGCATCGCGCCGCGATCAGCTATCAGCTGACCTCAGGTGCGCGTGATCCGGCGCAGACGCTGACTTGGACCGAATTTCACGCCGAGGTCTGCCGTGCTGCGAACTTGTTCCGCAGCCTCGGCATCAAGGAGGGCGATGCGGTCGCGCTGGTTCTGCCCAACACGTTGGAAACCGCCGCCGCCACGCTGGGCGCCATGATCGCAGGCATCGTCGCGCCGATAAATCCACTGCTTGAGCCCGAGCAGGTCGCGGCCCTCCTGCGCGAGACGGGCGCCCGGGTGGTCGTCACTCTCAAGGCATTCCCCAAGACCGACATCGCCGCCAAGACCGCCGAGGCGGTGCGCCACGCGCCACGCGTCGGCACGGTGCTGGAAATTGATCTGAATCGCTATCTGCGACCGCCCAAACGCTGGATTGTGCCATTCCTGCGGCCAAAGGATTCAGGCACCCACCGCGCCGATGTGCTGAGCTATGCGCGCGAGGTGGCGCGCCAGCCCGATACGCTGAGTTTCGACGATGGCGGTCGCGACCGCGTCGCCGCCTATTTCCACACGGGCGGGACCACGGGCATGCCCAAGATGGCGCAGCACCGGTATTCTGGCATGATCTATAACGGGTGGCTGGGCCATCGCCTGCTGTTCAACGAGACGGACGTATTGATGTGTCCGCTGCCGCTGTTTCATGTGTTTGCCTGCCATGTCGTGCTTATGTCGGGGCTGAAATCGGGCGCGCATGTGATCCTGCCAACACCTGCGGGCTATCGCGGCGAGGGCGTGATCGACAACTTCTGGAAGCTGTGCGAGAGGTGGGGCGTTACCTTTGTCATCACTGTTCCCACGGCTGTCGCCGCGCTGATGCAGCGCAAGGTGGATGCCGATATCAGCCGGGTCAAGAACGCCTTTTCCGGTAGCGCCCCAATGCCGCTTGAGCTGTTCAAGCGGTTCGAGAGTGCGACAGGAATGACCGTGATCGAGGGCTATGGGCTGACCGAGGTGACCTGCCTCGTGTCATGTAACCCGCCCGCGGGAAGGAAGAAAGTCGGCTCGGTCGGGGTGCCGCTGCCTTACACCGACGTGCGGATTGTGTGTATGACGGACGATGGTCCGATAACATGCAAACCGGATGAGGTGGGCGAGATTTGTATCAATAATCCCGGTGTCTACATTGGCAACACCTATACCGACCCCGCGCGCAATCGCGACCTTTATCACGGCGACCACCTGCGCACTGGCGATCTGGGCCGGGTCGACGCGGATGGCTATCTGTGGATCACAGGCCGTGCCAAGGACCTGATTATCCGCGGCGGTCACAATATTGACCCCGCCGACATCGAAGAGGCGCTGATGGCCCATCCCGCCGTCGCTGGCGCCGGTGCCATTGGCCAACCCGATGCACACGCGGGCGAACTACCCTGCGCCTATGTCGAGCTGGTCAGCGGCGGCGAGGCGACACCCGAAGAATTGTTGGAACATTGCAAACAGCGCGTGCGCGAGCGTGCTGCCGTGCCCAAGTTTATCGAAGTGCTGGATGAGTTGCCCAAGACGGCCGTCGGCAAGGTCTTCAAACCTGCGCTGCGCAAACGCGCCATCGCGCGTGTCTATGATGCCGCGCTTGAAAAGGCTGGCAGTTCTGCCCGCATCGCGGAGGTCATCGACGACAAGAAGCGCGGCCTCGTCGCGCTGGTGAAGGGGGATCAAAACGACGCCCGCGTTGCCACCGTCCTTGGCGAATTCACCCGGCCATGGGATTGGATTGAGGCTGAGAAACAAAAGGATAAAGACACGTGACAAGCAGTGATTTCCGGATCGACCCGACCCCAAAGATGGAGCCATCCACGCTAACAGGCGCGGAGGCCTTTACCACGGACGACACGTCCGAGGGCAATCACACCCATTTCGAAACCCCGGACGAGAGTATTTCGGTCGGCACATGGGAATGCGCCCCATGCCGCGAAGTGGTCGAGTCGTGGCCAGTGCACGAAATGATGACAGTGGTTGAGGGAGCCGTAACCCTGACCCACAAGGATGGCCGTGGCGAAACCTTCGGTCCGGGCGACACATTCTACATCGCCAAGGGCCAGCATGTCGTGTGGGAGATCACCGAAAAACTGCGCAAGATGTACATGATCGTCGCGTAATGCCGGGTGGTTGGGATTTTTCGAGAAAATTCGGAAAATGTCTGCGCAGAGTAGCCTCCGCGCAGACGCTAGCGTTTACCCGACGTCCTTGTAGCTGACCTCGGGCGTATCCTTGCCCGCCTTTTCGCGCCGCACGATCAGGCGACTGAGGGCGTGGACGTAGGCCTTGGCCGACGCGACGACGGTATCAGTGTCGGCCGACTGGCCGGTCACGATCCGCCCGCCTTCCTCCATCCGCACGCTGACAGTCGCCTGCGCGTCGGTGCCTTCGGTCACGGCGTGAACCTGATAGAGTTGCAAGCGCGCGTCATGCGGAAAGAGGTTCTTTACCGCGTTAAAGCAGGCGTCAACCGGCCCGTCGCCCGTTGCCTCGGTGCTGTGCTCCACGCCGTCGATCTCCATCGTCAGGCTGGCCGATTGCGGCCCTTCGGTACCGCAGACAACGCGCAGGGATTTGATAACAAGGCGGTTTTCATCCTCGGCGGCGTCGGTGGTGGCCAGCGCGATGAGGTCCTCGTCATAGACCTCCTTCTTGCGGTCGGCCAACTCCTTGAACCGCACAAAAACGTCGTTCAACTGATTGTCGGCCAACTCATACCCGAGGTCTTTGAGCTTCGAGCGCAGCGCGGCACGGCCTGAATGTTTGCCCATGACGATGTTCGTCTCGGCCAGTCCCACATCCTCAGGGCGCATGATTTCGAACGTCTCGGCGTTTTTCAGCATACCGTCCTGATGGATGCCGGATTCGTGCGCAAAGGCGTTCTTGCCCACGATCGCCTTGTTGAACTGCACGGCAAAGCCTGAAACCGTCGCGACACGGCGCGAGATGTTCATGATCTTGGTCGTGTCGATGCGGGTTTGGTAGGGCATGATATCGCCGCGCACCTTCATCGCCATCACCACCTCTTCGAGTGCAGTGTTGCCCGCACGCTCGCCCAAGCCGTTGATCGTGCATTCAATCTGACGCGCGCCACCTTCGACTGCGGCGAGGCTGTTGGCCGTCGCCATACCCAGATCGTTATGGCAATGCGTGGCAAAGATGACCTCATCAGCGCCCGGTACCTCAGCAATGAGGCGGCGGATCAGATCGGCGGATTCTACCGGCGCGGTATAGCCCACCGTATCGGGGATGTTGATGGTGGTCGCGCCGGCCTTGATGGCGATTTCCACGACGCGGCGCAGATAATCCCATTCAGTGCGCGTGGCATCCATCGGTGACCATTGCACATTTTCGCAAAGGTTGCGTGCGTGGGTCACTGTCTGGTGGATCCGCTCGGCCATCTGATCCTTGTCGAGGTTCGGAATGGCGCGGTGCAGCGGCGACGTGCCGATAAATGTGTGAATACGCGGCTGACGCGCATGTTTGACCGCCTCCCAGCAGCGGTCGATATCGCGCAGGTTGGCGCGGGCGAGGCCGCAGATCACGGCGTCCTTGGCGCGTTTTGAGATTTCGCTGACAGCGTTGAAATCACCCTCGGAGGCAATCGGAAATCCGGCCTCGATGATATCGACGCCCATTTCGTCGAGCAGTTGGGCAATCTCCAGCTTTTCGGCGTGGGTCATGGTGGCGCCGGGGCTTTGCTCGCCGTCGCGCAAGGTGGTGTCGAATATGTAAACGCGGTCTTTGCCGCTCAGGTCCTGGCTCTTGTCGGTCATGTCGATTTTCCGTTCAAATATGGTCTTTGGCCGCCGCAGGGGCGCCGCTGTTTCCTGAATTTGGCTCACCCACCGGCTCAATCAGCAGGACCGATGCCTCGGTATCGGCACGGGGTCGGTGGACCGTATCTGCAGGCACGATCAACAATTCACCGGGCCCGAAGGTGACGGCTGGCGCGTCCTCGAAATCCATCGTTACCTCACCGCTGATCACCAGAAAGAAATCGTCGGTGTCTGCGTGGCTGTGAAAGGGGAATTCCCCTTGAAATTTCACCACCATCACGTCGTTGCCGTTGTAATTGGCCACGACCTTGGGGTCCCAATGGGTATCGAATTGCGCCAGTTTCTCGGCGAGGTTGATCTTGTGCATTTGGTTTGGTCCTGATGCTGATCCGGGTGGATTATCCAGCGCGCGATGGCACATCCCCTGAGCGCTCGCGCCGGATCGGCACGCTCAGAGGCGGCTTAGCAGCAGGAGGGCAGCACGCAGGCCACGGGCGATGCCGTGCCGGGTAGAGGCGATATGCTGCGTCATGATCATGAACTCACGTTACGCAAAATACGCCGCGATGAAAAGCCGGTTTTTGCAGTTGGGGCGTTGAAGAGGGCGCGCGGCCTCCTATCATCCTTGCCATGACACATCGTTCTTTGATCATCGGCGCCTCGGGCGGTATCGGCAGCCCGATCACCGCAAAGCTCAGGGATAACGGCAGCGAGGTGACGACCCTCTCGCGCAGCGTCGACGGGCTGGACGTGACCGACGAGGCGAGCGTCGAGGCCGCGCTGGGTGACGTCGAGGGGGAATTTCAATTGATCCTCGTAGCCACCGGCGCGCTGGAAATCGGCGGGGCCGTGCCGGAAAAGGCACTAAAAGAGGTCACAGCGCAGGCGATGGCCGATCAGTTTGCGGTGAATTGCATCGGTCCATCGCTGGTTATGAAACACGCATTGCCGCTGTTGCCGCGCAATGGACGCTGTTGCTTTGCGGCGCTGTCGGCGCGCGTCGGATCCATCGGCGACAACGCGATCGGCGGCTGGTATTCCTATCGCACGTCCAAGGCCGCGCTGAATCAGATGATCCACAGCGCCGCGATCGAGCTGCGGCGCACCCACCGCGAGGCGGTATGCGTAGCGCTGCATCCCGGCACGGTCGAGACCGAGTTCACGGCCAAATATGCGGGCCGTCACAAGACGGTAAAGCCCGAGGAGGCGGCAAAGAACCTTCTGGCGGTGTTGGAAGGTTTGGGGCCGGAGGATAGCGGCCTGTTCTTTGATTGGCAGGGTGAGCGGATCGTCTGGTGACAGCTTCGGGCTAAAGCGTTTTGGATTTAAGTTGAGACACAACTTAAATTCTAACCGCGCGCAACAGCCATAAGTCGTGGGCGTTTCGAGGTATTATCGTGATCCGATAATATGTCGAAACGCTTTAGCGCGCCAGCCAAGCTGCCGCGCCGCGCCCCGCGTGCAGGCCTGTAGCAAGGCAGGCGGTGATCAGATAGCCACCTGTAGGCGCCTCCCAATCCAGCATTTCACCCGCCGCGAAGGTGCCGGGGCGGTCCTTTAGCATCAGGTCCGCGTCCAGTGCATCCAGCCGCAGACCGCCTGCGGTCGAAATGGCCTGATCCATGGGTAGCGGACCTTGGTGCGTCACCGGCAGCGCCTTGATCAGAGGGGCCAGATCGTCTGGCAAGGGGCGCGCGAATTCCATCAACAGCGCCTGCTTTTCCGGCGCCCATTTCAACGTCTTGCGCAGGTGATTGGCCATGCTGTTCTTGCCCCGTGAGCGGCTGAGACGCTTGCGCAATTCGTCCACGCCTAGGTCGGGCACTAGATCCAGCAGCAGAGGTGCGCCCTGCCGCATGGCGCGCGAGACTTCGTATATGCCGCCGCCCTCGATCCCTGCGCGCGTGATCACGATTTCGCCTCGCGAGGTCTGCGCCCCGGCGCTGAGCGCGATCCCCTTGACTGGTGCGCCCATGTGGCGCTGCATATGCGGCGTCCAACTGACCGCAAAGCCCATATTTGCGGGCAGAAACGGGGTGACCTGATCCAGCAGGGGGCCGGCCCACGCGCCGTCCGATCCCAGCCGCGCCCAGCTGGCTCCGCCGCAGGCGAGGATCGTTGTGCGCGGTGTCAGGCGGCGCACTCCCTCAGGCGTGTCCATCAGCACGGCATCGTTTTCCCAGCCTTGCCAGCGCCAGCGCCGCTGAATCCGCACGCCTGAGCCTTCCAGCCGTGCGAGCCACGCGCGCAGAAGGGGTGAGGCCTTCATTGCCTTGGGAAAAATCCGCCCGGTCGAGCCGGTAAATAGCGGCTGGTCCAATCCCCGCGCCCATTCCTGCACTTCCTCTGGCCCGATGGCGGTGAGGATGGGGTGCAACCATTGCGACCCCTCACCATAAGCAGCAAGGAAGGCGTCCAAGCCTTCGGCCTTGGTCAGGTTTAGGCCTGATTTTCCAGCCATGAGGAACTTGCGCGCGGGCGACGGCTTGGCCTCGGCCACCGTCACCGAATGACCTGCGTTTGCCAGCGCCTCGGCCGCCATCAGCCCGGCGGGGCCTGCGCCGATTACCAGTGCCTCGGGGGAGTTTTGCATGCTGCGCTCAGGTTTCCCGCACCGTGTCGATCATCAGTTGCACGTTATCGGGGTTCGCATCAGGCGTGATACCATGCCCGAGGTTGAAAATATGCGGGCCATTCCGCAACGCTTGGACGATGCGCCGCGTCTGGCTGACCAATGCGTCACCGCCGGTGACCATGTGCGATGACGCCAGATTGCCCTGCACGCAGCCGCCGGGCTGAACATGCTCAGCCACCCATTCGGCGGTGACGGAATCGTCCACTGCAACGCAATCGGCGCCGGTTGCCTTGGCAAAACCGATATAGGCATCTTTGGCCTGACGTGGAAAGGCGATGACAGGCGTGTCCGGGTGGCGTTTTTTCAGCGCGGTGATAATGCGCTTGGTCGGCTCTAGGGCGTAGCGGTCGAAATCGGGGCCGTTCAGCGACCCAGCCCAGCTGTCGAACAGCTTGACCACCTCGGCGCCCGCCTCGATCTGGGCGCTGAGATACTCGATCGTCGCTTCGGTCAGCCGCTCGATCAGCGCGTCAAAGACCGCTGGGTGCGTGCCTTTCAACTCATGCGCAGGGCCTTGGTCGGGGGTGCCTTTGCCAGCAATCATGTAGGTCGCGACTGTCCACGGCGCGCCAGCGAACCCGATCAGGGTTGTCTCTTTGGGCAGTTCCTGACGCAGGTTGCGCACCGTCTGATAGATCGGCGACAGCGTTTCGTGGATGTCGTCCACACCGCGCAGTTGCGCCAACTCGGCCTCGCCGGTGATGGTGCTGAGGCGCGGCCCCTCGCCGGTGACAAACCAGAGGTCCGCGCCCAAAGCCTGCGGGATCAGCAGGATATCGGCGAATAGGATCGCGGCGTCGAAACCAAAGCGCCGGATGGGCTGCAACGTCACCTCGGTGGCCAATTCCGGATTGTAGCATAGCGACAGGAAATCCCCTGCCTTGGCGCGCGTTGCCTTGTATTCGGGCAGGTAGCGGCCCGCCTGACGCATCATCCAGATGGGGGGCGTCGGCAATGTCTCGCCCGCCAAAGCGCGCAGTATCGTCTTGTCAGTTTTTGGATTGGCCATGATGCATCCTCTCATTTGGGATGGTGGTCGCGCCCGGCGCGCCGGAAGTCAAGCGCGGGCTCCCTTGCCCTGCGCCCCCGGCACAATTAAACCGCTGGCATGACATTGCAATTGCCTACCCCTATGGCCCCGTTGAAACTGGGCACGCGCGGCTCGCCGCTTGCCCTAGCGCAGGCGAACGAGACGCGCGCGCGCCTTGCCGCCGCGCATGATCTGCCGTTTGAGGCGTTCGAGATCGTGGCGATCAAAACCACTGGTGACAGGATCATCGACCGCCCGTTGAAAGAGATCGGCGGCAAGGGATTGTTCACCCGTGAGATCGAAGAGGCGCTGCTGTCCGGCGCGATCGACATCGCCGTCCATTCGATGAAAGACATGCCGACATTGCAACCCGGTGGCCTGCTATTGGACACCTATCTGCCGCGCGAGGATGTGCGCGACGGCTTCGTTTCGCCCGGTTACGCCACGCTGGCCGATCTGCCCGAGCGGGCATTGGTCGGCACGTCGTCGCTGCGACGAAAGGCGCAGGTTCTGGTGGCCTATCCGCATCTGGAGGTGGTTGAATTTCGCGGCAACGTGCAGACCCGCCTGAAGAAACTTGACGATGGCGTGGCCACCTGCACCTTTCTCGCCATGGCGGGGCTGAATCGGCTGGGCCGCGCGGACGTGGCGCAAAGCGCGCTTGATCCGTCCGAAATGCTGCCCGCCATCGCGCAGGGCGCTATCGGGATCGAGCGACGCGAGGGTGACTCCCGGGTTGCCGAAATGCTGAGTGCCATTCATGATGAAATGACGGGTCAGCGGCTGGCTGCCGAGCGCGCGTTTCTGGCAGCGCTCGATGGCTCTTGCGAGACTCCTCTTGCGGGATTGGCCGAGCTGAACGGCACGACCCTGCATCTGCGCGGCGAGGTGCTGCGCCCGGATGGATCGCAGAGCATCAAGGACTCGCGCAGCGCACCGATTGCGGATGGTGCCGCGCTGGGCCGAGCGATGGCAGAGGACATGCTGAAAGAGGCGGGTCCGGGCTTCTTTGACTGGCGCGATTGACGAATACGCTTGATCCCGGCGCGTCAGCGGGTCGGGCGCATATCCTTCAGCGCGAGCAGGCCCGCGCCTGTCAGCATCAACGCACCGCAGAATCTGTTTGCCCGCGCGCCGCGTAGCGCACCCGCCGCGCGTGTGCCCAGCCAACCCCAGAGCATCAGGATCGTACCATCAACAACGAGATATGTCGCGCCGAGGATTGCCAGTTGCGGCAGGACTGGCGCTGTGGGGTCGATGAATTGGGGGAATAATGCGCCAAAAAACACCACTGCGAACGGGTTGGCCATCGATGTAAAGAAGCCTTGACGAAAGAGGCGCGCGACGCTGCCCTGGGGTGCCTTGGCGCTTGGCGTTTCGCCTTTGGACAGGATCAGTTGCAGGCCGATCCACGCAAGGTATGCCACCCCCAGCCATTTGATCCAGGCAAATGCGGTGGCCGACGTGGCGATGATCGCAGCAAGGCCGAAGGCGGCGGCGGTCATCTGAATCGCGTTGGCCGAAAGATCGCCCAGCACCGTCCACATGCTGCGGCGCAGGCCGTGGCGGATAGCGTTCGAGATGATAAGAAGCTGACTGGTATCGGGGGGCGTGGCAAAGAACACGGCGACGGCGGCGAGGTAGAGTAGGTAGGTATCAAGCGGCATCACATCGCTCCTGTTTGATCCACCGCTTCAATCTATTGCGCGGATCAGCTTGCGTTCCAGCACGCGCAAAACCTGACGCAGATCGGCGCCGCGCTTCAATATTTGCCCATCCATGCCGATCACTGCGTATTGCCCCTGTTTGCCGCGCAGTTTGGGCCGTTTTTCGATGCGGTATAGTGGATGTTCAGCCGTGTGGCGAAAAACGGAAAAAACCGCCACCTCGCGCAGGCACGAGATGCCGTAGTCGCGCCATTCGCCCGCAGCAACCATACGGCCATAGATCGACAGGATCACGCCCAGTTCCGTACGATGGAATGCGATCTGATCGTGATGGCCGCCAATGGGAGAGAGCGATTGATAACTCATGACTAAGAGTTGCGCCGAAACGCTCGCGGATCAAGCCCTATAGCATTTCGAACCATGCCTCTTGCAGGGTTATTCATCAATGCGATCCCGCATAACATGGCCCAAGCCGCATTTCGCGAAATTTCGCGGCTCAGGTTTTTCGCGCGACGCCTCGACGACGTCGCGCGAACTGCCGCTGACAGAACCAGCCGGGCGATGAATACCAAGCGAGCAAACCGCAATTCGCCCAGCCTATGCTACGCCAGGTTCAGCCGCACCAGATGCGCGTGATCCTGCCCGAGTTGTCGGTGTCGACGTTCAGTCGGTCGATTCGATAGTCCATCGTCATCGCTGTATCAGGTCCGAGAATACGCACAGGCCGGTTCGGCGCGCTGAAGTCATATTGCGTGTGAGACGTGCCGATGCGGTTCGAATAGGCCGAGGCACCGCAGGCGTCGCGGCTGGGCTGGTTCAACACCGGATCGTTGGCCTCGGTCGGCTGGCAGGCGGCCAGCGTCAGAGCGACGGGTACGACAAGGCAGGCGGCGAGCGGTGAACGTAGCATTGAAAACTCCATTTAATCCGCTGCATGAAGTGACCGTTCGCGCGCGGCTTTTCAAGGCATTTGAATTTGGAGCGATCAAACCGCGCCGCATTTCGCCCAAAATCATGCGCGACGCGAAGCGGCGGACTGAACGCCTCGCATCATGCGCTGCACCGCACAGCCCCTCCTGCGCACCAATGCCCTTGCGCGATCCGCCTCAAAGCATAGGTTCAGCGCCAAAGCACCAAAAGGAGCCGCAAAATGGCCGACGACACTTACACCCCGCCCGAGGTCTGGACATGGGACGCCGAAAGCGGCGGCCAGTTCGCCAGCACCAACCGCCCCATCGCAGGCCCGACCCATGACAAGGAACTGCCGACAGGCAAGCATCCCTTCCAGCTCTATTCGCTGGCGACGCCGAACGGGGTCAAGGTCACGGTCATGTTCGAGGAACTACTGGCCGCAGGCCATGATGCCGAATACGACGCCTGGCTGATAGATATCGGTGAGGGCGACCAGTTTGGTAGCGGCTTCGTGGACATCAACCCGAATTCGAAAATTCCCGCACTTCTCGATCGCTCGCGGGAAACCCCTGTCCGCGTCTTTGAGAGCGGGTCGATCCTGATGCATCTGGCGGAAAAATATGGCGCCTTCCTGCCTGCGTCCGGCCCCTCGCGAACTGAAACACTCAACTGGCTCTTTTGGCAGATGGGCAGCGCGCCTTACCTTGGCGGTGGTTTTGGCCACTTCTATCAGTACGCACCCGAGAAATACGAATACCCCATCAATCGCTTTGCAATGGAGGCCAAGCGCCAGCTTGATGTGCTGGACCGGGCACTGGCCGAGCGTGATTTTATAGCAGGCGAAAGCTATTCAATCGCCGACATGGCGATCTGGCCGTGGTACGGGCAACTCGCACTGGGGCGCACCTATGGCGACGCGGGCACATTCCTTGATGTGGAGAGCTATGAACACCTCCAGCGTTGGGCAAAAGCGATCGACGCGCGCCCGGCAGTCCAGCGGGGCCGCATGGTAAACCGTAGTGTCGGCGAGCCGGAAACGCAGCTGCACGAACGCCACGATGCTGCGGATTTCGACACGCAGACCCAGGACAAGATTGGCGAGGGTAGCTAAGACGTTTCGGGTAGAGGTTCAGTGATCCGCATGTCGGTTCGTGATTCACTTGGGGAAGCTTCGGAGTGGTGCGATGCGCGATCAAACGTGGCTGACGGCGGTGCCGAACAAGTGCTCATCGCTTTCCCAGCCTACAGCCCGTGACAAGCGTCGGGTCGGCAGCATTGGTAGGCTATCGACCCGGCGTCTGATCCTGGTATACGGGATGGCGGAGGCGGTGCTGTTGCTGCCGGCCGCTGGTTGTTTTCCGATAGGGTGACGCGCCACATCCGCGCCATCGTTCCGGCCGAGGTGGCCGGCGAGATCGTCGAAGGTTCGGCCGTGATGGGACTTCGTTGGCAGATGGGCATTCACAGCCGGATGTACATCCCATACCGGTCCGAAGCGCCCTGCCGCCGCGCCTTCCGGTCGCCCTGAAACCGAATGAGAGCTTTTTCCCGGCGTTCCCGCAGCGGGACGATGAGGGCGACCTCATCCCGATCTTCGACTACGCATTTCCGCAGAAGTTCACCGAGTCTGCCTTTTTTAAAGGAGTTACTGAATAATCCCAGCCACGGATTTTTGCCTTTACGCCGACCGGAATCGCATCCGCTGTCTCACTCTTCGGCGCGCGCCAGCGTCACGTTTGTACCACGGCGCCGGACTGGAATGTCAGCGCGCAGCTTCCAGTCGTATTTTGTGTCGTCGCGCACCTGATCCCAATGCAGCGTGCCGCCCGTGCGCCACGGGTCCAGCACGATGCCGTTTTTCCAGCTATCGCCGCGCGCGAACACGACAGCCGTTGAATGTTCCAGACGGAAGGGGTTTTCGGCATTTGCCACCAAACGGTTGAACTCCAGCGTGACATAGCGCGCATGGGTCATCCGCGTCTGGATGTCGCGCGCCCAGTGATAGCAAAGGCCGCGTTTCTTCAGGCCGACATTGACCTTGGCGTTGTGGACCAATGGCGTATCGACAATCTCGTACTCGCGCACCAGATCGGCCGTGACTGCATAGGCCATCCGCGCTGCGCGCGCCGCCTCAGCCGGGTCCACATTTGGCCCCAACGCCAGTATCGCGGACTCTAGCCCGGTTATACCGCTGGACGTGCTCAGCGTCGCCGGCGCCGCACCGCATCCCACCAACAGCCCCGTGGACCCTGCGCCCAGCACCATCGCCCGTCTCGTAATCATGTCTGCCTCGTCTCTCTTGCTTTGGCAGTTTTCTAGACTGGCGGCGCGCCAAAAACCAGCCCCACCCATGTCCTGACGCCGCACCAATGCCAACCAGACCGCATTTTCGATAAATCCACTGCATATCGCGAAACATCAATCGCGAAACCGGGGATGCGGTTACCTGCCTCGCGGGTGCTGAGCCGTCAGTTAAAGGTGTCCCGCAATATCGTGAAAAATGCCTATCACGACCTGAGGAGCCACGGTTATCTGTCGAGCGCCGGGACTAGGGGCACATTTGTGAGGGTCCATATTGCCGGACGCCGAAATCTCGAGTTTGGCAAATGAGATAACCGCAGCGCCCGTGTCGACCCTTACAAATGACACACTGATCTCAGCAGAGAGAGACCGCCCTCACGAAGTGCCGGAAAGACTGAATTCAGCACAAATGCCGTCAACGTCTACTTTGCCCCGGAAAGAATCTGCCGCCGCTTGCTGATTGAGCACCTGTCATTTCAGTCGCGCCAGGCAGGGAGCGTCGATCCAGCCGAAATTGAGATAGTCTATGCTAGGCAGGAAAGTATGATCGAACATTCCAGCCGTGAAATGGCCTGTTTTCGCGGGGGAAGGGGGAGCAGTATCAAAGACACTTCCAGACCCGCATCGTGAGTCAGTGCATGTTCACACTTCGATCTTATATCAGGTCGCCATGAGGCAGTTTTCCTACATATGGCTATTCTTGCAGGGGATTCTCCGGTTGGCACGCGTCGCCGGTAAAGCAGCGATGCACCTTATCCAGCAGTTCGGGCGCGGGGGCAAAGAAGGCGTCGCCGCCGCAGGGATCGACCGTCAGGCTATAGCCGTCCTCGCCCTGTTGCACGAAGGCCAGCACGTTACCGCCCGCAGGCGGCTGTGCGCACCATGGGCCAAAACACAGGGCACGCAGTGTGACAGGCCCAGCAAAAGGCCGGGTAAAGCCAATTTGTCCCAGCGCCTCGCCGCTGAACCGCGCGGGGATCCGCGTTTCGGGTGGTGTGGCTTGCTGATTGGCCATGTCGACTTCGGGCAGTTGCGACGCATCGAAATCGAGCGTGCCATACACCGCGATATAACTCTCGGGGGCGGCATGGATTCGCTGATACGTCCGGGCGAGGTCGTGTGGCAGGCACGACAGCGCGGCGGCAGGACTGGCGAGTGTCAGTGTGGCCAAGGCGATGGATACAGTGCGAAATTTCATAGCAAGCCTTCGAATTCGGTTAGAACGGCGGCGTAGACCGCGCGTTTGAACGGAACGATACTGGCAACCAGATCGCCGGGCGGCAACCAGCGCCATTCAGAAAATTCTGGATGCGCGGTCTGGATTGCTATCTGGGCATCTTCGCCTTGAAACCGCGCCAGAAACCACTTTTGCTCCTGCCCGCGATAGCGGCCCTTCCACATGCGCGCCGCCAGATCGGGCGGCAGATCGTAGCGCACCCAATCTGCTGTCTCGCTTTCTATGCGGACCAGATCGGCGGTAACTCCGGTTTCCTCGACCAGTTCGCGCAGGGCGGCGGTGCGCGCGTCCTCGCCGACGTCGATCCCGCCTTGGGGCATCTGCCAAGCAGGCTGATCGGTGTCTATGCGCTGACCGACAAAAACATGACCGTCCTTGTTGACCAACATTACGCCCACGCAAGGGCGGTAGGGCAAGCTGGCAAATTGATCCGGGGTCATGCGACAGTGTCTCCGGCGGGTCGGGGTACGTGGTGGTAGGTTGGCACCCACCCTATGGATCATATCGCCGGGCCGCCATGATGACTGGCGGCCCGGCGCTGATTCACTTTGAGCCGTTCAACGTGGTAAGGCCCTTGAGGATGTCGATGGCATAGGCCAGTTGATAATCCTCTTCGCGCAGCTTGGCGCTTTCTTCGGCGCGCTCGCGGGTCTCTTCGATGTGGAGGATTTCATCCTCGGTCAGGCTGTCATTGTCGAGGCTGCCGCGCAGATCGGCCTCGGACCGCAGCAGGGGCGGCACGTTGCTTTCCTCTTCTTCGCTCTCGGGTTTGCGGCGGGGCTGCGCGACCAGAATGTCGGGCGACACGCCAAGTGCCTGGATCGAGCGGCCCGAGGGCGTGTAGTAGCGCGAGGTGGTCAGGCGCATGGCACCATCACCGCGCAGCGGCATGACGGTCTGGACCGACCCCTTGCCAAAGCTTCTGGTGCCGACAACGACCGCGCGGTGGTGATCCTGCAATGCACCGGCGACGATTTCGGACGCCGAGGCCGAGCCACCGTTGATCAGAACGACGATCGGTTTGCCCTCGGCCAGATCGCCAGGCGTTGCGTTGAAACGTTCGCCATCCTGCGCCTCGCGGCCGCGCGTGCTGACGATCTCGCCCTTTTCGAGGAAGGCATCCGAAACCGCAATCGCTTGGTTCAGCAGGCCACCGGGGTTGTTGCGCAGATCAATGACTATCCCGTTAATCTTGTCGATGCCGCCAGCCTTTTCGATCTCTTCGGCGAGGCCGTCCTCAAGGTTCTCATAGGTCTGGTCGCTGAAGCTGGAGACGCGCAGCACCACGGCCTTCTGTTCGGTGCGCGCGCGCACTGCAGTGACCTTGATCGTGTCGCGCACGATGGACAGATCGAACGGCTCGGCCTCGCCCTCGCGCACCATCGTGATGACGATCTCGCTGCCGACCGGGCCGCGCATCATGTCCACCGCCTGATCAAGGTTGAGGCCCAGCACGCTCTCGCCGTCGACATGGGTGATATAGTCGCCCGCCTCGACGCCCGCGTTGAAGGCGGGCGTGCCGTCGATGGGTGATACGACCTTGACGAAGCCCTCTTCCTGAGTGACCTCAATACCGAGGCCGCCGAACTCGCCGCGCGTCTGCACTTGCATATCCTCGGCATCTTCGGGCGGCAGGTAGCTGGAATGGGGATCAAGCGAGGTGAGCATCCCGTTGATCGCAGCCTCAATCAGATCGCCCTCATCAACCTCCTCGACATACTGAGCGCGAATCCGCTCGAATATGTCTCCGAACAGGTCCAGTTGCTCATAGACGTTAGTATTGCGCTTGGTCTCCTGCGCCATGAGGGGGGCGGCGATCTGCGTGGTGACGATCACGCCGGCAAGGGTGCCAGCGCCGGCGGCCATCAGGAATTTCTTCATTGCTCACTCATCCTTGTCTGTCTTGAACCACAGCGCGGGATCCACGGCGGTGTCACCCTGTCTGACCTCAATATAGAGGGTTTGCGTCCACTCGGTAGCTGCTTCCAGCAGCTCGGGGGGCACAATTTCGTCATCGGCCTGACCACCCGGAGCGCCGAGGCCGCCCATAAGGCCGACCGGACTGCCGCCGGGCAGGACCTGCCCGATTTCCCCATAAACCACGTCCATCCCGGCAAAGACCAGTAGAATCCCGGATTGGGGCTCTAGAATGGCGACATTCCCGTAGTCCAGCAAGGGGCCATGATAACGCAGCGTCGCTGCGGCGGGCGTGGTGACCAACGCGCGGGGCGGGGCGGCCATGACGATGCCGGGGCGGGTGATGCCCGCTGCGTCCGCCTCGCCGGCGCGTCGCAGGATGCGGCCCTCGACGGGCAGGGGCAGGCTGCCCTTGCGATCCTCGATGCCCGGCAGGCTGCCGGGGGCCTCGCCGACGGCGATCTGGCTGAGACCACTGGCAAAGCCATCAAGCGATTCGGTTGAGGCGATCAGCAGCGCGGTCTTGACCGGATCCTCGGTAAAGCGGCGTGGCAGATCCTCGCGATCGGCGATGGCCTGACTGAGGCGGGTGCGCGCCTCCTGCGCGGCGGCGAGGCCCTCGGTCAGCTTGCGCGCGGCACTTTGCTGGAGGGCGCGCAGGCTGGCTAGTTCTTCCAGATTGGCGCGCAGGACAGCAGCGCGCGCGTTCAGCGCAGGCGTCACATCTGCCAGCAACATCCCCGAGCGTGCAGTGCCGACCGGCCCGGCGGGATGTAGCAACGTCACCGGCGCGGGCGTCGTGTTGATTGAGCTGAGTACGCCCAACAGCTGCGAGATCTCGGCGTCGCGCGAAGCGAGGTCGCGCTCCAGCGTCTGTGCCGCTATCGCCGCCTGCCGCATTCCAACGCGCATCGCGCGCAAGCCCGCCTCAAAGGCGCGCACCGTCTGGCTGAGCGCCTTGACACGACTCGCCGCGCCGTCCGCCTCGTCAAGGGCGCGGGTCGCTTTGGCCAATAGATCCGACGCGGCGCGCGCATCGGCACCAGGATCGACCTGCGCCAGCGCGGCTGCAGGAGTAAGTGCCAGAATGGCAGTGCAGATCAACGGCGCGAGGCGCGCGCGTCTCATGCGGCCCGTCATCATGCAGTCCGCCCTCTTGCGATCTGAGCCGCCGCCGTCACGATCAGCGAGCGGCCCGTCATTTCAGAGGGCACATCAAGATCCATAAGCGTGAGCAGGGTAGGCGCCAGATCGCTCAACCGCCCCGATGCCAGTGCGGCACCCTCGGGGCCGCCGATCAGGATGACTGGCACGGGATTGGTGGTATGGGCCGTATGTGGTGCGCCGCTGACGGGGTCGATCATCTCTTCGCAATTGCCATGATCCGCAGTAACGATCATCGCGCCGCCCACTTTTTCCAGCGCCGCAATAACGCGGCCCAGCTCTGTATCCACTGTCTCGCAGGCGACGATGGCCGCAGCCAGATCGCCGGAATGGCCGACCATGTCGGGATTTGCGTAGTTCACCACGATCAGATCGTAGCGGGCCTCGATGGCGCTGATGAGATGATCGGTGACCTCCCGCGCCGACATTTCGGGCTGCATGTCGTAGGTGGCGACATGCGGCGAGGGGGCCATGTAGCGATCTTCGCCCGGCTCAGGCTCCTCGCGTCCGCCGTTCAGGAAAAAGGTGACGTGCGGATATTTCTCTGTCTCGGCAATGTGGAACTGACGGCGCCCATGTTTTGCGACCCAGACGCTAAGCGTATTTTCCGGCATCTCGTCGGGAAATATGCAGTCCATGTAGGTCGCGTGGCGTGACGAATAGGCGGTAAAACCAGAGACGATGGCGAATTTTGGGCGTCGCCCTGTCTCGAAATGGTTGAACTCAGGGTCAGCGAAAGAGGCCACTATTTCGCGCGCGCGATCGGCGCGGAAATTGAGGCACATCAGACCGTCACCGTCCCGCATTCCGGCGTAATCGCCCAGCACGCGCGGCTTGATGAATTCGTCTGTGCGTCCCTTGCCATACGCGTTGTCGATGGCCTCGGCGGCGGTGTCTGCGACGTATCCCTCGCCCGCGGCGATGGCGCTGTAGGCTAGTGCCACACGCTCCCACCGGTTGTCGCGATCCATGGCATAGTAGCGCCCCGAAACGGTGGCGATGCGCGCGCCTTTAGGGAGGGCGTCGTTCAACTCTTCGAGATAGGACTTGGCCGAAATTTGCGCCACGTCGCGCCCGTCGGTAAAGGCATGAATAGCCACCGGAATACCCTCGGCGGCCAGCGCGTGCGCGGCGGCGATCATATGCCCTATATGCGAATGGACGCCCCCGTCGGACAGTACGCCCAGCAGATGTGCGGTGCCGCCCGAGGCGCGCATGGCGTCGGCAAAGCGGCGTACGCCGGGCAGGGCGTTGAACGTGCCAGTCTCGATCGCGCGGTCGATGCGGCGCAGATCCATCTCGATCACGCGGCCAGCTCCGATGTTCAGATGTCCGACCTCGGAATTGCCCATCTGCCCCTCGGGCAGGCCTACCTCCAGCCCGTGCGTGATCAATGTGGCATTGGGGCATGTCGCCATCGCGGCGTCGAAATTAGGTGTGCGGGCAAGGCGAGGTGCATTCCCTGCCTCAGCCTCGGACAGACCCCAGCCGTCGAGAATACACAGAACGACAGGTTTCGGGGTTGTCATGTCTTGCTCCGAGGTTTGGCCTTGTTTGCGGTTTCTAGCCAAGATGACGCCGGGTTGAAACAGGCTAGGCGATGGCGGCGTGGTGAATTCAGTAGATATGTGCGCGGCGGCGGCGGAATTTGAGCATTTGGGGACCAATGAATGGCCGCCATCACGTCCGGTGGTACGGCCCGCCCGCGAGGATGGTCGTGGCACGGTAGATCTGCTCGGCCAGCATGACGCGGGCCAGCATGTGCGGCCAGACCATCGCGCCGAACGACAGGCTGAAATCCATGGTGTCGCGCAGCACTGGGTCGATCCCGTCCGCCCCGCCAATGACAAAGGCCAGATCGCCGCGCCCGGCATCGCGCCAATCGGCGATTTGGCGCGCGAATCGCGGAGATGTCAGGAGTTTGCCGCGCTCGTCGAGTGCGACGCGCACAGCGCCTTGGGGCAGGGCGCGCTCTAGCAGGGCAGCCTCAGCAGCGGGGCCACCGCCCTTTTTGTCCTCAACCTCGTGCAGGGTCGCGGGACCAAGACCCAGCGCGCGGCCTGTGCGATCGGCGCGCTGGATGTAGTCATCAAAGAGATCGCGCTCGGGTCCGGCGCGCATCCGGCCTACGGCGCAAATGTGCAGACGCATCAGCCAGGGCTGGTGGTGGGCGGGCTCGCCGGGGGTGCGATTTCAGCGCCGGGGCCACCTGCGGGTTGCCACATCTTTTCCAACTGGTAGAAATCGCGCACTTCGGGACGGAACACATGGACAATCACGTCGCCCGTGTCGATCAGCACCCAATCGCCGGTTTCCTTGCCCTCGACGCGGCTTGGGCGGCCCAAGTCGTGCTTGAGCTTGTCGACCAGCTTGTCGGCGATGGCGTTGACCTGCCGCGACGAGCGCCCCGAGCAGATGACCATATAGTCGCCAATGGCGGACTTGCCGCGCAGGTCGATCTGCACGATGTCCTCGGCCTTGTCGGCGTTCAGAGAGGTCAGGATATGGTCCAACTGCTGTTGGCTGGTTGCGGCGTCGTTGGCGATGGCAGTCACCCCCTTGGCGCTCGCTGTGGTATCGGCGGCACTGGCCGCTTCGGCGGAAATGGACAGAACGTCGTCCTCCTGGCTGCGCACCTGATCCTGCCCCGGTGCCGGGCCTGAATTGAAAATAGCGATCAATTCGCAAAGTTTCAATGAAGCATGGGGCACTATCACGCTTGTCGCGCGAGATTGTGCTGCTGGGACACGGTGGCGGTTGATTTAAAAATGTGTCGGTTTTGTGATATCGTCGGGATTGTTCAGCATCCGCACCTCGCGCTGTGGGAAGGGTATCGAGATTCCCTGTTCATGAAACGCGTCCCAGAGCGCCAGATAGACGTTGCCACGGATGTTTGTCAGGCCCTGTGCGGGATCGCGAATCCAGAAGCGCAGGATATAGTCCACGCTGCTATCGCCAAAGCCGACGATGTGGCACACCGGCTCTTTCATGCTCAGCACGCGCGGAACGCCCGCCGCCGCCTCGATCGCGATGGCGCGCACGTTGTGCGGATCGTCGCCGTAAGCGGTGCCGAAAAAGATGTCGAGCCGCACGAATTCGTTGGAATGGGACCAGTTGACGACTTGGCTGGTGATGAGATCCTCGTTCGGGATCAGGTATTCCTTGCCGTCGCGCGTGACGACGCTGACATAGCGCGCGCCAAGCGCGTTGATCCAGCCGAAGGTTTCCCCAAGGCTGATGACGTCGCCCGGCTTGATCGACTTGTCGAGCAGGATGATGACGCCCGACACGAGGTTCGACACGACCTTTTGCAAACCAAAGCCAAGGCCGAGGCCGATCGCGCCTGACAGGAACGCGAGGCCGGTCAGATCAACCCCGACGGTGCGCAGCCCCATAAAGATCGCGGCGCTGTATAGCGCCATTTGCAGCAGCTTGATCGCCAAAACCTGCATGGAGGGCGAGATTTGTTCGTTGCGCCTGATCCGGCTGGACGTGGTGGTCGAAATCAACCGCGCCGCGAAGAACAGCGCGCCCAGAATGACCACGGCCTGCACGACCAGCCAAAGGGAAATGCGGGTCTCGCCTAGTGTGACGGCCACGCTATCCAGCAGGCTCTGTGCCTCGTCGGTCAGCCCCAGGATCATCAGCGTCGCCCAGGCCCAGCCGGCATAACGCACGATTATGCGCAGAAACCCGTTGGCGATCAGCCGCGTGACGAAGGTGATCACCAGCCAGGTCACAGCGAGGCTGGCCGCGATCCCAATCAGGTAGGATCGGCTGGGCCATGTCACCTCCTTCATGATCAATAAGGTGACCCAAGCGAGTCCGACGAAGAACAAAAGGCGCAGCCGCCGATGGATCATCACCAAAAGGCGCATCCGCCATTTCGGCCAGCCCTCACGCGTGCGCATCCAAGCATGCAGGCGTGGCCCAAAGATGGCGCGTAGGATATGCGCAGCCACGATTAGCGCCAGGATGATACCGATCTGATAGGCGTTCCACGGACGCAGCAGCGCGACGGTGAACGCGTGGCCCTGTGACCAGAGGCTCAGCGCGATTTCATGCGCCTGCTCGACTGGGGGGAGTGTGGGGTTCGTTGCCATGACGGTCAGATTTGCATGCGGGGCGCGACGCGGCAAGTCAGGACTGGACAGACATGCCGGTTTCGCGCTTGGGTGGTGGGCCATTGACGAAAGGCCCGGACATGACGACCGCCCTCATCACGCATCCCGATTGCATGGATCACCACGTGCCAGAAGGTCACCCCGAACATCCCGCGCGCCTCTCTGCGGTGCTGCACGCGCTGGACGGCAAGACGCTCTTGCACCAGGAGGCACCGCTGGCCAGCGATGCACAGCTGCGCCGGGTGCACCCGCAGACCTATATCGACATGCTCGAGGCTGCGATTCCGGTCAGCGGCAGCGCTGCAATCGACGGCGACACATGGCTCTCGCCCGGCTCCATGCGCGCGGCGCGGCGCTGCGCTGGCGGTGCGATACAGGGCGTCGACATGGTGATGGAGGGTACGGCACGCAATGCCTTTGTCGCGACGCGTCCGCCCGGCCACCATGCCGAACGCACGCAGGCAATGGGTTTTTGCCTGCTGGGTAGCATTGCAGCGGCGGCGAAACACGCGCTGGACCATCATGGGCTTTCGCGGGTCGCCATCGTCGATTTTGACGTGCACCACGGCAACGGCACTCAAGATCTGGTGCAGGACGACGCGCGTATCGCGTATCTGTCGTCGCATCAGATGCCCCTCTTTCCCGGCACCGGCCACCCGTCCGAGACGGGCGTCGCGGGCAACGTGCTGAACATCGCGCTGCCCGCCGGTACAGGTAGCGCTGGGTTCCGGGCCGCCATGACCGATAGCCTTCTGCCTGCCGCCGATGCCTTTGCGCCCGAACTGTTGCTGATCTCGGCAGGCTTTGACGCGCACGCGGCCGATCCGCTTGCCAATATCGCGCTGGATGAGGGCGATTTCGCCTGGATCACCGAACGGCTCTGTGATCTGGCAGATACCCACTGCGCTGGGCGCATCGTGTCCTGCCTAG
Source organism: Roseovarius sp. Pro17 (assembly GCF_035599575.1). Lineage (NCBI taxonomy): Bacteria > Pseudomonadati > Pseudomonadota > Alphaproteobacteria > Rhodobacterales > Roseobacteraceae > Roseovarius > Roseovarius sp. Pro17. Next base: position 504,300 of record NZ_CP141179.1, read on the forward strand.
AAGGGGGATACGATCTGCACGCCCTCGCCGCCAGCGCGGCGGCGCATGTGGACGTGCTGATCGCACGAGGAGCTTGACCCGAGGGGCTTAGGGGGGATCGCTGAGCGGGGTCACTGACACGATCTTTCACTGTTCAAAAAATACTCACATCCCACCGCAGGCCCCGCGCACATCGCGTCGGTTGCAGCGCCCACTTGCCAGTCCCGCCGCATCATGCAACGCAGGCTTTCAAAATCGCCGCAAAGGAAAAAACATGCGCGCCGGTCTTTCGCTGCTTTGCCTTACCTACGTTCTCAGCCAGTTCTACCGTGCGTTTCTCGCCGTTCTGGGCAGTGTGCTGCAGCGTGATATTGGCGCGGGGCCTGAGGATTTAGCAACGGCGTCGGGCCTTTGGTTTCTGGCGTTCGCGAGCGCGCAACTGCCCATCGGCTGGGCGCTGGACCGGATCGGGCCGCGCCGCACAACCTCGGCATTGCTGCTGGTCGGAGGAGCGGGTGGCGCGCTGATCTTCGCGCTTGCGCAGAACGCTACGCATGTGAATATCGCCATGATGCTGATCGGAGTGGGGTGCGCGCCGGTGCTGGTATCGGCCTATTTCATCCTCGCACGGCAGGGCAGCGCGGCGCAGTTCGCGACCATTGCGTCGATCTTGATGGCCATCGGTTCACTCGGCAATCTGGGCGCGTCGTGGCCGATGGCCTGGGCGGTGGAGGCGTTTGGCTGGCGCGCCGCCATGACGGGCCTCGCCGCGATTACGGCCCTGGCGGCAGCGGTGCTTTTCGTCCTATTACGCGATCCGGACGCGGCGCCGGGCGGGCGGCGCGGATCGGTGCTGGACCTTGTGAAAATGCGCGCGCTCTGGCCGATGATGCCGTTGATGTTTGTCTGCTATGTGCCTGTTGCCGCGATCCGTGGCCTGTGGATCGGGCCCTATCTCAGCGATATCTTTGGCCTCGCCACCGCGCAACTGGGGCAAGCGTCACTGGTGATGGGTGTGGCGATGATCGGCGGCACGCTGGTCTACGGTCCGCTAGACCGGGTTTTCGGCACACATAAATGGGTGATCTTTGTCGGCAACATGGGTTGCGCCGCCGCCTGCCTATTGCTGGCGGTGCTGGTGGGGCAGAGCGTCGGGCTTGGCATTGCGCTTTGCGCTGTGATCGGGCTGTTCGGGTCGACCTTCCCGATTATGATCGCCCATGCGCGGGGCTTTTTCCCGGCCCATCTGGCGGGGCGGGGCGTGACGCTGATGAACCTCTTCGGCATGAGCGGCGTGGGGCTGATGCAGCTCGGCTCGGGGGTGCTGCACGGGCGCGTTGCGGCCACCTCAGGTGATCTTGCCGCCTATGGCACGCTTTTTGCGTTTTTCGGCTTGGCCGCGCTGGTCGGCTCACTCGCCTATCTGTTCAGCCGCGATGCACCTGCCGCCCCTCTTCCCTATACGCCCCCAAACAGCTAAGACGCGCCAGACCAGACCGGATTTGCATCAGGAGTTACAACAGATGGGCTATCGAGTCGCCGTCGTCGGTGCCACGGGCAATGTGGGCCGCGAAATGCTGAATATCATGGCCGAGCGCCAGTTCCCCGCCGATGAGGTGGTCGCGCTGGCCAGCCGTAAATCCATGGGCAGCGAGGTCAGCTATGGTGACAAGACGCTCAAGACCAAGGATCTGGATGCGTTCGATTTTACTGGCTGGGACATCGCGCTTTTTGCCATCGGCTCAGACGCGACCAAGATCTATGCGCCCAAGGCGACCAAAGCCGGGTGCATCGTGATCGATAACAGCTCGCTCTATCGCTACGACCCGGACGTGCCGCTGGTCGTGCCGGAGGTGAACCCCGAAGCGGTCGAGATGGTCCACAAGAAGAACATCATCGCGAATCCCAACTGCTCGACCGCGCAGATGGTTGTTGCGCTGAAACCCCTCCATGACCGGGCGAAAATCAAGCGCGTCGTCGTCAGCACCTACCAGTCCGTCAGCGGCGCCGGTAAGGAGGGCATTGATGAGCTGTGGGACCAGACCAAGAGCATCTACAACCCCACCGACGACAAGCCGGCCAAAAAATTCACCAAGCAAATCGCCTTCAACGTGATTCCGCATATCGACGTTTTCATGGATAGCGGTGACACGAAAGAAGAGTGGAAGATGGTCGCTGAGACCAAGAAGATCCTGGATTCCAAGATTAAGGTGACGGCCACCTGCGTGCGCGTCCCGGTCTTTGTCGGCCACTCCGAGGCGATCAATATCGAGTTTGAGGAATTCCTCGACGAGGATGAGGCGCGCGATATCCTGCGCGAGTCGCCCGGCATCATGGTGATCGACAAGCGTCAGGACGGCGGCTACGTCACGCCCATTGAGTGCGTCGGCGATTTTGCCACCTTCATCAGCCGCATCCGGCAGGACAGCACGATCGAGAATGGCCTGAACCTGTGGTGTGTGTCCGACAACCTGCGCAAGGGCGCGGCCCTCAATGCCGTGCAGATCGCCGAAACGCTTGGCCAGCGCGTGTTGAAAAAGGGCTAGGGCAACCTGCACACCCCTATGTCCGGCGCAGTGCGTTGCGCCGGATGTTGCACTTTGCGCCTCTTGGCGCAGCATTTTCAATCTCGCGGCATCCACCCCCTCATTGCGCCTCGCGGCGGTCAAAATAGCGTTAATCCGCGCATTCTATTTCGGATCTCCTTGCAATCCTGCCCGCCGCGCCGAAAGCTGATGGGGCCCCGCCAGAGGATCTCACCATGCGCACTTCAATCCTGACCCTGACTTTTGCCCTCGCCTTGCCGACCGTCCTTATGGCCGAGGACATCCCCCTTACCAGCCGTGTCAGCGACGTCACGCTCTATCCGCAGGGCGCGACCATCCTGCGCAAGGTGCCTTTTACCGCCCCCACCGGGCAGCATGATCTGATTCTGCTCGATCTGCCGCAGGACACTGATTTGCAAACCGTCCGCGTCAGCGTCACAGGCGCCCAGATGGGCAGTGTCACCACCCGCCGTGACGCCCAGCCGCCGCGCGGCGAGCGCCAGAGTGCCGCCATCGAGGCCGCCCGCGATGAGGTTGAGCGCCGCGAAGAGGCACTTGCTGCTGCTCGCGCCGACATCGCGCGCATCCGCCTCGCAGTGGATGCCGCTAACGCTCAGGTCGCTTTTCTAGCGCAGTTGGGCCAGGGCGATGGCATTGCGGCGCAGGACGTCGCGACCCTGCGGGATCTGTCGCAGATGATCGGCGCGCAAACCCTCGCCGCGCGCGAGGCCGCCCATGACGCCGCCCGCGAGGCCGAGCGCGCCGAGCGTGACCTGAAGGACCAGATCGAAGCGCTGGAAGAGGCGCGACAAGCGCTGGCCGCGCTGGTGCCCGAGGACGAGAACCGCGCGATGCTGGCCGTTTCCATCACTGCAGCGGACGACACGACAGGCACGTTGGAGGTCACGTACCAGACTTGGAGCGCTGGCTGGTCGCCGGTCTACGACATGACCTTGGCGCGCGAGACAGGCACATTGGATATCGCGCGTGGCGCTTATCTGCGCCAGAACACGGGCGAGAATTGGCAGGACGTTTCGCTGACCCTCTCGACCGTGCGCCCCAGTGGCCAGACCCGGCCCAGCGAAATCGGCCCGCTTTTGCGCCGTATAGGGCCGCCACTACAACTGTTGCGCAAGGAGAGTATGGGCGCCGAAATGGACATGATGGCCATGGCCGAGTCTGCGCCGGCCCCGTCGATCATCGCCGCGTCGGCAAAGTTCGACGGGTTGGCGGTGACCTATGACTACGCGCCACCCGTTACCATCGCCTCGGGCGCCGATGCGCTGCGCATCGCGCTGGGTAGCCTTAGCACGCAGGCCGAAATTCAAGCCCGCGCTGTGCCGCTCTATGATGAAAGCGCGTTCCTTGTCGCCGATTTCACCAACGATATGGGTGAGTTGATCCTGCCGGGCGAGACGCATTTCTATCTGGATGCGACCTATGTCGGCATGGCTCAGAGCCAGCTGATCGCGGCCGGGGCCGAGAGCGAGGCCTCGTTCGGCCCCATCGACGGGCTGCGTCTGATCCGCACGGCGCTGGACCGTGAAGAAGGCGATAGCGGGCTGATTCGCAAATCCAGCGATCTGACCGAAACCGCGCGGATCAAAGTCGAGAACCTGACAGATCGCGCCTGGCCGGTTCGGCTGCTGGACCGCGTGCCTTATTCCGAACAGGAAAAACTGAGCATCGACTGGAAGGCCGATCCGCGCCCCGACGAGGTGGATGTAGACGATCAGACCGGCGTGCTGGCGTGGGAGTTTGAGCTTGCACCGGGTGAGGCGCGCGATCTGGTGCTGGAATATGACATGCAATGGCCCGAGGATCAGGTGCTGCGGCCATAGTGGGCCGTCTGGCTTTTCCTAAAGCGTTTCGCGAAGAACCTGAATCACGGATTTTCGCGGAACGCGCGCGACATATCAGCGTTGTGCGCGTTTCGCCTTTGTCCGATGCCTCAGGTTAAAGACGAAACGCTTTAGGGCTGGATATCCTTGCGTGCGCTGAGGGCCGCGCTGATCGTGCCGTCGTCCAGATAATCCAGCTCGCCACCGATGGGCACGCCTTGGGCCAGCGATGTGAGGCGCACACGCCCCTCGACCTGGTCGGCGATGTAATGCGCGGTCGTCTGTCCGTCGATGGTAGCGGCGAGGGCGAGGATCACCTCAGTGATGCCCTCGCTTTCGATGCGGTCGATCATGGTGGGGATACGCAATTGTTCAGGGCCGACCTGATCCAGCGCGCTCAGCGTGCCGCCGAGGACGTGATAGCGTCCCTTGAAGGCGCCGCCACGTTCCATCGCCCATAGGTCTGCGACGGTTTCGACGACGCAGAGAATGCCATTGGCCCGCTTTGGCGCGAGACAGATATCACAGATTTCAACGGTCCCGATGTTGCCGCAGATGGTGCATTCGCGGGCCGTGGCAGCGACCTTTTGCATCATGTCGGCTAGTGGCAGCAATTTCATCTCGCGCTTGGCGATCAGGTGCAGCACCGCGCGCCGCGCCGAGCGGGGGCCAAGGCCCGGCAGCCTTGCCATCATCTCGATCAGACTGTCGATATCGCGGGTCGAACTCAAAGGGTGTGTCCTGACGGCCAGCGGCGGGAACGCCTTCGGCGAGAGTATTTTGGGAACAATGAAAGACGCGGGCGCGCCGCCATTCAGAAGGGCAGCTTCATGTCCTTTGGCAGGCCCATGCCCTCGGTCAGCTTGCCCATTTCCTCTTGGGCGCGGTCGCTGGCTTTGCCTTGGGCGTCCTTGATTGCGGCGAGGATGAGGTCTTCGACGACTTCCTTGTCGTCGCCGGAAAAGATACTGGGATCAATATCAAGGCTCTTTAGTTCGCCCTTGCAGGTGGCAACGGCCTTGACCAATCCAGCGCCACTTTCGCCAGTAACCGTTAGATTATGCATTTCCTCTTGCATTTCGGCCATCTTGGTCTGCATTTCCTGCGCAGCCTTCATCATCTTGGCCATGTCGCCCATCTGGCCCAATCCCTTGAACATATCCGTCTCCATTTCGATCAAAACGTCTGGCCCCTAGATACGTGTGCAGGGCATCGGGAACAAGGGTGGGGGCGCAACAAGAGGACAGGGTTGTCAGTCCTCCTCGAAAGGGTCCCATTCATCCTCGACCTCGGGCAATGCCTCGGCCTGTGCCTCGTTTTCGATCTGGCGCGCGGTGCGGATCTCGATGATTTGCGCGCCGGGGAAGGCGTCCTTGACGGCCTGCACCAGCGGATGACCCTCGGCCTCGGCGCGTAGCGACAGCTCTTCGGCGTCGCGCACGCCTGCGATAGTTTCCTCGCCGCCCTCGTTGACCAGCGTCACCGCCCAGCGATTGCCGGTCCAGCGCTGGAGCGCGCCGCCGAGGCGCTGGGCCAGATCGTGCGGGGCCTTTTCGGTTGGAACAAACTCGATGCGGCCGGGCTGATAGGCGGCGAGTTGGACGCAGGTTTCAACCTCGACCAGCAGTTTGACGTCGCGGTTGGCACGGATCAGTTCGACGACGTGGTGGAATGTCGGGTAATGCGCGAGCGCGGCGTCAGCTGCGACGGCGAGCGTTTGGCCCGCGCCATTGCTTGGGATCGCGCGCGGCTGCTGACCCTGAGGCTGGGGCGGCGCGTAAGTGCCCGATGAGGCATGAGTGCCGCCACCACCGCCCGTCGGGGCGGCTGTGCCAGAAGGCGGCCCGCTGGGCACTGGCGTGTCCTTGAGCTTGCGTAGCAACTCTTCGGGGCTGGGCAGGTCGGCCACGTGGGTCAGGCGAATCACGGCCATTTCTGCGGCCATCATGGCGTTGGGCGCGCCTGCGACCTCCTCAAGTGCCTTGAGCAGCATTTGCCACATGCGGGTGAGGACACGCATCGGCAGCGCTTCGGCCATTTGCAGACCGCGCGCGCGCTCGTCCGGGCCAATAGTGGGATCGTCGGCAGCCTCGGGCGTGATCTTGATGACCGACGTCCAGTGCGTGATTTCCGCCAGATCGCGCAGCACAGCCAGCGGGTCGGCCCCGTCTGAATATTGCGCGCCCAGTTCTGTCAGCGCGCCCGCGGCGTCGCCCTTTAATATCAGATCAAAGAGGTCCAGAACGCGGCCCCGGTCGGCAAGGCCGAGCATCGCGCGGACCTGATCGGCGCCCGTTTCCCCCGCGCCGTGGCTGATGGCCTGATCCAAGAGCGAGGTGGCATCACGGGCTGATCCTTCGGCAGCGCGGGTGATGAGGGCCAGCGCGTCGTCGGTGATTTCGGCACCTTCCGCGATGGCGATCTTGCGCATGAGTTTCAGCATCACCTCGGGTTCGATCCGGCGCAGATCAAACCGCTGACAGCGACTGAGGACCGTCACCGGAACCTTGCGGATCTCGGTGGTGGCAAAGATGAATTTGACGTGCGCGGGCGGCTCCTCAAGCGTTTTCAGCAGCGCGTTGAAGGCCGAGGTGCTGAGCATATGCACTTCGTCGATGATGTAGATCTTGTAGCGCGCGGATGCGGCGCGGTAGGCGACCGAATCGATGATCTCGCGGATGTCGCCGACACCTGTGCGGCTGGCGGCGTCCATTTCCAGCACATCGACATGGCGGCCTTCGACGATGGCGCTGCAATGCTCGCAAACGCCACAAGGCTCGGTCGTGGGACCGCCATTGCCGTCGGTGCCGATGCAGTTCATGCCCTTGGCGATGATGCGGGCCGTCGACGTCTTGCCGGTCCCGCGGATGCCGGTCAAGATGAACGCCTGCGCGATGCGATCCGCCTCGAACGCGTTTTTCAGCGTGCGGACCATCGCATCCTGCCCGACCAGATCGGCAAAGGTTTCGGGCCGGTATTTGCGGGCCAGAACGCGGTAGCCGGAGGGTTTCGTGTCGGTCATGTGGGGCCGCCTGCTGGAATCGGGATGTGTCGGCGGCAAGGTAGGCGCGCGGCGCGCCCGCGTCCACCCGCCCTGCTGATCACAGCATCCACAATACGGCGCCAGTGCCAATCGTGGCGAGGCTGAGCAGCGTCGCGAGGCAGCGGAAATTTTTTGAACCTGCCGCCTCGGCGTCGCGGCAGGTGAGGCGCTCATGCGTCTTGAAAGCCTGATTGGCGGCGGTCCAGTAGATCGCAATTGCGGTTATCAGGAACAGGCTGGCGACGGCCTTGGCCGCCCAAGTCGGCTCAAAGTCGCCGAACACGGCCTTGAGTGCGATCGCGACGCCGACCGCGCCCAGCCCGAGGCCCATCCACGAATTGAACGTGCGCTCATTGGCCATGATGGTGCGGTCTTCGGCCCAGTCGGTGCGCTGTTCAGCCTTGTCGTTCTTGTCGCTCATCATGGAACGCTATGCCATGTGCGTGCGTTTGGCGACAAGGGTTTTTCTGGCGCGCGGTGCGCGGAACGTTATGGTATATGCCTAAGCCACATTGATCGGAGCCTATGGAATGAGACTGAAGGGATTGCGCCGCAGCCGCAACGTCGAGGATCGCCGTCGCTCTGGCGGTAGGGGGGTACGCGGCGCGGGGATCGGCGGCGTTGGCATGATCGTGGTGCTTGCCATCGGGTATTTCGCCGGGATCGACGTGACGCCCCTGCTGCAGGGCGGCGGGCAGGTGCAAACATCCGCACCCCGCGAACTGAGCGCCGAGGAAGAGCGCGCAGCAGATTTCAGCGCGCGCGTTCTGGCCAGCACCGAAGAAGTCTGGAGCGATCTGATGCCGCAACAAGTGGGACAGGAGTATCACCCGCCAGTGATGGTTCTTTATTCAGGCATCACGCGCAGCCCCTGCGGCGGTGCATCCGGGGCAACCGGGCCGTTCTACTGCCCGGCGGATCGCAAGGCGTATCTGGACACAGAATTTTTCGCCACCCTGTCGCAGCGACTGGGCGCGCGCGGCGATTTCGCTGCTGCCTACGTGATTGCCCACGAGGTCGCCCACCATGTGCAGAACGAACTGGGCATTTTAGGACAAGTGAGCGAGGCGCGCCAGGCCAGCAGCGAGCGGCAGGCCAACGCACTGACCGTCCGGCTGGAATTGCAGGCCGATTGCCTCAGCGGCGTCTGGGCGCAAGCGGTCGATAGTCTGCTGGAGCCGGGCGATCTGGATGAGGCATTGAACGCCGCGCGCCGGATTGGAGACGACCACCTTCAGCGGCAGGCGGGGCGTGTACCGCAACCGCACACCTTTACCCACGGCACGTCCGAGCAGCGCTCGCGCTGGTTCGCGACGGGCTATGACAGCGGACAGATGGGCGCCTGCGATACCTTCGGCACCGAGCAGTTGTAGGTGTGGGCGGGTGACTGGCTTTGTCATCCACGCCTTGCCGGTGCTGCGCGGCATCCTCGCGCTATCGCCGCTGCCGGGGACAGGGGGCGACTATGCTGGCGATCTGGCTCATTTAAAGGATTGGCAGCCCGCGATGGTGATGACGCTGGCGACGCTGGCCGAGATGGTGGCCGCCGGGGCGGGCGAACTGGGTCATGACGTCACCCATGTTGGCACGCGCTGGGTGCATCTGCCGGTGCCGGATTACGGCGTGCCGGATGCCGCTGGCGATGCGCGTTGGCGCAAGGCTGCGCCGGTTGCGCTGTCGGCGCTGCGCGGCGGCGGGCGGGTGCTGATCCAATGCCGGGGCGGCTGCGGGCGATCAGGCATGGCCACGCTGCGATTGATGATCACGGCCGGCGAGGCGCCCGAATCGGCACTGGCACGGTTGCGCGACGTGCGTCCCTGCGCTGTGGAAACCAAGGCGCAGATGCGCTGGGCCATGCGGGATGTCGGTCAAAGTGGCGCTGGAGGGTAAGGTGAGAGGCTGGACAACGACCCAAGCGAGGCTCGTTACGGCTGCTTCCTTCCGGATCTGACCGGGTTGGCGAGGTGCCTGCCCGCGCCAACCTCTCGACGGATCAGATAATGGGGATGGGGCTGCATTGCAAGAGGGGCCTGCGTCATGACCACCGCTGCACATATCGCGCCTCCGGCGGGAGTATTTTCGCGAAACGCTTTAGTCCAGCGGATAGGTCAGTTCAGCCTGTGCGGCCTGCATCGGTCCTGTGGCGCGATCAAAGCGCAGATAAGCAATCGCGCGGTTCCCGGACTGGGTATAGAGCGTGCCGACCGGCTTGTCGTTTGCCGTGATTTCGGTTCCGGCGGGGGCCACGCCCTGGATTCCGGCGATGGCGAGACCTTTGCGCAGTTCGGTCTTGTGCTTCATGCGGGCGGTGACCTCCTGACCGACATAGCAGCCCTTGCGGAAGTCGACGCCATGGAGCCGCTCAAATCCGGCCTCGAGGATGAAAGTATCAGGGGTCAGCTCAATCCCGGTCTCGGGGATGCAATGGGCCACGCGGATGGCGTCCCAATCCGTGCCGTCGTCGCCGGAAGTTTCACCATAGAGACGCCAGCCCATATCCGGATGACGCGGATCGGTCAGCGCGCCTTCGGGGGCAGGGCCAGTGCCGCGATACAGGTCGAGGTCCGTCTGGGTGATTTGCACATCCGCGCGCAGACGATACATATTCAGCCGTTGGATCAGGCCCGGTGCAAGGTCTGTCGTGACGTCGAGATGGATCGCGCCATCCCGCTCGAACAGGAAAAAGTCGGCCAGGTATTTGCCCTGCGGCGTCAGCATCGCGGTATAGACAAGGCCGCCAGACAGCTTTTCAATGTCGTTCGTGATCAACCCCTGAAGGAAGCTGCGTGCATCCGCGCCGGTGATCTGGTGAATGGAGCGCATGGCTGCTACCTCTCTGGGCCTCGGTGCCTAAGCGTTTCGACATATTGCCCGATCAAGACGATATGTCGAAACGCCCATGACGTATCAATGGTTTTCGCGTTTCAAATTCAAGTTGTATTTCAAAATGAACTCTAAACGTTCTAGTCTCATAGAGGATGCGGGGGCGGGGCGACAGGGGGGCTGACATTGCGCGCGAGGCTATCCGTAATCGTGCCGACGCGCGATGCCGCAGTTCGGTTGCCGGTGCTGTTGTCCGGCCTGATGGAGGGCGTCGAGTCGGGCCTCATCCGCGAGTTGATCGTTTCGGATGGGGGATCGGGCGACGCCACCGCGCGCATTGCCGAAGAGGCCGGCGCGCTCTGGTGCGAGGGGCCGCCATCGCGCGGCGGGCAACTGCGACGTGGGGCGGAGTTGGCGGGTGGTGAGTGGCTGCTGTTTCTCCATGCCGACACTGGCTTGCCGGTTGGCTGGTCCGGGGCGGTTCTGACACAGATGAGCGATGGGCGGCCGGGGTATTTCCGCCTTGCCTTTGACGCGCGGGGGCTGGCGCCGTGGCTGGTTGCAGGTTGGGCCAATCTGCGCTCGCGCCTGTTTCATTTGCCCTACGGCGATCAAGGCCTGCTGATTTCGCGCATCGATTATGATGCCGTCGGTGGCTACCTCGATATCCCGTTGATGGAGGATGTCGCCATGGCGCGCCGTCTGGGCGCGCGCCTCAGCGTGATGCCGCTGACTGTGCTCACCAGCGCAACGCGGTATCGCCGGGAAGGCTGGCTGCGGCGCGGCGCGCGCAACCTGAGCCTGTTACTGCGCTACCTTGCGGGTGCCGACCCCGAGGATCTGCGCCGCCGGTACTGAACGGACACCGCGAAAATTCGCAGAATTTTCTGGCAGGGAATTTTCTGGCCCCGCTTGCCTCTGCCTGCGGGCCGCGCTAATCAGAACTGGCCCAAGCGGGCGTTGTGTAATGGTAAGACCTCAGCCTTCCAAGCTGATGATGCGGGTTCGATTCCCGCCGCCCGCTCCAGCAATCCCCATTACCGCGATTTCAGGTTTTCGGACCAGTCCACGGCAGTGCGATACCACAGGTTCGCCGCGTGCAGAAAATGGGGCCGCGTGCCGGGTTGCATCCAGTGGCGGGTAAGTTGCGTCGCGGAATATCCCGTCTCGCCGCGCGGATCGTTCATCGCGCGGTAGGCCGCTTTGGCACCCAGATAGGGCGCCATCACGGTGCCCGACCCCGAATAGCCCATCGCATAATGCAGGCCGCGATCCGCGCCAACATGCGGCATATGGGTAAAGCTATAGCCGGTGTTGCCGCTCCATACGTGGCTCAGTTTCGTTTCCTTGAGGTCAGGCCAGACATCGCACATCGTAGCGTGCAAGCGTTTTGCTGCGGTCTGCATGTCGACATTCACCATCGACGCGCGCCCGCCATAAAGGATGCGGCTACCATCGGGCGAGATGCGGAAATAGCTGTGGCGCGCGCGGGTTTCCACCATCATGCGACGGCCCGGTGCGAGATGGCCGATAAGGTTCGCTGCCAACGGCTCGGTCGCGATGAGGTAGCTGGGCAGCGCAAAGATGCGGCGCGCGTGCCAGACGAAAGGCTTGGCGGTGTAGCCGTTCGTGGCCAGCAGGACCTTGTCGGCCTTGATGCGGCCTTTAGGCGTGGTCGCAGCAAAGGTCGCTCCGGTCCGCTCGAGTTGCGTCACTGGGCAATGCGCGATGATGGGAATGCCGCGCGCGAGGGCGGCGCGCATCAGGCCCTGATGAAATTTCGCAGGCTGGATGGCGCAATGCTCGTCAAAGACCAGGCCACCGAAATAGCGCCGCGTCTCGATTTCTTGGTTTAGGGCCTCACGCGGAACGACATGCGCCTTTACGCTGCTTTTTTCAGCCAGCGTTTGCGCGAGGGCCTTCTGGTCTTCAAAGTGTTTCGCGGTCCAGGCCAGCTGGATGCGACCGGTTTGCTGAAGATCGCAGTCGATGCCTTCTCGGTCGATCAACGCGCGCGCCCAATCCAGCGCGCCGCCGGCTTCGGCAAAGAGTGCGTCGGCGGTCTGCGCGCCAAACCGCTGTGCCAGCGCGTCCCAGCCAAGGCGCGGATGCGCGCCGAACATGCCGCCGTTGCGGGTGGAGGCACCTTTGCCGGGGTCTGCGGCATCGACGATTGCCACGGACGCGCCGCACTCATGAGCGGCCAGCGCGGCCGAGAGGCCGGTATAACCCGCGCCAACGACCAGCAGATCGCAGCGCGCGGGCAGTGCGCCCTCAGGCGTGACCCAATCGATGCCATCCCACCAATAGGGCTGGCCGGGGGCTGCGTCGTCGGTCCAGAGAGTCATGACCTATCCTCGGTTATGCTTCGCTGCCGACGCTGGCCGCATTCCCAACCGGAATCAAGGCGCAGCGGAGGGGCACGCCTACAATGCAAAAAAGGCCCGACATAAGCCGGACCTTTCAATGCTAGACGATACTGGCCGCCTCAGCTTACATTCTTTGCCGACAACTCGACCGCGTGCAGGAATGACTTGGCCGAGGAACTTGCCGAGAGCAGCAGATACGTATCGTCGCCAGTGCGCGCGATGATTGCGCCCATATGCTCCATCACCGTGCGGGCAATGGCATTTACCGCGAACGCATCAGGGTGCAGGTCAACCGGGCAAATCCGCTCAAGCGCGCGGCGTGCGCCGGGGCCGGATATTTCCAACGCGCACCATGCGTCGGTCTGGTCGGTCGTGTAGGCCGCGCCCTTCAGTTTTTTGGCGATCTGCGGCTCGGCGTCGGGCGTCGGGCTGGGGAACAGCACAAAGGCCTGATCGACGCCCAGGCGCATGATCGCGCTGGATTTATCTTTGGCGACAACGGACATGCCGACCTCGGGCAATGCGACGCCAAAGGCGGTCTTGATCGCCTTTTTGGCCGCATCCTCGCCGCCCAGCGGCAGGGCGATGGACACGATGGCCAGATCCTTTGGCGCGCTCAGCTGGATATCGCCAAAGCTCTGGTCATAGCCTGCCAGCGGCGGCGCGGAGGTGAGGGTGAAATCAGGCACGCAGGCGCTCTCCTTCGGGGTCGATGAAGTGGGCCGAGACGATCTCGACGTCCATTTCGGTATCGTGGACGGGGCTGACGGCGCGCACAATCTCGCCCATGCGCTTGTCGCCGGATTTGATGAATCCAAGGCCTATGGAATGCTCAAGGCTGGGGGAATACGCCACCGACGTCATCCAGCCTTGATCGTTCGCCATAGTCGCCTCATCGCCCTTGTTGATGAAATGCGATCCGGCGATCAGTTTCTGACTGCGATCCACCGGGCGGAAGCCGACCATTTTCTCTGCATCCTCGCGGTTCATCTCAGGGCGCTCGGACAGCGTCTTGCCGATGCAGTCCTTTTTCGAGCTGACCATGCGGCCCATGCCGAGGTTATGCGCAGTAATGCGCCCGTCCAGTTCGTTGCCGGCTGCGTGGCCCTTTTCGATCCGCATGACACCCAGGGCCTCAAGGCCATAGGGCGCGGCGCCGAATTCCTCGCCTGCCTTGACCAGCGCCTCGATCATCGAGTTGCCATAGCGCGCCGGCACGGCGATCTCGTAGGCCAGTTCGCCCGAAAACGAGATGCGGAAGAGGCGCGCAGGTGTGCCGCCACAAACGGTGATTTCACCGCAAGCCATGAAGGGAAAGCCCTCGTTGGACATGTCCTGCGTGTCATCCACGATCTTGCTGAGCAGCTTGCGCGCGTTCGGACCGGCGACGGCGAATTGCGCCCACGCATCGGTGGTCGAGATCAGATGCACGTCCATATCGGGCCAGAGGCATTGGCGCGCGAATTCCATCCGGCGGAACACCAGCACCGCGTTGGCGGTGGTGGTGGTCATCACGAAATGGTTTTCGCCCATCCGCGCGGTGGTGCCGTCCTCATAGCAGATGCCATCCTCGCGCAACATGATGCCATAACGGACCCGGCCTACTGCCAGTTTGGCAAAGCCGTTAGCGTAGATCTTGTTCAGGAATTCGGCGGCGTCCTTGCCCTGAACGTCGATCTTGCCCAGCGTGGTGACGTCGCAGATGCCAACGGAATTGCGGGTGTTCAGCACCTCGCGGTCGACCGAATCGCGCCAGCCCGCCTCGTTGCCTTTGACGAACCACTGCGCGCGCAGCCAGTTGCCGACCTCGATAAAGGTCGCGCCATGTGCCTTGGCCCATTCGTGGCTGGGCGTCAGGCGATAGGGGCGGAAATCCTGCCCACGCGCCCGGCCTGCCAATGCGCCAATCGGGATCGGCGTATAGGGCGGGCGAAAGATGGTCGTGCCGGTTTCGGGGATCGTCTTGCCGGTGCATTCGGCCATGATCGCCAGCGCCGCGATATTCGACGTCTTGCCCTGATCGGTTGCCATGCCGGTGGTCGTGTAGCGTTTCAGATGCTCGACCGAGCGGAACCCCTCAAGATGCGATTGCTTGACGTCCTTGACGGTAACGTCGTTCTGAAGGTCCACCCATGCGCGTTTCTTGCCCGAAGGGAAGTGCCACTTGGGCGCGCCTTCATAGGCTTCATCCTCGGCCTTGGGGCCGGCCTTGCGCGAGGGGGTGAAACCCAGATCCTTGATCTGCGCATTGGCGGCCTTGCGGCCCTCATCCAGCGCGGCGGCCAGCGTCAGTTGACCGTTGGCGGCACCGGCGACGACCATGCTCTGGGGCAGATCCTTGCCCGGTACAAAGGCCGAGATATCGTCGCGCCAGACGGGGCGCCCACGCTGGTGGCAGGTCAGGTGAACGTTGGGGTTCCAGCCGCCCGAAACGGCGAGGCAATCGACGTCGATCATCTGCCCGTCGGTCAGCGTTATACTCTTTAGCGCCTTGCGGCCTGCGGTATCGACCACGCCCGCACCGCGCACATGACGCGCGCCCGGAACGTCGCAGAACGCGGGCGCGTCCCGCGTGTCGATCACAGCGCGGACCTCGACGCCCTTGGCGGCTAGATCGGCGGCAGTGCGCCAGCCGTCATCGTTGTTCGTCAGAACCGCAACGCGCTGCCCCGGCGTCACGCCGTAGCGGTTGACATAGGTGCGCACTGCGCCTGCCAGCATCACACCGGGGCGGTCGTTGTTGCCAAACGCGATGGGCCGCTCGGTCGCGCCAGCGGCGAGAACCGCGCGCTTGGAATAGATGCGCCACAGCACCTGACGCGGCTTGCCGCCTGCGCCGGGCAGGTGGTCGGTGTACCGCTCGAGCGCGCCGTAGATGCCGTGATCGTAGGCTCCATAGACAGACGTGCGCGTCATCAGGCGCACATTGTCCATCGAGGCGAGTTCCGCCACAGCTTGGGTGGCCCAGTCGGAGCCAGCCATGCCATCTATTTCCAGCGTCTCGGCATTGAGCCGCCCACCAAACGCAAAATCCTCATCCGCGAGGATGACACGCGCACCGCTGCGTGCACCAGAGAGGGCTGCGGCGAGGCCAGAGGGACCGGCGCCGATGACCAGCAGATCGCAATGCAAGAAGCCCTTGTCGTAGGTGTCGGGATCTTCTTCCATCGACAGGCGGCCAAGTCCGGCAGAGGCGCGGATCATCGGCTCGTATAGTTTTTCCCAGAACGCCTTGGGCCACATGAAGGTCTTGTAATAGAAACCCGCGCTGAGGAAGGGCGAGGCAAGGTCCGTCACGGCCATCAGGTCGAATTCAAGCGAGCCGCGATGATTCTGGCTGGTGGCGCTGAGGCCGTCGAACAGTTCGGCCACGGTGGCACGTGTGTTCGGCTCTTGAGCGGCGCCGGTGCGCAGTTGCACCAGTGCGTTCGGCTCTTCGGATCCGGCGGTAAAAATGCCGCGCGGGCGGTGATATTTGAACGAGCGTCCGACCAGCACCTGACCGTTGGCCAGAAGGGCCGAGGCAAGCGTGTCGCCCTCGTGCCCCTGCATGGATTTGCCATTGAAGGTGAAGTTCAGCGTTTTGGAGCGGTCGATGAGGCCGCCCTTGATCCGGTTAACTTGGCTCATTTGCTGCGCCCCCGTGAGCGGGCCACGTCGCGGGCCATTTCGACATCGGTGATTTTGTGGGTGATGGTATCGCGCGTGACGACCAGCCAACTGCGATCGCCCTGCTCATGATACCAAAGTTCTTGCATCTTGCCGGCGATGTTGTCGCGCAGATAGCCGTATTCATAGAACGCTTCTGCGGCATCGTCAGCCTCCCAATCGGGGCGGTCAATGAGGCACGCGTCGCCCAGATAGATGAATTCGGCAGCGTCGCGCGGGCCGAGAAGGGGGTGGTCGATGATCATTTGCTCACCTCGGAGTATTGCGGGCGGCGCGCATCGCAGCGGCGCCGTGCGTTCGGTAGGGACGGGATACAGGTATTTTCACCAGGAAAAAGCATCTGTCGCCTCAATGCAGGTTGGGCTGATTGCCCTGACCTTTTTCGTCGATCATGTGACCGCGCTTGAACCGATCAAGGCGCATCTCAGCAGCGACAGGGTGGGGTGCATCCTTGGCGATGAGGTGTGCATAGCACCAGCCAGATGCCGGGGTCGCCTTGAACCCGCCATAGCACCAGCCGCCGTTGAAATAGAGTCCGCCGATGTCTGTCTTGTCGATATAGGGCGAGCCGTCCATCGACATGTCCATGATGCCGCCCCAGCTACGTAGCAGGCGTGCGCGTCCGATGATGGGCATGATGGCCATGCCGCCCTCGGCCACGTCCTCGACCACGGGCAGGTTGCCGCGCTGGGCGTAGGAATTATAGCCGTCCAGATCGCCGCCAAAGACGAGGCCGCCCTTGTCGGACTGGCTGACATAGAAATGGCCCGCCCCAAAGGTGATGACGCCGGGGATGACGGGTTTCAGCCCCTCGGTGACGAAGGCTTGCAGGACGTGGGACTCAATCGGCAGGCGCAATCCGGCCTGAGCAGCGACGCGGCCCGAAGAGCCTGCAACGCACATCGCGACCTTCTTGGCGCGGATCGGGCCTCGCGAGGTTTCGACTCCTTTACACACGCCGTTCTCGATCTGAAAGCCGGTGACTTCGCAGTTCTGGATGATGTCGACGCCGCGGGTGTCCGCGCCGCGTGCATAGCCCCATGCGACCGCGTCATGGCGCACCGTGCCGCCGCGCCGCTGAAACAGGCCACCCTTGATCGGGAAACGCGCGTTGTCGAAATCTAGGAACGGGAGTTCGGCGCGCAACTGCTCGGCTGTGGCGTATTCAGCGTCAGCGCCCGCGAGGAACATCGCATTGCCGCGCCGGATAAAAGCATCACGCTGGGCGTCTGAGTGCAGCAGGTTCAGGATCGAACGCTGCGAGATCATCGCGTTGTAGTTGAAGTCCTGCTCAAGATTTTCCCACAGTTTCAGCGACAGCTCGTAAAACGGCTCATTCCCCGGCAGCAGATAGTTTGAGCGGATGATCGTCGTATTGCGACCCACATTGCCGCTGCCGATCCAGCCCTTTTCAAGGACGGCGACATTGGTGATGCCGTGCTCTTTGGCGAGGTAATAGGCGGTAGCAAGGCCGTGACCGCCGCCACCGATGATGATGACATCATAGTCTGCCTTCGGCTCTGGCTCCCGCCAGACGGGCTTCCAGCCCTTGTTGCCGGTCAGACCTTCTTTGAGGATACGGAGTGCGGAGTAGCGCATGGGAAATTCATCCGATTTGTCAGGTTGCGGGCAGCATGGTGGGTTTGCAGCGTTTACACTTTCCTGAAAAGGTCGGATACATGCCTCAAATGGACGCGCGCCCCGATCATCCCCCACCGCCGACGCGAATCGGTGTTCTGCCAATCGCGGATTTTTCCGTGATGTCCTATGCCTCCACGGTGGAGCCTTTGCGCGCGGCCAATTTTCTGGCCGGGCGCGCCCTTTATGAGGTGATCCATGTCGCCCCCGCAACCCAGCCTGTGCGCAGTTCGGGCGCGGCGGTGGTGCCACCCGATGCGCAGGTGGGCGCGGCGCTAAAGCTGGATATGCTGTTCGTCATTGCCGGTGGGGATATCGGTGGGTTTCGCGATCCGGCGCTCTATCGCTGGCTGGCACGTCTGGCGCGTGAAGGGGTGCGGCTGGGCGGCGTTTCGGGCGGGCCGGTCATTCTGGCGCGCGCTGGTTTGATGGCCGGGCGGCGCATGACGCTGCATTGGGAATATGCCGAAGCGTTGGCCGAGCTGTCGCCTGATCTGGCGATCGAACGGTCGTTATACGTGATCGACCGCGACCGCATGACCTGCGCGGGTGGCATCGCACCGCTGGACATGATGCACGCGCTGATCGCGCGCCAGCATGGGGCGCCGTTCGCGCAGCAGGTCAGCGATTGGTTCATGCACACCGATATCCGTCCCTCGGTCGGGCCGCAGCGCGCCGGGCTGGCCGAAAGGGTGGGCAGCCATACACCCGCCATTCTGGATGCCGTCGAAGTGATGGAGAGCCATATCGCCGACCCGCTGGACCTGGGACAGTTGGCGCAAGTCGCCGGGGTATCGCCGCGCCAGTTGAACCGGCTGTTCACCGATCAGCTGGGGACGCCTGCCATGCGCTATTACCGCGCGCTGCGACTGGCCCGCGCGCAGAGCCTGCTGCGCAATTCGGCCCTGCCGCTGACGCAGATCGCACTGGCGACGGGGTTCGCCAACTCATCGCATTTCTCGCGTGTTTATTCGGCGCAGTTCGGGCACGCGCCGTCCAGCTATCGCTGAGGCTTAATTCAGCAAGCCAGCGTGGCGCAGGCCCTTTTCGACCAGCGCCTTGGTCCCGTCAGTAAGAGGGACCAGCGGCGAGCGGACCTCATCACTGCATTTGCCTAGCAGGGACATGGCGTATTTCACGCCAACTAACCCCGGCTCGGTAAAGATAGCGTGATGCAGGGGCATCAGGCGGTCTTGGATTTTCAGCGCCTCGGCGTAGTCGCCCGCAAGGCAGGCGGCTTGTAGATCCGCACACAGCTTGGGCGCTGCGTTGGCTGTGACCGAAATACAGCCCACCCCGCCTTGCGCGTCAAAGCCATGGGCGGTGGCGTCCTCGCCCGAGACCTGAATGAAATCGGGGCCGCAGGTGATGCGCTGTGCGCAGACGCGAGCCAGATCGCCGGTGGCGTCCTTGACCCCGACGATGCGCGGCAGTTTCGCCAGTTCACCCATGGTGGCGGGCGACATGTCGACGGCCGAGCGACCGGGAATGTTGTAGATGATGATCGGAAGGTCGCAGCAATCATGCGCAGCCGTGAAATGCGCGATCAGGCCGGCCTGCGTCGGCCTGTTATAATAGGGCGTCACGACCAGCGCGGCATCGGCGCCGACCTTGTGGGCGTGCTGCATCAGCTCCATCGTCTCGGCTGTATTATTGCTGCCTGCACCCGCAACGATGGGGATGCGGCGAGCGGCGACGCGCACGACCTCTTCGACGACCGCTTTGTGTTCTGAATGGCTCAGCGTCGGGCTCTCGCCGGTGGTGCCGACGGGGACCAGGCCATTGCTGCCCTCTGCGATATGCCATTCAACCAGTTTGCCCAGCGTGTCGAAATCCACCTTGCCGCTTTTCAGGGGCGTGACCAGGGCGGGAAGCGATCCTTTGATCATCATGGACTCCTTAGACAATGCCGGGCGCATCGGCCCGTTAGGTGGACGCGGCTATGGCATGATGCCGCCCGGCGCCCTATGTCGGACGGGTGGACGGCGCATCGGCGCGCGCTTAGGCTGGGGCCGTCTATCCTTCGCCTTGATCGGAAATGCAAGACATGACGCGCCCTCTTTTTACCGCCCTGCTGCTGATCTGCAGCGCCATGCCAGCCCTCGCACAGCCGCCCAGCGCCACCGCCCCGCGCCCGCTTGCCAGTGCCCTCAGCGCTGCTAACGACGGGCGCTGGGCGCGCGCGGCGACGCTTGCGGCGCGTGATGGGCCAGTCGCCGAGACGCTGATCGAATGGACCCGACTGCGCGCCGGGCGTGGCACACTGAAAGAGGTGCTGGCATTTCTTGGCAAACATAGGGATTGGCCTGGCTTGGATCGCATACGCGAGAAATCGAGCGAGGCGTTTGAGGACGCAAGCGATGCGGACATTCTGGCCTTTCACAAGGACGCGCTGCCCGAGACAGGCGCGGGCATGCTGCGTCTTGCCGCCGCGTTGCAGGCGGTCGGCCAGCAGGGCGACGCCGACGCCAGCATCGTGCTGGCATGGCGCAGTTTTGATTTGACTTCAGAAGAGCACGTCGATTTTCTCAACGCTCATGGCCCGCTATTGCAGCCGCACCATGACGCGCGCATGGATATGACGCTGTGGCGCGGCCTCAAGGACAGCGCGATGATGCTGCCGCTGGTCAGCGACAAAATGCGAAAGCGCGCTGATATCCGCCTTATGGCGGCGCGGAGTAGCGCCAGCAACGCCATCGCCAAGATCACCGCGCTTCCCGAAGAGATGCAGCGCAATCCCGGCATCGCGCATGTCCTTTTCGAGCGATATATTAAAACCGACCAGTCCGAAAAGGCGATGACCCTAATACAGCGCCAGAGCCGGATCGAGGATGGCCTCGGCGAGGCGTGGCGCTGGGCGGGATGGCGGCGCAGCTTTGCGCGCCGGATGATGCGCGATGGCGAATATGCGCGCGCTTATGATCTGGCGGCGCATCACCAACTGACCGAGGGCGGCGCGTATTCCGACCTCGAATGGCTGTCGGGCTATCTGGCGCTGCGGTTCCTTGACGACCCCGCTCTGGCACTGGACCATTTCCAACGCCTGCGCGCCGCTGTCGTCACGCCCATTTCGCTGGGCCGCGCGCATTACTGGATAGGCCGCGCGCAGGATGCGCTGGACGATCCCGAGGCAGCGCAAATCGCCTATGCGCAAGGCGCGGGCGAGCAGACCAGCTTTTATGGGCTGCTGGCAGCTGAAAAGGCGGGGATTCCTTTCGACCCGGCGCTGGCCGGCAGTGAGACCATCCCCTCTTGGGAGGATGGGGCGCTTGCCAAGGACGATCTCTTTCAGGCAGCGGCGCTTTTGGCCGCATCGGACCAGTTGACGCTGGCGGAATGGTTCATCAGGGAGTTGGCTGCCACGCTGGATCGCCCCGGACTGGACCAGCTGGGCGCGGCCTTGGGTGATATGGGTCAATCGCATCTCCAGGTCATGCTGGGTAAGGCGGCGGCACAGCGCGGTATCGTGCTGGCGGGGCCGTATTACGCGCTGCATCCGATGCAGGCGATGGACCTGCCCGTGCCGATGGAAATGGCCCTCGCCATCGCCCGCCGCGAGAGCGAGTTCGACCACCTCGTTGTCAGTGGCGCAGGTGCGATGGGGTTGATGCAGGTGCTGCCCGGCACGGCCAGCGACGTCGCGCGCGATCTGGGGATCAAATATGAACGCGCCCGCGTGCTGAGCGATTGGGCCTATAACGCGCGGCTCGGCTCCACCTATCTGGCGCAGATGTCACAGCGCTTTGGGGGCAACGTTGTGATGATCTCGGCGGGTTATAACGCAGGCCCCGCCCGTCCACCGCGGTGGATGTCTGAGCGGGGGGATCCACGCAGCGGCAAAGGCATGAATGGCCTCGACGTGATCGACTGGATCGAGTTCATCCCCTTCGACGAGACGCGCAACTACGTCCAGCGCGTCGCCGAGAGCCTGCCGATCTACCGCGCCCGGTTGGGCAACGATCCGCATCCGGTGCCTTTTAGCGAAGAGCTGACAGGCGCGACCATCCCCTCCAATCTGAGCAATTGATCAAACTGGGCAGTTGATGGTCTGAGCAATCAACGCGCTCTTTCATTGTTCCGAAAATACTCCCGCCGGAGGCGTCCGGATCACGCCAACTTGCGCTGCCGCCAGAGGGTAAAGAGGCCCGCCCCAACCACGATAACAACGCCGATGGCGACATTCGTGCGGACAGTCTCTCCGAATACGGTGACGCCAATAATGGTGACAAAGACCAGTTGCAGATAGGCAAAAGGCTGCACCGCGCTGGCCTCGGCCACCTCGTAGCACTTGATCAGGGTAAAATGCCCCAGCACGCCGGTCAGGCACAGCAGCGACATCCACGCCCAGTCGTGACTTGCCATCGGCTCCCAGAACCAGATTCCGACCGACGTCATGCCCAGCGCGCCCACGATTCCCGTCCAAAAGAAACTGGTCGCCGCCGTGTCGCGGCGCGCGGCATAGCGTGTCAGCAGGCCGTATAGCGCGAACATCAGCGCGCCGATCAGTGGCACGATCGCCGCAGGCTCGAACACGGAGATGCCAGGCTGCAGGATAATGAGAACCCCGACAAAACCGATGCCAATCGCCGTCCAGCGCCGCCAGCCGACATGCTCGCCCAGAACGGGGCCCGAAAGGGCGGCGATCAGCAGCGGATAGCAGGCAAAAACGGCATGCGTTTCGACCAGTCCAAGAACGATGAACGCGGCGACTATAACGCAGATCTCGGTCACCAGCAGCAGCGCGCGAAACCCTTGCAGCAAAGGCTGCGAAGTGCGTGCCGCAGCCCGCAGCCCGCCCGCCTTGCGCGCCGATATGACCACGACGAACAAACCGAAGAACCAGAACCGGATCATGATGACCATATAGACGTTGTATTCGCCCGCCAGATAGCGCGAGAGGCCATCTTGCACCGCAAAGACCAGCGTCGTCGCCAGCATAAGCCAGATGCCGAGCTTGGTGTTCTGTTCGATCATTGTGGCATCCTTGCGCGTGTCATGTGTCTTTTGCGGCCATGCCCCGGCACGCGAGTAACGTCAAATCCGGCATCCGCCAGCCCGCGGCGCACATGGCCCGCCGCGCTATAGCTGGAGGCCGTTCCACACGGCGCGGTATGCGCGGCGACGGCGGCCATCAGCTCAGGCCCCCACAGCTCGGGATTGCGCGCGGGCGAAAATCCGTCGAGGAACCATGCGTCGGCCCGTTCAGGCCATTCAGGCAGGGTGCGGCGTGCGTCGCCGACGATCACCTCAAGCCTTGCGCCATCCCCCAGATCAATCCGGGTCCGCCCCTCGCGCCAGCCGCCCACCAGACGCGCCGCGCGCGCGCCGAACTGAGGGAAAACCGCCAGAGCGCGCGCCATGTCATCTGCGCTGATGGGATAGGCCTCGAACGATGTCAGGTGCAGCGTGCCGGGCGCGCCACAGGCGGCCCATGCCTCGGCCGTTGCCAGCATGTTCAGCCCGGTGCCAAATCCCAGTTCGCTCACGCGGAACCCATCGCAAAAGCGTTCGGGCAGATCGTTACCGTCCAAAAATACGTGCCCGGTCTCTGCCAGCCCATCGTCCAGACTGAAGTAGGGGTCTTCGAAACGGCGCGAGACGGGCACGTCGCCCGGGCGCCAGTCCAGCTCTGCATGCTGGTCCTGCATGGCGCGGTCCTTTATGAGATGGCGCGGATGGCGCGACCATGGAGCGGGTTCAGAGCGATGGCAATGGCCGATGTGACAGTGCGGGGGGCAGGGGTGTTCGGCCTGTCGGTGGCGTGGGCCTGCCTGAAACGCGGCGCCCGTGTGCAGGTGATCGACCCCGCGGGGCCGGGCGGCGGTGCGTCGGGCGGCATCGTTGGCGCACTGGCGCCGCATGTGCCGGAAAACTGGAACGATAAGAAGTCGTTCCAGCTAAGCAGCCTCCTGATGGCCGAAGCGTTCTGGCGTGACGTGGCCGAAGCCTCGGGACGTTCGCCCGGTTACGCGCGCACCGGACGACTGCAACCTCTGCCAGAGGATGGTGCAGGGCTGGCCGAGGCGCGGGGGCAGGGCGCTGAAACGCTCTGGCAGGGACAGGCGGTGTGGGGTGTTGCCAAGGCCAGCGATTTTGCGCATCCGCCGCGCACCGCCAGCGGCTTCGTCATCCACGACACACTCAGCGCGCGCGTGCATCCTGCGCAGGCTTGCGCGGGGCTGGCCGCCGCGATCACTGCGCGCGGGGGGCGCATCGTTGCCGAGGGCACGGACGAGGGGCAGGTGCTCTGGGCCACCGGCTCAGCGGACCTCGCTGAACTGAACGCAGCTCATCACCGACAGGTTGGCACGCCAATCAAGGGGCAGGCGGCGCTGCTGGACTTTGCAATGCCGCAGCATCCGCAGATCTTTGCTGGCGGTGTGCATATCGTGCCGCATGACGATGGGACCACTGCTATAGGGTCGACGACCGAGCGTGAATTTGACGATCTTGCCACCGATGCGCAGCTGGACGCCGTCATCGCCGCTGCCCGCACCGCGCTGCCCGCGTTGGAAGGCGCGCGCGTGATCCAGCGCTGGGCGGGTCTGCGCCCGCGTGCGCGCAGCCGCGCCCCTATGCTGGGCGCGCATCCGCTGCATCCCGGCCAGTTCATCGCCAATGGTGGGTTCAAGATCGGCTTTGGCATGGCCCCCAAGGTGGGCGAGGTCATGGCCGATTTAATGCTGGAGGGGCAGGCCGACATTCCCCTCAGTTTTCGCCCCGAAGCGTCGATGTAGGGAGGGGTTCGATGCGCGCGCATGATATGATTCTGACTCCGACCGGCCTGCGCTATCGCGGGCGGCGCTATCCCTGCACCATCGGGCGCGGCGGTCTTAGCGCGGCCAAGCGCGAGGGTGACGGCGCGACGCCCGTCGGCACGCACCACATCGTCATGACACTCTACCGCCCCGATCGCATCGCGTGCCCCGCCCCGTGGGCGCGACCGATCCTGCCGGGCGATCTTTGGTCGGATGCCAGTGACGATCCCTCCTACAATCAATTGGTGCGCGCACCCTACGCCCCCAGCCATGAGGCCCTGCGCCGGGCTGATCCGCTATATGATCTGGTGCTGGTCACCGACTGGAACTGGCCGAATAGTGTAACGGGCGCGGGATCTTGCATTTTCATGCACCAATGGCGCCGCCCCGGCTATCCGACCGAAGGCTGCGTGGCGTTGAAACGCAGCCATTTGCACGATTTGGCCAGCGAAATTATGCCGGGAACCCGTCTAATCGTGTTAAATCGGTAATCTTTGTCGCAAAACTATTGCATACGTCGGTATTCTTTTGCGTAAGATGTTCTATCTGCGTAAAAGCCTATTAAAACGCAGGCCTATTAAAACGCAGGAATGGGATACCTATGGCAAAATTCGATTTGAAGTCACTCAGTGTGCAGGAATTGAAATCCCTGCAAAAGAAAGTGGACCGGGAAATGGCCGGTCGAGACAAACGGCAGCGCAAGGACGCGCTGAGCGCGGTCAAGGAAAAGGCCAAGCAACTTGGCTATTCGCTAGACGATCTGGTGGGCTCGAGCGGCGCGGTCAAACCGACCGGCACGAGCCCCAAGCCCAAGTCACGCGCGCCCGCAGCGCCGAAATACCGCAGCAAGGACGATCCTGCTCTGACATGGAGCGGTCGAGGCCGTCCGCCGCGCTGGATCAAGGCGGCGCAAGATAAAGGCGTCGACATCGAAACGATGCGCATCGCCGACTAAGCGCTAGCTGAATACTTTTCTTTCCGAGAAAGGCGTAGCAGTTTCCTGCTGCGCCTTTTTCATTGGATAGTAATCCAGGCGCTATCCCGGAACGATTTACTCGTAATCGCGTTCACCAAAAATGGCACTGCCGACGCGGATATGTGTGGCGCCCTGCGCGATTGCACTCTCAAAATCGTTGCTCATGCCCATCGACAGGCCGCTCAGATCGTTGCGTTTGGCGATTTTGGCCAGCAGTGCAAAATGCAGGCTGGGTTCCTCATCCGCAGGCGGGATGCACATCAGCCCTTTGACGGGCAACTCCAGCGCGCGGCATTCGGCGATGAAGGCGTCGGCATCCTTTGGCGCGACGCCGGCCTTTTGCTCTTCCTCGCCCGTATTCACTTGCAGGAAGATGTCCGGGCAATGCCCTTCCTCATCCGCGATACGCGCAATGGTCTTGGCCAGTTTGGACCGGTCGACGGAATGGATGCACTGAAAAAGGTCAAATGACTGGCGGACCTTGTTTGATTGCAATGGGCCGATCAGGTGCAAATCGATTCCCTCATAGGCCTCGCGAAACGCGGGCCATTTGCCCTCGGCCTCCTGCACTCGGTTCTCGCCAAAGATGCGGTGGCCTTCCTTTAAAACCGCCTCGACGCGGTCGTTCGGCTGCACCTTGGACACTGCGATCAGCTGCACACAGCCGGGGCTGCGCCCTGCGGCGGCGATGGCGGCGTCGATGCGGGCGGTGATGTCGGGCAGGCTCATGACGGGCTCTCGGACTGGGGCAATTGGGCCTTCAGTTAATCACCCCGTCGCAGGGATGCAAAGCGGCATCGGGCGCGCTGTCTTTTGTGCCGCGCAAACACCTTGCCCCACCGGCGCGCGTTGGTTACTAGAGGGTCAGGCAATTTCGGACGGTAACATGATGCTTCTTTCGGTAAAACGCGCTGGCTGCGCTCTCGCGGCACTGGTGTTTCTCGGGGCTTGCGGCGATGAGCCGCCGAAATTCGATCCCAATGCGGTCGTCGTCGAAGGCGGCAAAGAGGCGAAAGGCGCTCAGCGCGTCAATTCGGGCACCAGCATTCTGGACATCTTTCGCGGCAAGGATGCTGGCGTAAAGGTCAATCGCTTTCTCTGGACCGCGTCGCTGCAAGTGCTTGATTTCCTGCCCATCCAATCTGCCGATCCGTTCACCGGTGTTATCTCGACCGGTTATGGTGTGCCACCGGGTGGCGGACGCGCGTATCGCGCGACGATCCTGATCAGCGATCCGGCACTGGATGCTCGCTCGCTCAACGTGTCGCTATCTACGCAGGCTGGCCCGGTCGATGCCGGAACCCGCCGCGCCGTCGAAGACGCGATCCTGTCGCGCGCCCGGCAGTTGCGTATTCAGGCTGGTAAATACTGATAAACCGATCATTTAACGCGTCGTGCAAGCGTCGGCCCGCAGGCTAACGCATTTGATGCGGCGCGGTGGGCGTGTCGTTGCCCGCATTGCCGAGCTGTAGCGGCGCCACCCGGCAGATCCCGGCGTGCAAGGTGGGCCGCTAGACTACCGGCGGCATCTGCATCACCTCATCCACCCAGGCGAGCTGTCTTGGCAGGCAGATGTGCTTTAGATCATAGTTCCGGACCATTAGCTCGCGTGCAGCCTTGCCCAACCGGGCGCGGGCGTCGGCGTCGTCCAGCAGGTCGCACACTTCGCGCACCAGCCCCTCGCGATCAAAGAAATCCACCAGCCGACCGGTCTGGTCATGCGTGATCACTTCGCGCACCGGTGCCGTGTCGCTGGCGACGATGGCCGCGCCGCAGGACATCGCCTCCATCAGCGACCAGCTCAGCACGAACGGATAGGTCAGATAGACATGCACCCGGCTAATTTGCAGGATGCGCGTGAAGTCGGCATGCGGGATGCGGGCCAGGAAATGCACGCGGCGCCAATCCTCGGGGCTGATTTGGTCGGCCACCTCGTCACGATAGATCTGCTTCCATGTCTGCCCCTTGGGCGGCGGGCCGCCATAACTGACCTCGTCTCCGCCGACGATGATGACACGTGCATTTGGCCGCGCGCGCAGCAGGTCCGGTAGAGCGCGCATGAATATATGATAGCCGCGATATGGCTCGAGGTTGCGATTGACGAAGGTCACGATCTCGGTCTCGCGGGTGTATTCGGGATGGCCCTTCAGCTTTAGCGCGACGGTAGGGTCGGGGGACGACCATGTCGTGTCGATCCCGTCATGGCACACGGTGATGCGATCCCTGAATTCGGGCGGGAACGTATCGGCCTGAAACGCCGTCGGGCTGATCCCGGCCTCGGCGCGCGGGAAATGCAGGTGGTTGCCGAGGTTCTTGATCCGGATGCGCAGCGGTTGCACCTCGGGTTCGCGCGCGCGGAATTCAGGGTCGAAATCCAGATGTGGATAACCCGCCTCGTGATAAAGTTCGCAATAGAGCGCCAGGCGCGCCTCGGGCCACAGATCGCGCAGGAACATCGATTCGCCCCAGCCGGGATGCGCGAGGATCAGATCGGGCGCATATCCCTCATCCGCCAGTGCTCGCGCCGCGCGCCAGCACGCCTCGCCGCGCGTCACCTTGGTATCCAGATCCGTCAGCCAGGGATGCACGCTCTGCGCGGCGCGTTTTGGCAGGTCATAGGGCAGGATGCGCATGTTTTTCCACGTGACCGCTTTGTCCACCTTTAGCGTCAGCGCCGTGCATTCATGCCCGCGCGCGGCCAGTTCCGGGGCCAGATGCTTGAACTGGCCGGGAAAATTCTGGTGGATAAAGAGGATTTTCATGTGGCGTGCCTGCCTTACGTCGTCTGGGACGGTTATAGGCAGCGCCTGCGCGCCTGCAAACCCTTGGATTTTTGCGCGGCCCCACTGGACGCTGCACGCCGTGCGCCCTATCACCTCAGCCAACGCTATTGCCCTGAAAGATGCCGCCATGCCCCGCTATTCCGCCGCCGAAATCGAAGCCAACTGGCAAAAAGCCTGGGACGAGGCCGGAATTTTCCGCGCCGAGCCTGATCCCACGAAGCCCAAATACTACGTGCTGGAGATGTTTCCCTACCCCTCGGGGCGTATTCATATGGGTCATGTGCGCAACTACACGATGGGCGACGTTATCGCGCGACACAAGCTGGCGACAGGGCACAACGTGCTGCATCCGTTTGGTTGGGATGCCTTCGGCTTGGCTGCCGAGAATGCCGCAATCGAAAAAGGCATTCATCCAGCGAAGTGGACCTACCAAAACATCGAGGACATGAAAGCCCAGATGAAACCGCTGGGCATTTCTCACGACTGGTCGCGTGAAATTGCGACTTGTCACCCCGAATACTATCGGCACCAGCAAGCAATGTTCCTCGACATGCTTGAGGCCGGGCTGGTCTATCGCAAGAACGCTATGGTCAACTGGGATCCGGTCGACATGACCGTGCTGGCGAACGAGCAGGTCGAGAACGGGCGCGGCTGGCGATCAGGCGCCGAGGTCGAGCGGCGCGAACTGACGCAGTGGTTCTTTGCCATTTCCGACATGGCCGAGGAATTGCTTGAGGCGCTCGATACGCTGGACGACTGGCCCGCCAAGGTGCGGCTGATGCAGGAAAACTGGATCGGCAAATCGCGCGGTCTGCAATTCGCCTTTGGCCTGAATGACGGCCCCGAGAATTTCGACCGGATCGAGGTCTATACCACGCGGCCCGACACGCTGATGGGCGCGAGCTTTGTCGGCATTTCGCCCGACCATCCACTGGCCAAGCAGTTGGAAAAGGACAATGCCGATCTGGCCGCGTTCAATGCCGAATGCCGCAAGGGTGGCACGACCGAAGAGGCGCTGGAAAAGGCCGAAAAGCGTGGCTTTGATACCGGTCTAACCGTGCGCCACCCCTTTGATACGTCTTGGGAATTGCCGGTTTATGTCGCCAATTTCATCCTTATGGATTACGGCACCGGCGCGATTTTCGGTGTGCCTGCGCATGACCATCGCGATTTCGACTTTGCTGCCAAATATGGCCTGCCGATCATTCCGGCCTTTCTGCCGTCCGAGGATGCAGACCCGCACCTGACCGAGGCTTATGTCCCGCCCAAGACCGAGCCGGTCCACTACGTCAGCAGCTTTGCGGGCGGGACGTGGCAGACCGGCGCCGATGCCATTGATGCGACTATCGACTTTTGCGAGGCCAATGGTGTCGGACACGGCGTGACCAAGTTCCGCCTGCGCGACTGGGGCCTGAGCCGCCAGCGCTATTGGGGATGCCCGATCCCGGTCGTGCACTGCGACGCCTGCGGTGTTGTCCCTGAGAAAAAGGAAAACCTGCCGATCCGCCTGCCGGATGACGTGACGTTCGATGTTCCCGGCAATCCGCTGGACCGCCATCCGACCTGGCGTCAGACAGCTTGCCCAAAATGCGGTGGCGAGGCCCGACGCGAGACGGACACGATGGACACGTTCGTCGACAGCTCGTGGTATTTCGTGCGCTTTACCGCGCCGCGCGCTGACACCCCCACCGATCTGGCGGCGGCGGACTATTGGATGAACGTCGATCAGTATATCGGCGGGGTCGAACACGCGATTCTGCACCTGCTCTACAGCCGCTTTTTCGCCCGTGCGATGCAGATCACCGGCCATTTGCCGAAAACTGCTGTGGAGCCATTCAATGCGCTCTTCACCCAAGGGATGGTGACGCATGAGATCTATCAGACGGCAGGTTCGAATGGCCGCCCGGTGTATCACCTGCCCGAAGATGTGAGCGATGGCAAGCTGAGCGACGGCACGCAGGTTGAAATCGTCCCATCCGCCAAGATGTCGAAATCAAAGAAAAACGTCGTCGATCCCATTGGTATCATCGACGCTTACGGCGCCGACACCGCCCGCTGGTTTGTCCTGTCCGATAGCCCGCCCGAGCGGGATGTCGAATGGACCGCCGCCGGGGCCGAGGCTGCGCATAAACACCTCGCGCGGGTCTGGCGCATAGTGTCCGAGATCGCGGAGGGGTCCGAGGATGGCACGCCGCAGGCAGATGAGGCGTTGCTGCGCGACATGCACAAGGCGATCCATGACGTCAGCGGCGGGGTGGAATCGTTTGGCTTTAACGCAGCGATTGCGCGGCTATATGCCTTTACCGCCACGCTGGCGAAAAGCGATGCTGGCAGCGCGGCCAAACGCGAGGCCGCGCGCACGCTGGCGCAGCTGATGTCGCCCATGACCCCGCATTTGGCCGAAGAACTGTGGCACTTGCTGGGCGGTGAGGGTCTGATCGCGACCGCGCCGTGGCCGGTGGCGGATGCTGCGATGATGATCGACGATACCATTACACTGCCCGTCCAGATCAACGGCAAGCGGCGCACAGAAATTCAGGTGCCGCAGGATATGGCCAAGGACGAGGTTGAAAAAATCGCGCTGGCAAGTGATGCTGTGCAGCGAGCGCTGGATGGGGCCCAGCCCAAGAAGGTCATCGTCGTCCCCGGACGGATCGTCAATGTCGTTGTTTAGTAGGCGCATATTCTGCTTCGGCCTGTTCGCCGCTCTTCCGGCTTGCGGGTTCACGCCTGTCTATGGGCCGGGCGGCGCTGGCAGCGCGCTGCAAAATGCGGTGCTGGTCGACACGCCCATCACGCGCGAAGATTACTTGCTGACCCGTGAGCTGGAAACGCGGCTGGGGCGCGCCAATCCGGGGCGCTATGGTCTTAGCTATTCAATCACGGTCGGCTCGGAATCCGTCGCGATTTCAAAAGACAACGTGACCGCGCGCTATAACCTCTTGGGCAACGCCACGTTTGCGCTGCGCGATCTGGATACGCTGGCGGTTATCACCAGCGGCAAGGCCAGCAATTTCACCGGCTATTCCGCCTCCGGATCGACCGTGGCGACGCAGGCGGCCGAGCGTGATGCGCGCGAGCGGCTGATGATCATCCTTGCAAATCAGATTATCACTCAGCTGGTCGTGGCTACGCCTGCCTCAGGCCTATGAAACTCACCGCCCGCGATGCGCCCGGCTACTTTGCGCGGCCCGACCCTGCGCGCACCGGCCTCTTGATCTTTGGCGCTGACGCCATGCGCATCGCGCTGCGCCGTGCCGAGGTGATCGCGGCCCTTGTTGGTCCTACCGGCGATGAGGAAATGCGCGTGACCCGCATGCCAGCGCCAGAACTGCGCAAGGACCCTGCGCGCCTTAATGACGCGGTTAAGGCAGCCAGTTTCTTTCCCGGCCCGCGCGTTGCCTTTGTCGAGGATGCGACCGAGGCGATGGCAGCGCCCATCCTTGCCGCAATCGAGGATTGGCGTGAGGGTGACGCGCAAATCATCGTGACGGCGGGCCAGCTAAAGCCGACGTCAAAGCTGCGCAAGGCTTTCGAGAACCACAAGAATGCCTACGCCGCCGCGATCTACGACGATCCGCCCAGCCGGGCCGAAATTGAGGCGATGCTGGCCTCATCGGGGCTAAAGAACATCGGGCAGGAGGCGCTGCGCGATCTGAATGATCTGGGCCGCGCGCTGGACCCCGGTGATTTTCGCCAGACCGTGGACAAGTTGTCGCTGTATAAACTGAACGACGACACCCCCGTATCGCCTGAGGATGTCACCGCCTGCGCCCCTGCCTCGGTCGAGGCGGATCTGGATGACGTGCTGCACATCGTTGCCGAGGCGCGCTCGGGCGAGATCGGGCCGATCATGAAGCGGCTGCGTGCCCAAGGGGTGCAACCCGTGGGCCTGTGCATTGCCGCATCACGCCATTTTCGCACACTGTACACTGCCGCATCAGACCCCGGCGGCGTGTCGCAAGGCATCTCGCGAATGCGCCCGCCGGTCTTTGGCCCGCGCCGCGACAGGATGCAGCGACAGGCGCAGGCATGGGGCGCGGCCAATCTGGAGGCAGCGCTGAGCCTGTTGACGGAAACCGATCTGGCCTTGCGCTCGGCCAATCAGACCGCACCGCAGATGGCACTGGTCGAACGGGCGCTGATCCGGCTGGCGATGCTGGCGGGGCGTTAGCTTGTTGCCAAATAGGCCTTAGCCCTCGCCCTTCATCGAATCTTCGACCATTGCAAAGAACTCGGTGCTGGTCATGCGGGTGTGATCGCCTTCCAGCGCATAGCCGTCCGGCTTGGCGTCGATGAACAACTCTCCGGTCAGCGGAATGCCACCCGGATCGTCCAGCGCGCCCAAATTTAGGTAGAATGTGCCGTGCTGCGGACCCGGCGCGACGAAGCGATAATATAGCCCGCTGCCACATGCCGTGCAAAACGCTCGCTCGCCCCACTCGGACGAAGCATAGGTCTTGATGGTATCGCCCGCATCCACGGTCAGCCCGTCCGGCGGCACTTCGACCGCCATAGCAATGCCACCCGACCACTTGCGGCACATTCCGCAATGGCAGGCGTACGTTTCGGCGATTGGCGTAGTGACGGTAAACTTGGCGGCGCCGCACAGGCAAGATCCGGTGTGGTGCATGTTCAACTCCTTCACTGGTGCGGTCATCCGCGCATATTGTTTGAAGGCAAGTTTGGCAGGAACGGTGCGGCGCGGCAAACTCAGGATGGGCGATTATTCGCTAATGTTGACGGCCTCGTCCGGCTGCGCCTCGGGTGCGCTGTCTGTTTGTGGTTCGGGCGGCGTTTCTTGCTGGGCAGTTCCATCTTCGGGGCTTTCAGTGGCGCTCTCGGGTTCGTTAGCAACTGCGCCCTCTTCCAGCCCCAGCGCGCCATTTTGCCAATTGCCGCTGTCCTCCTCGCCCGAGGCGTAGCGCATGGTGCCGGCACCCTGCCGCTTGCCGTCGACAAAAAGGCCCTCGTAGACGTCGCCATTGGCATAGGTCGCAATGCCCTTGCCGTTGATCTCGCCGTCTTTCCATTCGCCCTCATAGGTAAAGCCGTCGGGCATCTCGATCTTGCCCTGACCGTCGCGCTGACCGCCAGTAAAGCCGCCGGTATAGACCGTGCCATCTGGATAGGTGGCGGTGCCGGTGCCTTGGCGCTCGCCCTCTACCCAGTCGCCCTCGTAGCGGTAGCCGTCGGCATAGGTCATGACGCCGCGCCCGTGATTGCGCGCATTTTTGAACATGCCCTCATAGACCAACCCGCTGGGATAGGTGGCGCGCCCTTGACCCTCGATCACGCCATCTGTCCATTGGCCCTCGTAGGTGGCGCCGTCGGGATAGGTGATCTGACCCTCGCCATTTGCCAGATCGTCGCGAAAATCGCCCTCATAGACCGACCCGTCGGGATAGGTCACGCGCCCCTTACCCGAGATTTTACCGGCCACCCAACTGCCCGTATATACATAGCCATCCGTGCCGGTGAAGGTGCCCTGACCGTCGCGCTTGTCATCCGCGAATTCGCCCTCATAGACGTCGCCGCCCTCATAGACGACGCGGCCTGTTCCGTCGCGGCGACCTGCAACCAGATCGCCCTCATAGACATCGCCGCCGGGCTGCGTCAGCTTGCCCTTGCCGTCGATCTGCCCGTCCTTCCAGAGGCCGGAATAGATCAGCCCGTCGGGCATGGTCAGTGTGCCGGTGCCGTCGCGCGTGCCGCGGCTGACTTCGCCATCGTAGGTGGCGCCATCGGGATAGGTGATGTTTGCGCTGCCGTCCTTGACGCCCTCGCTCCAGTCACCTTCATAAATATAGCCGCCCGGTGAGGTCATCGTGCCGCGCCCGTGGTGCATGGCGTTTAGGAATTCGCCCTCATAGCGCACGCCGTTGGCATAGACGGCGACGCCGCGCCCGGTGATCTTGCCGTTGACCCAGCCGCCCTCGTAGGTGCCGCCATCGGTAAAGACGATCATGCCCACGCCGTTCGGCTTGCCCAGCGCGAATTCGCCCTCATAGACCGATCCGTTGGGAAAGCGGGCGGTGCCCTTGCCCTTGATCTCGCCTTCTTGCCAGTCGCCGGTATATTCATAGCCGTTGGGCAGGGTGTAAGTGCCGGTGCCGTGCTGAAGCCCGTCCTTGAACGTGCCCTCATAGACGCCGCCATCGTCGTATTGCTTGGTCTGGATCGCGCCGTCCTGCGCCGCTGCGCTGGTGGCCGTGGCACTGGCGGCCAGCGCCAACGAGGCTGCGAAAACGATCGATCGTGTCAAGATGGTTGCCATGCTCTGCCTCGAATGCCTTTGGCCGCGCTCGTGCGCGGCCTTTGCGCAAAGTTAGTGGACCGACCCCATCGGGGCAACGCGATTCGCTCAAATCGGCTTTCCACCGCGCGCCGATCTGATAGATGGGGGCACATAATCGAAGGAAGCGCCCATGTCCGACAGGTTTCGCCTGACCCTCGCACAGCTGAATGCCACCGTCGGCGATCTGGAGGGCAACGCCGCGTTGGCGCGCGACGCTTGGGCCAGCGCCAAGGATGCGGGCGCCGATATGGTGGCGCTGCCCGAGATGTTCATCACCGGCTACAACACGCAGGATCTGGTGATGAAGCCCGTCTTTC
Organism: Roseovarius sp. Pro17; assembly: GCF_035599575.1. Lineage (NCBI taxonomy): Bacteria > Pseudomonadati > Pseudomonadota > Alphaproteobacteria > Rhodobacterales > Roseobacteraceae > Roseovarius > Roseovarius sp. Pro17. Next base: position 539,340 of record NZ_CP141179.1, read on the forward strand.
ATCAGGCCGCAATCGCCGCCATCGATGCACTGGCCGAGCAGTGCGCAGATGGACCTGCCATCGCCATAGGCGGCCCCGCGCTAGAGGGCGCGGAGCTGTGCAACGCCTATTATGTGCTTCAGGGTGGCAAGGTGACAGCGCGCGTGCTGAAGCATCACCTGCCAAACGAAACTGTGTTCGACGAGGTGCGCCTATACGGAGCGGCGCCCGTCAGTGGCCCCTATACGGTGGGTAATCTGCGCATCGGCAGCCCTATTTGCGAGGATGCGTGGCACGATGACGTGGCCGAGACCATGGCCGAAACGGGTGCCGAGCTGCTGCTAGTGCCGAACGGTTCGCCATATTACCGGGGCAAGATGGGCACCCGCCAGACGATCATGGTCAGCCGGGTGATCGAAACGGGCCTGCCGCTGGTCTATCTGAACCTCGTAGGCGGGCAGGACGATCAGGTGTTCGACGGTGGCAGTTTCGTGCTGAACCCCGGCGGCGCGCTGGCGGTGCAGATGCCGGTCTTCGAGGCTGGGTTGGCGCATGTGGACTTTGTGCGCGGGCCGGAGGGCTGGCGCGCCGAAAAGGGCGATCTGGCGCATCTGCCGGACACGCTGGAGCAGGATTATCACGCTATGGTGCTGGCCCTGCGCGACTATATGCGCAAGACCGGATTCAAAAAGGTGCTGTTGGGTCTGTCGGGCGGGATAGATTCGGCCATCGTCGCGGTGATTGCCGCCGATGCGCTGGGTCCGGAGAATGTGCGCTGCGTGATGCTGCCGTCCGAATACACGTCGCAAGCCTCGCTGGACGATGCGCAGGCGGTCGTGGACGCGCTGGGCTGTCGCTATGATACCCTGCCGATTGCCGAGGGGCGCGCGGCGATCACCGCCACGCTGGCGCCGCTCTTTGAGGGGACCGAACCGGACGTGACCGAGGAAAACATCCAGTCGCGCCTGCGCGGCCTGTTGCTGATGGCGCTCAGTAACAAGTTCGGCGAGATGCTGTTGACCACCGGCAACAAGTCCGAGGTGGCGGTGGGCTATGCCACGATCTACGGCGACATGGCGGGCGGCTATAACCCGATCAAGGATCTCTACAAGACGCGCGTTTTCGACATCTGCCGTTGGCGCAACGTCAATCACCGCGCCTGGATGATGGGACCGGAGGGCGAAATGATCGCGCCGCGCATCATCGACAAGCCGCCCTCGGCCGAGTTGCGCGATGATCAAAAGGATAGCGATTCGTTGCCCGATTATCCGGTATTGGACGGCATCCTTGAAATTCTGGTCGATGGCGACGGCAGTATCGAGGATTGCGTGAAAGCGGGGTTTGACGCGGCTGATGCGAAGAAGGTCGAGCATTTGTTATACATCAGCGAATACAAGCGCTTTCAGTCTGCGCCGGGCACGCGGCTGAGCAAACATGCCTTTTGGCTGGACCGACGTTATCCCATCGTCAATCGCTGGCGGGACGAAAGCGCGGGATAAGGGATTTCAAGCGCTCCGCGCGGGAGTATTTTTGGAACAATGAAAGCCCGCGGTCGGGAGGAGCGGCTGCTATTCCCACCAGCGGTCGATGCTGGCGATATCGTCGTCAGACCAACCGAAATGGTGCGCGAATTCATGGATCGTGACATGCGCGACCAGTTGTTCCAACGTAACGCCTTCGCGTGTTTCCAGCTCGGCCAGGATCGGTTTGCGAAAGAGCCAGACAGTATCCGGCCATGGCTCGGGGTAGGACACGGATTTGTGCGTCATCGGCACGCCCTCGTAGAGCCCAGTCAGCTCGAGCGGGTCGTCCATGCCGAGGTCGGCCAGCATGGCGGCGTCCGGCAGATCCTCGATGCGCAGCACGACGTCGCGCGCGGCGGCGGCAAAGGCGGGCGGCAGGGCCGCCACTGTATCTGACGCAATCTGCTCAATCCGCGCGAGGGTGGGGGATGCATCGCTCATCCGCCTGATATGGGGCGGCGCGTTCAGAGGCGCAACTGATAGCTTTCGGGGACATAGCCGTACCCATCACCGCGCCGCTCGACGTAACCCATGGCCGGGAAGGGCATATGGTAGCCGATGAAGGGCATTCTCTCGGAGGCGAGCATGTCCAGCAGCTTGCGCCGTGTGGCGGCGGCGGCGGGCTTGTCCATGTCGAAACTGACTTCCCAATCCGGGTGCTCGAGCGAGAACACCGGATGGTTGGCGAAATCAGCAGCGATCAGCAGAGATTTTTCGCCACTTTCTAGCCTATAGCCCATGTGGCCGGGAGTGTGGCCGAAGGCCTCGACAGCCGTGATGCCGGGCGCGACTGTGTCCTCTGGGGCGATCATCGTCGTTTGCTCGGCCAGCGGGCGCATCTTGGCATCGAAGTTGTCGTTTTCGGCGGCGGCCCAGTGGTCGTATTCCGTCGCGCCCGTGACGTAGCGCGCATTGGGGAAGGTCGCGCGATCCTCTCCGCGCAGCCCGCCTATGTGATCGCCGTGCATATGCGTCAGCACGACGATATCGACCTGATCGGCGCTGTAGCCTGCCGCGCTGAGCGCGTCGATTATGCCCTCGGGGGTGAGGCCGGTGTCAAAGAGGATCAGTTCCGCGCCGGTATTGACCAGAGTTGGCGTGAAAAAGAACTGCGCCACGTCAGCAGGCAGCAGCGCGTCCTGCGCCACCTGACGGAACGTGGCCTCATCCACGTTCAGGCCGAAAATGCTGTGCGGATCCTCGCGCGCCATCGTGCCTGCCAATAGCGTCGTCACCTCGAATTCACCCAACGTGATCCGGCGGTGCGTCGCCGCATCAGCTCCCAGCATGGGCGCAGCGGCGTGAGCGGCATGCGCCAGCGGCAGTGCGACTGCGGCGGTTAACAGATGGCGGCGACTGATGTGAGGATGCGGCATGTCACTTCTCCTGTTGGGGCACCGTCAAAGGTAGCGCGGCACGTGGCGCCGCATGCTCACGATCGCGTGAGGCGCTTTCAGAGCCGCAGGCGCAGGCGCCGGAAGCCATCGGACGTCACGCCCAGATCCTCGGCGTCCAACCCATTCAGGCCGTCGCCCAACCCCAGGCCAGTATCGAGCATCGCTGTCGCGCCGGGTATCGGCTCGAACCGCCAGACGTCTTCGTATCCGGGCGGCGCGGTAAGGGGGGTCTGCGCGATCTCATCCACCAGTTGATCACGCAGAAATGCGTCCGCGACATGGACGATCCGCGCGCTAGGTGTAGGTGCAAAGGCTCCGGCACCATTGGCGCGATATGTGTTGGTAGCGAGGATGAAGCGTGCGTCATCCTGCACCGTCTGCCCCGCATGGCGCAGATCACGGATGCGCCCCGCGCATGTCCCGATGCGTGCGCCATATCGGTCGTAGCTGGGCGGCTCAGTCAGGTCGATCCGGTAGGTCAGCCCCGAGATCACGTCGAAATCGTGGCCGGGAATGGTGTAGTCGCGCAGCATCCCTTCGGGCGCGCCGGGATGGATCGTGGCAAAGCAGATGGCCGCGCGCTCCAGCCAGTCGCGCAGCGCGGCGCCGTCGATCAGCACGCCGCACAGGTGATTGGGAAACGGATAGAGATCAGCAGCATGGCGCAGCGACAGCGGACCGGCGGGCAGGTCGGTAAAGTTGCGCGGACCGCCGCGGCCGCCCGTCTTGAACGCCGGAGTTGCCGAAAGAACGGGCAGACCCTCATGCGCGGTACCAGCGAGGGCGCGCGACAGCAGACGCGTCTGCACCCCATTCATTGCGGCGACCGAAGGGTCCGAGCGCGCCATCGCGAGGTAGCTGTGCAGCCGTGTACGGGCCTGCCCGATGGGCTGCTGCATGTGGCGCAGTGTTAGTTGGTGCGCCGGGGCGAGGGCACGCGCCAGTTCGGCGTCGCAGGGCGCCGGGCTGGCGGGCACGCCGCCATTCGCAGGTCGCAGGACCGGCCGTGCCTCGGCAGAGTGGCCGGTCACCTGCCAGCGCCCGTCGCACGCCTCGAGCGCGAGATCGATCACGCCGATATGCGCGGCCCCAGCGCCCGCCATCACGGCTGGCGTTCCGGACAGCAGGCCGCGGCCATGATCGACGCCCGGCGCGCCAGGCGCGCCCGGCTGGGGGAACAGGTCGTGGCTGTGGCCCGCCATGATCGCATCGACGCCAGTAATGCCCGCCAACTCCAGCGCCGCATTCTCCATCATCGGGCCGCGCGGGGCGCTGTCGATGCCGCTATGGGCTAGCAGCAGCACGATATCCGCGCCGTCGGCGCGCATTCGGGGGACCATCGCGCGCGCGGTTTCGACCATGTCATGCGCGTGCAGCCGCCCAGCCAAATGCGCATGATCCCAAGTGACGATCTGAGGCGGCACCAGTCCCAGCACGCCGACGGTCAACGCGTGTGGCGTGCCTGCATCGCATGTGATGGTGCGGCGCAGCAGCAGGTAGGACGGCAGGCTAAGGCCAGCGGGCGCGCGGCCCTCCACGGGCGAGATATTGGCGCAAGTAAAGGGAAAGTCGGCATCCCTCAGTGTGCGGGCCAGCCAGCTGAGGCCGAAGTTGAACTCGTGATTGCCCAGCGTTGCTGCGTCGTAGTGCAGCCGGTTCATCGCATCAATCACCGGGTTGGCCCCAGGCCATTCATTGTCCTGCCCGGTGGTCAGATCGCCCATGGGTGTGCCTTGCAGCGCGTCGCCATTGTCAAAGAGCAAGGTATTGCGCACCTCGGTGCGCGCCGCGCGGATCAGCGTGGCGATGCGGGTCAGCCCGTAAGGCTGATCGCCTGCGTCGGCATAATAGTCGTAGGCCATCAGATGCGCGTGCAGATCGGTCGTGCCCAGCAGGCGCAGCCCGGCGGTCGTGCCGTGCGCGGGGACTGGCGCGGTTTCGCGCGCCTGAAGGGACGATATCGGCGCCATGCGCTCTCCTGCTATTATGGCCAGAGCGCCGCTGAGATTGGGCGGGGTGGCGCCTGACTGCTAGCGCATCTTTTACGGTTCTCAAACCCTTATCCATCAACCTTAAGGTGATTACGTTTAAATTTTCAACAGTGTTGCGGGCATGTCATGCGCCGCTTGCGCAGGCTGGGCGATCGTGGCACCTGAGGTGCGACGCAATCAGCTGGGAGGCGCGCGTGAAACTGGCCGAGACCGTGACGTTTGCAGGCGCAACGCTGGACCGCGCGGCCGAACTGCGCGGCACCGATCTGGCCCCCATCATCGCTGGGCATGGCGCGCAGACGATCCTGCTGTGGCGCGGCAAGCCGTTGGTGCAGGCGGGCGCGCTGGCACCTCTTATACGTCTTGGGCTGGATCATCCGGTGCTGGAGGGCGCGCGGTGTGTCCTGTTGGGTCGCGAAGCCGGCGGGCAACTGATCTTTGCGCATGATATTTCGCATTGGGTGCCGGATGAAGAGACGGGCGCGCTGGACACGTTTCTGGACCCGTCCGAGCAGCACCACGCGGCGCTGCCTGAAACTCAGGTCTTTGCCGAGCTGCGCCGCATCATGACGTTGCTGACGGTCGAGGATGCGGCGCTGGCGACGGCGGCGCGGGCGTTGTTTGGCTGGCACGACATCCACGGGTTCTGCGCGCGGTGTGGCGCGGCTAGTGATATGGTGCAATCGGGATGGCAGCGCAGTTGCCCGGCCTGTGGCGGTCAGCATTTCCCGCGTACAGATCCGGTCGTCATCATGTTGATTACGCGCGGAAACTCGACGCTACTGGGTCGCTCGCCCGGCTGGCCGGAGGGGATGTATTCGCTGCTGGCGGGTTTTGTCGAACCGGGCGAGACAATCGAGGCCGCCGTGCGCCGCGAAGTCCATGAGGAGACCCACGTGCAGGTGGGTGAGGTCGGCTATCTGGCCAGCCAGCCCTGGCCGTTTCCCGCGTCGCTGATGATCGGCTGCCGGGGCGTCGCGCTGAGCGATGACATCACCATAGACCCGGTCGAGATTGAGGATGCCGTCTGGGTCACACGCGAGGAGGTGATGGATGCCTTCGCCGGACGCCATGCGTTTCTGGCCCCTGCGCGCGAGGGGGCAATCGCGCAGTTTTTACTGCGCAACTGGCTTGCGGACAAGCTGGATTGAGGCGACAATGCCGCCCAAGATCCCAGCGGGCCGGAGAGGCACACGCAAAGGACGGCAGCGGACAGGCAGAACCACATGATATTCACGACACGCGAAGATATCGAAGCGCCGATTGATTTCGTGTTTGCTCAGATATCTGATTTTGCCGGACTCGAACGCTCGATCCTGAGGCGCGGGGCTGAGGTGCAGCGCAAGGTCGACCGCATTCCACACGCCGCCGGAATGGTCTGGGACGCGGCCTTTGATCTGCGCGGCAAGCGGCGCGAGATGGAGGTGACGCTGGTCACTTTCGAGTCGCCGAGCGCCATGTGTTTTGAGGCAGCGTCAAAATCGCTGAATGGCGACCTGTCTGTCGATCTGGTGGCGCTGTCGCGCGGGCGCACGCGCCTGTCGATGTCGGGTGAGTTGAAGCCGCAGAACCTGTCGGCGCGGCTGTTGGTGCAATCGCTGAAGCTGGCGCGCGGCAATATGTCCAAACGTTTCGAGATGCGCGTGGCGTCCTACGCCAAGGATATCGAAGACAAATATACGCGCCGCGCCTGACCTTTCGCTCAGCCAGCCCTTGTCGCTATGCCCACATGCAACCGGCGCCGTATGCAATCCGGCGCCGGTTGTCGTTTTGCCGCTCTGGGCTGGCTAGTCTGAGTTATCTTACACAGTGCCGCGGTCCTTGCGGTCCGCAATATCACGGGCTTTAGGCTGGGCGACGCCACCGCGTTCGTCGCGGCTCAATTCGCTGACCTTATAGTCCTTGCGGTCGCCGATGTCGCGTGCGCCGATGCTGTGGCTGTCTGCGCGGTCGCCGATGTCACGGGCGGCGATCATGTCCGGCTGGGCGGGGGTGAAATCTGCGGCCAGTGCCGGAGCGGCGGTGGCGGCGAGAAGGGCGATGAGGGCAATGCGGGTCATTGGAATAGTCCTTTCAAAATTGAGGTTCATTTGCAGTGTGGCGGGGCGGTATCGCCGTGCCATGTCACCTAATGTGAACCTATCGGTCTTAAATAAAAACCCACCTCGCCACTCTGTGAAATCAGCCTAATCCTCTGTCACGCTGGCGCGACGTTCAGCAACGTCGGGCGTGAGAATAGCGTGATGGGACTGTAACAAAAAACGCCTGCCAGAAATTCCGACAGGCGTTTAAATATAAATAATATCAGTAATTTAACTAGTCTCGACGTGGATCGCGTGGATACACGCCGAGGATGTTCACCTGACTGGTGAAGTAATCCAGCTCTTCGAGCGCCAATGCAACATTTGCGTCCTCGGGGTGCCCTTCGACATCCGAGTAGAACTGAGTCGCCGAAAACGATCCACCTACCATGTAGCTTTCCAGCTTGGTCATGTTGACGCCGTTAGTGGCGAACCCGCCCATCGCCTTATAAAGAGCGGCGGGAATGTTGCGCACCTCAAAGACGAAGCTGGTCATCATCCCTGCGGTTCCACGCCGCGTCAGGTCCGGTTCGCGCGCCATCACCAAAAAGCGTGTGGTGTTGTCGCCCTCGTCCTCGATCCCGCTTGCCAGAACGTCGAGGCCATAGATCTCGCCCGCCAGCGCGCTGGCCAGCGCGGCGGTGGCTGGATCGCGCAGCTCGGCCACTTCTCGGGCCGATCCGGCGGTGTCCGCACCGGTGAGGCGCGAAATACCGTGCGTTTCCAGAAAGCCCCGGCACTGACCTAGCAGCATCGGGTGGCTCTTGGCCCGTTTCACGCTGGCCAGCGGCGTGCCTGTGACAGCAAGCAGCGCGATCTCGACCCGGACAAAGGCCTCGGCGATGATGTGCAACCCACTACCGGGCAGCAGGTGGTGGATGTCCGCGACCCGCCCGAAGGTCGAGTTTTCGACCGGCAGCATGGCGAGGTCCGCAGTGCCGCTGCGCACCGCCTCGATCGCGTCCTCGAACGTACGGCAGGGCAGGGGCGTGGCATCCGGATACGTCTCGCGGCAGGCCTGATGGGAGTATGCCCCCGGTTCGCCCTGAAAGGCTATGCTATGGCTCATGGTCGCGCGTTCCTTGCAGTGCGGCCCGCCGCCGGGCGCGAAATGGGCCGGGGGGAGGGCATTTGGTCGCGCAAACTATACCTTGCGCAGAGGGAGGGGAAGCGGATAGATACGCGGCCAAAGGGATATCAAACGGGAAGCAGGCTCATGTTCGATACAATGACATTCACCAAAATTCTAGGCGGCTTTGCCGGTGCGTTTCTGGTGTTCCTGCTGGGCAAATTCGTCGCTGAGGAAGTCTACGCCGCCAGGGTAGGTGGCCATGACGGCGAAGTGGTGCAGGGGTATCTGATCGACACCGGCGCTGGCGACGAAGATAGCGGCGCAGAAGAGAGCGGCCCATCCTTTGACGAGGTTTACGCCTCGGCCGATGCCGGCAAGGGCGAGCGCGTGTTCAACAAATGCAAGGCCTGCCACAAGCTGGAAAAAGGCGATAATTCGACCGGCCCTTACCTCTATGGCGTGGTCGATCGCGAAGTTGATACCGCCGAAGGCTTTGGCTATTCCGGCGCGCTGGAGCAGGTCGTCGATATCTGGACGCCCGAGCATCTGGACGGCTTTCTCAAAAACCCGCAGGGCTATGCGCCCGGCACCGCCATGAGCTTTGCCGGTCTGAGCAAGGTCGAGGACCGCGCCAATGTGATTGCATATCTGGCCACGTTCGGCGGCTAAACCGCGCAATTCACGCCTTTAGGGCTGCTGTTCCTGCCGGGACGGCGGCCCTTTTTCGTGCCAGGCCCGTGTCCGCATATTTTACCGGCTTGAATGTCGCGCCCGCCCTCCTTTAGCGTGCGCATGGCGCAACGGCGCTGTATCAAGACGACGTGCACCATCTGGGAGAGATGCCATGACATCGCTGAACGCCATAGCCAACGCTCCGACTCTGGCCAAGGCCCTCGCGCATGGCAGGGCGCTGGGATGGATGCGCGCCAGTTTTGTGGGCCTCGCCATTGCGGCACTGGCTGCACATGCGGCACTGGCTGAGAGCGAAGTCGCCGTCACGCAGGATTCAGGCGAGGTTATCCGCAGTCATGGTTACAGCTACTTCGGTGAGCTGAAATATCCCGAGGATTATGCACATTTCGACTATGTGAACCCAGACGCGCCCAAGGGCGGCGAGATTTCTCTGAACGCTGCTGGCACGTTCGATTCGATGAACCCCTATTCGCGCAAGGGCCGTGCGGGGGCCTATTCGTGGATGGTATACGAGAGCCTCTTGGGCGAAATGCCGGCCACGAATGAGGGTGCGCCCGCAGACGTCTATGGCGAGTCCTACGGCCTACTGGCCGAAAGCCTCGAATACGACGCGGGCAAGACGTGGGTCATCTTTCACATGCGCCCTGAGGCGACATTTTCCGATGGCACGCCAGTCACGGCGCAGGACGTTGTGTTTTCGCATAACCTGTTTCTGGATCAGGGATTGAAATCCTACGCCGATGCGGTCAGGCGCCGCGTGATCGGCGCCGAGGCCTTGGACGATCACACGGTGAAGTTCACCTTTGCGGACGGCATTTCGCGCCGCTCGCTGATCGATCAGGTTGGCGCGGTTCCGGTTTTTCCGCGCAAATGGTACGAGGATACCGGCGCGCGCCTTGACGAACCGCGCCTAGATGCCGCGCCCGGAACGGGGCCTTACATGATGGACAGCGCGGAGGTGAACCGGCGTATCGTCTATAAACGCAATCCTGACTATTGGGCGCGCGATCTACCCATCAATGTGGGACGGCACAATTTCGATACCATCCGTATCGAATATTTCGCAGACGATTCCGCCGCGTTTCAGGCCTTTAGCGCTGGGGAATATACCTTCCGCGCGGAAACAAACTCCAAGACATGGGCTACGGGATACGACTTCCCCGCCGTGCAAAAGGGCTGGGTCAAGCTGGAAGAGTTGCCGGACGGAATGCCCCCCACGCCCTCTGGGATCGTCTTTAACCTTGGCCGCGAGACGTTGCAGGACAAACGTGTGCGCGAGGCGGTCTCGCTGGCGTTCAACTTTGAATGGACGAACGAAAGCCTGCAATATGGCCTGTTCAAACAGCGCGATTCCTTTGTGCAGGATACGCCATTGCAGGCCATGGATGTGCCCCAAGGCGCCGAACTGGAATTACTCAAAAGTCTTGGTGATATTGTCCCGCCCGACATGCTAACTGAGCCTGCCGTGACAGCGCATACATCCGATCCCAGCCGCCTGACCGACCGGCGCAATCTACGTCGCGCGATGAAGCTGCTGGACGAGGCGGGCTGGCCTGTGGGCGAGGGCGGGATGAGGCGCAATGCAAATGGCACGCCTCTGAGCCTCGAATTTCCCATTCCTTCCTCCGGCTCGGCCACAATCGGTGCGGTCGTCGAGAATTTCATCAATAACCTCAAGGCCATGGGCATTGATGCCAAGATGGAAAAGATTGACCCGTCGCAATACACGCTGCGCAGCCGCGACCGCGACTATGATTTGGTGTTCGACAACTACGATGCCTTTTTGCAACCCGGCACAGGGCTGATGCAGCGTTTCGGCTCGCAAGAGGCGGCGTTCAGCCTATTCAACCCTGCGGGCCTCGCCAGCCCGATGGTGGACGCAATCATCAACGCCTCTCTGGAGTCCAACGATCCGGAAACGCAGAACGCCGCGCTGATGGCGCTGGACCGTGCGCTGCGCTACGAGCGGTTCATGATCCCCGTCTGGTATAACGATGCGTATTGGGTCGCCTACTGGGACATGTTCGAGCATCCCGAAACGATCCCGCCCTATGCGCTGGGCGCGCTGGATTTCTGGTGGTTCAACGCTGAAAAGGCCGCCGCGCTGAAGTCGGCCGGCGCGCTGAGGTAGCGCCGCGATGGGGGCCTATATCCTGCGGCGTTTGCTGCTGATCATCCCGACATTGCTGGGCATAATGATCATCAATTTCGCACTGGTGCAGTTCGTGCCGGGTGGCCCGGTCGAGCAGGCGATTGCCAACATGCAGGGCAAGGGCGACGTGTTCGACAGCTTTGCCGGCGGTGGCAGCGACGCGGGCGCAGCGATGGACGCGGGCGGAGCGGGTGACAAGTATGTCGGCGCGCGCGGCCTGCCGCCAGAAATGATCGCCGAACTGGAAGAGCAGTTCGGACTCGACAAACCGCCGCTGGAGCGGTTTGCGCTGATGATGTGGAACTACATGCATTTCGATTTCGGCGAGAGCTATTTTCGCAAGATCGACGTGACGGAACTGGTTCTGGAGAAAATGCCGGTGTCGATTTCGCTGGGCCTGTGGTCGACACTGATCGCCTATCTCATCTCGATCCCGCTGGGCGTGGCCAAGGCAGTACGCGACGGTAGCGCATTCGACACATGGACCAGCGGCGTCATCATCGTGGCCTACGCGATCCCGGCGTTTTTGTTCGCCATCATGCTGCTCGTGCTGTTCGCGGGCGGCAGTTATTGGAAATTGTTCCCGCTGCGCGGCCTAACGTCGGATGAGTTTGAGACGTATTCGCTGGTCGGCAAGGCGCTGGATTACCTCTGGCACATCGCGCTGCCGGTGCTGGCCAGCACGATTGCCGCCTTTGCCACGCTGACGCTGCTGACGAAAAACAGCTTTCTTGACGAGGTCAAAAAGCAATACGTGATGACCGCGCGCGCCAAGGGGCTGAGCGAGCGACAGGTGCTTTATGGCCATGTGTTTCGCAATGCCATGCTGATTGTGATCGCGGGGTTTCCGACCGTGTTCATTGGCATTTTCTTTGGCGGATCGGTCCTGATTGAGACGATCTTTTCGCTGGATGGTCTTGGACGGCTGGGCTTTGAGGCCGCTGTGGGGCGCGATTATCCGGTGATGTTCGGCACGCTGTTTCTGTTCGGCCTGATCGGGTTGGTGGTCAATATATTCAGCGACCTGATGTATGTGCTGGTCGATCCGCGCATCGACTTTGAAAAGCGGGAGGGCTAGGGGCATGGCCCTATCTCCGCTCAATCAGCGCCGATGGCGCAATTTCCGGCGTAACCGGCGCGCGTTCTGGTCGTTGATCCTGTTTACGATCATTTTTGGGCTAAGCCTGTTCGCCGAGTTTCTGGCGAACGACAAGCCGATTCTGGTTCAGTATCGCGGCGAGTTCTATACGCCGGTCTTTAACTTCTATCCCGAGACGGCGTTCGGCGGCGATTTCAGGACCGAGGCGGTTTATCGCGATCCCGAGGTGCGCTGCCTGATCGCGTCAGGCGGGCTGGATACCTGTTTCGATGATCCCGAAGGGGTGATTGCCGATGCTGCCGATGGGGTCGTCGAGGGCGAGGATATCCAGAGCGGCTGGGCCATCTGGCCGCCTATTCCCTATAGTTATAACACGCCCGTTGATCGGCCCGGCGCGGCTCCGCTGCCACCAAATGCGCAGAACCTGCTGGGCACGGATAATACCAAGCGCGACGTGCTGGCGCGGGTGATCTACGGCTTTCGGCTGTCGGTGCTTTTCACGCTGATCGTCACGACACTTGCCTCGGTCGTCGGGATCGCGGCGGGCGCTGTGCAGGGCTATTTCGGCGGCTGGCTGGACCTGACGTTCCAACGCTTTATCGAGATTTGGGCCGCGACGCCGCAGCTATATGTCATCATCATCCTCTTCGCGATCTTGCCGCGGGGGTTTTGGCTGCTGGTCGCTATAACCGTCTTGTTCGGCTGGATGGCGTTGGTCGGCGTCGTGCGGGCGGAATTCCTGCGCGCGCGCAATCTGGAATATGTGCGCGCGGCCAAGGCGCTGGGCGTCAGCAACGGGCGGATCATGTTCCGCCACATGCTGCCCAATGCGATGGTGGCTACGCTCACCATGCTGCCCTTTGTCATCACCGGCACGATTTCCCTGCTGGCTGGCCTCGATTTTCTGGGCTTTGGCCTGCCGTCATCGTCGCCCTCCTTGGGCGAGTTGACGTTGCAGGCCAAGCAGAACTTGCAGGCCCCGTGGCTGGCCTTTACCGCGTTTTTCGCCTTTGCGATCATGCTGTCTCTGTTGGTGTTTATCTTTGAGGGCGTGCGTGATGCGTTCGATCCCAGAAAGACCTTTCAATGAGCCTTCTGACGGTCGAGAACCTGACAATTGCCTTTCGTCAGGATGGGCAACTGACCCCGGCGGTGCAGGGTGTCAGCTTTACCGTGGATCGGGGCGAAACTGTCGCGCTGGTGGGGGAAAGCGGGTCGGGCAAGTCCGTTACGGCGCTTAGCACCGTGTCTTTGCTGGGGGATTCTGCCGAAGTTAGCGGATCAGTCCGCTATGACGGGCAGGAGATGATCGGCGCGCCTGCGCGTCTGCTGCGCAAGGTTCGCGGCAACGACATCAGCTTTATTTTTCAAGAGCCGATGACGTCACTCAACCCGTTGCACACGCTGGAAAAGCAGTTGGCCGAATCGCTGGCGCTGCACCAAGGGCTGACCGGTGATGCGGCACGCGCGCGGATCATCGAGCTGCTGACCGAGGTGGGCATCCGCGACGCCGAGAGCCGCCTTGGCGCTTATCCACATCAGTTGTCCGGGGGGCAGCGGCAGCGCGTGATGATCGCGATGGCGCTGGCGAACGAACCCGACATCCTGATCGCGGACGAGCCGACGACGGCGTTGGACGTAACCATTCAGGCGCAGATCCTAGACCTGTTGGCCGAGTTAAAGAGCCGGGACATGGGGCTGCTCTTTATCACGCACGATCTGACCATCGTTCAACGGATCGCCGACAAGGTCTGCGTGATGAAGGACGGGCATATCGTCGAGGCCGGGCCAACGGCCGAGGTGTTTGCCAATCCGCAGCACGCCTATACGCGCAAGCTGCTGGGGGCGCAGGCGGTGGGGCGGCCTGATCCTGTGCCCGAGGACGCGCCGGTAATCGTCGAGACCGAGAATTTGCGCGTATGGTTCCCTATCCAGAAGGGATTTCTGAAAAAGACGGTCGGTCACGTGAAGGCCGTCAACGATGCCAGTATATCCGTTCGCGCGGGCGAGACGCTGGGCATCGTCGGCGAATCCGGTTCGGGCAAGACGACACTGGCGCTGGCAATCATGCGTTTGATCGGTTCGGACGGGCGCATCACATTTTGCGGCGAGGACGTGAATCGCTGGTCGACGCGGCAGCTTCGCCGCCGCCGGGCCGACATGCAGATCGTGTTTCAGGATCCTTACGGCAGCCTGTCCCCGCGCATGACCTGCGCCGAGATCATCGCCGAGGGGCTGGGCGTGCATGGTAATCCCGACGGACGTCCGGTTCGCGATCTGGTCGGCGAAGTGCTGGACGAGGTCGAGATGCCGCGCAACTCGATGGATCGCTATCCGCACGAATTTTCGGGCGGGCAGCGCCAGCGCATTGCGATCGCGCGTGCTATGATCCTGCGGCCCAAGCTGCTGGTGCTGGACGAACCGACAAGCGCGCTGGACATGACTGTGCAGGTGCAGATCGTGGACCTGCTGCGCCGGTTGCAGGTCAAATACGGGCTGGCCTATCTGTTCATCAGCCACGACCTCACCGTTGTGCGCGCGATGAGTCACAAGATCATTGTGATGAAGCAGGGCGACGTGATCGAGGCGGGCAACGCCGAGGACCTGTTCGAGCGCCCGCAGACTGATTATGCGCGCGCCCTGCTACGTGCCGCGCTCAATCCAGCGGGACAACGCCCCGCTTGAAAGCACCCTTTTGTAGCGGGCCGGTCGGTTTGCACCAGCGCCGCCAACGCCATGGCCAGTGGGGCGGCGCGGCGCGGTAGGCGTCAGTCACGACGCCGTGCGGTCGTGTGCGCTTCGATTTCGGCGTCCTTGCGTGTGTCGAACCGGGCGCCGCTGCCCTGATGGCCCTTGGGTTCGGGCTGGCGAGCGGCAGTCATGAAAGATTTGGCAAAGATGTTCAGCATGGTGCGTTCCTCTCGCGGGTTGGTGATGTCCTATACACATGCGCCTTTGCGTGCCAAACTGCGAGTCTGAAAGAATTCGCTAATGTAAGGAAATCTAACATATGGATTGGCACGCCCTTCCTCCGCTTACCGCGTTGCGTGCCTTTGCGGCGCTGGCGCAGACTGGATCGGCCAGTGGGGCGGGCACGGCATTGAACGTCAGCCACGCGGCGATCAGCCAGCAGGTCAAAACGCTGGAGGCGCATATGGGGCTGTCGCTGGTTCGGCGCGAGGGCCGGGGGCTGGCGCTGACGCCCGAGGGGCAGCAATTGGCCGAGGCACTGGGCGAGGGCTTTGGCCTTATTGCGCAGCGGGCTGCTGCGCTGACCGGCGCAGATGCGCAGCGGCCCTTACAGATATCAACGACGCCGCAATTCGCCGCCGCTTGGCTGATGCCACGTTTGCGCGATTTTCAGGCACGCCATCCGGGTGTCGATCTGATGGTGCATCCCTCGCCGCAGCGCGCCAATCCGGCACCGGGCGGCGTAGATATTGCGATCCGATTTGGCCTTGGCACGTGGGACGGGCTGGAGTCGGAACTGCTGGTCTCGACTGATATCGTCGTTACGGCTGCCCCGGCGCTGGTTGGTGATCGCTGCTTTGAAACGCGCGAAGAACTGCGGGAGTATCCTTGGCTGGCAGAGCTGGATCACAACCCCGCGTCGGACTGGATGTTTCGTGCTGGGCTGGATGAGATGCGCGGCACGTCGGTGACGCAGGTGCCGGGCAACCTGATGCTGGACGGCGCGCGCGCAGGCCACGGGATCGCGGTGATGACCAGTTCTTCGGTCGAGGCCGATGTGGCGGCGGGGCGGCTGCGCATCCTGTTTCGAGATGCGGGTGAGACGGGGTATTTCATCGTCACGCGCCCCGGCGTGATGCGCCCGCAGGCCAAGGCATTCCTGCGTTGGCTGCGCGGGCAGAAGACGCCGGACGTGGCGAACTGAGAGGGATCGCTAAGCCGGGGCCTAGGCGCCATGACAACCCGGTGAAAGGACAGGAACTGCGATGATGACTTGGATGGTCGGCACCTCCGCCCCTTGATCGAGGGCGACGTTGATAACGTCCAGATTGGAGCCGCGACGGAACTTGATTTCCGAAAAAGGGGGATCTGGCGTGACGGCACCTGACGTTGTGTTGCCGCTATTCTTGATTGGGATACCCGTCCGGAGTGGGACCAAGCCAAGGGCGATGGGGTTAAATGGGTGGGGACGTAACATCGCGTGCCGTAACAAAGAAAGGCGCGAGGGGGTGCCTCGCGCCTTGCTGATACGTTGGCGAAGTGGGGTGGATCAGCCCGGCTCGATCATAAAGCAGGTGAATTGGCGCGATTGCAGGCGGCGACAGGCCAGGTCGGCGGTCTCGCGCGTCAGCCCCATGAAATTGGCGTCGAACCCGTTTGGGCGGCGAATGACCTTGCGCAGCGAGCCGTCAAGCGTGCTCATCTCGCTGAGCGCGGTTTTCAGTAGGATCTTGCGCGCGGCATACTGGCTGGGAAAGCGGCCCACGTTGATGCCCCAGTTGCCCCCGCCGGAGGTCGACAGGCGCGTGACGACTTCCTGCACCGGATCTTCGTCGCCGACCTGAAGGCTGGCGAGGGTCAGGCCCTCGGGGCGCCGCACAGGCTTGATCGTGGTGGGTTGCACCTTGGCCACGGCGGCGGTCTTCTGGGGTTGGGCAGGCTGCTCGGCGATGGGCTGCTCGACCACTGAGGCGACCACGGCGGCAATATCTGCCTGCTGCGCGGCCATCAGCGCCATTTCGATGTCGTTCTTTGCGGCGAGCAGAACCGGTTCGGCGGGCAGGGGACGTGATCTGGGGCGCAGGCTGGTTTTGACGGCGGCGGCAGCTGTCAGGCGTACGGTCTTGCCCGCGACGCCATGCTCTTCGACGTCGCCCGAGGTCACGACGCGCGTACCGCCGGGGCCCATGTAGCGCGGCTTGGCCGGGCGGTTCAGCGCGACCTGCGTCGGTGATTTCTTGAAGCCCAGATCCAGCAGCTCGGCCACCCGCGCATTGCGCGTCGCGGTCGAGCGGCCGCCAAAGACAGTGGCGATGACACGTTCGCTGCCCTTCTCGGCGCTGGCCACCAGATTGAAACCGGCGGCACGGGTATAGCCCGTCTTGATGCCGTCGGCGCCCTTGTAGGCGCGCAGCAGCTTGCGGTTGGTGTGATAGACTTTGCGCACGCCCGCATCGGCGGTAATGCGCGAAAACAGGTTGTAATATTCGGGGAAGTCATAGAACAGGTGCCGCCCCATCGTTGTCATGTCGCGCGCGGTGGACAAATGCCCCTCTTCGGTCAGACCATGCGCGTTCTTGAACGTAGTGCGCGTCATTCCCAGTGCCTGAGCCGTGCGGTTCATGCGGCGGGCAAAGGCAGCTTCGGACCCCTCGATCGCCACACCGATGGCTGTGGCGGCGTCGTTGGCGGATTTGACGGCCGCGGCGCGGACAAGATAGCGCATCCTGATCTTCTGGCCCGATTTCAGCCCCAGCTTGCTGGGGGGCTCATTGGCGGCGGCGCGGGTGATGACCACTAGGTCGTCCAGCCCGATCTCACCATGCTCGATCGCCTCGAACGCGATATAGAGCGTCATCATTTTGGTCAGCGACGCTGGATGCAATCGCGCATCCGCGTTCTCGGAATGCAGAACCTTGCCGGATCTGGCATCCACTACCATCGCCGCATAGGGGGCCGCCGCCGCACTGAGCGGGACGATGATCAACATCCAAAGCGCAGCGAACGCCCATAGACCCAGCCGCACCGGCTGCTTGTTCCGAATTTTCATGGAACCACTCTTTTTTACTGCCTCACGCCGCCGAATTTTTTTCGACTGACTTTCATTATGCTGCTAAGGTATCACATGATCTATTTTGAATAAAGCCTTCAATTCAATAGAATTTATGCACTGTGGCAGCTATGCGCACCCATATCTTGGGGGTGATTGACGAGTATCCACAAGACCGGCCAATGTGGCAAAAATATGTTCGCGTTGGGCACTTGGCCCAAACAGCGGCCATTGACTCAGGCCCCTGCGCCCCGTTGCGCCATCGCCGCCACGCGGTCGTGACACGGGCAGGTCACGACATGATCGTTGACTAGGCCACAGGCTTCCATGAAGGCATAGACGATCGTCGGGCCACAGAATTTAAAGCCGCGCCGCTTTAATTCCTTGGAGATTTCGGTCGAAAGCGGGGTGTGCGTCGGCACCTCGGCCTGGCTTTGCCAGCGGTTTTGCAGCGGCGCGCCACCAACAAAACTCCATAAAAATTGATCGAATCCCATCTCATCCTCAACCTGACGCCACGCGCGGGCATTACCGATCGTCGCCTCGATCTTGCCCCGGTGGCGGATAATTCCAGCGTTGGCCAGCAGACGATGCACGTCATCCTCGCCCCATGTTGCAATGATGTCGGGATCAAAACCGGCAAAGGCCGTGCGGAAATTGTCACGCTTTTTCAGTATGGTTATCCAACTCAACCCCGCTTGAAACCCGTCGAGGATCAGCTTTTCCCACAGCGCGCGACTATCCCATTCGGGTACGCCCCATTCGGTGTCGTGATAGTCAACATAGATCTCGTCGGGCCCAGCCCAGGCGCACCTGTCGCACATACACGCAATCCTCTGCATTCATTCCGCGGTCTTAAATCTTCCTTAGGGCATAGGGCGCAAATTGGGCAAACGTAAAGCGGAGCGAACTATGACCGATAATCGCAAAGGGAAATGGGCGGACGTGCCTGCGGGTCACCGTGACCCACTATCCTACGCCATCTCAAAGCGTGACCAGTCGACCATCGCGATGGTCGAGGATGCCGTACATCACAAGCAGGTCATGCTGGCCTACCAGCCCGTCGTGCCTGCCGGTCAATCCCAGCGCGCCGCCTTCTACGAGGGGCTGATCCGCGTGCTGGACGAAACCGGGCGCATCATCCCGGCCAAGGAATTCATCGGTGCTATTGAGACGACCGAAACCGGACGCATCGTCGATTGCCTCGCGCTGGAAAAGGGCCTGCGCACGCTGTCCATGCACAGCTCTCTGCGCCTCGCGATCAATATGTCCGCGCGCTCTATTGGCTACAGCCGCTGGTTACGCATACTAAAGCGAGGGCTCGACGCCGATCCGACCGTGGGCGAGCGGTTGATTCTCGAGATCACCGAGAGTTCGGCCATGCTGGTGCCTGAACTGGTAACAGGCTTCATGGGCGAAGTGTCGCAGCGCGGGGTCAGCTTTGCGCTAGATGATTTCGGCGCCGGGTTCACGTCGTTCCGCTATCTCAAGGATTTTTACTTCGACATTCTAAAAATCGACGGCCAGTTCATCCGCGGCATCGCTCAGGACACCGACAATCAGGTGCTGACCACAGCATTGGCTACAATTGGCCGACAGTTCGACATGATCACCGTCGCCGAAAGCGTCGAGCGCGCAGAGGATGCGGCCTACCTTACCGCCATCGGTATCGATTGCCTTCAGGGCTATTATTTTGGTGCACCCTCGGTCAAGCCGGTGTGGCTGAACGCCGAAGAGCGTCGGGCGTCGGCCTGACGCGGAACAGGATGCGCGGCACATGACTCAGAATCGTGCCGGTTGCCGCATTGCAGCGCATGGGATATCAAATCCGTAAGTGGCTGTTTCGACCCGGGCCGGGATGGTCCGATACCGAGACGCCTGATATGGTTCTGGTGGAGGAAATCTTATGACCAACGTTGTTATCGCATCTGCCGCGCGCACTGCCGTCGGCTCGTTCGGGGGAGTGTTCGCGAACACACCCGCCCATGATCTGGGTGCCGCCGTGCTGGAGGCAGTCGTCGCTCGCGCTGGCATTGAAAAAGGCGAGGTGTCCGAGACGATCTTGGGTCAAGTGCTGACCGCGGGACAGGGGCAGAACCCTGCGCGCCAGGCGCATATAAACGCTGGCCTGCCAAAAGAAAGCGCGGCTTGGAGCATCAATCAGGTCTGCGGCTCGGGCCTGCGCGCTGTCGCGCTGGGCGCGCAGCACATCATGCTAGGCGATGCGTCCATCATTTGTGCGGGTGGTCAGGAAAACATGACCCTCAGCCCCCATGTCGCGCATCTGCGCGCTGGCCACAAGATGGGCGATGTGTCGATGATCGACACGATGATCCGCGATGGTCTGTGGGATGCGTTCAACGGCTATCACATGGGTCAGACGGCCGAAAACGTGGCAAATCAATGGTCGATCAGCCGCGAGATGCAGGATGAATTCGCCCTTGCCAGCCAGAACAAGGCTGAGGCAGCCCAAAACGACGGCAAATTTCAGGACGAGATCATTCCCTTCACCATCAAGTCGCGCAAGGGCGAGGCGATCATCGACAAGGATGAGTATATCCGCCACGGCGCGGTGATTGAGGCCATGCAGAAGATGCGCCCGGCCTTTGCCAAGGATGGCTCCGTCACCGCCGCAAACGCCAGCGGCATCAATGACGGCGCCGCCGCAACCCTGCTGATGAGCGCTGATGAGGCCGAAAAGCGCGGCATCGAGCCGTTAGCGCGAATCGTCAGCTACGCTACCGCTGGCGTTGATCCCTCGATCATGGGCATCGGGCCGATCCATGCCAGCCGTAAAGCACTGGAAAAGGCGGGTTGGAGCGTCGGCGATCTGGATCTGGTCGAGGCGAACGAGGCATTTGCTGCACAAGCCTGCGCCGTAAACAAGGACATGGGTTGGGATCCGGCGATCGTCAACGTCAATGGCGGCGCAATCGCCATCGGCCACCCTATCGGCGCGTCGGGCTGCCGCGTGCTGAACACGCTGCTTTTCGAGATGAAGCGCCGTGGCGCGAAAAAGGGCCTTGCCACGTTGTGCATCGGCGGCGGAATGGGCGTCGCCCTCTGTGTTGAGCGCGGCTGAGCAACTACCCGCCAAAACTGGCGATCTAGCGAAAGGGCACCCTTGTGGTGCCCTTTTTTGCGCCTTGCGAAACAGCGGAACGCCAGTAAGCTAACAGTAGGGCGAATTTCGTGCCGCAATTATATTGCGCGCCGGCTATTGCAACGATAACAAAGTTATTCAAGCGCTAGCTAACTCGCTGGCATGGATGAATGGAAGGACCAAGATCATGGCAAGAACGGCACTCGTGACAGGCGGCACGCGCGGCATCGGCGCGGCGATCTCTAAACAGCTCAAGGCGGATGGCTGCAACGTCGCCGCGACCTATGCCGGTAATGACGAGGCTGCGGCGAAATTCACCGAAGAAACCGGGATCAAGACCTATAAGTGGAACGTCGCTGACTACGACGAGAGTGCTGCAGGCATCGCGCAGGTTGAAAAGGACCTTGGCCCGATCGAGATTGTCGTCGCCAATGCCGGAATCACGCGCGATGCGCCCTTTCACAAGATGACGCCCGAGCAATGGCATCAGGTCGTCGACACGAATCTGACCGGCGTCTTTAACACGGTTCATCCTGTCTGGCCGGGAATGCGCGAGCGCAAGTTTGGCCGCGTCATCGTCATCAGTTCGATCAACGGGCAAAAGGGCCAGTTCGCACAAGTCAACTATGCTGCGACCAAAGCGGGCGATCTGGGCATTGTGAAATCGCTGGCCCAAGAAGGCGCGCGCGCGGGCATCACCGCCAACGCCGTCTGCCCCGGCTACATTGCGACCGAAATGGTCATGGCCGTGCCGGAAAAGGTGCGCGAGGCAATCATCGGCCAAATTCCCGCAGGCCGTCTGGGCGAGCCAGAGGAAATCGCGCGCTGCGTGTCGTTCCTAGCTGCTGACGGCTCGGGCTTTGTTAATGGTTCGACCATTTCGGCGAATGGCGGCCAATTCTTCGTCTGATCTCTAGCGAAAGACAAAAAAGGGTCGGTGCGCGTTGCACCGGCCCTTTCGCTATTCTGTAGTGACTCTGTGATCAGACACCCGAAAGACGGGCAATTTCCTCTTTCAGGCGCAATTTTTGCTTCTTCATTTCAGCTACGTCCAGAGTGCTGACACCCGGCGCACGCTGCGCCTGATCGACCTTGGCCGAGAGATCCTGATGTTTCCTTTTCAGTTCCTCAATATGCGAACCCAGACTCATGAAGGCGCTCCTTTATGTTGGCGTGTGATACTAACATAGGTAGTGCAACACATAATTTCCATTCTGTCACGCCGCACGCGCAGCATAGCGGCAAATATTTGCAAAGAAATTGAGCGACTCGCCGCGCTACAACGCGTTTCAGGCGCCCTCATGCACCTCAATGCCGTTGTCGCGCAACGCACGGGCGGCATCGTCCCAATCGTGCGGATGCACCATCAGGCGTCGGGGGAAAATACCGATACCTCCCTCAAGGACGCTCATGTTTACGTCCATTTCAAAGCAGGCTATACCCTCGCCCTGAAGCAGGGCCTGAGCAAAGGCGATCGTCGCCATGTCGGTGGTGCGCATCAACTGTTTCATATGAGGTATCTAGGCGCGCGGGCTGCCCTTGTCGAGCAGCGCGAAGTTGATTGGGGTGGGTGTGGATCAGATGCTGAGCAAACCGCATGACCGGCTTGCCGCCCGGTTCGAGGCTAAACTGGACGCTGTCGGCGCGCTGATCCGCGCCCGCATGGAATCGCGTCACGCGCCCCGCATTCCCGAAGTGACGGCGCATCTAGTGGGGGCAGGCGGCAAGAGGCTGCGCCCGATGCTGACGCTGGCGGCAGCTGATATCTGCGGCTATCGCGGCGAGAACGACGAGAAACTGGCCGCCACGGTCGAGTTTATTCATACCGCCACGCTGCTGCACGACGATGTTGTGGATGAGAGCAGCCAGCGCCGCGGACGTGCCACTGCGAACCTGCTGTGGGACAACAAATCCAGCATCCTAGTCGGTGATTACCTGTTTTCGCGGTCTTTTCAGTTGATGGTCGAGACGGGCAATCTGCGTGTGCTGGACATCCTAGCAAACGCCTCGGCCACCATTGCCGAGGGCGAGGTTCTGCAATTGACCGCCGCGCGCGATCTAGCCACAAGCGAAGAGATTTATTTGCAAGTCGTGCGGGGCAAGACGGCCGCGCTGTTCTCGGCGGCGACGGAGGTGGGTGGTGTGATCGCTGGCGCGCCGGATGATCAGACTGCCGCTCTTTATGATTACGGTGACGCGCTGGGCATCGCCTTTCAGATCGCCGATGATCTGCTTGATTTTCAGGGCGACACAGCGGCGACCGGCAAGAATATCGGTGATGATTTCCGCGAGCGCAAGCTGACCTTGCCTATCATCAAGGCCGTCGCGCAGGCTGACGCAACCGAGCGCGCATTTTGGCGCCGCACGATCGAAAAGGGCGATCAGCAGGACGGTGATCTGGACCACGCTATCGCGCTGATGCAATCGCATGGCGCGCTGGACTCCGCGCGCGTCGATGCGCTGTCATGGGCGGCCAAGGCGGGCGTCGCGCTTGAGATCCTGCCGGATCATCCGGTGCGCGACATCCTCGCCGATCTGGCCGGCTATGTCGTCTCACGCATCAACTGACGCGTGTTTCAGGTCGCGTTGAGGCGCGCCGCCTCAACCCACCAACCCGCATGGCTTTCCTGCAACCGACCCGCTGCCGATGCGGCGGTTTCGGCATCGCCGTAAAGGCCAAAGCATGTCCCGCCAGAGCCTGACATGCGCGTCAGCAGGCAGCCGGGCGTTACCTCAAGCGCGCGAAAAACCTGCTCGATCGCAGGCTCAAACGCCATGGCCGGAGCTTGCAGATCGTTGCGCTGCTGTTCGAGCCAGGCAATCAGTTCGCCGGCGTCGCATCCGGTCGGTAGTGTGTCCGGCATCGGGGCATTTTCGCGATTGGCGAGCTTTGCGAATACGTCGGCTGTGCACACTTGCAGGTTCGGGTTAACCAGCACGGCGTGCAACTGAGGCAGGCCCGAGGCCGGAGTCACGCGGTCGCCGATACCACGCATGCGCGCGGCGCCTGAATCTGCGGCGCAGCACACCTTGGCATCGGCGCCAAGGGGCAGCACGTCGTCCGGAATTTGCTGGCCCGTCAGCTTGGACAGCGCGCGCAGCGTCGCCGCCGCGTCACTTGAACCGCCGCCGATACCCGCCGCGATGGGCAGCCGCTTGTCCAGAGTGATGTGCGCAGTCACGCCCATCAGGTTTGCAGCACGAATGACCAAATTATCGTCGCCCTGCGGTGTTTTGTCGGCCATGGGGCCAGTCATTTCGAGGGTTGTGCGATCGGCGCGGCGGACGGTGAGGGTGTCTCCGATATCGGCGAACATCACCAGCGAGTCCAGAAGGTGATAGCCATCGTCGCGTCGACCCGTCACGTGTAGTGTCAGATTAACCTTGGCGGGGGCAAATACCTCGGCGGTGTCTTCGTCATGGTCGTGTTCGATATATTCATCCTTCATCATTGCTCACTTTCAATGGCTTTGCGTCTTCTTCTTTCAACACTTGATCCAGCCCGACGTCCAGTTTCTTGCGAATTCGGCTGGGGTCGACATCGGGCGAGGGTTTGGCAGGGTCCGTCAGCGACAATGCGCGGCGCCATTGAAACCGCGCCTCGGTAAAGCGCCCCACAGCCCACATTGCATCGCCAAGATGGTCGTTGACAACTGGATCTACGGCATAAAGTTCCGCCGCCCGCTCCAACGTGACGACCGCCTCATTGTAGCGGCCAAGTCGGAATTGGGCCCACCCGAGGCTGTCCACTATGGCGCCGCTATTGGGTTCGGCGGCGACGGCACGCTCGATCATTTCCAGCGCCTCATCCAGCTTCTGATGTTGCTCGACCAGCGAATATCCAAGGTAGTTCAACACCATGGGTTCGTCCGGGTTCAGCTCCAGCGCACGGCGGAAATCGGCCTCGGCCTCGCTCCATTGGTTCTGCCGCTCGTGACTGATGGCGCGTGCGTAAAACACGAACCACGGCTCGTCCCCGCCGCGCTGCGCGTAGAGGTCAAGTGCGGAATCATAGGCGGTCACGGCCTTGTCGAACTGCTCATTCTGACGATAGAGATCGCCCGCCGAGGCGTGGACCAATGCGACTTGAGGATGGGTCTTGCGCAACTGCGCGACCACCCCGATCGCGCCTTCCAGATCGCCTGCACTGCGCAGCGCCTCGGCACGACCCAGCTCAGCGGTATAAAATGCGGGGTCGTCTTGCGGCACGCGCGCAAAAGCCTGCGTTGCCAGCTCGTAGCGGCCCAGCTGTTCCAGTAACTCGCCGGTCATAATCTGCGCGTCTACATCGGTGGTGTCGAGATATTCGGCCATGCGGCTATATAGCAGGACGTAATCCGCGCTGGTATCTTGCAGAAGGGCCATGCCCAATGACAGGAAAACCTCGCCGATGCCTTGTTGCGGCGTTTCTATCCGGCCCAGTTCCAGCGCATCGCCAGCGACCAGACGCGCGCGCAAATCCACGATCTGTGGGTCGGGGTCGGTGCCGAATGTGTCGTCCAGAACCTTAATTGCGTCATCGCCGCGCTCAAGCTGGCTGAGGACTTCGGCCCACGCGATGACACTGCGGCGAGTGGTCTGCATCGGCCCGTCGGTGTCGCCTGCGTAAATCTTATCCGCGCTCTCGAAATCACCGACCGAGGCCAACGCCAGCGCCTTGTGATAAATCGCAAGGCCGCGCAGCCCCGGTTCGGATGCGATAGCGTCGAACTTTTCCAGCGCCGCGGCCATGTCGCCCTTGCCCAGCATGGCCCATGCACCGATCAGGCCGTCCGCCAGCGGGCCGACGCCATGTTCGGCCTCGATGCGGGCGAGGACGGCGTCGTAATCGCCTTGCGCGACATCATCGCCCACAAGGACCATCTGAGCGACCTGGCTGCGGATGTCCGCGTCGTCCATGCGCCGCGCGATGGGCAGGGCGCGCTCGACCTCGCCAGTGGCCAGCAGCGCGCCGACCGCGCTTTCCATCAGCAGCGGATTGTCGGCGTCGGTCTTGAGCGCCTCGAGGGCGTATTTGGCTGCGGCGGCGTAGTCGCTGTCATAGCGCGCCTGACGCGTGGCGAGGTAGGCACCCGCCGCCTCTTGGGCGATGACTGGCGCGGCCAGATAGGTCGGTGCCGCCAAGGCCAGAATGGTCAGAAATCGAAATGTCACGCGCGCGGTCCCTGCTTTTGCTGTCTCGTGCCTCATTAAAGCGTTTCGCGAAAAACCGAGTCGCAGATTTTCGCGAAATGCACGCAACGCTTGTTCGGTGCATCGCATTTCGGACCATCCCTGTCTCGGGGCTGACCCGAAACGCTTTGGGCTGCAACGTAATGCGCCGCAGGCCCAAGGGCAATGCGGCCCGGCGTATCGGCGCCGGCCCGGCAATGACATGTCCGTGCGCAGCGCGCTACATGTTGGGGTAGTTCGGCCCGTCGCCGCCCTGCGGTGTGGTCCAGTTGATGTTCTGGGCCGGGTCCTTGATGTCGCAAGTTTTGCAATGCACGCAGTTCTGAAAGTTGATCTGAAAGCGCGGCGGTTTGCCGTCTTCTTCGATGAACTCATAAACGCCCGCCGGGCAATAGCGCGCCGACGGACCCGCGTATTTCGGCAGGTTGAAATCAACCGGAATACTTGGATCCTTCAGTTTGAGATGCGCAGGCTGATTTTCCTCGTGATTGGTCATCGAGAAGCTGACATTCGTCAGTCGGTCAAAGCTAAGCTTGCCATCGGGCTTGGGATACTCAATCTTCTTGTGCTTTTCGGCCAATTCGGTCGCCTCCGCGTCGTTCTTGCCGTGTTTCAGCGTGCCCAGCAGCGTAAAGCCAAAGCTGTTGGTCCACATATCCATGCCCCCCAACGCGAGCGACGCAATCAGGCCATGCCTAGACCATAGTGGTTTGACATTGCGGACTTTTTTCAGGTCCTTGCCTATGTCGCCGCCGCGCACTTCGGCCTCGTAATCGTTCAGCTCATCACCGCTGCGCCCGTCCTTGATCGCGGCGAATGCCGCCTCAGCGGCGGCCATGCCCGACAGCATCGCGTTGTGGTTGCCCTTGATGCGCGGCACATTGACCATCCCAACAGAACAGCCCAGCAGCGCGACGCCCGGCGCGACCATTTTCGGCATCGACTGCCAGCCGCCTTCGCTGATCGCGCGCGCGCCATATGCCACCCGCTTGCCGCCTTGGAGCAGTTCGGCGACCATCGGGTGATGCTTGAACCGCTGGAATTCCATGTAGGGGTAGAGGTAGGGATTCTTGTAGTTCAGATGAACAACGAATCCGACATAGACCTGATTGTTATCAAGGTGATAAATAAACGATCCGCCCCCGGCATTCTTGCCCAGCGGCCAGCCCATCGTGTGAGTGACGCTGCCTTCGCGGTGCTTTTCGGGATCGATCTCCCAGATTTCCTTCATGCCGAGGCCGAATTTCTGCGGATCGTGCCCCTTGGACAGGTCGAACTTTTGCATCACCTGCTTGGCCAGCGAGCCGCGCACACCCTCACCGAGGAATACGTATTTGCCGTGCAGCTCCATACCCGGTTCGTAATTCGGCCCCTCGCTGCCGTCAGGATTACGCCCGAATTCACCGGCGACGACGCCCTTGATGCTGCCGTCCTCGGCGTAAACCAGCTCAGAACAGGACATACCGGGAAAGACTTCGACGCCCAGTTCCTCGGCCTGTTCGGCCATCCAGCGACAGACATTTCCCATCGAAACGATGTAATTGCCGTGGTTGCTCATCAGCTTGGGCATGGGGAAATTCGGGATGCGGAGCTTGCCGCCTTCGCCCAGCAGATAAAAGTTGTCGTCCTTGACCGGCACGGTCAGCGGCGCGCCCTTTTCCTTCCAGTCGGGGATGAGGCGGTTTAGTCCGACAGGATCCAGCACTGCGCCCGACAGGATATGCGCGCCCACTTCGCTGCCCTTTTCCAACACGACGACGTCCAGTTCCGCGTCCATCTGCTTGAGCCGGATCGCGGCGCTAAGACCAGCGGGGCCAGCGCCTACGATTACAACGTCATATTCCATCGTCTCGCGTGCCGAGTCGGACATCCGAATTTCCTTTCGATTGCGGCCACAGCGGGGCAGCTTATTTGCGCATGTGCCTAGCGCGCCGCGCAGGGGTGCGTCAATTCAAACACGACGCGGCGCATAGTGCAAAACGACTTTTCGCCGCTGGTGCTGCGCGATTGCGCGCGCATAGCGGATGGCCTATTGCAAAGCCGCGCGCGCTGGGGTCATCCTTGGAGCGAATGAACAGACAAAAGACGGCCAGCGCGGCAGGGGCCGCTTTGCCGATTGAGGGAATACCATGGAAAAGTTTCCAATGACACGCGCGGGCAATGACGCACTGGGCGCCGAGCTGAAACAGCTTAAATCGGTCGAGCGGCCGGCGATCATCCGTGCCATCGCCGAGGCGCGCGAGCATGGCGATCTGTCCGAGAATGCCGAATACCATTCGGCCCGCGAAAAGCAGAGCTTTATCGAGGGGCGCGTCAAGGAGCTGGAAGGCGCGCTGGGCCTCGCCGAAGTGATCGACCCAAAGAAGCTGTCGGGTACGATCAAGTTCGGCGCGACCGTCACGCTGGTCGACGAGGATACCGACGAAGAAAAGACTTGGCAGATCGTGGGCGAGCATGAGGCGAATATCGAAAAGGGCCTGCTCAACATCAAATCGCCCATCGCCCGCGCCCTGATCGGCAAGGATGAGGGTGATAGCGTCGAGGTGCGCACCCCCGGCGGCGATCGCGCCTACGAAGTGCTCAAGATCCAGTATATTTGATTAAGGCGCCCCTTTGATGCCCACTTCCAACAGCCCCGCTGGCAGGATCGCGACAGCCAAGACTGCGACTGGCAAGGCTGCGAATGTTGCGCAGCTGCGCCTGTCAGGCACCGAGGTCGCGGCGCTCGTTCTGTCGGTGCTGTGGCTGGTGCTGGGCGCGGTCGTCTTTGCGGTGTTCGGCCTCGGCAGCTCAGACGGCGCGCTGGGCTTCCTGATCACCGCGCTGGTGATTTTCCTTCCCGTAGCGATGATCTGGGTCGCGGCCACCGCGGCGCGCACAGCGCGCGTCATGCGAGAAGAAAGCGCGCGCCTGCATGCAGCCATTGACGCGATCCGCAAGTCCTACTTGACTCAGAGTCAGGCACTGGTCGCGCCGGGTGGCGGGCAGAATTCCGTCGCGCGCAAGCTGGACGAGATTGCGGCGGCGCAGCGCAAAACCGAAACGGCGCTGGCCACATTTTCGTCCAGTCGCCCGCTGCCGTCGGTGCTGCCGCCCCATGCGACGGCGCCCGGGCCAGCGCAGCTTGCGCCGGACGACGATGCGCAGGTTGCGCTGCCGCTGGGCACCCCCGCCGAAGAGATACGCCCGCCGCTGGAGCGCGCAGATTTTATCCGTGCGCTGAACTTTCCCGAAACCGCCGAGGACAAGCTGGGCTTTGCCGCGCTACGCCGCGCGCTAAAGGATCGGTCGACCGCGCAGCTGATTCAAGCGGCGCAGGATGTGCTGACCCTGCTCAGCCAGGACGGAATCTACATGGACGATCTGCGCCCTGACATGGCCCGCCCTGAAATCTGGCGTAGCTTTGCCGGAGGCGCGCGTGGCCGCGCCATCGCGGCGCTGGGCGGTATTCGCGATCGCTCGTCCCTTGCGCTGGCAGCGGCGCGAATGAAGAGCGATCCGATCTTTCGCGACGCTGCGCATCATTTCCTGCGCCGATTCGATCAGATGTTCAGCAGCTTTGCCGACGAAGCAAGCGACAGCGACATCTCTGATTTGTCGGATACTCGGACCGCGCGGGCCTTTATGCTGCTGGGCCGGGTGGCGGGCACGTTCGACTAAGCGTCTAGTTGGTTGTGAGCGACTGCATTTGAGTACTTTCAAGAACAATGAAAGTGCGGGAGCAGTGTTCTTTCTTGACTGAAATAGCTCTGTTTGGTCGCTGTGTGCGTGCCCTCAGCCCCCTTGCGCGGCCATCCGAGACGTGCGGCGCGTGATCGACAGGCGGCGCAGAAACGCCAGTACGAAGATCGCCGTCAGGACCAGCACGATTGTCGCGGCGGGGGCCGAATCAAGGAAAAAGCTGACATAGGTGCCACCCAGCATCGACGCGGCACAGACCAGCACCGACACCCATAGCATCCGGCCAAAGCTGCGCACCGTGAGGAATGCGATAGCGCCGGGCGTGACCAGAAGGGCAACGGCCAGAATCAGGCCGACCGAGCTGAGCGTCGCCACGATGGTCAACGACAGCGCAGACAGCAGGCCATAATGCAGCAGGTTCGTTCTGAGGCCCGATGCCTGCGCCTGTGCTGGATCGAAGGCGTGTAGCAGCAGGTCGCGCCATTTGAGGGCCAGCAGGCCCGACACCGCGATGGCGATAAGGCCCGACGTCCACAGATCCTTGACCCCGACGCCCAGCATGTTGCCAAAGAGGATGTGGTCGAGATGCTCGTTCGTGTGGATCGACGTGTACATGATGATGCCTATGCCGAACATGCCCGAGAAGACGACGCCCATCACCGTGTCCTGCTTGACCCGGCTGTTATGAGACAGATACCCGGTTAGCAGCGCGCAGGTCATCCCCGCCGCGAACGCGCCGACGATCAGCGGCAGGCCCAGCATCCATGCCAGCACGATGCCCGGCAGGGTGGCGTGGCTGACCGCATCGCCCATCAACGCCCACCCCTTGAGCACCAGAAAGCACGACAGCAGCGCCGTCGGTGGCGCGACCATAAGCGCGATCCAGAACGCGTTCTGCATGAACGGGAACTGAAAGGGCAGAAGGAGTGTGTCGATCATGTCCTTGCCCCCTGCGCTGGCGCGGGTGCGTCGGTCAAGGCAGCGACAGCCCTGCGCCGCGCGGCCACCATTCCGTGTTTGGGCGCGAAAAAGAAGGCAAGAAGGAAGATCGCCGTTTGCAGTGCCACGATGATGCCGCCGGTGGCACCGTCAAGGAAGTAGCTGGCATAGGCCCCTACAAAGCTGGTGATCGTGCCGATTGCCACCGACACCACGATCAGGCGCGGAAAGCGGTCACATAGCAGATAGGCCGTTGCCCCCGGCGTCACGACTAGCGCGATCACGAGGAATGCGCCGACGGTGATCATCGCCGCGACGACGGCAGCCGACAGCAGGGCAAAGAAGACAAGCTTTAGCAGGTCGGGGCGCAGGCCGATGGTGCGAGCGTGGTTTTCGTCAAAGAAGACGACCATCAGGTCCTTCCATTTGGCAAGCAGCACGGCCAGCGCCACGAACCCGATGATCGCCAGCTGCAACGTATCCTCAGGCGTAATGGCCAGAATGTTGCCCATTATGATGGTCTGGATACTGACCGACATCGGCGACAGCGACATCATGAAGAGGCCGATTCCGAAGAAAGACGTGAATATGATGCCGATGATCACGTCGATTTTCAGGCCCGAACGACCAGACAGGAACAGCATTGCACCTGCCGCCAGCCCGCCAGCGATGAACGCCCCCAGCGCAAAGGGCAGGCCCAGCATGTAGGCCCCGGCAACTCCGGGTACGACCGAATGGCTGAGCGCGTCGCCGATCAGCGACCAGCCCTTGAGCATGAGGTAGCATGACAGGAATGCACAAACACCGCCTGTCAGCGCCGATACCCACATTGCGTTGAACATGTAGCTATAGGAAAATGGCTCTAGCAGGAGGTCGATCATTTGGAACCGTCCGGCTTGGCTACGGTGGATTTCTTGCGCCGCTCGCCGTAATGCACGAACGGGCGCTCATCATCGGTGATGATGCGCAACTCGCGCGGATCGTCGTCGTCGTGCAGCTCGTCCCCGCCAAGAGTAAAGTGACGCAGCACACCGCCGAACGCCTCTTCTAGGTTCTCGCGGGTGAACACCTCGTCGGTCGGCCCGAAGGCTAGGACCGTGCCCTTGACCAGCACTGTGCGGTCGCAGAATTCAGGAACCGAACCGAGGTTGTGGGTGGATACCAGCATCACGCGACCCTCATCGCGCAATTCGCGCAGCAGGGCGACGATCTGCTCTTCGGTTTTGACGTCGACGCCGGTGAACGGCTCGTCCAGCAGGATCACCTGACCATCCTGTGCGAGGGATCGGGCGAGGAACACGCGCTTGCGCTGACCACCAGACAGTTCGCCGATCTGACGCTTGCGATAATCGCTCATTCCCACACGGGCCAGCGCCTCGCTGACTGCCTCGTGATCGGCGGCGCGGGGGCGGCGCAGGAAGCCCATGTGGCCATAGCGACCCATCATCACCACGTCCTCGACCAGCACCGGAAAGGCCCAGTCGACCTCTTCGGATTGGGGCACATAGGCCACCAGATTGGCGGCCAGCGCCTCTTTGACGGATTTGCCCAACAGGCGGATTTCGCCGCTGGCGGCGGGGACGAACCCCATGATCGCCTTGAACAGCGTAGATTTCCCCGCGCCGTTGACCCCGACCAGTCCGGTGATCGTGCCGCGCGGTATCTCGAATGTGGCATTTCGCAGGGCAGTAAGTCCGTTGCGGTAGGTTACCGTGACATCCTTGGCCATGATGCCGCCTGCAGGCCCACCCTCGCTGGTGTCGTGCGTGTTAGGCAGTGTCTGGTCCAGCATCTGGGATATCCTCGGTCTGGTGCCGCGCATCGGCGGGGATGGATGCCGCCGCAGGCCGGGGTGGCGTGCGACCGTTCGGGGTCATGGATCGCGCCCGGCGCCCTACTGGGCGTTCGGTGCCAGGGCGTTTGCGATCGTCTCGGCATCGACGCGCAACAGGTCAAGATAGGTCGGCACCGGGCCGTCTGCCTCGCTCAGGCTGTCGACATATAGCTCACCGCCATATTCTGCGCCGGTCTCGCGCGCGACCTGCTTGGCCGGGTCGGTGTTGACCGTACTCTCGCAAAAGACGACCGGAATGTCGTTGTCGCGCACGCCGTCGATGACCTTGCGCACCTGTTGGGGCGTGCCGACCTGATCGGCGTTCATCGGCCACAGATAGAGCTCTTTCATGCCGAAATCACGAGCAAGGTAGCTGAACGCGCCCTCACAGGTGACCAGCCAGCGGTCCTCTTGGGGAATCTGGGCCACGCGCTCGCGCAGGGGGCGCATCTCATCGGTGATCTGCTGTTTGTAAGCGTCGGCGTTGGCTTTGTAGATGTGTGCGTTGTCTGGGTCATGCTCGGCAAAGGCTGCGGCTATGTTGTCGATATAGATCAGTGCGTTATCGACGCCCATCCAGGCATGCGGGTTCGCCTTGCCCTCGTAAGAGCCGGACGAGATCGAGATCGCTTCGATGCCGTCTGTCAGCGTGGCCGAGGGAATATCGCCCAGATTGACCAGAAACTGCTCAAACCACAGCTCGAGGTTGAGGCCGTTGTAGAGGATTAAATCGGCGCCGGAGGCGCGCACGATGTCCTGCGGCGTTGGATCGTAACCATGAATCTCGGCCCCCGGCTTGGTGATGGACACCACTTCGGCGGCGTCTCCGGCGACGTTCTGGGCCATGTCCTGCAGGATGGTGAAGGTGGTGACGACCTTCATTGGCGCATCGTTATCGGCAAATGCGCCGGGGGCGCACAGCGCGGTGGTCATCGCCAGAGCGGCAACCGTAGATGCGCGGAAAAATCCTGTCATTGTCAGCCTCGGTTAGATTGAAGGTGACATAGTGTAGATGCGAAGCACTCGCAAGATTCAAGCTAAATGATAATCATTCGCAAAAGAGATTTGCGCGCTCGTCGGATTGGCGCTGACGTGCGCGCTTCACCCACGCGAGGCGCGGCCTTGCATCGTGACAACGTCGTCCGATAGCCGGCGCACGCGCAGGTCGGCCCCTTCGGGCGTCACCGCCGCCTCGACCCGTACCGATTCGCCGCAGATCAGTGGGGCCGTGCCGCGATAGTCGAACCCGGCGGGCGGCGCGCCGAAAAGCGTCGCGGCCAGGTTCTGCATCCAGATCGCTTGAAGCGGGCCATGCACGACCAACCCGCTATACCCCTCGACCTCGGTGGCGTAGGGTGCATCGTAATGAATGCGGTGTCCGTTGAAGGTAAGGGCGGAATAGCGAAACAGCAGCGTGCTGTTCGGCGTCACCTCCCACCCTTCGGCATCTGGCCAAGGGCTGGCCTGCGGATATTGCGGCGAGGGGGCGTCTGGCGCCGGATCCTCGCGATAGACGATATCCTGCCGTTCGTCGATGCGAGGCTCGCCCGCAACTGAATAGAGGTGGCGCACGGCGACAAAGCCCAGTTGGCCGCTGCGCCCGGTTTTGAACGTCACATCCTCGATTGTGGAGGTGCGTGTGACGGCATCGTCGGGGGCGAGCGGTGCGATCCGCTCAATCCGTCCCCCTGCCCACATGCGACGCGGCAGGGGCAGATCGGGTAGAAAGAGGCCAGTGCGCGGATGTCCGTCGCGGCCCAAGAGGTCCGGCGCGCAGATATCCGGGGCAAGGCAAAACTCGACGCCGGGCGGCACGTCCAGCGGTGCCAGCGTGCCGTCCAGCGTCGCGCGGAATTGGCGCAAAAGGCGCTCGGGCACGTGATCCTCGCGGGTCGTGCTGCGCCCGATCCAATCGGCAAAGTCGCTGGAGCGGGTGCGGTCGGTCATGTCGTGCCATAGGATTTGGGCAGGCCTAAAACCCGCTCGGCGATAAAGCAGAGGATCAGATTGGTCGATATCGGCGCCACCTGATAGAGGCGCGCCTCGCGGAATTTACGCTCGACGTCGTATTCCTCGGCAAAGCCGAAGCCGCCATGTGTTTGCAGGCACGCCTCGGCGGCCTCCCAGCTGGCGTCGGCGGCCAGCATCTTGGCGGTGTTGGCCTCGACACCGGGATTTTCGCCGGAATCATACATTGCGGCGGCGCGATAGACGATTGCCTCGGCCGCCATCATATGCGCATGAGCCCGCGCCAGCGGGAATTGAACGCCCTGATTGGCGCCGATCGGCTTGCCAAAGACGACGCGCTCGCGCGCATAGTCCGACCCCTTTTTCAGGAACCACTTGGCATCGCCGATACATTCGGCGGCGATCAAAATACGCTCGGAATTCATGCCCGACAGGATATAGCGAAACCCTTTGCCCTCCTCGCCGATCAGGCTGGAGGCGGGGATGCGCGCGTTCTCGAAAAAGATCTCGGTCGTGGCGTGGTTGATCATGGTGCGGATGGGGCGGATTTCGACGCCGTTGCCGACCAGTTCGCGCAGATCGATCAGGAACACCGACAACCCGTCGGTTTTCGATTTGGCCTGATCGCGGGGGGTCGTGCGGGCCAGCAGGATCATGAGGTCGGAATGTTCGGCGCGGGAAATCCAGATTTTCTGCCCATTGACGATATAATCATCACCGTCGCGCTTGGCGGTCGTTTTCAGCGCCAACGTATCGGTGCCGCTGGTCGGTTCGGTCACTCCAAAAGCCTGAAGGCGCAGGGAGCCGTTGGCGATGCCGGGCAAGTAGGCCTGCTTTTGCGCGTCGCTGCCGTGGCGCAGGACCGTGCCCATCGTGTACATCTGCGCGTGGCAGGCGGCGGCGTTGCCGCCGTTTCGGTGGATTTCCTCAAGGATAACAGCCCCGGCGGTAAGGCTAAGTCCCGAGCCGCCGTATTCCTCGGGGATCATCGCCCCCAGATATCCCTCGCGGATCAGCGCCTGAACGAACTCCGCCGGGTAGGCGCGGCGCGCGTCCAGATCGCGCCAGTATTCGCCCGGGAATTCGGCGCAGACCTTTGCGACGCCTTCGCGAATGTCGCCGTAATCCGCAGTCGGATGAAAGGATGTCATCGGTTCGCCTCGCGTTTTCGGTTTGCGTGATACTTGCAGTAACGCCGGGCGCGGGCCAATAGCCGCGGGCATTGACGGCCATTGGCGCGCGCTATGCCTCTAGCTCGCCCTCCCAGATGCCGCGCTGGACCAGATCGCGCGCGACGTCCAGCGTGACCTGTGCGATGGCGTGGCAGGAGCGGCTGCTTTTGCGGGCAGGATTGGTGGCCAGATAGACGGGGCGCACCATGTCGGGATCGGTAATCGGCGCGTTAACCAGATCGCCGCGCGCAACGAAATCGCGCGCCGCAGCGGGGGCGAATATGGCATAGCCCGATCCGCGCGCCACCAGTTCCTTGATCTGGGTCATCGCGTCCATTTCGATGGTGACGTTCAGATGCACGCCACGCGGCTGGGCGTATCCCTCGATCGTCTTGCGCAGCCCATGCGACGGGCTGGGCAGGATCAGCTCCAGCTGTTGAAGATCGCGCAGACGCACCGGGGTGCCGGGGGGCGTGTCCAGCGGCCAGGCATCCGGCGCGGAAAAGAAAAACAGCCGCTCGTTCAGAACGTGGACTGTGCGAAAATGGTCAGCCTTTTGCAGATCGTAGATAATGCCGATATCGACCGTGCCGTCGTCGATCCACGTCTTGATGTAGCCGCTCATCGCCTCGATGGCGCGCAGCCGCAGATCGGGGAATTCAACGCGTACCGTCTCGGCCAAGGGCACCGACATCACCATTGACGCGGAGGGCGGGATGCCAAAGCTGATCTTGCCGCGCAGCGCGCCGCCCGCCTCGCGCATCTCGTCCAGACACTGCTCGAACGCGGCGCAGACATTGCGCGCGTGACGCAGTAACAGCGTGCCGTCATCGGTCAGAACCGTGCCGCGCGGACTACGCTCGACCAGACGCACGCCCAGCTCTTCCTCCATCCGCACGACGTTCTGCGACAGCGACGGCTGCGCCACGCCCAGCGTGCTGGCCGCCGCCGACAATGACGGCGACTCGGCGATGGCGATAAAGTAACGCAGCTGGCGGATGTCCATAGGCTGACCTGTGTAAGGGGTGCCTCAGCTAGAAGGCCCGCCTATGGATTGTCAAGCGCGGGGCCTAGCCGAAATCGACGATCTGGCGGATGGCAGTGCCATCGTTCAGCCGGTCCATGGCGACGTTGATCTCATCCAGCTTGATGCGATGGCTCAGCATTTTCTCGACCGGCAACTTGCCCTGCTCATAAAGTGAGAACATGCGCGGAAGGTCGCGCCGTGGGACACAGGAACCGATGTAGCTGCCCTTCAATGTGCGCTCTTCGGCGACCAGTTTCAGCGCGGGCAGGGACATGCGCTGATCGGGGTGGGGCAGACCTGCAGTGACGGTCAGGCCACCACGGCGGGTGATTTCATATGCCGTTTCCAGCGCCTTGACCGAGCCCGCCATCTCGATCGCGCAGTCGACGCCGCCGCCGGTCAGATCGCGCACGGCCTCGATTGTATGCTCGTCCGCCTTGATGAGGTCGGTCGCACCCATGGTGCGCGCGGCCTCCATTTTTGACTCGAACGGGTCAATGGCGATGACACGCCCGGCCCCCGCAGCCGCCGCGCCAAGGACCGCCGATAGGCCCACACCGCCAAGGCCGATTACGGCGACCGTCTGGCCGGGTTGTATGCGCGCGGTGTTGAACACCGCACCCGCGCCGGTCAGCATCGCGCAGGAAAACAAGGCCGATACGTGAGTGGGCAGGTCATGATCGACCTTGACCAGCGAGCGGCGGTCCAAGACCGCATGGGTGGCAAACGCCGACACACCGACATGATGATTGACCGGCTGGCCGTCCATTGTCAGACGGCGGTGACCCGTCATCAACTCGCCCACGCCGTGATGCTTGGCCGCACGCTCACACAGCGCTGGGCGGCCCTCGGCGCAGGGCGTGCAGGCACCGCAACCGGGGGCGAATATGCACACGACATGATCGCCCGGCTTTAGGTCGTCCACGCCGGTCCCGACCTCTTCGACGTGGCCGGATGCCTCATGCCCCAGTGCCATCGGCAAGGGGCGGGGGCGGGTGCCGTTGATCACCGACAGATCGGAATGACAGACTCCGGCGGCGCCGATACGGATCAGGACCTCGCCACGTCCGGGCTCGGCTAGGTCCAGTTCGCGCAGCTCCAGCGGGGCTTCCTTGGCGAAATCCGATGTGATTCCATCGCGCATCAGTACAGCAGCGGTGATTTTCATATACTCTCTCCCTTGACGTACCCGGTGAATTAACGGTGCCGGGCCAGACTACTCTTGCCTGTCTCATGCTTATTGCAAAAGCGCCGGACGCTCCACGAGGTATAGGCGATGGCTATGATTGAGCGAGGCACAAACTATTGGTCGCGTAGTTTAGATCGGGACTATGCTCATGTTATCATAACTTTGGGAGGATTTGTGATGCGCACTGCACGGACTGCTGCCATCGCGGCATTTGCCGCCTGCCTTGCAACCACTGCTGCCGCCGACGAGATGGCCAAGCCGGACTGGGCGACATCCAAATGGGGCCCCGAAGACGAGATCGGCGCCGCCAATACAATGACGCCCGAACGTGTGAAATCCGCCGCCGGTCTGGTCACCGAAGGCAAGGTTTACAGCCTCGGAATGATCGTTGGCAGCGATACGCCGGCCTTTCCGCCACGCACCCTTTCGGTGACGGTGCTGCAACCCAATCAGGTTTCGACCAGCGGGCTGGGCGATAACGCGTTTACCTATAACGACGACATATTTATGGGCTGGCTGGGCATTGGTCCGCAGATCGACGGTCTGGGTCATGCGGGGGTCGATCACGTCTATTACAACGGCCATACCGACGACGAATTCGCTGGCGCTGCTGGCCTTAGCAAGCTGGGACTGCACAATCTACCCGGCCTCGTCGGGCGCGGCGTAATGCTGGACATGGCCAAGTTCTACGGCGTCGATATGGTCGAAAGCGGTCGCGCCTACACAGAAGAGGATATCAAAGCCGCCGCCGACGCCCAAGGTGTGACCTTGGGTGAGGGTGATGTCGTGCTGTTCAATTCCAACTGGATGAACCTGCTGGACGGCGACGATGCCGACCCCGAGAAATTCGGCGCAACCGAGCCGGGGCTGGGCGTCAGTGGGGCCGAATACCTCGCCTCGCTGGGCGTGATGGCCGTGGGTGCCGACACCTGGGGTCTGGAGGTTGTTCCCGCCGAAGTGGAAGGTCAGGCGTTCCGCGCGCACCAGATTCTTCAGCCCGAAAATGGCATCTATATCCTTGAGAACATGGACACACGCGAGTTGGCGCACGACGGCGTTCACGAATTTCTGTTCGTTCTGGGCCATGCCCGCATCAAGGGCACCGTGCAGATGATCATCAATCCGATTGCGATCCGCTGATCGCATATCGGGCCGCCCCGGAGCGGCACGGATAAAAATCGAAAAATGGGGAGAGACCACAATGAAAAAGCTACTGATGGCAACTGCCGCGTGCGTCGCGATGCCGCTGGCCGCCTTTGCGCAGGACAAGCCCGATGCGCTAAAGGTCGGCGTGACAGCGTTCCTGACCGGCCCGGCCTCTGTGTTTGGCGTGCCCGCCAAGGACGCAGCCGAGATCATGGTCGAGGATATCAACGCCAATGGCGGCATTCAGGGCGTGCCGGTCGAGTTGACCTTTATCGACGAGGGTGCCGGCACCGAGACGCTGACAACCGAATACCGCCGACTGGTTGAAAATGGCGCCGATGCGAT
This sequence comes from Roseovarius sp. Pro17, assembly GCF_035599575.1. Taxonomy (NCBI): domain Bacteria; kingdom Pseudomonadati; phylum Pseudomonadota; class Alphaproteobacteria; order Rhodobacterales; family Roseobacteraceae; genus Roseovarius; species Roseovarius sp. Pro17. The sequence continues at coordinate 578,643 of NZ_CP141179.1, forward strand.
GCTGGCGTCGATTTCGTCGGGCAATTGCAAGACCATCGCGCCGCTGGCCGAAGATCTGCAAGTGCTGAACATCATGTGGGATTGCAGCACGCAAAAGATTTTTGAGGAAGACAGCTATAAATACGTCTTTCGCAGCCAAGCGAACGCCACCACCGAAATGCTGGCCGCCGTCGCCTATCTGCTGAAGGTCAAGCCCGACTTCAAGACCATTGCCGTCGTCAATCAGGACTATGCCTGGGGCCGTGACAGCTGGGATATCTTTCGCACGGCGCTGGGCGCATTGCGCCCCGATGTCGAGGTCGTCGGTGAGTTTTTCCCGAAATTCGGCTCGCCCGACTATTCAACTGAAATCTCGCGCCTTCAGGCGCTTCAGCCAGATATCATCCTGTCGACGTCATGGGGCGGCGATCTGGACACCTTCGTGCAACAGGCCAACCAGCGTGGGCTGACAAACGTATCGACCTTCGTTCTGCCGCTTGCCGAAAGCTCGCTTGAGCGCCTGGGCAGCAGCCTGCCAGCCGGTCACATCGTCGGCGCGCGCGGCGATCACTACTGGAACCACCCCGAGCGGCGCGATGACGAAGACTTCAAGGCGTTCATGGCCAAATTCGAAGAGAAAACCGGCGCCAAGGCAATCTATCCGGTGTTTCACATGAGCCAAGGCCTCGCAGCGCTGCAAGCCGCCTACGACAAGGCCGCCGAGGCAAAAGGTGGCGAATGGCCGAATGAGGATGAGGTGATCGCAGCCTTCGAGGGGCTGGAATTTCAGGGTCTGGGACGTCCGGTGACCATCCGCGAGGACCATCAGGGCATCGAGGCGCAGATGATGGGCACCTCCGTGCAGGCAGGCGATCTACCCTTTGCCACGCTGGAGAACATGATGATCTTTGACGGCGGCGAGCTGACCACACCGGTTGGTGAGGAATCGGTCGCATGGGTCGGTACGCTTCAGCCGGGCTGGGCCGACGGCCTGACAGTCGACAGCTACGAGAATTGATCGCACTGCGAAAATTGCTACGGGGCCTCGCTGTTTGAGGCCCCGTTCGCGCCCTCGGCTGGCGGGCTCCGGCAGGATGCGCCAGAGTGATCCGATGCCATCATGACGCCGCCATGAAACAGTCTGGACCCATATGAACCTGACCTTGTTCCTGCTCGCTTTGTTCGACGGAATCGCCTACGCGGCCCTCGTGTTTATCGTTGCCGTCGGTCTGACACTCATATTCGGCGTGATGCGCATCCTGAACGTCGCGCACGGCTCGCTCTATGCCATGGGGGCCTACCTCACGGCCTCGCTGACGACCTTCATCATATCCGCCGGATTACCGCCGATCTTTGCCTTTCCCACGATGCTGGTCTCGGCCGTGCTGATCGGCGCGTTGCTGGGTGGTCCGCTGGAATGGCTGCTGCTGCGCCGCATCTATCACAAGCCCGAAGTGCTGCAATTGCTGGTCACCTTCGCAATCTTCATGATCCTAGAGGACGTTCAGCGCCTGATCTGGGGCACGCAGCCGATATTTCAGTCCGCCGCGTTGCAACTGATGGGAACGGTGCGCGTGTTTTCGGTCAATTACACAGTCTATCAGCTGATCCTCCTGCCCATCGTCGCGGTCGCGCTGCTGGTCGGCCTGCGCTATTTTCTGCGCCGCACGGTGGCGGGCAAACTGATCCTCGCCACGACTGAGGATCGCGAAGCGGCGCAAGCCATCGGCATCGACGCCGACAAGGTGTTCCTGCTGACATTCATCGTCGGCGCTGGCCTCGCGGGCCTTGGCGGCGCGCTGGCCTCGCCGACCACGTCGATCCTGCCGGGCATCGGAGCGGACATGATCGTGCTGTCGTTTGCCGTGGTCGCGACCGCCGGATTGGGCCAGATCGAGGGCGCGGCGCTGACCGCGCTGCTGATCGGTCTGGGTCGATCCTTTGCCGTCTATGTCTGGCCCGAAACGCAGGTGCTCGTGCCTTATGTCATCATGGTTGCCGTGCTACTGGTGCGTCCAGAGGGCCTGTTTGGCAGCCCCTCGGCGCGCAAGATTTGAGGGGGCGCGGATGTCGACACGCATCATAATCCCCGCCATTCTGCTGATCCTGCTGGCGCTGGTCCCCTTCGCCGCGCCGACGCTGCAGGTGCTGCTGACGCTGGCGCTGGCCAAGGGGATCGCCGTCATGGGCGTCACCGTCCTCTTGCGCAGCGGGCAGGTGTCCTTTGGTCACGCGCTGTTTTTCGCCATCGCGGCTTATGGCGGCGCGTTTACCCTGATGCTGATGCCGGGGGCCGATCTGGTGATCGTGCTGATCCTCGGCCTCGTCGCCGCAGTCCTTTCAGGCCTCGTCGTTGGTCTTTTTGTGGCGCGCTACCGCTTCATCTTTTTTGCGATGCTGAACCTCGCGTTTTCGATGATCTTCTGGTCGATCCTCGAGAAATTCTATCACTATACCGGCGGTGCCGATGGCATGCGCCTGCCGCGCCCCACTGTCCTGTGGATGGAGCTTGAGCGGGGCGCTTACGAGCTGGTCATTTTCTACCTCGCGCTGGTACTGGCGCTGGGCCTTGGTTGGTTTTCGATGCGCTGGCTGGATTCGCCCGTGGGGCAACTGTTTCGCACGATCAAGACGAACGAGACTCGCCTGCAATACTTGGGCATGTCGCCCCAGAGGGTCATGCTGAACGGATACGTGCTATCGGCGCTGCTCTGCGGCACCGGCGGCATCCTCATGGGGCTGGTGCAGGGCGTCGTGACGCCTGAATACGCCTATTGGGTCCGCTCGGGCGAAATGGTGTTCATTGCCGTCTTGGGCGGTGCCGGATCGGTGCCGGGCGCGCTGGTAGGCGCGGCCATCTACGAGATCGTGCGCACTTACGCGTCGGCCTTTGCCGGGGATGTATGGCAGATGGTGTTGGGCGTGTTCCTGCTGATCATCATCCTCTTTGCGCCGGGTGGCATCGCAGGCATCTATAATAGCGCCATGGACCGCATCGCTGGCAAGAAGGAGGAGGGCGAATGACCCATCTGCTGGAAACCAAGGGGCTGGAAATCCGCTTTGGTGGGGTTGTCGCCGCTGACAACGTGACGCTGCAGATCGATGCGGGTAAAAACCTTGCCATCATCGGGCCGAACGGCGCGGGCAAGACGACGTTTCTGAATATCTGCACGGGCTGGATCAAACCCGCAAAGGGCAAGGTGTATTTTGAGGGGCGCGACGTCACCCCCATGTCGCCGCGCGCTATCACCCGCCTTGGCGTCGCGCGTGCGTTCCAGATACCGCAGCTGTTTACTGAGCATACGGCGCTGGAAAATCTGCTGATTGCCGCTGCCGCCCGCGACCGGCTGCGCAACCCGATCCGCGCGCTCAAGGACATTCGCGCACGCTCGGAAATGATGCACTTGTTGGAGATGATAAACTGCACCGATGTCGCGCACCGGCAGGTGGACGAGCTGTCCGAGGGCCAACGCAAGCTGATCGACATCGCCGTGGCACTGGCGCTCAAGCCCAAGCTGCTGCTGATGGACGAGCCGACATCGGGCGTCGCCAGCTCGGAAAAGTTCGACGTGATGGAAATACTGGTCAAGGCGCTGGCCGAGGCCGACGTCACCGCCGTCTTTGTCGAGCATGACATGGGCATCGTCGAGAAATACGCCGACGAGGTCGCCGTCTGGGACAGCGGCCAGATCATGATGCGCGGCACCCCGCAAGAAGTGCTAGAGGATCCGAACGTTATCCGCGACGTCATCGGAGAGGTGGCCTGATGCTGAGCTTTCACAATTGTGATGCTAAGATCGGAAATATCCCCATTTTACGTGGTTTGAATTTCACTATTCCAGCATCTGGCACGGTTGCGCTGATTGGGCGCAATGGCGCGGGCAAGACGACGCTGCTACGGTCGGTCATGGGATTTACCAACGTCACAGGCGAGATTCAGTTCGAGGGGCAGGACATATCGGGCATGGCCCCGGCCAAGCGTCCGGGCCTCGGTATCGGCTATGCGCCCGAGGATCGCCGCCTTTTCTCGGCCTTTACGGTCGAGGAGAATATCCTGTTGCCCGCGCAGGTGGCCAAGTTGGACGCGCCCACCACGCAAAAGCGGCTGGACCGCGTTTACCACATCCTGCCCGAGCTGCGCGAGATGGCCGATCGCCCAGCCGGGAACGTGTCGGGCGGACAGGGCAAGATGGTGGCGCTGGGTCGTGCTCTGATGCTGGGCACCAAGCTGATCATGCTGGACGAGCCGTTTCAGGGCCTCGCCCCGGCGCTGGCCAAACGCTATGCCGACGCGCTGCGCGATCTGCGCGATAGCGACCAGAATGTCACTCTCATCATCACCGAATCGAACCCCGCCCTGCTGCGCGGCTTTGCCAGCAAGACGTTCGTGATCGAGCGCGGCGCGGTTGCCGAAGGCACGCTCGACGACAAGAAGGAAACAGCATAATGTCAAGGGATAACATTGCCTTGCCAAAGCCTCTTAATCTAATTGGTGGCAATTGGGTGCCTGCCACCTCGGGCGACGAAATGGACGTCCGCTCGCCCATCGACGGCGAGGTGTTCAGCGCCATCGCTGCGTCTCAGGCGGATGATGTGGACGCCGCCGTCAAGGCCGCGCGCACCGCGTTTGACGAGGGCGACTGGGGCAGGTTGACCGCTGCCGAACGTGGCCGCCTGATGCAGAAATTCTCTCTGCGCATATTAGAAGAAGCCGAGCCGCTGGCGCAGCTGGAATCCCGCGACAACGGCAAGCCGATCAAACAGGCGCGCGCCGACATGGCCGCTTGCGCGCGCTATTTCGAATACTACGGCGGCGCTGCCGACAAGGTGCACGGCGAGGTGATCCCGTTCATGGCAGGCTATAACGTCCAGGTCGTACGCGAGCCCTACGGTGTTATCGCCTGCATCATCCCTTGGAATTATCCCGCGCAGATGTTCGGACGCGCGCTGGCCCCGGCGCTGGCGATGGGCAACGCGACGGTCCTGAAACCCGCCGAGGATGCCTGCCTCGCCTGCTTGCGTTTGGCGGAACTGGCGGGCGAGGTCGGCTTTCCTCTGGGCGCGATCAATGTGGTGACGGGACGCGGCGATGTGGCGGGCAAGGCGCTGTCCGAGCATCCGGGCGTCGATTTCATCGCCTTCACCGGCTCGCCCGAGGTCGGCCAGATGATTCAGATCGCGGCGGCGAAAAACTACATCGCCTGCACGCTGGAACTGGGCGGCAAATCCCCCCAGATCGTGTTCGACGACGCCGATATCGACGCCGCGCTGCCGTTTCTTGTGGGCGGCATCATTACGAATGGCGGGCAGACATGCTCGGCCGGGAGTCGCATCCTGATTCAGGACGGCGTCTATGACAAGGTGATTACGGCGCTAAAGGAGCGTTTTGAGGCCCTCGAGGCGTCGGAATCTGGCGAGGATGCTGAACTGGGTCCGCTGATCTCGGCCAAGCAGAAAATGCGGGTCGACGCCTATATCGACGGCGCAGATGCGCCGCTGATCGCGCGCGGCAAGGTGCGCGATGGCGTCCCCGGCGGCGGCTATTACGTCGCGCCTGCGCTCTTTGGCCCCGTCGATCCGCACTCGAAAATTGGGCAGGAAGAGGTCTTTGGCCCCGTCCTCTGCGCCATGAAATTCAAGGATGAGGCGGACGCGATCCGCATTGCCAACGATACCGAATATGGCCTGATGGCCTCGGTCTGGACCCGCGATGGCGGACGTCAGCATCGTGTCGCCAAGGCGCTGCGCGGCGGGCAGGTCTATATTAACGGATTCGGCGCGGGCGGCGGGATCGAATTGCCCTTCGGCGGCGTTCGTAAGTCGGGGCATGGCCGCGAAAAGGGTTTTGCCGCGCTGCTGGAATTCTCGCAGATCAAGACGATCATCAACAAGCATGACTGAGGAGGCGCATATGCGACTGAGGGGTAAAACGGCACTGGTGACGGGCGCGGCCTCGGGCTTTGGCAAGGGGATCGCGGAATTGTTCGTGGCCGAAGGCGCGAAGGTTGCCATCGTGGATCTGAACGAAGAGGGTGCGCGCGCCGTGGCTGATAGCCTTGGTGACAAAGCGATCGCGATTGGCTGCGACGTGTCGGATGGTGCGCAGGTGGCCGACGCGGTCACGCGGGTTGCCGAGGAGTTCGGCGGGCTGGACATCGTGGTAAACAACGCGGGCTGGACCAACGCCAACAGCCCCTTGATGGAGACGGACGAGGCGACATTTCGCAAGATCTATGATGTCAACGTGCTGTCGATTTTTCATATGACCAAGGCATGCGTGCCGATGTGGCGCGAGCAGGGCAGTGGCGTTATGATCAATATTGGCTCGGTCGCGGGTATCCGTCCGCGCCCCGGCCTGACATGGTACAACTCGTCCAAGGGCGCGGTGAACCTGATGACCAAATCGCTGGCTGTGGAGTTGGCGCCCGACAAGATCCGCGTGAATTGCGTGGCCCCCGTGATGGGCGCAACGGGCCTTTTGGAGCAGTTTATGGGGATGCCCGACACGCCTGAAAACCGCAAGAAGTTCATCGCGACCGTGCCGCTGGGCCGTTTGTCCGAGGCGCGCGATATCGCGAATGCGGTGCTTTATCTAGCCTCAGACGATGCCGATTTCATCACCGGCGTGGTGATGGAGGTCGATGGCGGGCGTACCATCTGACGCCTTGCTGTTGCCGTCAAAATCAGGTCCGTGCCCATTGGCGCGGGCCTGTTTCGTGGATGGAGTTTCCTTTGGTGTCGACGGCGACTGTCACTGGCATATCCTCGACTGTGAACTCGCGGATCGACTCCATGCCCAGATCGCCATACGCGACGACGCGTGCGGCCTTGATCGCCTGTGATACGAGGTAGGCCGCACCGCCCACGGCAATGAGATAGACCGCACCATGACGGCGGATCGCGTCGATCGCCTCGGCCCCGCGCTCGGCCTTGCCGATCATGAGTTTTAGGCCGGTAGCAGCCAGCACTTCTTCGGTGAACTTGTCCATGCGGGTTGATGTGGTAGGGCCGGCGGGACCGATCACTTCGCCGGGGATCGCGTCGACGGGGCCAACGTAATAAAGCGCGCGATCCCTCAGATCGACGGGCAATTCGCCCCCCGCGCGCAGGGTTTCGACCATGCGCTTATGCGCGGCGTCGCGACCAGTATAAAGCTTGCCTGACAGCAGCAGCGTCTCACCCGGCGTCAAGCTGGCAAGCACGTCGTCCGTCAAATCATCCAGTGAGATATGCCTGCCGATGGGGCCTTGTCCCTCTATTTCGGGCCAGAGCGACAGGTCAGGTGGGGCGAACGTCGCGGGGCCGTCGCCTGTAAGCATAAAGTCGATATGCCGCGTCGCCGCGCAATTCGGGATAAGGGCAACTGGCATTGACGCGGCATGGGTCGGAAATGTCGCGATCTTGACATCCAGCGCGGTGGTGATGCCGCCGAGCCCCTGCGCGCCGATTCCCAAGGCGTTGATGCGGTCAAGGATATCCAAACGCATCTCTTCGATGCGATTCTGCGGCCCGCGCGCGCGAAGATAGGTGATGTCTATCGCCTCGTTCAGAGATGCCTTGGCCATCGCCATAGCCTTGTCCACGCTGCCGCCGACGCCAATGCCCAATATGCCTGGCGGGCACCATCCCGCGCCCATCTGCGCGACGCGATCGACTACCCAATCCGCGACGCTGGCCGAGGGGTTCAGCACGGCGAACTGAGTCTTGTTCTCGGACCCACCGCCCTTGGACGACACTGTCACATGTACGGAATTGCCCGCCACCAATTCGGTTTGCACCATTGCGGGGGTATTGTCGCCGCTATTACGGCGGGTATCTAGCGGATCGACCACGACCGACGCCCGCAGCGGGTTCGTCTCCAGCAGCCATGCCCGCCGCACGGCGTCGTCGATCATGTCCTGCATTGGGCGCGTCCAGTCAGTGCGCGCCTCGACGCCGACCTCGACAAAGACATTGGCGACGCCGGTATCCTGACAGATTGGCCGGTGGCCGGTGGCGCACATGCGCGAATTGATCAGAATCTGCGCGATGGCCGCCTTGGCCGAGGGGCTTTGCTCAGCATTATAGGCATCCGCCATGGCTGTGATGAAATCTGGCGGGTGATAGTATGAGATGTATTGCAGCGCCTCTGCGATGCTGTCCACCAGATGCGCTTGGGTAATGCGGTCGCTCATGCGGCCAACTGCCTGCCGCGATCGACGGGCACAAAAGGCGGCAAGGTCATCTGAGCAGGCATGGCAGTCTCCGGCTGTGCGCTGCAATCCTACAGCGCTGCGCCAGCCCCGGCCAGCCGTGCCGGCGCGCCACGTCATAGCCCAAGGCTATGACCGCCCCCCGGCCGTGACTATTTCCGGGCATTTGCGCTATGAGGCATCATTGCAAAGCGGGACTTAGGGAGCGAAGGCGGAATGACAGGTGATCTAGCAGGTCTTACGGTGATCTCGGTCGAGCAGGCCGTCGCGGCCCCCTATGTGTCGGGCCGCCTTGCCGAGGCGGGCGCGCGCGTCATCAAGATCGAGCGGCCCGAGGGCGATTTCGCCCGTGCCTACGACCACCTCGTTCATGGCGAGAGCGCGTATTTCGTCTGGCTGAACCGGGGCAAGGAATCGGTTTGCCTCGATCTGCGCGACGCGGACGATCATGCGTTGTTGGGCCGGATGCTGGCAGAGGCCGATGTGTTCATCCAGAACCTCGCGCCCGGTGCGATTGCGCGCCTTGGCTTTGATCAGGCCGAGCTGCGCGAGCGCTATCCACGTCTGATTACCGTCGCCATCTCGGGCTATGGCGAAGAGGGGCCGCTCAAGGATCTTAAGGCCTATGATCTGCTGGTGCAGGCCGAAAGCGGGCTGTCGCAGATTACCGGCACAAAGGACGGCCTGACCCGCGTGGGGGTGTCGGTCTGCGATATCGCGGCGGGCATGACGGCCTATCAGGCGGTGCTTCAGGCGCTGATTGGGCGCGGCATTACGGGGCAGGGGCGGCATCTGTCGATCTCGCTGTTTCATGCGCTGACCGACTGGATGAACGTGCCTTATCTGCAATTTGTCTATGGCGGGAAGGAGCCGGTGCGCAGCGGGCTGAACCATCCCACGATCGCGCCCTACGGCGCCTATACCGGCTCGGACGGCAAGGATGTGCTGTTTTCCATCCAGAACGAGCGGGAGTGGCGCATTTTTTGCGCCAATATCCTCGGCTTGCCCGATCTGCCGGACGATAAGCGCTTTGACACCAATTCGCACCGGGTTGCCAACCGTGCCGCGCTGGACGACGTGCTGCGGCCCATTTTCGCTGACGTGCCGCGTGATGAGATGACCCAGCGGCTGGAGGCGGCGCGCATCGCCTATGGCCGCGTCAGCACGATGGAGGATTTGGCGAACCACCCACAAAACCGCTTTGTCGAGGTCGCCAGCCCGACCGGCCCGGTGCGGATGCTGGCCCCCGGCACGGTGGTCGATGGCGCCGTTCCCGATTTTGGCCCCGTGCCGGCGCTGGGCGAACATACGGACACGGTTCGCGCTGAGTTCGCCGATTGAAACCGGGTTACGCGGACCCATCTGACCCATAGGCCCAACCCGAAGGAGCAAAACATGGCCAATGCCCAGGACCGCCACGACATCACGCAGCAGTTCATCGCCGACGCCAAGGCGATCGTCGCCGAGGGGCCGATGGATCGCCCCCGTCTGGACCGCATCAAGAACCGATTGATGGATATCGCCGCGCGCCAGGATTTGTGGGCCGAGGACGACTTCCCGGCGCCCACGCCGGAGGAAAAGCAGAACCGTTTCTTTATCGCCCACGACCCTGACACTGGCCTGACGCTCTATCTGAATGTTATGCAGCCGGGCAAGAAGATCCCACCGCACAATCACACCGTCTTTGCCTGTATCGCCGCCGTCGAGGGGGCCGAGCAAAATACCGTCTACGAGCGTGTCGACGACGGTTCGGTCGAGGGCAAGGCTGACCTCAAGCTGCGCGAGGAGGTCGACCTGCGCCCCGGCAATGCGCTGGCGATGATGCCCGACGATATTCATAGCGTGGTGATCGACGGGACCGAGGTGATCCGGCATCTGCATTTTTACGGTCAGCCGCTGGAATCGCTGGACGGGCGCATCAGTTATGACCTTGAGGCCGGGACATGCCAGATTATGGATATCGGCGCCAAGACCAAGAAATGAGTGCAGCTAGCATAACTGTCGCAGCCACCCGCGCGGCGCTGAAGGACGGCGGCGAACTCGCCCTCATTGATTTGCGCGAGGTCGGGCAATTCGGTGAGGGGCATCCGTTCTTTGCGGTGAATATCCCCTTCAGCAGGCTTGAGGCGGATGCACCCCGACTGATGCCGCGCCGGTCGGTGCGCTGTATCCTCGTTGATGATGGAGACGGTATCGCGGATCGCGGGGCCGAAATCCTGACTGAAATGGGCTATAGCGATCTGCATGTGATGGAGGGTGGCGCACCCGGCTGGGGCGCGGCGGGGCATACGCTGTTCAAGGGGGTGAACCTGCCGTCCAAGACGTTTGGCGAACTGGTGGAGCATCAGTTAAAAACGCCCTCCGTATCCGCAGAAGAACTGCACGCGATGCAGGGCGCAGGTGGCGATTTTCTGATCCTCGATGGTCGCAGCGGGCCGGAGTTTGCCAAGATGTCGATCCCGGGTGCGCAATCCTGCCCCAATGCAGAACTGGGCTATCGCGTGGGCCAGATGGCACTGGCGGGCACGCCCATCGTGGTGAATTGTGCCGGGCGCACCCGATCAATCATCGGGGCGGAAACGCTGCGCCTTGCCGGGTGGACCGGCCCTGTCCATGCGCTGCGCAACGGCACGCAAGGCTGGCGGCTGGCGGGGTATGAGTTGGACCACGGGAGGGAGGCGGGGGAGTTGCCGCCAGTGCCGCCGCAGGGCCTGAATGCTGCGCGAGCCAAGGCGCAGGAGTTGATTGCAAGCTATGATATTCCACTGGCGGACATGGCGACTATTCAACGCTGGATGGGCGACGACACGCGCACGATTTTTCGTTTTGACGTGCGCACCGAGGCCGAGCATCGAGCGGGCCACGCGCCCGGCTTTGCCTCTGCCCCCGGTGGGCAACTCGTGCAGGCCACGGACGAAAAACTGGCCGTGCGCGGTGCGCGTATCGTGCTGAGCTGCGACACTGGACTGCGCGCGGCGACGACGGCGATCTGGCTGATGGGTATGGGACATTCGGTCTGGGTGCTGCGAGGGGCTGCCTTGTCTGAGAAAAATGCGCCGCAGCCAACTGCCGACCGTCCTGATTTGAGCAAACTTATTGCCAATAGCGCCACGCTTCTTGATGCGTCCAACGGGATGGACTATCGCGCCTCGCATATCGAGGGCGCCGTTTGGGCGAACCGTGCGCATCTGCACCGCGACCGGCCCGATCTGCGCGGCCCCATCACCATTGTCGGGCAGGATGCCGCGCTGCTCGAAGGGGTGCGGCAAGAGTTGATGGCGCAGGGCCATGACGATATAAAAGCTGTCGCATCGGGCCCCGAAGATTGGCAAGCTGCGGGGCTAAAGATCGTGCAGACGCCCGACAATCCCAGCGAGGCGGAGTGCATCGATCACCTCTTTTTCGTGCATGACCGCCATGACGACAATCTGGACGCCGCCCGCCGGTATCTGGAATGGGAAACGGGCCTTTTGTCCCAGCTTGATCCCGATGAGCGCGCGGCGCTCAAGCCCCTGACGCCCGGTGCCTAGCGGCTCATGCGCGGCCCGCGCCCTTCGATCCAACGAAAGCCCAGCGTGATGACCCCCGCGATCACCAAATAGGCCGCTGCCAGCAGCAACAGCGGTTCGTAAACGATGAACGTGTCCTGCCGCACGCGCCCTGCGACGGCGTAAAGCTCGACTATCGTGATGGTCGCGACCAGCGGTGTTGCCTTGAGTTGCAGGATCGTCTCGCCGCCCAGCGTGGGCAGCGTCTGGCGGATTGCCTGAGGCAGCCAGATGCGAAAGAATACCTTATACTTTGGCATCCCGAAGGCGCGCGCGGCCTCAATTTGACCCTTGTTGACCGATGCAAACGCGCCGCGCATCACCTCGCCCTCGTAGCCCGCGTAGGAGAGTGTCAGCGACAGCACCGCATAGGGCCATGCCTGCCTCAGATAGGGCCATAATTCGGACTCGCGTATCCACGGGAATTGCGGAAACAGCGAGCCAAGCCCGTAATAGAGCAGCCAGATTTGCAGCAGCAAGGGCGTGCCGCGAATGATTGTGCAGAATGTGCGCGCCGGTGCGGCCAGATACCATGGCCCGATCGCTTGGGCGAGGCCCAGTGGCACGGCGAGGGCAAAGCCCAGAACCAAAGTGACGACCAGCAGCCAGATTGTGACCCACAACCCGCTGAGCATCAGGGGCGTGTAGCGGGGCAGCCAACTCCAATCCATCGTTAGCGCGCACCAGATCACGAAGGCCGCGAAAAGGCCCAGCATGATCAGCCGGCGGGGGATCAACATCGCGCGCATCATGACGCCCTGTGCGAGGGTTGTCCGCGCCGCGCCCATTTTTCGATCCGCCCGAATATGACGCCAGAAAAGAGCGTGACCATCAGGTAGAGAAAGCCTGCCGCGAGGAAGAAGGTGAAATAGGCCCGCGTCGTCTGGGCGGCCTGCCGCGTTTCCAGCGTCAGCTCGCTGAATCCGACGACAGCCAGCAGGGCGGTGTCCTTGGTTGCGATCAGCCAGAGGTTGGCAATGCCGGGAATGGCAAAGGCGGTCATCGCGGGGATTGTTACACGCCACGCCAACATGGCGCGCGGCATCCCGTAGGCGCGCGCAGCTTCGGTCTGGCCGGGCGGAATGGCGCGGATCGCGCCGCGCAGAATTTCGGTGGCATAGGCGCCCTGCACGATGCCCAGCACCCAGATGCCGGCGGCGACTCCGCTGATTTCGACGGGGCCGCGCCCCATGGCGGCGGCAATCTGATTTATGATATCGGTGCCGACGAAATAGAGAATGAGGATCAGGACCAGTTCGGGCACGGCGCGCACGACGGTCGTGTAGACTTCCAGCAGGTCACGCACCCACGGGCTGCCATAAAGTTTGCCCATCGCACCAAAGAACCCGATGATCAGGCCAAAGCCAAAGGCCCCCAGCGCGATCTGGAGCGAAGCGGCCAGACCGCGCAGAAGGTTCGCCCCCCAGCCGGGGGGCGATAGCGAAAGCAATTCTAGAGTTTGCTCCAAGACGCGCGCTTAATTGCTATAGATCGAGGTCGAGAAGTACTTCTTGGTGATCTCGTCATGGGTGCCGTCTTCAAGAATCTTGGCGATGCCCGCGTTCAGCTTTTCACGCAGTTCGTCGTCACCTTTGCGCACACCAGCGCCCACCCCGTTGCCCAGGATTGCGGCATCATCCGCCACGGGGCCGACGATCTCGCAGCAGCCGCCGATATCGCTATCGATAAAGTCGGCCATGGCGATGCTGTCGGCCTGCACGGCGTCGATGCGACCGGAATACAGGTCCTGATTGGCCTCGTCCTGCGTTTGGTAAACGCGGATTTCTGAGGCGACATCCTCAAAATGCGCATTCGCATAGGCCTGGTGGGTGGTCGAGGCTTGAACGCCCAGGATTTTGCCGCTGAGGCCGTCCGCATCAGGCGTGATGCCCGAGTCCTTGGCGGTGACGATGACGGCGGGCGTCTTGTAATAATAATCGGAAAAGTCAATTTTCTTGGCGCGGTCCTCGGTGATCGACATCGAGGCCATGATGACGTCGATCTGCTCGCCCATCAGCGAGGGAATGATGCCGTCCCAACCGGTCGGCGTGATCTCGCATTCCATTTCTTCGGCGGCGCAGATGGCGTTCGCGATCTCGACCTCCCAACCGGTCCAGTTGCCAGCGGCGTCGGGCGCGGCAAAGGGCGGGTAGGGCTCGGCCGCGATGCCGATCTTGACGGCGTCGGCCATGGCGGCGCCGGTGGTGAGGGCCAGAGCAGCGGTGGCTGCGGTCAGCATTACCTTGAGTTTCATGTATCTTCTCCCTGTTTGGATTTGTGATTTGTGGTTTTCGTCGGGTCCGCGTTTAGGCGACGGTCCTGAGAAACTGTTGCAGTCGTTCGGATTTCGGATTGCCGAACACCTCTTCGGGCGGGCCTTCTTCTTCGATGCGGCCCTCGGATAGGTAGATGACGTGGCTCGCCACCTCGCGCGCGAATTTCATCTCATGCGTGACGAGGATCATGGTGCGCCCTTCGGCGGCCAGATCGCTGATAACGGTCAGCACTTCGCCCACCAGTTCGGGGTCGAGCGCGCTGGTCGGTTCATCGAACAGCATGACCGACGGGTCCACTGCCAGCGCGCGTGCGATCGCGGCGCGTTGCTGTTGCCCGCCAGACAGAAAGGCGGGATAGCTGGCCGCCTTTTCGGCGAGGCCGACACGTTCCAGCAGTTCCATCGCGCGGGCCGTGGCCTCGCGTTTGGGGATTTTCAGCACATGCACCGGCACCTCGATCACGTTCTCCAGCAGGGTCCGGTGCGTCCATAGGTTGAAGGACTGAAACACCATGGCAAGGCGGGTGCGTATACGCTCGATCTGTTTCGGTTTGGCAGGCGTGCCATCGGGCCTCATCGCGACCTCTTCGCCTGCGACGATGATTTTACCTGAAGTGGGTGTTTCCAGGAAATTGATGCAGCGCAGCATGGTCGACTTGCCCGAGCCTGAGCCGCCGATGATCGCCACCACATCGCCGCGCGCTGCCGTTAGCGACACGCCCTTGAGCACTTCGAGATTGCCGAAGGATTTATGCAGGTCCTCGACGCGAATCGCCTCTTCGCCGGCGGTATCGGGCCGGTCTGCTGCGCTGTGGCGCTCGTTCGCCTCCGCTTGTGGCGCGGATTGTGCGGAACTCATGCGATATTCTCCCTTGTCTCTTGCAGTAACTCTGATTCTCGCTAATTGTGCAACTGTATAATTATTGTCACCCAGCCTGAGAGTCGCCCACCATGTCGCCCGAACGCAAGACATTCCGCCGCATCGGCCCGGACCAGCGTCGCGAGGCGATGATCTGCGCGATGCTGGAGATCATCGCCGAGGACGGGATCGCGGCCGCGACCACCCGCGCTGTCGCGGCGCGTGCCGGGGTGACACCGGGCCTGATCCGGCATTATTTCGACAGCAAGGATGCGCTGTTGAGTGCGGCCTATCAGCAGCACATGACTGACCTCACGCACGCCACCTGCGGCGTGGGGCAGGGGGCCAGTGCCGCCGCGCGGCTTGTCGCATTTATCGAGGCGGGGCTGCGGGCGCCGGTGGTCAGTGCCGAGGCGGTATCGCTCTGGGCCGGTTTCCTGACCCATGCGCAGCAAAGCCCGCAGATGCACGAGGTTCACGCCCAGACCTACCGTGAGTTTCGCGACCATTTACAGGGGCTCATTGCCGATGCGCTTTGCGAGGCGGGCCGCGCAACCTCTACGGCGGCGCTGCGCCGCCACGCTATCGCCTGCAACGCCGTGATCGACGGGCTGTGGCTGGAGGGTGGCGTTTTGCCAGACGCCTTCGCGCCGGGTGAATTGGTCGCGATTGGGTTGGCCTCGATCGGCGCGATGCTGGGCCTGCCATTGGCGCAGAACGCGCAGACCGCAACACAAGACATGATACAGATAAGGATAACGCCATGAAATTCGCCAGCATAACCGAGCGTCTGTCAGGATTAGGCAGCGCCAAATGGGCCGTGCATGTACGCGCCCGTGCCCTGCGCGCCGAGGGTCGCGACATTGTCGAGCTGACCATAGGTGAGCCGGACGTGCCACCCGTCGATGCGCTGATGGAGGATGCGGCCACGGCCATGCGCGCCGGGCGCATGGGCTATTCCAACGGCATGGGCGAGCCGGGGCTGCGTGCGGCATTGGCGCGGCGCTATACCTCATCGACGGGTCGCGACATTCATCCCGATCAGGTCATGTGCCTGCCCGGCACGCAAACGTCGCTGTTCACCACCCTCATGGGGTTGGTCGAAGAGGGTGACGAGGTGCTGGTGGGCGATCCGATGTATGCCACCTACGAGGGCTGCATTCGTGCCAGCGGCGCGGCCATGGTTCCGGTGCCGCTGAGCCCCGATAATGGGTTCCGTATGAAGGCCGCCGATATCGCCGTACGCATCACGCCGCGCAGCCGCGCGATCCTGCTGAACACGCCGCACAATCCGACTGGTGCAGTCCTGACGCGCGATGATATCCGCGAGATCGGCGAGGTGGCGCGCAAGCATGACCTCTGGATCATCTCGGATGAGGTTTACGAAGAACTTATCTTTGACGGCGTGCCCTTCGCCTCGCCACTGGCCGAGGCCGATCTGGCGGATCGCACGGTCGTCGTCAGCTCGATCTCGAAAAGCCATGCCGCACCCGGTTTCCGCAGCGGCTGGGCCATTGGCAGCACCGAGTTCACGTCGCACCTGTTGTCGCTATCGGAAACGATGCTGTTCGGTAGCCAACCGTTTCTGGCGGACGCGACCGCGAATGCCGTGTCTGCCCCCTCGACCGTCGCGCCGGGAATGCGTCAGCGGTTCGCGGCGCGGGCAGGGTATCTGGCGGCCCGGCTAGAGAACGAGAGCGCGCTGAGTGTCAGCCGCCCGCAGGCGGGCATGTTCGCGCTGATCGACATTTCCAGCACGGGGATGAGCGCTGAGGGTTATGCGTTCGACCTGCTGGAAAATGCAGGCGTCGCGGTGATGCCCGGCACATCGTTCGGCAAGACGCTCGACACATGGGTGCGCGTCGCCCTGACCGCGCCAGATGCCGCACTCGAAACCGCGTGCGATCGCATTGTCGCCCATGCTAGCGCGATCACCGCAAGCCGGAGTGCAGCCCAATGACCAGTCCCGCCACCCATTTCAATCACGCCATCAGCCGCCGCCCCGCCGCCAGTGTCACCGGCGGTTTGCGTGCCGAGGATCGCGGTGCGCCTGACCTCGCGCGGATGCAGGCCGCTCACGACGCATA
Organism: Roseovarius sp. Pro17; assembly: GCF_035599575.1. Classification (NCBI taxonomy): domain Bacteria; kingdom Pseudomonadati; phylum Pseudomonadota; class Alphaproteobacteria; order Rhodobacterales; family Roseobacteraceae; genus Roseovarius; species Roseovarius sp. Pro17. Next base: position 595,583 of record NZ_CP141179.1, read on the forward strand.
TATCGCAACCCTGCGCGCGACCGGCGCCAAAGTCGTCGTGCTGGAGGCGCTGGAGGATTATCCCGACGCGCTGTTTGTCGAAGACACTGCGCTATGCCTGCCCGAAGGCGCGATCATGATGCGACCCGGTGCCGACAGCCGCATGGGCGAGGTTGCCCAGATGCGGCCAACGCTGGCCGGACTGTTCGACGATCTGCGCGACATCAGCGGACCGGGCCATATCGAGGGCGGTGATATTCTGTTCACCGGCCGCGAGGTGCTGGTCGGCCGCTCGGCGCGCACCGATGCCGAGGGCGTGGCGGAGTTGCGCATCATTTTGGAAGAGTGGGGCCATAGCTTGCGAGAGTTGCAGACACCCGAAGGCGTGCTGCATTTCAAAACCGACTGCTCGCTGCTGGACCCGGAAACGGTGCTGTCGACCAAGTTGCTGGATAACGGTTACTGTTTCGACGGCTACCGCGTGCTGCATCTGCCCGAGGGCGAGGAGGCGGCGGCGAATGCCATCCGTTTCAATGACGTTGTGCTGCTGCCGGACGGCTTTCCGAAAACAGCCGACATGCTGACGCGCGAGGGGTATGACATCCGCCCCATCGACAACACCGATTGCGCGCTGCTGGATGGCGGCATGTCGTGCCTGTCGCTGCGATTTAACGTCTGAGGGTGCGGGTTTCGCCTTACTTCAGTTCGACCTCGATGAACGACATCGGCGCGTCGCCTTCGTTGATCACGTTATGCTCGGTCCCTTCGACGCGCTTATAGACGCTGCCGGCGGGCACATGGTTTTCCTTGATCTCGCCGCCCGGCAGTTCCAGCCGCATTTTGCAGTCGGTGAGCGTCGTGATGACGTAATCCATTGCATGTGTATGCCAGCCCGTTTGCTGACCCGGCTCGAAATCAAAGCGGGTGACGCGGGTGCGGGCGTCGTCGATCAATTGGGTCGCGGTGCATGTCATTGTCATGTCGGAGCCTCCGGCGGGAGTATTGGGGGGAACGGTGAATGCCCATCACTCCATAATCCAGACGGGTTGTCCAGATGATCTGGCCGCTTTGCTTGCCGATGGGGTCTGCAGGGATTAGGAACTTTCAAACGCCCGCGTACGGCAGGGAAAGAGAGACGACATGAAACGCGCCCTCATTACCGGAATTACCGGACAGGATGGATCCTATCTGGCCGAGTTGCTCTTGGAAAAGGGCTATGAGGTGCATGGCATCAAGCGGCGTGCATCGTCGTTCAATACTCAGCGGATCGACCACATCTTTCAGGACCCGCACGAGGCCAATCCCCGGCTAAAACTGCATTACGGCGATCTGACCGACACGTCGAACCTGACGCGTCTGCTGGCCGAAATTCGACCTGATGAGGTCTATAACCTTGGCGCGCAGAGCCATGTTGCCGTCAGTTTTGAGGCGCCGGAATATACCGCGGACGTCGACGGCATCGGCACGCTGCGCCTGCTGGAGGCGATCCGGTTTCTGGGGATGGAGAAGACGTGCCGGTTTTATCAGGCCTCAACATCTGAACTGTATGGCCTCGTGCAGGAAACCCCGCAGAGCGAAACGACGCCGTTTCATCCGCGCAGTCCCTATGCGGTGGCCAAGATGTATTCCTACTGGATTACGGTGAACTACCGCGAGGCTTATGGGATGTATGCATGCAACGGCATCCTCTTTAACCACGAAAGCCCGCGCCGGGGTGAGACGTTCGTCACGCGCAAGATCACGCGCGGGCTGGCCAATATAGCGCAGGGTTTGGAGGATTGCCTTTATATGGGCAACATCGACGCATTGCGCGATTGGGGCCATGCCAAGGATTATGTGCGTATGCAGTGGATGATGCTGCAACAGGACGCGCCCGACGATTTCGTCATCGCCACGGGCAAGCAATACTCGGTGCGCGAGTTCATTCAGTGGTCGGCGGCTGAACTGGGCATCGAGCTGGAATTTAGCGGCGAGGGGCTGGACGAGGTTGGGACGGTTAGCGCCGTTACCTCTGACATGGCGCCCGAGGTCAAGGTGGGCGACGTCATCCTGCGCATCGATCCGCGCTATTTCCGGCCCGCCGAGGTCGAGACGCTGCTGGGTGATCCGACCAAAGCGCGTGAGGTGCTGGGGTGGGAGCCGCAGATCACAGCGCAAGAGATGTGCGCCGAGATGGTGGCCGAAGATCTGAGAAATGCGCGCCGTCAGCGCATTCTGATCGATCACGGCTACGACCTGCCGCTTTTGCGCGAGGATTGAGGAAATGCGCGGTAAAATCCTTCTGACCGGCGGCTCTGGCATGGTGGGGCGCAACATCCGCGCGCATGAGCGTGCGGGCGAATGGGATATTCTCGCACCTTCCAGCCGTGAATTGGACCTGACCGACCGCGCCGCAGTCAGCACCTACATGGAGGCTGAGCGCCCGGATCTGGTAATCCATGCAGCGGGCAGGGTCGGCGGCATCCATGCCAATATGGCCCATCCCGTCGCGTTCCTCGCTGACAATGCGGCGATGGGGCAGAACGTGATCCTCGAGGCGCACCGCGTAGGCGTGCGGCAGTTGATCAACCTCGCCTCGACCTGCATGTATCCGCGCGACGCGCCGAACCCTCTGCGCGAGGATATGATCCTGACCGCTCCGCTGGAGCCAACGAACGAGGGCTACGCGCTGGCCAAGATCATGGCGACCCGCCTGTGCGAGTACATAAGGCGCGAGGACGAGGGCGCACTTTTCAAGACGCTTATCCCCTGCAACCTCTATGGTTTCTACGACAAGTTCGACCCCAAGCACTCGCATCTGGTCCCGGCCATTATCCACAAACTGCACGTCGCCAAGCAAACCGGCGCCGAGACCGTCGAGATATGGGGCGACGGCACAGCCCGGCGCGAATTCATGTTTGCGGGTGATCTGGCCGATGCTGTGCTGCGCGCCGCTAGGGATATGCAGGCGCTGCCGGATCTGATGAACGTGGGCCTTGGCCACGATCATTCCATCAACCACTACTATGGCGCTGCTGCCGAAGTTGTCGGATGGCGCGGCCGCTTTACCCACGATCTGACCCGTCCCGTAGGCATGCAGCAAAAGCTGTGCGCGATAGATCGGCAAGAGGCATGGGGCTGGCAGCCGCAGACATCGCTGCCCGAGGGGCTAAAGCGCACCTATCGCCACTACCTTGAGGTAACGCAACAATGACCATCAAATTCCCCCTCGCGACCTCTTCGTGGGATCAAGCCGAGCACGATGCGCTGGCACGGGTCATCGCGTCGGACATGTATTCGATGGGCCCTGAGGTGAAAGCCTTTGAACAGCAGTTCGCGCGCCAGTTCGGGTGCAACTTTGCGGTGATGGTAAATTCCGGCAGCTCGGCCAACCTGCTGATGACCGCCGCGCTGCGGTACACGACCAACCCGGCGCTGAACCTGCAGCCGGGCGACGAGATCATCGTGCCTGCGGTAAGTTGGTCGACAACCTATTATCCGCTGCACCAATATGGGCTGCGGATGAAGTTCGTCGATATCGACCTCAACACGCTAAACTATGACCTCGACGCGCTGGCGGAGGCTATAACCGACCGTACCCGTGCGCTGATGGTGGTCAACCTACTGGGCAATCCAAACGATTTCGACGCGATCGAGCGCCTGACCCAAGGCCGGAATATCGTGATGATCGAGGATAATTGCGAATCCATGGGTGCCACGCTGAACGGTCGCGAATGCGGCACCTTCGGCGTCATGGGCAGCTACTCGGCTTTTTTTTCGCACCACATCTCGACCATGGAGGGCGGCATCGTCGCCACCGATGATGAGGAGCTTTACCACATCATGCTCAGCCTGCGCGCCCATGGCTGGACGCGCAACCTGCCCAAACATAACCACGTCACAGGCGAGAAAAGCGACGATCCCTTTGAGGAGAGCTTTCGCTTTGTGCTGCCGGGTTACAATCTGCGCCCGCTGGAAATGTCGGGCGCGTTGGGACAGGCGCAGCTTGAAAAACTGCCGGGCCTCATCAAGGGCCGCCGTGCCAATGGCGCGCTGCTTCAGCAGCGCCTCGGGAATCACCCGAAATTCATGATCCAACGTGAGGTCGGACACAGCAGTTGGTTCGGTTTCTCGCTGATCCTGCGCGAGGAGGCGGGGCTGGACCGCAAGGACTTTGTCGAATGGCTGCGCGATCAGGGGTTCGAGACGCGGCCCATCGTCAGCGGTAATTTCGCCAAGAACGAGGTGCTGAAATACTTTGACTACGAAATCCACGGCGAACTGAAGAACGCTGATTACATCGACCGTCACGGGCTTTTCGTCGGAAACCACCACTATCCGATCCCCGAAGCGATCGACGCGCTGGCCGACTTCTAAAATGCCACCCGGCTCTAACCTGGTCTGAATCTCCGAATTCACCAGCCCGCCACGCGCACTCAGGTCGCGTAATTCGATCCCTCGTCATCCAGAATCGCCATCAGCTCGGACAGATGCCGCTCGGCTTGATCGGGATAGCCTTCCAGCTCCTGCGCGGTTTTTTCGGCCACGTCGTCGGGCAGCACGCGTAGCGGTTGGCCGGTTTGCAGCGCACGAACGTAGGTCTCGGCGGCGCGCTCAAAGTAATACATGCGGTTAAAGGCATCAGCAGGGCTGTCGCCCAGCACCAGTACGCCGTGATTGCCCATGATCATCACCTTTTTGGACGGGTCTTGCAGCTGCGCGGCGCAACGCTCGCCCTCTTCCTCAAAGGCAAGGCCGCCATAGCCCTCGTCGATGACATAGCGATTAAAGAATGTCGCGCAGTTCTGGTCGATCGGCGGCAGGCGGCTATCTGCGAGGCTGGCGAGAACAGTGGCGTGGATCGAATGCACATGCATCACGCAGCGCGCATGGGGGCAGCGGCGGTGGATCGCGCCGTGCAGGCCCCACGCGGTAAGGTCGGGCGCGCCGGGGCGATCCAGCGCATCCGGATCGTTGGCATCCAGCTCCAGCAGGTCCGACGCGCGGATGCGGGCGAAATGCGCCTGATCGGGATTCATCATGAACTGTGTGCCATCCTCGTTCACGGCGAGGCTGAAATGATTTGCCACCGCCTCGTTCATGTTGAGGCGCGCGGTCCAGCGAAAGGCGGCGGCCATCTGGCATCGCGCGGGCCAATGATGGATGTTGGGCTGTGTCACTGAGTGGGGCATGAGCGTTCCTTCCGGATGGGCCATATCGCCCAAGCCTGCGCGATTCGAAGTACTGCATGCAAGCGTCTCGCGCCGCTGCCCATCGCCCGCGCCGCGCAGTCACGCTGCTTGGCGAAAGGACCGGGTGCGGGGACGGCGGGCCGAAACCCCAATAAAACAAGCGCATTTTTGGAGATATGCGGCAGTGACGTCACATCTGTGTGCCAAAATCGTCACATCCGAGGTAACATCCATCCCGGCCCGGCGGGGTTCGTTGACACAAGTGGGTGGAATGCAGCATCAAAGCTACAAGTCGCGTCCATCGTTGGGAGGCGGCGGATCATGACACATAATCATTCCTGCTACTCTGAGGAGGGACACACCTTGAAAAAGCATCTGCTTAGCACCAGCGCAATCGCCCTGGGCGTCGTCGCACTGGCAGCACCTGTCGCGGCCCAAGAATGGGACGTTTCGTTCGGCGGCTTTATGAGCCAGCACGTCGCATACAAAGATCTGAGCGGCTCCGCTCTGAACCCTTTCGGCGACTATGACGGCGTCGACATCCACTCGACTTCCGAGATCATCTTCACCCCCTCGATCACGCTGGACAACGGCCTGACATTCGGCGTGAACGTGCAGCTCGAAGGCGAGAACACTGGCGGCCAAATCGACGAATCCTACATGTCGATCAGCTCCGACACTCTGGGCCAAATCCTGATCGGTTCCGAGAACTCGGCTGGTTACAAGTCCATGGTTGGCGCGCCCGGCGTTACTTCCATGTACATCAACTCGCCGTCGATCTCGTCGTTCATCCCCTTCTCGCTGGCATATCCGGGCGGTTTCCGTCAGGCGGGCCTGTCGAGCTACACCGAAGTCGCGGGTAACAACGACGTTCAGCGTCTGACCTACTTCACGCCTTCCTTCAACGGCCTGACCGTTGGCGTTTCCTACGCACCTACCGGTGCCGTGAACGTCGCCAACAGCTTTGGTGGTCCGGACAAGACCCTGGTTCTGTCGGACATCTTCGACATCGGCGTTAACTACAGCCAGACGTTCGGCACGACCAGCGTTACGCTGGCCGCACGCTACGGCGTGGGTGATGCGCCGGCCGGTGGTGGGTCCGATCCCGAAACTTGGGGTATTGGCGCACAGGTCGGTTTTGCTGACTTCACTATCGGTGCAAGCTACGCCGAGAACGACAACGGCGTCGCGTTTGGCGTAGGCGACAACGAAGGCTGGAGCCTTGGTGTAACCTACGACATCGCAGGTCCGTGGGCGCTCGAAGCTCTGACGTACCAAGGCGAGCAGACAGTCGCTGGTGGCGGCACTGCCGACTACGAAGCCTATCGCATCGGCGCAAGCCGCGATCTGGGCCCGGGCGTTGACTGGGACATCTACATCGTCCAGTTGGATGCAGACAACGGTGTGATTGGCGCGGGTAACCTCGACGTCAGCGGTACCGTCATCGGCACCGGCATCAACCTGTCCTTCTAAGACCGGTTCGATCCAAAATCATGCGGGAGGGGTGGCAACGCCCCTCCCGTTCGTTTATTTGCGGGTCTGAAATGTAACCTGCATCGAGGCGGGACAGATGAGCAAGAAACCGACCAAGAAGAGCGCGCCGCAAAAGCCTGCCGCGCCCAAGGCCAGCATCGTCTGGCTGGCGTCCTATCCGAAATCGGGCAACACCTGGACGCGGATATTTCTCGCTAACTATCTGATGAACCCCGAAAAACCGGTGTCGATCAATCAGGTCCACCGCTTTGGCATGGGCGATTCTATCGCCAAGACCTACAATATGGTTGCCGCACCCGAGACGCCCGATCTGAGTGATGTCGAGGTGATCTTGCGCCTGCGCGACAAGGTGCTGCGCGGCATTATCGGCAACAATGCCGACGTCAATCTGGTCAAAACGCATAACATTCGCGGCGCGGCGTTCGGTACCCAACTGATCCCAGCGCAATATACCCGCTCGGCCGTCTATATCGTGCGCAATCCCATGGACATGGTGCTGTCCTACGCACGCCATTACGGAATCGAACCCGCCGCCGCCATCGAGGCGATCGGGCGCAGCGACAACGCCAACGCGACCGATGGCGCCGCCGTGTGGCAATTCCTTGGTTCGTGGACCGAGCATGTGTGCAGTTGGACCAGCAAATCGCCTTATCCGACCCTCGTGCTGCGCTATGAGGACATGCTGGACAAGCCTGAGGAGGCCTTTGGCGCGCTGGTCAAGCATCTGGGTGTTCCGCTGGAGGAGGAGAGGCTGCAAAAGGCCATCCGCTTTGCCAGCTTTGACGAGGTATCGAGCCAGGAAAAGGCCACCGGATTCAAAGAAAACCCCGGCAAAAGCGAGACGTTCTTTACGTCGGGCAAATCGGGCAAGTGGAAAGAGGCGCTGAGCGATGATCTGATTGAAAAGATGCAGACCGATCACCGCGCCACCATGAAACGGTTCGGATACCTGTGACATGAGCGGGCTGAAACGCATCATCTGGATCGCGTCCTACCCGAAATCGGGCAACACTTGGATGCGCAGCCTGCTGGCGCATTACTTTATGCCCGCCGGACAGGCGCCCGATATCAACAACCTGCGCAACTTTACCACCGCCGACGTGCGGCAGGATTTCTATGACGCGGCCCATGGCGGTCCCTACAAAGGCGCGGACCTCAAGGACTGGATGCGCGTGCGGCCGCAGGCCTTGCGCCTGATCGCGCAGTCGCGCCCCAACCACCACTTCGTCAAGACGCATTGCCAGACCATCCGGGTCGAAGGGCAGGACATCATACCGCCCGAAGTGACCGCGGGCGGCATCTACCTGATCCGCAACCCCTTTGACCTTGCGCCCAGTTTCGCGCGCCACCAATCGGCGGATATCGACACGGCGATCGAGCGGATGTGCAATCCCGACACGGTGATGGGCACACCCAGCGGCATCTTTGACGTGCTGGGGCGCTGGGATGATCACGTTCATTCCTGGACCAACGCGCCTGGGCTGAAGCGCCGTGTGATTCGGTATGAGGACCTGCTCAGCAAGCCCGCTCGCGAGATGCGCGGATTGCTGGAAGTGTTCCTTGGCCAGAAGGTGGACGGGCCGAAACTGGCCAAGGCGGTCAAGGCGACGGCGTTCGCCAACATGCAGAAACAGGAACGCGAACAAGGCTTTACCGAAAAGCCAGAGGGCATGACCAGCTTTTTTGCCAAGGGGCAGGCGGGTGTCTGGAAGGACGATCTGACCCCCGCGCAGGTCGCCCGTATCCGCGAGGCATTCCTGCCCGCGCTTGAGCAGCATTACCCCGAAATGCTGCGCGAGACCGAAGAATTCGCGCGCGGCATCTGACCTATTGGCGTCGCAGCCACAGTGCCTATATCTATGGGTAGCACGAGATTAGAGGTGACAGCGATGAACGCGACAGCAAAGACCATTCTTGCGGCGATCGGCCTGATCGGCCTCGCCGCCTGCTCTCCCAACATGCCGGCAGGGCAGGCCACGCTGGGGCCGACCCCAACGCTGGGTGGTGGTACCTTTACCTCGCCCGGCGGAATCAGCGTAGCGGTGGATGCGCGCAATATCGGCGGGCGCACGGGCATCTGCGGCGTATGGGCCGAAAGCATTAATCAGTCGGTGATGACCCGCAATTCCGCGCCCAAGATACTCGACAGCGGCGGTGTCACCATGGCGGGCGAGGCCGTGGCACAAGGCCTCAAATTCCTGCGCCAGGTGAAACCGGCGACATCCTACGCCGGAATGCAGGCCAACTGCATCACGACCGAACGCGCGTGGCGCGCAGGCGACGAGGCGCGTCCACTCAAGGTGCATTTCCCCCGGCAAATCGTCTTTAACGATCTCGATGGTGGTTTTGGCGAATCCGGCGGCATCCTGATCTGGTTCCGCCCCGGTGGCCCCGGCGCGCATCCCAGCGACCGCAAGCCATGGTATCATCTAGGTGGTACCAGCGTGTCAGGCGAGATCGCTGCAAGTGATCAATAGCGCGCGCTTGTGCCGTAGTCGGGGACTGCATGTCATCCGAATATGTGTAACCGGGGGCGTTGATCCAATTACGCGAGCGTCTGGCGGTGGACTGTGTTCATTCCACTGACGACGCTGCGCATCGCCGGACGGTCCAAGCGCGCACAGCCGAGTTCGTTGCTTGGCCGCGCCTCCGTCAGTCGCAGCGGGTCTTACGGACATCTGCGCATCTGAATGAGGCGGGTGACCTTGCGTCTGAATTCGTGGTAGCTGACTCGGGCAGGGGTGGGCATGGACGATCCATTGATCCAGAGTGGCGGGCAGAATCTGGGGTGTCCAGACGCGCCCGGGTGTGGAACCGTAGGGCGCAGAACGGCGTTTTGCTCGGATAATCTTATAGAATTTGAAGGATGAGGTGAATTTATGGTGAACGTGACCGGTGTGGGCAGTTTCATCGTCCTCGTCCTTGACGTTTGGGCGATCGTATCGATTTTCGGCTCGTCCGCATCTACGGGGCGAAAGGTTCTGTGGATTTTGTTAGTGATCCTGCTGCCGATCCTCGGCTTTATTCTCTGGTTGTTTCTTGGCCCGCGCGCCGCCAAGGCGGGCGGATGAGCATGCGGGGCGCCGCTGCGTATGGTCGCAGACGGGTGCCCGTCGGCCTCTGGCCCGCCCTCAAGGGGGTGTGGACGCTGATCGGCGAAAAGAACCTGAACCTCATCGCGTCAGGCATCGGGTTCTTTGGCATTCTCGCTACTTTTCCGGCTATCGCGGCGCTGATCGCGCTCTGGGGATTTGTCGCCGACCCGGCGCTGGTTGAGGCTCAGGTTTCAGAATTCACGTCCCTTCTGCCTATTGAGGTCGCTGAACTGCTGACTGGCCGCGTGGCCGAATTGGTTGCCGCCGACAGCACGACGCTGGGTTGGGCGGGGCTGTTGTCGGTCGGGCTGGCACTGTGGTCTGCGCGGGCCGGCATCGCGGCGCTGATGGTGGGGGTCAACGCAGTCTACGGTGAGCGTAATCGCGGCGGGTTGCGTCATATGTTAGTTGCGTTCGGTCTGACTGGATGCTTGATATTGCTGGCTTTAGCCTGCTTTGCCGCGCTGGTCATCGCCCCAATTGTGCTGGCCTTCCTGCCGCTTGGTCCCTTTGCGACATTCATAGCCGAAATGCTACGCTGGGCCGTTGCCGTATCGACAGTGATGCTGGCGCTGGGGCTGCTGTATCGCTACGGGCCCAACCGAAAGGGTATCGCACGCGCGGGATGGATATCACCGGGCGCGATCACCGCCACCATCCTCTGGGCGCTGGCCACTTGGGCATTTACGATCTATCTGCAAAATTTCGGCAACTATAACAAGATCTACGGCTCGCTGGGCGCGGTGATTGTGCTGCTGCTGTGGCTCTATATCAGCGCTTTCGTTTGCCTTCTGGGCGCAGCCCTCAACGCTGAGCTGGAGCTGCAACAGCGCAAGGATACGACGCGCGGCCCGGCCAAGCCAATGGGTCAGCGCGGCGCGTTCGTGGCAGATAACATGAGCAGGGATTTCAAGCGCGAGTGACCGGCATCGCTACCGGACACTTGTTTGTTAGCGTCGACCGCGCACCGCTTGTGCCGCGTTTAGGCCGATGATGAACGCTTCGGCCAGCGGCGACATTGTGCCGGGCGCGGGCGGGGACGCGGGATCGCGCAGCAACGCGGCCTCTGCATCGGATTCGTGACGTTCTTTTGACGCTGCGGCGATGCCGAGCAGGATCAGACCGATCCCGAGGAAAATCCCCGAGATGACTAGGGCCGCGAACAGCGTCGAATATGCCTCGGCCAAAAGAATCCAGCCTGCTGATGTCAGGAACGCAATCCCGACTAGTAGGAAAACGGCACCCACGGCACGCATCAGCGCGCGCTTTATAGCGCGCGCTGAGCGGTGTTTGACGGCTGAAATCAGGCCTATCATGCGGATCAGCGCCGGGTTGTGGTCAGGATGCCCACTACAAACCCCAGCGCAGCAGCCATCCCAAGTGACAGTGCCGGCTTTTCCTGCACGAAATCATGCGCCTGTGCGTTCAGGGCGTTGGCCTGTGTCTGCGCGCTGGAAATAGCGTTGGCACCGCGTGCGCGGGCCTCTTCCAGACGCTTGTGCGCGGCGTCGGTCAAATTGTCCTTTTGCGCCTTGGCCATCGCGCCGAGCGTATCGGTGATGGTTGAAATATCCTGACGAAGTGTCGCGATCTGGGCGTTCAGGTCGTCGCTGTCGGGTGATTTGCTCTGAGCCATGGAAGTTTCCTTTATTTTCTAACACTATTCTAAGCAGTAACGCATTCACCTGCATGGCAGTTCCCGACCGCGCCGAATGTTTGCACAGCGGAACCGAGCCGGAGGTCGCCGCGTTTCAGAATTGATATCGGCACAGATCGGTGTCTGCAACATACCGCATTGTAACCTCAAAGGAGATAGCCATGCTATATTGGGCAATTGTATTCTTTATTGTCGCCGTTGTCTCCGCAATCTTTGGGTTCGGCGGCATTGCCTCGGCATCGGCGGGGATCGCTCAGATTTTGTTCTTCGTCTTTTTCGTGCTGTTTGCCATCGCGCTGATCGTGCGCGTCGTGCGCAAGTAGAGATCGTAGACTTTGGTAATTTGAAATGCGAAACGCCGCCCTCAACCAAGTGAAAGCGGCGTTCTGATGATCCAGAGGGTTAACCCTCAGACATTGAGGACTAGGCGTTTTTCAGCGTCTCGGTCGACGAAAAGAACATCGCTTGACCGACAGCCGAACGAACCTGATCTTCTGTGTAGGGCTTGGCGATGACAAAGGCCGGTTCAGGCTTGTCGCCGGTCAACAGGCGTTCGGGGAAGGCGGTGATAAAGATCACGGGAATTTCGCCGATCTGCTGAAGCAGTGCGTTCACCGCGTCGATCCCGGACGAGTTATCGGCCAGTTGGATATCAGCCAGAATGAGGTCCGGCGTCTTCTTCAACCCCAGATCGATCGCTGCATCGGCGGTGCGGCCGATGCCGGTGACATTGTGGCCGATGGATGTGACGATGCTGTGCAGATCCATGGCGATGATCGCCTCATCCTCAATCACCAGCACATCGCCCGCCATGCCGTTTTCGATTTCCATGCGGGCGGCGGCAATCAAACCTTCGGCGTCCGATGCGCTGATGTCCATGATCTGACCGATTTCCTGCGGCGAGAACTCCTCGATGGAATTCAGCAGCAGGGCCTGACGCGTATCGGGGGTCAACTGCCGCATACGGTCCTGCGCAGATGCTTCCAAGTTACGCTTGGCAGACGCGTCACCGGGGTCGGACTCAGGCGCGCCAGCGCTCTGCCAAACGAGACGAAACGCCCGGAATAGCGCAACGCGAGGTGAGGTGTCTTTGGAATAGGCCTCGCGATCCTCCAGGATCGCCTCAAGCGTGGCGGCAGCAAAGGCGTCGCCGCTGGACTGACTGCCTGTCAATGCACGGGCATACCGTCTGAGATAGGGAAGGTGGTGTGCGATCTGCTGCGAAAAATGCAGACTTGAATCAGGATTACCCATCGTTGCTCCGTGTTTATTCTGATACTTTGACTGAACGTGGCGAAATTTTTGAACCACGCGATAGGGAACTAACATGCGACAGGTGCGTTCAGTTCCGACACATGTGCAAAAAGACGAACCGAAAGCGGTAAATATGGATTGGCAGACGTGAAGATGGGGCGCAAGAGCGAAGAAACTAAAGATGGCGAAAGAACGCCGGCAAAAGCCTTAAAGCGGGACCAGATCGACGCCAATCTAAAGCGCGTCTATGATGAAATGCTGGAGGACGACGTGCCCGATCGCTTTGAGCAATTGTTGCGACAGCTGCGAGAGCAGGACGATAAATGAGCTCTGGTAAATCCGATGGTGATGCCGCGCAGATTGATCCGCGCGATGAAATCATTCTGCATCTCAAACCCATGCGCGCCTTTGCTCTGTCGCTGACGCGTGATGTAGCGCGGGCGGATGATCTGGTGCAGGACACCGTCGTCAAGGCGTGGACCAATATCGACAAGTTTACCGTCGGCACGAACATGCGCGCGTGGCTGTTCACGATCCTGCGCAACACATTTTATTCCGAGCGTCGCAAGGCCAAGCGCGAAGTTGCGGATGTCGATGGCGCCATGACCGAGCGTATGGCCGAAAAGCCCGCTCATGACGGTCGCCTTGCCTTGGCCGATTTTCGCCGCGCGTTTGAGCAGCTTCCGGCGGAGCAGCGCGAGGCGCTGATCCTCGTTGGCGCGCAGGGTTTTGCCTACGAAGAGGCCGCGCGCATGTGCAACTGTGCCGTCGGCACAGTTAAAAGCCGCGCCAATCGCGGGCGCAAGCGTCTGGCCGAGATGCTGGATATGAAAGAGGATGAGGCGATGGAACTGACCGATCAGGCCACCGTCGCCGTAATCAGCCGCAATCCGGGGATGTAGTCCCGTGCAGGATGTCAGGCCCGACAAAGCAGTTGTTCCCGACGACGGCTGGCAGTCCCTGCACCGCCGCAACGCGTTGTTGCCGCGCACCGCGCTGATGCTGACGCTGGCCCTTTTGCCGCTGGGGATCATTGCAGTTGCCCAGACCCAAAACGCCATTATCAGCGCGCGCGACACCTACCGCGCCAGCCTTAGCGCGCAGACGGCGCGCCTCGTCGCGCCCGAACGCGAGGCGATACAGAGCGCGCATGGTATTACTCAAGGCTTGGCAGACGCGCTAGCCGTGCTGGGCCCCAACGACACGGTATGTTCCGATCTGATGCGTCATACGTCCGCGCGCAGCGGATCGATTGTCTTTCTCGGATTTATCGACGTGAACCGAAAGTCGGATTGTAACAATTTTGCAAGCTCCTACGATTTCAAGAATATAAAATCCCTCGATCAGGCTATGACACGCGGCTCTCTGACGGTCAGCTACAATCCTCTGGGCGGCGCCAGCGGGTTGCCCGTGGTCATCGTCCAACAACCGGTTTTTACGACGCAGGGGGTTTTCAAGGGCGTTGTAAACCTGTCGATGCTGTCTGCAAGTATGGTCGCCGAACGCGCTACAGACCCCATGGCTCACAACGCCGTCATCGTGACCTTCAACGAAGAAGGTGAGGTGCTGACCGCCGATGGCGGACCGGGCGACTACCTCAAGTTCATGCCCGCAGAAACGAAGCTGACCGATCTGATCGGGCAAGGCAGTCAACTGTTTACTGAGGACAGCCGCGGCGGCAAGGCGCGCGATTTTGCAGTCGTGCCCATCCTCGAAGGCAAAGCCTATGCGTTGGGCAGTTGGCAACCGGTGCGCCCGCTGGTGCGTGATCGCGCGTTCTCGACCTTCACCCTGCTTTTTCCGCTACTGATGTGGCTCATCAGTCTGGTCGTCGCTCTGTTGGCGATCCGTCTACAGGTGATCCGCCCCATCCGTGTTCTGGGCCGCCAGATGCGCGATTTCGCCGAGGGTCGCCGCACGCTCCGTAGCGAGGCGCTGGATAACGCCCCTACCGAACTGCGCGAAATCGGCGAGACGTTCAACATAATGGCGCAGAAGGTCATCCGCGACGAGGCCGATCTGGAAAACACGGTGCACGAACGCGACGTGCTGATCAAGGAAGTGCACCACCGGGTCAAGAATAACCTTCAGCTGATGTCGTCGATCCTGAACATGCAGGCCCGCAACGCGCCCAATACCGACACGCGCAACGCCCTGCGCAAAGTGCAGGACCGCCTGACCAGCCTCTCAGCCGTGCATCGCGGTCTGTACGAAACACCACAGGTTAGCCAGGTGCGCGTCGATACGCTGCTGGGTGATATGCTGCGCCAGCTTGCCACGCTGGGCGAAGGGGACAGCGTGCCCCTCGACGTGGATTTCCAGTTGGAGGGCGTCACGTTAGTCCCTGATCAGGCCGGTCCCCTGGCGATGCTGGCTGCCGAAGGGTTCACCAACGCACTGAAATACGGTGCCGCTGGCGCGGATGGGCGCCGTCTTATCCGCGTCCGCCTGCGCCCAGATCCCTCGGGTCCGGATATGGTCATGTTCGAGATCGCCAACACTGTCATTAGCGACGGCGTGCGCGCCGAAACCGAGCAGGGCCTCGGCCTCAAGCTGATACAGGCGTTCTGCGCGCAACTCGACTGCCGCATGAAAAGCTGCGAAGAAGAGGCAGGCTGGTATGAGATGCAAATCTGTTTCAAAAAGCAGGAATTCGCGCCCGAGCAGCATACGCCACGTGTCTGACGCAATATTGCGTCCAACGTTGTATGAGGGCGCGCCGTGACCCTGATGTCACTTCCCGTCCAAGCAGCCCTTTGGGGCCTTGTCGCCGGAGGTGCGCTGCTGGTTGGCGCCTCCATCGGGTATTTCCTGCGGTTGCCTGCGATCCTCGCGTCGTCGGTCATGGCCTTTGGCATTGGCGTGCTTATCTCGGCGCTCGCGTTCGATCTGATGGACGAGTCGTTTGTGATGGGTGGCATTTGGGCCGCGACGGCGGGGTTCGCCATTGGAGGCACGCTTTATGCGCTGGCGGGCGCCGCGCTGGCGCGGGCGGGCGCGCGGGGGCGCAAGCTGTCGGGTGCCGCGTCCGGAGCCAGCCGGGGCGCTGCGGCCTCGCTGGCTATCGCCGTCGGCTCGCTGCTGGACGGCATACCCGAAAGCGCGGCGATCGGCATATCGCTGTTGGACGGCGAGGGGGTGGCACTGGTGACAGTACTGGCGATTGTCGTCTCAAACATTCCCGAAGGTCTCTCTAGTACGATCGGCATGAAAAAGGCGGGCAAATCCGCCACCTATGTTTTCAGCATCTGGATCGCCATCACGCTGGCCTGTTCGCTGTCGGCCTGGCTGGGCTATTTGGTGATCGGTCAGATGGGGCCGGTGATCATTGCCGCAGCGATTGCCTGCGCGGCGGGGGCGATTTTCGTCATGCTGATAGACACGATGATTCCCGAAGCTTTCGACGAGATCCACGCGCTATCCGGGCCAATCGCTGCTGTCGGTTTCCTGTTGGCCTTTGCTGCCAGCCGCTTGCTGTAGCGCCACATGGAAAAAGGGGCGACCGACTGGCCGCCCCTGAAACTCACTAACAAACAAACCGAAAACTCATGACGCCTATTTCTTGGCGTCGGTGTGGTGCGCGCCGATGAACCAAGCGTCCTTGCTGACGCCCCGGCTGACGGCTGTGTAGAGGTCGGCCGTCTCTTCGTCGCCCGCATCACCGGTTTCCTTGATGCCCTCGTGCACCAGCGACACGAACTGCACCATCCGTTTTTTCAACTCGTCGATATGCGTGTCCTGATGCACAGCATCGCGTGGATATGCATCCAGCTTGCCGTTCTTTTCGACGCCATCCAACGTGCCATCGGCAATGCCGCCGAGGATCACGCAGCGCTCGGCAATCGTATCGACATGTTCATCCATCCGGGCGCGAACCTCGTCCAGAAGTTCGTGAATACCGATAAAGCTGGGGCCTTTGATGTTCCAATGCGCCTGCTTGAGCGCAAGCTGCAACTGGATGCCCGTCGCGAGGGCAATGTTCAGGTGGCTGATCGACGCTTCGCGCGCGTTGTCGCTGAGGTAGTCTGTGAACTTCTCGGGCATGCCGTGGTCCTTTCTGCATATTCCTTCGGCGCAGAAGCCTGAAAGGCCGCCGCGCCTGTATAAGAGTAATACGCGGCGGGACGGCATCGGGTTCCAAACAATGGAGACCGATTAGCGCCCGATCATGATCATGCGGAATCGCAACTGATCCAAGATCACGGCGAGGATCAGAAGTGCGCCCAGTAACACCATCTGTATGTAGGAGCTGACCTGCGCCAAATTCATGCAGTTCTGAACGAGGATGATGAAGAAAACGCCCAGCACCACATTTTCGACGCGCCCCAGACCGCCACGCAGGCTGACCCCCGCGATCACACAGGCGGTGATAGATTTCAGCGCGGTGGTGGCGTCTAGGTTGGCCTCACCCGAGTCCACGCGCGGGGGGAGTGGGAGGTCGGTAAGCGCCATACTGAGGGCCAGTTTGGTCAATGTTCTGGTGGGTCTATCGTTTCACTCGGCGGATTTTGTGGGCGGGCATTGTGCCCGCCTCATTCTATCTGCGTAGTCGCGCTTCCTTCTTAGCTGAGGGCGCTGCGGATCTTCTCCAGCCGCGCATTGCGCTCGTGCCGGGCATCCAGCGCGCTTGCCATATCCACCTGACGGAACTTGACCGGCGTATTAGGCTGTAGCTGCCCGATCAGGTCCATGTCGGCGGAAATGATCGCGCCGATGGTGAAATACCCGCCGCCTGACACCGCATCGCGGTGCAGCACGATGGGTTCCGATCCGCCGGGGATCTGGATCGAGCCGTAGGAATAGCACCCGTCGACGATGTTGGACGGGTCCGATCCTGCGCCAAACGGCTGCTCGCGCTCTACGAATTCCATCGGATTGCCGCCGCGAAAGCGGTATCCCATTCGGTCAGCCTCGGGCGCGACCTTCCACTCATCCGCAAAGAACTGCTTTTGCGAGGCGTCCGTCAGACGGTGCCAATAGAGGCCGGGCAGAACGCGCAACTCGACCGGCTTGGGCAACTCGGCAAGCAGAGATTGGTCCAGCGTGCGCTCCTTGGCCTTGGCTGTTGCCTTGCCCACAGGGACGGTATCCCCCGCTGCCAATGCGCGGCCCTCAAAGCCGCCCAAAGCGCCGATGGGATAGGTCGAGCGGCTGCCTAAGGCCGGGGGCGTGTCGATGCCGCCAGCAATGGCAATATAGATGCGCGCGCCGGTTTTCAGATAGCCAAATTTCAGCGTCTGACCTGCCTTGACGGGGAACGAAGACCAGCTGCTGCGCTCGTCGCCGTCGACGTAGACCGGCATTTTGGCCCCGGCCACGGCAACGAGTGCATCCTCATTGAACGTCAGTTCCGGCCCCATAAACACCGCCTCCAGCCCGGCGGCATCCTCAGGATTGCCGACCAGCATGTTGGCAATGCGCATTGCCGCGCGGTCCATCGCGCCGCCTTCGGGGATACCGAGGTGGAAATAGCCGGGCCGTCCCAGGTCCTGTATGGTGGTCAAAAGGCCGGGTTTGACAACTTCAAACGTCATTGAGAGCCTCCATCAGCTTGGCATTGGTGCCGTCCATGTCGGTGTTGAAATCTTCCAGATCAAAGGTCACCTCGGCGATGCGCGGTGTATAGGTGCCATCCTCGACGCCCTTGAGAATGCGGTCGTATTCCTCGCGGTCTATCGGTTTCCATTTGACGATGTCGCCGGGTTTAAAGAAGACCATGAAGTCCTTGAGGTAGCTCACCTTTTGGTCTGCATCAAAGATCGTCATCGGCGTGATGCC
This sequence comes from Roseovarius sp. Pro17, assembly GCF_035599575.1. NCBI lineage: Bacteria > Pseudomonadati > Pseudomonadota > Alphaproteobacteria > Rhodobacterales > Roseobacteraceae > Roseovarius > Roseovarius sp. Pro17. The sequence continues at coordinate 614,011 of NZ_CP141179.1, forward strand.
AAACATCTGATATCCACCCGCGCCGCGCACGGAATAGACGCAGGAAAAGCACCCGCCATAGCCGACCGTCTGTTTCGGCGTGTCGGTGCGTGGCTTGAGGTATTTGGGTACCTCGATCTGCTTGTCGCGCTCGACCAACTGGTAGAGGAACGGCAGGCCCGACACGAACCCAACCATCGACACGAACCAAGGCGCGCTGTGATGCGCCTCGATGAATGCCTCGACACTGTCGTAGCCGTTGATGCGCGCGGCATAGTCCAGATCGGTTCCGCTAGGGTCCTGGTGGCGCTCGCGAAAGCGCATGACACATTCGTGCGTCCACGGATCCTGGTAGAAAACCGGCACCTCGACGATGCGCGTTTCCAGCCGCTTTTCGGCGTTGATCGCCTTTTTCTCAAGTTCCTTGAGCTTGGCCATCATGTCCTCGGGGGCGATGACATCCGGGTCGTAGCGCACCTGAAACGATGCGTTGGCCGGGCAGATTTCGCGCACGCCGTCGATATTGGCCTCGCGCGCCGCATTGCTCATGGCGAGGGATTTAAAGAACGCGTCCAGCGACATTTCCTCGTCCATTTCGACAAAGATATGCTCGTCGCCGCCGTATGAATACCGTGTCTTCACGATGCTCCTCCTGTCTGTTCGGTGAGGTTGCCCGCATCCAGCCACGGCTCAAGCCATTGGGTATGAATGCGGCCCGCGCGCAGGTCGGCGGATTGCGCCAACGCCTTGTGCAGCGGGATGGTGGTTTTGAGGCCTTCGATTTCAATGGCATCCAGCGCGCCTGCCATCTTGTCTATCGCTGCCTCGCGGGTATCTGCATGCACAATCAGCTTGCCGATGAGCGAGTCGTAAAACGGCGGGATCTGGTAGCCCTCGTAGAGGAAGTGATCGATGCGGATGCCGTCGGATTCCGGCAGGTTCAACGCAGCAACTTTGCCGGGGAAGGGCATGAATTTCTTCAGTGGATCTTCGGCGTTTAGCCGCACCTCAATGGCATGGCCGGTCAGCGTGATCTGATCCTGCGTGACGGGCAGCGCCTCGCCCCCCGCCACACGCAGCATCAGGGCAACCAGATCGAGGCCGGTAATCATCTCGGTCACGGGATGTTCGACCTGAATGCGCGTGTTCATCTCGATGAAGTAGAACGCGTCGGCCTTGGCGTCATAAAGGTACTCGACCGTTCCAGCGCCACGATATTCGACCGCCTCGGCCAGATCGACTGCGGCATTGCACATCGACGCGCGCGTCGCTTCGGGCAGGCCAAAGGCCGGTGCCTCTTCCCATACCTTTTGGCGGCGGCGTTGGAGCGAGCATTCACGCTCAAAACAATGCACGGCGTTTGTGCCGTCGCCCATGATCTGCACTTCGATATGGCGGGGCTGGATGATGACTTTTTCGATGTAGATGCCGCCATCGCCAAACGCGGCCTCGGCCTCCTGCCGGGCTTGGGGCGCAAATTTGGCCAGTTCCTCGGGCGTCTCGGCGATGCGGATGCCGCGCCCGCCGCCGCCTGCGCTGGCCTTGATCATCACTGGGTAGCCGATGCGTTTGGCTATTTCCGCTGCCTCGTCCATGTCGTCGACGCGCCCGTCCGATCCGGGGACTACCGGCACGCCCGCCGAATGGGCGGCGCGGCGGGCGGATACCTTGTCGCCCATGCTTTGGATCGTGTCGGCGGACGGTCCGACAAAGATCATGCCGGCCTCCGTGACTGCGCGCGCGAAACGCGGGCTTTCAGCGAGGAAGCCGTAGCCGGGATGCACCGCGTCCGCGCCCGATTCCTTGGCCGCCTGAACGACGCCATCCACGTCCAGATATGATTTCGCGGCCTGCGGTGGGCCGATGCACACCGCCTCATCCGCCAGGCGTACGGCCAGCATGTCTGCATCCGCCTCGGAATGGGCCTGAATGGTGTGAATGCCAAGGGACTGGGCCGCGCGCACGATGCGCACGGCGATTTCGCCCCGGTTCGCGATGAATAAGCGCTGAATGCTCATGTTATTTCAGGGTCGCCAGAACGTCGCCCGCTGACACGGCTGCCTCGTTCTCGGCCACATATCCGGCGAAGGTGCCATCGGCCTCGGCCTCGACGTCGATAAAGGATTTCATCACCTCTACCAGCCCGATCGTGTCGCCCTTGGCCACAGCGTCGCCTTCGGATTTGAAGGGCGCATCCTCGGGCGAGGGTTTTTGATAAAAGGTGCCGGGAAGGGGGGATTGAATATCTGCCATGTCATGTCTCCTTGGGTAATTTCAGGCGTTGGCATCATGTGCCAGCACGTCGCGGGCGGGGGCGATGGTGATGCCGTTTTCGGTCAGCGCCTTGCGGATCGCCTTGAGGATATCGACCGCACCGGGCGTGTCGGAATGAACGCAGATCGATTCAAACGCGATGTCGATATCCTTGCCGTTGATCGTCTCGACGCGACCCTCGCGGCAGGCGCGCAGGCACTTCTGCGCGATGGCGTCGGGGTCCGCCGCCGCGCCCTTACGGGTGAACACGATAATGCCGTCGTCGCCATAGTCGCGGTCAGAATAGAACTCGCGCACCACCGGATGGGAATGGCGTTTCGCGACGTCGTAGGTCACGGCCGCGCCCATGCAAAACAGGATCAGATCGGGCGCGGTAGCCTGCAACGTCTCGACCAGATGGCGCGACAGATCTTCGTTTGCCGCGGCCTCCATGTAGAGTGCGCCGTGCGGCTTGACGTGTTGCAAGGGTACATCGTGGCGGCGTCCGAACTCGCGCAGCGCGCCGATCTGGTAGAGGATGTCATTGACCAGTTCATCATCTGCCGCGTCGATGCGGCGCCGCCCAAAGCCTTGCAGATCGTTGTAAGCCGGATGCGCGCCAAGAGCGACGCCATGCGATTTGGCCAGCGCGGCGACGCGGTTCATCGAATTGGGATCGCCCGCATGAAATCCGGTGGCGACATTGGCCGAACTGATAAGCTGTATCAGCGCCTCGTCGGGGGCGTCGCCATAGCTCCAATGGCCATAGCCCTCGCCCATGTCGCAATTTAGGTCCACAATCTTGCGCATAGCATCACCCCCATGAACTATTCGGCCAAATGGTGCGCCGCGACCGTGTGTTTGTAAACTTCAAAATTTTGTAGCAATGTTATCGGATAATCCGATATCTCAAATCTGCGAGGCATGGCATGAATTTACGGCAGCTGAAGTACTTCGTGGCCACTGCAGAAACAGCGCAGGTCAGCCGTGCGGCCTCTGCTCTGTCGATCTCGCAATCATCGGTTACGACGGCGATCCGCGATCTGGAACAGTCGCTGAATGCGACGCTGTTCCTGCGCACGCGGCAGGGAATGGAGTTGACCGATGCGGGGCGCGAACTGCTGGCATCGGCCTATGATATCCTTAGTAAGATCGATGAGGCGCAGAACCTGCGTCATCGCGATACCGATGCGTCGGGCACGATCCGCGTGGCTGCCAGCTATACCGTGATCGGCTATTTCCTGCCCTACCATCTGGATCGTTTGCGCCGCCAGCACCCTAATCTGGATATTGAGTTGCACGAGCTGAATCGCGACAGCATCGAAGAGGGGCTGCTGTCGAACCGCTTTGACGTGGCGGTTTTGCTGACCTCGAACATCACCAATCCGGGGCTGGAGAGCGAGACATTGCTACGCTCGCCCCGGCGCGTCTGGGTGGCCAGCGGGCATCCGTTTACGCGACGACGGCAGATTGGCTTTGATGAGATCGCGAGCGAGGATTATATCCTGCTGACCGTCGACGAGGCGGCCAACACGGCCATGAAATACTGGAGCGCGCAGAGCGTCCAACCCCGCGTGCGACTGCGCACCACGTCGATTGAGGCGGTCCGCTCAATGGTGGCGAACGGGCAGGGGATCACAATCCTGTCCGACATGGTGTACCGGCCTTGGTCGTTGGAGGGCAAGCGCATCGCGACGGTGATGCCCGCCATGCCGGTGCCGACGATGGATATCGGGCTGGCATGGCGGCGCGGCGCGACGTTCACGCCGCAGATGGATCTGATCCACGCCTATTTCCGACAAGCCTTTAATTCGCCCTACGCGCCCTGAGGTCGCTCAGAGGGTCAGGCGTTGGCCTGCGATAGCCAGATCACCGCTCATGGCTTTAGCTTGGATAGGTCCACATCCAGCACGATGGGCAGGTGGTCCGATGCGCGCGCCGCCAGCGCAGAGCCGTGGACATGCGCGTTCACCTCCTCGTCCACGCCTTGCAGGACAAAGCGGTCCAGCGGTGCGCTGGGCCGTGACGCGTGAAAGCTGTTGCCGGGCAGGATCATCCGGCAGTCGTCGCCTAGTGCCGCAGCGATACCGGGATCGTGCCGCCATGCGTTGAAATCACCGGCGATCAGGACCGGGTGATCGGCTTTGATCAGATGGTGCCGCAGCGCTTTGAGCTGGCCCGCCCGGATGCTGCGGGCAAGGGCCAGATGCACCCCGATCACTTCGAGTCGGGGTGTGCCAAAAAGGGCCGAGACCGCGCCGCGCGGCTCCAGCGAGGGCAGTTCGATGCGCGACGATCCCTCTAGCGACAAGGTCCGTTCGCGATAAAGGATCGCATTGCCGTGCCAGCCGTGGCTAAGCGGACGGGTCGATAGATCGACCAGCCGGTATCCCAGCCGCTCCAGCAGCTCCTGCACCGGCAGCACACCGGCGCGCTGGCCGATCCGCTTGTCGGATTCCTGCAACAGGACGACATCGGCGTCGATTTCCTCAAGCACGCGCAGGATGCGGTCGCCGCTGCGCTTCCAGTCGAGGCCCACGGCCTTGCGGATATTGTAGCTGGCAATGCGCATCACGATACCTGTCGTGTCATAGCAGCCACTCGACCGGCAGCCAGCCGATGACCGTCAACGCAACGCTTTTCAGTGTGCTCGATCCCGGCTCACTCCGCGTCTCAGAGTCGGCGGCCGTGTTGCGCCAGACCAGATCGCCATCCTCAAGAGTGACCTCCCACGCCAGCCCATCCAGCTGGCGATCAAACGCTTCATGCATCTGTGTCGCCATCGCCTCGCTGTCGATCAGCAAACCCATTTCCGTATTGAGTGTGGTCGAGCGCGGGTCAAAATTGAACGAGCCGATAAAGATGCGCTCGCCGTCCACCGCAAACGTCTTGGCATGAAGGCTGGCCCCGGACGAGCCGAACGGCCCCATCTTGTCCTTGGGCGTTTCAATGGCGCCCTGCTGCTGGAGTTCGAACAGGCGCGTACCACCCTTCAGCAGGTCGCGGCGGCGTTTGGCATATCCAGCATGGACGGGCAGCACATCAGTCGCCTCAAGCGAGTTGGTCAGCATTCGCGTCTGGATACCGCGATCCTCCAGCGTCGCAAAGGCATTGACGCCCGCCTTGCCCGGTACGAAATAGGGCGAAATGCCGTCAAAGCGCGTCTCGATCTTGCCAACCGCCTGCATCAGTCGCGACGCTAGCAGATCCTCGCGTGGGACCGCGCCCAATCCCTTTTTCGGGTCGTCGCTGACCAGAATAGCATCCGTCCATTCGATCTCTGCCGTGCCGTCCTGCAATGCCGGGATCAGGTGCGAGGCGGTCATGATGTCGCGGTATTCGGTCAGTTGCGGATCGCCCTCAAATTGCATCACGCGCGCCCCGATGGGATCGCCGCCCGGCACGGCGCCGACAATAGGCCCGGCGGGATACACGGCCTTGGCAGCCCAGTAGCGGTCGAAATCGGCGGCCACTTCGGGCACAACATGACCGACCGCCAGCACGTCCAGATCAACATAAAGTGCGGTGGGGCCGGTGTCGAAATATTCGTCCCCGACATTGCGCCCGCCCAGAATGGTGGCCGCACCGTCGACGGTGAACGACTTGTTATGCATCCGTCGGTTCAGCCGGAAGAAGTCGAAACCGTAAGAGAGCATCTTGAACCGGCGCAGGTTAAAGGGATTATACAGCCGCACCTCGGCGTTCTCATGTGCGTTCAGCGCGGCCAGTGGACCGTCGAGGCCAGAGGTGCCGTGGTCGTCCAGCAAAAGGCGCACGCGCACGCCTCGATCTGCCGCGCGCTTTAGCGCGTCCAGCAGCAGCGAGCCGGTCATGTCATCGTGCCAGATGTAGTATTGCGCGTCGATGGACGACACCGCCGTGCCCGCGAGGATCATCCGCGCAGCAAAAGCATCGGCCCCACTGCCCAGTGCCAGCACGCCGGTTGTGCCGGGATGATCGCGCCCTTGGCTGAGGACCGCTTTGCTCAGCGGGGTGTCCTCGGGCGGGGGCAGGGCGGTGCTGTCGGTGCGACCCTCGATCGGGGGCGAGGCAAAGATGGCGCGCGCGGCGATGATCGCCAGCGCCGCGATGCAGATCAGCGCCGCCAGTATCTTGAGTGCCGTCATCATCGCGTCGTTCCCTTTGGCTTATGCGCGTTACAGTCTGCTTGCGCGCGCATGTGCATGTCTAAATCTATGACCCCGCCCGCCACCTGCAAGCGGCGATGCAGTGTTTCAAGACGTTTCGCCCTCGGCTGTCAATGCTAGGCGCGCCCCATCGCTGCCCGGCCAGTTTGTTGGCTGATCCAGCCGCGCGACGACGAAGGCGGTCGTGTCTGCGCCCAAGGCCGTCAGCCCGGTCCGCGCGAAAACTGGCATAGGCCGCGTTCTGTGTCGACGGCGCCGCTGTCAGCCAAAGGCGCACCGCTTATAGTAGATCCTCGGCCATGTCGGGCGCGGGGCACATGCGGTCTGCGCTGCGATGCGCGCCTCAGCGGCGGTGGGCGGTGATCGTCTCGCCCGTTGACGTCTGCAACATCAACGCGCCGGTCTCGTCGATGTGGTAGCTGACCACTTCGGGCAACATCGCCAGCAGCCGGCCTTCCTGTTCCATCAGGGCGGGCGGGCACATCATCATAGTTGTGCCGGCTGGTTCAACGCTCAGCCCGCCGTCCTCGCCTGCCTCAAAGCTGCCCATCAGACGGTTGCAGCTGGCGTTTCCGGCCAGCTGGCCATCCGGCATGAACAGCAGGCTGGCAGGCGATCGGTCGATCACGCCGCGCCCGCCGATATACTCGATCAGCCATTCGCGGCCCATCAACTGGGGTGCCTCATCCTGCGCCATCAGATAGTCGGCGACTGCGCGGTAGGCGGGCAGGGACGTGGGATCATTGGCCGCGTTAGCCGCATGGGGATTGGACGCAAAGCGCACGATCACCATTTCGGCCGTCGGGTCGATCCAGATCGTTTGGCCATGCACACCGCGCGCGGTGAACGCGCCGTGGTCGTCGTGGCTGACCCACCACATGCCCCGATAGCTCCACCCCGGCAGCAGATCATAACCTGCCTTGGCAAAAGCATCGCGGTCGCCGCCCTCGCGGATACGCTCGATCGCGGCGGCGGGGATCACCTGCTCGCCCTGCCATTCGCCGTTTTGCAGCACAAGTTGGCCCAGCCGGGCCATGTCACGCAGGATCGCGTTAAAGCCGCCACCCGCAAAGGGTGTGCCGATGGAATCGACCGTATAGAACGCCTCGCGCGCGGTTCCGATGCGCGACCAGATGCGCGACGACAGATAATCTGCGCCCGAGAGGCCCGTGACGCGGGAAACCAGCCAGCCAGCCGCATCGGCATTGATAGTGCGATAGCCGAATGTCTCGCCATGCGCGCCGTCCTTTTCGACAGTTTGCAGATAGTCGAAATAGCTGCGCGGGCCTTTGTGGCCTGTGGGCTTGGGCAGGGGACTGCCCGCCTCGGCGTATGCCCAGAACTCGGCGTTCGGATCGGATTGATCCTCGGAGTAGTCAAGCGCGGTGGTCATATCCAACACTTGCCGCACAGTTGCATCGCCAAAGCCGCTGTCGTGGAGTTCGGGGATGATGTCACCAGTCAGCGCGTTCTCGTCCAGCTTGCCCTCGGCTACCAGAACCTCGGCCAAAAGGCCCGTGATGCTCTTGGTTACCGACATGGCACCGTGCAGCGTGTCCTCGTCGAGGCATCCGGCGTAGCGTTCATGCACGATGCGCCCCTTGTGCATCACGATGACGCCGTCGGTGTAATTTGCGTCGAACGCCTCATCCCATGTCATCTGCGCGTCGCCGCCCAGCGGGGTAAAGCTGACCGTGTTGATGGCCGGGTCCAGATCGCTGGGCAGATCCTGCGCGGCGGTGTCGCCATTGCGAACGACAGTCGTCGGCATCAGTTCGCGGAAATGGCAGACGGTCCAGCGCAGTTTCGGAAAGGCGAAAAAGTCGGGATCAGTAAAGCGGATCGTCTTGTCCGCCGCCGGGGGAAACCCTTGCATCCAACCCAGTGTTACCGGGTCCGAGTCCTTGGCATCAAGGGGTGCTGTGTCCTCGGCCATTGCGGCATCTCCCATGATCGAAATAGCGGTCAATGCGGCCAGTATCGGGAACTTCATGTCATGTCTCCAGACTGTAAAAACTTGGCGCTGGGCAGGGGCGGCCTGCGTTTGATATTTGTCCTGGCGTTCAGGACTGGCGCGCATGTGGACGCAGAGACGTATCATTGCCTCGGGGCGACGCCTTCACCGGGCGCATCACGGCGCCCTCATGCGACGCCGCGCCGCCGGGGTCAAGGCTGGCGGAAGGATGCCATAACAGAAACCGGTTAAGCCTAGAGGGGGTCATGCCCCGGAAATACGGGCGCACGCCGGTAAGAGATACATCCGCAGACCGTTATCGCATTGAGCAGGGGCCAGACTGTGCCTCAGAACGTCCGGACCAGCCGGGTCTTGAAAGTTGCGCCCCGCAGCCGGGCAGGCCAACTATCGGCTGATCAATCCGCTTGTCCGCGTAGGACAGTTGTAGGCTCATGTTGACCAGATCGTTGCCGATGGCATCATAACTATAGCGCCAGGCCGATGTCTTGCTTTCGACCTCCCGGTCGACATTGCCAAAGAATGGCGTCTGACCGAACGAGCCATATGGCGCGTCGTTCTGCGTTGAATTCGTTTCGGCATGTGATGCGGTGATCGAATACGCGTCATCCTCACCAAAGGTCAGCGTGCCCTTGGTCAGTCATGAGGGGTCGTCCACGCTGCCGCCGGCTGGATTGAACGGGTTGCAGTTACTGTCCTTCATCGGGTCGCTCTTGCGGTAGTGTAGTTCGCCAGAAGCTCCAGCTTTTCGGTTGGCGGCCTTGCGACGATGCTGGAGGTCACGCGCCTCTCGCCACTCAACGACAGTTCTAGCGTTTGGTGCAGTTTCACACCCGGCGCGCCATCGGTGAATTCTGACGCGTTCTGCGGCTCCAGCCGATAGCGCCGCGCAGCACTTGCCCTTTTTGTATAGCTTTGGATCGATGAATAGCTGGTTGCCAATGCGATAAGATTCCTCGCTTCCGCGGGTCCCGCTGTCGATCTGGATCAGCACCTTGTTGTCGGTGCCCAGATTGGCCCATGCGCCCTAGCCACGATGGTCCTGACCGAGGATATGCCGTGTGCATTTTTCTGCCGCACCGGCGTCGCGCTTACGTGGTTGAGAAAAAGGGCGAGAGCGGCTCGCGTCGCAGCCATCAGCTGTTTGATGCCGCAGGCGATGGAGGTCGACGAAGGCTCCCAAGGCCGACCCGTCCAAGCGGGAGATCCTGCGCAAGCAATGGACGCGCATGATCGACATGCATCAGTTCATGCGGCTGACGTTCAAGCGAAAAATGAACCGCCTTGACGCCGACCGCATCGTGGGCGCGCCCACGATGCGCCAGCTTGATCCCGATGCCGTGAACACCGCGCTGAAAGGCGCGACGGCCATGCGGATCAAGGAGAACATGGAGGCCGCGGCAAAAGCGACACAACCAGACCGGTCACCCTTCGAGTCGGTTTCGGCGCCAGTTTGCGGAACTAATTCGGGCGTAGCGTGGTTAGGCAAAACGTCGCCCACGCAAGTGCTGGCTTGCTTTATCATCGGGCAGTGTCCGCGATTTCTGATTTACCGCAGCTGAGGCGTTCCCCATGCTGGGCTTTCCTGAGGGGGTGTGCAATATGCACCGCCTGCGGTTGAATGATTAGGCCTGCCTGCCGTCAGCGCGAGATGTTGCCACGGGCATCAACTGCGTCACGTAGCGAGCCGGGTCTGAAATTTGAGGATTGATATCATGCCATTTCGTTTAGATTTTTCTTTGCCTGATTGCACTATCTGCGCAGGGGCAAAACGGATCGCTTTGATATCGGCTATGGCGTTGCTGCCGCTGGCCGCATCGCCCGCGTTTGCACAAACTCAGGATGCGCCGCCGCCCGGTGTCGTTGCACAAAAGATCGAATCAAAGCCGATCACCGACCCAGCGATCTTTAGTGGCACGGTCGAGGCGATCGACAGCGTCGACATCATGGCCCGCGTGCAGGGGTTTTTGCAAAAGACCGGGTTCGAGGCAGGCCAACGGGTAAATTCGGATGACGTTCTGTTCGAAATCGAATCCGCGCCCTACGACGCCGTGGTTTCCTCGGCCAAGGCAAGGGTCGCGCAGGCTGAGGCGCAGTATAAAAACGCCATGCAGGAATATGAACGCCAGCGTGTTCTGGTCGAAAGGAATGCGACCGCCCAATCCAGATTGGATCAGGTCGAGGCCGAAGCCGCCGTGGCCAAGGCCGATGTCGCTTCGGCTGAGGCGCAACTGGACAGTGCGAAAATCGATCAGGCCTATACAAACGTTCACGCGCCGTTCGCGGGTGAAATCAGCCGCGCTCTTTATTCCAACGGCGCGCTGGTCGGCCCACAATCCGGCCCGCTGGCGCGACTCGTACGGCTTGATCCGCTGCGGGTCGTCTTTTCCATTCCAGATTCGCAGTTGGTCGACATGCGGCTGAAGCAGCAGAACGGCGGCGGGGTCGATGCTGCTGACCTGGATTTCAATGTGCGCCTGCCGGGTGGCACAGAATATGCCGGCAAGGGCCGCATCGAATACATCGCGAGCGAGACGGATTCCGGCACCGGCACCGTGCCCGTGCGGCTGATTTTCGAAAACCCGGACAAGATTTTGATCCCCGGTCAGTTCGTCGATGTGATGATCGCCGAAACCGATCCGCAAGTGCTGCCGGTGGTTCCGCAAACTGCAATTCTTCAGGATAAACAGGGGCGTTATGTCTTTGTGGTCGGTGAGGACAGCACAGTGTCGCAGCGCCGGATTACGGTCGGTCCCAAGGTCGATGGCGGTCGCGCCGTTACCGATGGCCTGCAAGAGGGCGAGAGTGTCGTCACGCAAGGCGTGCAAAAGATCGTCGACGGGGCCAGGGTTCAGGTTGCTGATCCATCGGGTGGCGATGGTGCCGCACAATCGTCGGACCAGAATTGATGTCCGGGTTTTTCATCGACCGGATCCGCTTTGCGATTGTCGTCTCGCTGGTCATCTCCATCGTCGGCGCGCTGGCCCTGACGTTGCTGCCGGTGCAGCAATATCCCGACATCTCACCGCCCACGGTCAACGTCAGTGCGACCTATCCCGGCGCGGACGCCGAGACGATTGCAAACGTGGTCGCAGGGCCAATTGAAACGGCGATCAACGGCGTCGACGACATGCTCTATATGTCGTCGAACAGCTCGAACGCGGGGCTTTATTCACTGTCGATCACCTTTGCCGTCGGCACGGATACCGACATCGCGCAGGTCAATGTGCAGAATGCGGTGCAACGCGCCACGGCCCAGTTGCCGTCGGCGGTGACGCAGCAGGGCGTGACGGTCGGCAGCAGCTCGCCCGACTTTATTCTGGCTGTGGCGCTGGTGTCGCCCGACGACAGCCTTGATCGGCTTGAGATCGCCAATTACGCGACCACCCGCGTGGTTGATCCCATCGTGCGGATCGACGGGGTGGGCGATGCATCTGTTACGGGGGCCGCCGAATATTCCATGCGGATATGGCTGGACGGCGACCGGATGAGGGCGCTCGAAATTTCCCCGCAGGACGTGATGGCGGCAATCCGTTCGCAGAACACGCAGGCCTCGCTGGGCACAGTTGCCGGAGCGCCCTCGCCCGAGGGTGTGGAGGATCAATATACCATCGTCGCCGAAGGCCGCATGACCGACGAGTCGCAGTTCGAGGACATCATCGTGCGGCGCGGCGACGACGGCGCGTTGACGCGCCTTTCAGACATCGCGCGGGTCGAACTGGGCTCGCAAAGTTATGCCGCCTCGGCGCAGGTCGGCGGACAGGACGCCGCGATGATCCAGATCAACCAGTCGCCGGGCGCCAACGCATTGGCGACGCGCGAGGCGGTGATCGAAGAGCTGGATGAACTGGCCAAGGCCTTTCCCGCCGGGCTGGAGTATCAGATCATCTACGACGCCACCCTCTTTGTCAGTTCCAGCGTCGATCTGATCCTTGATATTCTGCTTGAGGCGTTCGTGATCGTCATGGCCATCGTGTTCCTGTTCCTCGGGGATTGGCGCGCAACTGTCGTGGCGGGCGTTGCGATCCCGGTGTCGCTGCTGGGCGCGATGGCTGCCCTTTTGCTGATGGGGTATTCGCTGAACACCATATCGCTCTTGGCGCTGGTTTTGGCCATCGGGCTGGTGGTGGACGACGCCATTCTGGTGGTCGAAAACGTCCAGCACGTCATGGAGGAAGACGAAGACATCAGCCTCAAAGACGCTGCACGCAAGGCGATGAAGCAGATCACGGGGCCGATTGTGTCGACCACCTTCGTGCTGCTTGCCGTGGTGACACCGACGGCGTTCCTTCCGGGTATCAATGGCCAACTTTATCGCCAATTCGCCGTCACGGTTGGATCGTCGCTGACCATCTCGGCGTTCGTCGCTGTGACGCTCAGCCCGGCCTTGGCCGCGGCGCTGATGAAGAGGCCCAAAAAGGGCGACAGCAAAAAGGGCATCATGGGGCGGATCGGCGCGGGCATCGACTGGGTGCGCGACCACTACGGCAGCTTTATCGGCGGTATGCTGAAGGTCTGGTACATCCCTCTCGCCGGTCTGGCAGCCTGTTTCGCGGTCGCGGGGTGGCTGTTCATGACGCTGCCCTCGACCTTCCTGCCGGATGAGGATCAGGGCGCGCTCTTCGTCAACATCCAGTTGCCTGATGCCGCCTCGCTGACGCGCACCGAAGAGATCGTCAGTCAGGTCACAAACACCGTGGCCGACACCCCCGGCGTGAACAAGGCGATTTCGGTCGCAGGGTTCAGCATCCTGCAAGGCACCGTGTCGCCCAATGGCGGCATGGTCATCGCATCGCTGAAACCGTGGGATGAGCGCACCGACGACGACCAGCAATTGCAGGCGATGATCGGTAAGCTCAATCAACAGTTCGCCGCGATCCCCGGCGCCGTGATCGGCGTTTTCGCGCCCCCGTCCATTCCGGGGATCGGCGCTGTCGGCGGCCTTGATCTGAGGCTTCAGGCGCTGGCCGGACAATCGCCCGAAGAGCTGGCCGAAGTGCTGCAATCCTTTATCACCAAGGCCAATCAGTCCCCCGCGATTGGCGGGCTGCGCACAACCTTTAGTGCGTCAGTTCCTCTGGTGCGGGTTGAGGTCGACCGCACCAGGGCCGAGCGTCTGGGCCTCAGTGTCGCCGACATCTACGACGTGATCGGGGCCAATTTCGGGTCAAGCTACGTCAATGATTTCATCAAGGGTGGCCGTGTCTTTCAGGTCAATATCCAGGCGGACGCCGATTTTCGCGCCACCGCCGACGACATCCTGAGGCTGGAGGCGCGCAATAAGGACGGCCAGATGGTCCCGCTAAGCACGGTCGTCACCGTCACCGACGATCTGGGCCCCTACATCCTGCAACGCTATAACCTTTATACGGCGGCGCAGATCAACGGGCAGCCCGCTGAGGGCGGCTCGTCCGGGGCGGCGATGGGCGCGGTGTCGCAGGTCGCGGCGGACGTGCTGCCGGATGGGTATGACTTTGCTTGGGCGGGTCTGTCGTTCCAGCAGACCCAGAGCAGCGGCAGCGAGATCGTCATCTTTGGCATGGCGCTGCTGTTCGCATATCTGTTCCTCGTCGCACTCTACGAGAGTTGGATGTTGCCGGTGTCGATCATCCTGTCGCTGGGGGCCGCGGCCTTTGGCGCCATGGTGGCTCTCTGGGCTGTCGGGATGCCGACCAGCCTTTATGTGCAGATCGCGCTGGTGCTGCTGATCGGACTTGCGGCCAAGAACGCGATCCTGATCGTCGAGTTCGCCAAGGACCGCTCGGACGAGGGGCAGACGCCGATTGAGGCCGCGCGCAACGGCGCCGAAGCGCGATTCCGCGCCGTGTTGATGACGTCGCTGGCGTTCATCTTTGGCCTTTTGCCGCTGGCCAAATCGTCGGGCGCAGGCGCGGGCGCGCAGAACGCCGTCGGCGTGACCGTCATCGGCGGGATGCTGGGCGTTACGCTGATCGGTCTCTTTGTGATCCCGGCGCTATATTATGCGATCCAGTCGATGCGCGAATGGTTTCATGGCACGAACCGCAAAGGTGGTGGCGATGACGCGGATGGCAAAGATACCGTACGCGACGAAGGCAAGCCGCAGGGGACATAGAGGCGACACCGTTCTGGCACCCCCGCCGGTAGGGGCGGCGCACGAGTTAGAAATCAGTCTGACGAGTGCGCAGTAATTCTATGCGGACTCTACGCATTTCGGCCAAAATAGCATGTTGACATGCGAAATCAGTAGATCATACTCCGTAGATTACGAAATCCGGTGAGTTCTGCAGATTGAGGCGCCGATGTTCGAAGTCCTTTTGATCCCTGCCTGCGCATGGCGGACCCGATGTGCGTGCTGAGAATGGCGACCCATCGACGCGCGCCGCCGGTTCTGGGCGCGGCCGAATGACCGTGCAGTCCGACAACGTGATTGAGTGCCGCTCGATCTGGAAGATTTTCGGCGATCGCTCGGCAGAGGCCATGGAGGCCATTCAGAAAGACGGCCTTGGCAAGGACGAGGTGCTGGATAGGTTTGGTTGCGTCGTGGGCGTGCGGGACGCGTCTTTTTCGGTGACCAAAGGCGAGATATTTTGCATCATGGGCCTCTCGGGCTCTGGTAAATCCACCCTGATCCGCCACATCAACCGCCTGATTGAGCCAACCTCGGGCGAGGTGCGCATTGAAGGCGTCGATATCAACGGCCTGAACGCGGCAGCGCTGCGCGAATTGCGCGCATCACGCATCGGCATGGTGTTTCAGAACATGGCGCTGATGCCGCACCGCACCGTGCGTGAAAATGTCGCTTTTCCGCTGGAGGTGCGCGGTGTTGACCGCGCGCAGCGTCACGCCGTGGCAGACCGCGCCATCAATGACGTCGAACTGGCCGGCTGGGAGGACCGCTATCCCGACGAGCTATCGGGCGGCATGCAGCAGCGCGTGGGGCTGGCGCGGGCAATTTCCGCTGACCCGCATATCCTGCTGATGGACGAGCCGTTCTCGGCGCTGGATCCGCTGATCCGCCGCCAGCTTCAGACAGAGTTCATGCGGCTGGCGGCTGATCTGCGCAAGACGACGCTGTTCATCACCCACGATCTGGACGAGGCAATCCGCATCGGCGACCGCATTGCCGTGATGAAGGACGGTGAGTTGATTCAGATCGGCACGCCCGAGCAGATCGTGACCGAACCGGCAGATGATTACGTCGCCGATTTCGTCGCGGGCATATCCAAGCTGCATCTGGTTACGGCAGCAAGGATCATGGAGCCGCTGGCGAAATGGGAAGCGCGCGAAGGTGCTCACAAGGGCATCGGCGCGCTGAAGGCGCGCACGGATGACACACTTAACCGCCTTGCCGAGCTGTCGATCGAAACGGACGAGCCGCTGGCGATCGAAGCCGACGGGCAGATCGTGGGGATCGTCACTAAGAAGGCGCTGATCCGCGGCATTCAAGGACGATCATTGGAAGAGGCGGAGGGCTGAGGCATGGCAGAAGACACGGCGTTCAATCCGCTTTCCCCATTCACTGACATAGACCTCGGGATCGCCGACTGGGCCGATGGTATCAAGGATTGGGCGGCCGACAATCGCGGCACGATCCAGCCAGTCAAGCGGGCGCTCAACGATGTTATCGTCGGTGTCGACAATCTGTTTCAGGCCATTCCGCCAATCTTGATGATCGCAATCATCGCCCTCCTGGCGTGGCAGATGGCCGGGCGGCGGGTCGGACTGATTGTCGCCGTGGCGCTGGTGGCTCTGGGGCTGCTGGACCCGAGGGCCTGGCCGTTGGCCATGACCACATTGGCCATCGTACTTAGCTCGGTTTTCGTCTGCATGATCATCGGGCTGCCGTTGGGTATACTGGCGGCGAAATCGGATCGCCTTGAGACTGTTCTGCGTCCCGTGCTGGACACGATGCAGACCATTCCCGCCTTTGTTTATCTGGTGCCGGTCGTGATGTTGGTGGGGATCGGCAACGTGTCGGGTATCATCGTGACGGTGGTGTTTGCGCTGCCGCCGCTCATCAGGCTCACTGCGCTGGGCATCCGGCAGGTCGACCGCAGCGTGGTCGAGGCGGCGCGCGCCTTTGGTGCCAGCCCCCGGCAGATTATGATGAAGGTCGAGCTGCCTCTGGCGCTACCGACGATCATGGCGGGCGTTAACCAGACGATCATGCTGGCCCTGTCGATGGTGGTGATCGCGTCGATGATCGCGGTCAAGGGCCTCGGCAACGAAGTGCTGCGCGCTATGGGGCGGCTGGACGCGGGCAAGGCCATCGTTGGCGGCCTCGGCATCGTGATCCTTGCTATCGTGCTGGACCGCATCTCGCAGGGTGTCGCGCAGACGGGGCGCGAGCGGGGTCATCGCCATTGGTGGGAGGCGGGGCCTGTGGGCCTCGTCATTCGCGCCACGCGTGGGCGTAAAATCGATACGACAGGCTCCGCCCGCAAATCGGCCCGCGTGCGCGAGACTACTGAGGAGTCCGGGCCGGACAAAAAACCAAAGGGAGTTAAAGTATGACAAAGCATTTTGGCCTCTCGGCCACCTTCCTCTCGGCTGCTTTGCTGGTGGCCGGTGGGGCAATGGCGAACGACACGCCGGGCGAGGGCGTAACCATACGTCCGATCGAAGGCACGCTGCTGGAGGAGCGGTTCCAGAACCAGATCATCTATCGCGCGCTGCAAGATCTGGGATACACCATCGGCGATCCGCAATCGGTGGAATACCAGACGATCCACCTTGCCATCGGCTCGGGTGATGGCGATTTCACGACCGTTCACTACGATCCGCTGCACAAGGCATTCTTTGAGGAATCCGGCGGCGAAGAGGCCATGCGCCGGGTTGGTCATCTGATCACGGGCGCAGTTCAGGGCTATCTGGTCGACAAGGCGTCATATGATGCTGGCGTGACCAATATCGGCGATCTGAAAGATCCCGAAGTGGCCAAGCGGTTCGACGCCAATGGCGACGGCACCGCCGATCTGGCCGGCTGCCCACCGGGCTGGGGCTGTGAACGTGTGATCGAGCATCAACTGGACGCGTACGAACTGCGCGACACTGTCACGCATAATCAAGGTGCTTACAGCGCCATCATCGGCGAGACGATCGCGCGCGAACAGGCGGGCGAGTCGGTCATCTACTACACTTGGACCCCCTATTGGGTGTCGGGCGTTCTGGTGCCGGGCGAAAATGTCGAATGGCTGGAAGTGCCTGAAACCTCGCTGCCCGACGGGCAAACCGGCAATACCGAATTCGAGGGTCGCAATCTGGGCTGGGCGGTGAACGAGTTGCGCATCGTTGCCAGCACCGCGTTTCTCGATGCCAATCCGGCTGCGGAAAAGCTGTTTGAACTGGCCGAAATCCCGATCAACGACGTGTCGGCCCAAAACAGCCGGATGCAGGACGGAGAAGATTCAATCGAGGATATCGACAGCGACGTCGACGATTGGATCGCCGAGAACCAAGAGGCCTACGACGGCTGGATAGCCGAGGCACGCAAAGCGGCTGAGTGATCCGACTGCGCGATGAAATCGGCCCGGAGCGTCGTGCGCTTCGGGCATTTCCACTGATGAAACAGGCTAACGTCGCCTCGTGACGGCGAGGGGCGGGCCTAGAATGATCTCGCTTGTGACTTGTCGCTTGTTGTTTATCGGCCATGTCGGACGGACCGCAAAGCGCACGAAGCGGCGGTTCGGCTATTTATCCGCAAGACCGCTTTCGATCGCGGACAGGCCCGCTTCATAAATTCCGGCAATCGCTGCCTCCATGGAGGGGTCGTCAGACGAAAAGTGGCCAATCCAACTGATGAGTGATCCGTTCAAGGATTCAATCGAAAACGTCGCCGTGTAGTTTTCGATCGGCAGCGGCGAGCTTACGATGCTGTATGTGTAGGACTGCCCGGCTTCGAAGGCTATGCGCTTTTCAACAAATTCCCCGCCTTCGACCGTGGTCAGGATGCGATGTAACGCTCCATCCTTCGCTTTAAGCGCACAATCTGCAATCGCGGGATGCCAATCGTCGATATCGCAAAAGTCTCCAGCCATGTTCCATGCATCCGTAGCTGAGGACGAAAGCTGAAGTGTACGCTGAACTTTGTAGTCCGCGGACCACACAGCAGTTGCTTGGAATGCAGTAAAAGCTACGAAAGTCGTCATCATTGCGAGTTTCATAAAATTTCCAGTCTTAAATGTGAATACATAGACTATACCTCATTTTTCTTACAAAGTGTCGGTATTCTAATCGCTGGCGTGACCATGATCTAAGCCATCTTGGCTTGCGCTTCGGGCGGTAGGCATCCAAGCAATCTGGTTTTCTGGCGGTAGAGGGCTCACAGCAGACCTTTATCCGCACAAGAACGGAGTCGGGTCGAGGCCGCAGCGGTGCGGTTCCATCAAACGTCCGGAGCATTTGAACTTAGCACGCGCATTACGCATGTTCCTGATTTGAATGCGCAAATTGAGACGGCTTAACTGATCTCGTGATCCGCCATGCCCTCCAGCGCGCGGATCAGCGCGGAATGGTCGGCCTCTGAATGGCCGCTCGCGCTGGCTGCATTGAACAGCTCCTGACAGGTGGCCGTATTGGGTAGGGAAACACCCAATTCGCGCGCGGCACTAAGGGCCAGGTTCAGATCCTTCTGATGCAGCTTGATCCGGAAACCCGGATCGAAGGTGCGGTTGATCATCCGCTCGCCGTGGACCTCCAGAATTTTCGACGATGCGAAGCCGCCCATCAGGGCCTTGCGCACGGTGGCCGGATCACAACCCGCCTTGGAGGCAAAGACCAGCGCCTCGGACACCGCCTCGATATTCAAGGCAACGATGATCTGATTGGCGATCTTGCAGGTCTGCCCGGCGCCATTATGCGTGCCGATCAACGTGATATTCTTGCCCATCAGCTCAAACAGCGGCAGTGCGCGTTGATATGCCTCTTGTGGCCCGCCGACCATGATCGTCAGCGTCTGCGCCTTGGCGCCGACCTGACCGCCGGACACCGGCGCATCCAGATAAAGCGCGCCCGCCTCGTTCACCAGCGTCGCCAGCTCGGCGGTGACGATGGGGCTGATCGAACTCATGTCGATGACCAGCGTATCCTTGCGCAGCCCCTCTAACAGCCCGCCCTCGCCGCGCACCACGCGGCTGACATCCGGAGTGTCGGGGACCATCACGATGATGATGTCGCAGGCGGCGGCCACCTTGGCGGGGGTGTCCAGAACCTTGACCGCTGCGCTGCTTAACTCATCCGGCAGGGGCGAGCGGTTGAGGCTGGTATGGAGGGTATGCCCCGCGTCCGACAGATGCTTTGCCATGGGCGCGCCCATGACGCCGAGCCCGATAAATCCGATATCCACGTTATGTCCTCCGCTTGATTTCGCGTTAGTAGCACAGATCGCGCTGGATCGGGTTCAGCAGGGGCTTGCCCGCCAGAAAGAGCTGCATGTTACGAAAGAACAGGCCCAGCGTCAGCGGCACATAGGCATCGCCATCATCCGCCGACACATGCGGCGTGACGATCAGGTTGCGCGTGGTCCACAGACGCGAATCCCCGGCAATCGGTTCGGGGTCGAACACATCAAGGATCGCGCCACCAAGGCTGCCATCCTCCAGCTTGTCACACAGCGCGCCGTAATCCATCACCGCCTCGCGCCCGATATTGATGATGCCTGCACCCGATTTCATCAGATCCAGCCTGCGCCGGTCCATCAGACCGCGCGTTTCGGGCGTGTCAGGCGTGGCGATCAGCAGGTAGTCGGCGCGCGGCAGCACGTTGTCCAGATCGGCGGTCGTGACGACCTCGTCACAGCCGTCGATCGCGCGGCCAGACCGGTTCACCCCGATCACATGCACGCCGAGCCCTTGCACCTGTTTGGCCGCCGCGCCACCCAGGCTGCCCGTGCCCAGAACCACCAACGTTTTGCCCGCGATGGGCGAGGCATAGAGCGAGTCGTAGATCGCCTTGCGCTGGTTGGTGATGATCGCGGGCATGTGCGAGTGCAGCATAAGCACGGCCATCAGCCCGAATTCACCGGCCTTGGCTGCGTGAACGCCCTTGTTGTTCGTCAGCGTCACGGTATCCGGCAGCCAGTCTAGCGGCAACAGATGCTCAATCCCCGCGCCGATGCAGTGAATCCAGCGCAGATTTGGCGCGATATTCCCCAAACCTTCGGTGGGTAGGTCCCATGTCAGCAGCACATCTGCACTGCTCAGCGATTGCTCAAAGTTATCGGTATCCCAGTCGACGCGAAAATCCAGCTGCTCCGCAATGTCCGGGAAATCCGCCAGAACCGCGTCGATCCGGTCCTGCGTGATGGTGAACACGGCCTCGCCTTCGGGCGTATTGGGAAAGGATCCCGGCGCCCAGCGGTTGTTCTTTATATGAACCTTGGTTTTCAATTGCGCCTCCCGGCTGCCTGTCGCCGTTTATCCTAGGCCATTTTGCTCAAGACTGCGCAGACGTTCAAAGATTACCGGATCGCGCTCGGAATCGGGCAGTGCCTCGGCCTCGAATTGCAGGTCCATGACGGCCTCGGTGATCTGGCGCAGATATTCTTGGTCGTCGCCACCTTTGGGGGGCAGTGTCAGGATCGTGTCCTGCCCGTAGGTGCGCACCGAATGACCGTGATCGCGGCTGGGCTGCGGCGGCTCTGTCCCGTCGGTCAGATCGCGGATCTGCTTGCGCATACGGCGACGATAAAGAGAAATTCCCCGGTCGGTCGGCATCAGGTTCTCGCCCTTGTGGGTCGAAATCGGGCCCATTCCCTCGACCGCCTCGGAGTCGGCAGGATAGCGTTTGCGTTCTTCTAGCGGGCGATCCATGATCTCGCCCTGCTCGATCTTTTCGTGACCTTCGCGGGTGTTGTATTCATGCGGATCCCAGCGGTCGCCGAAATTGGCCCACGCGTAGACGATGGAGTTTTCGTCATCCACCGGCACCACCCAACGGGTAAAGCACGAGCGCCCAAAATAGCGCTGCTCGCTGCCATCGGCGGCATAGGCCGCGCCCGCCTGTGTAAAGTTCGGCAGAACCAGCTCGTTCACGCGCACCCAGGCGTTATCGCCGATGCGCCGTGTGGCGGAGCCGAGGAAGTGGTTTTCGCCCCGCTCATAGAATTTCAAAACGCCGAGCGCTTTCATCCCTTCGGAGAATTGGGGATGGCTGTTCTGGCCGTGCAGAAACGTCGTGTGAACCGGATCAAGGATCGCATCCATCACCTGAATCCAGTTGCATTTATAGGGCGCTTTGTAGGGGGCGCTGGTCATGCCCTCATGCTCGAATGCGTCGTAGATCGGGAAGTCGGGCTGAAGTTCGGGCGGCCCCATATAGGCAAAGATCAAACCGCGGTATTCGATCACCGGATATGCACCAAGGCGCGTGCGTTCGCGCACCATCTCGGCCGCCTTTGAGTTTTCGGCAGGGGTTTCCAGAATTTCACCATCCGGCGCGAACAGCCACCCGTGATAGCAGCAACGGATGCCGTTGGATTCGCATTTGCCGTACTCCAGCGAGGCGCGGCGATGAGGGCAGTATTTATGCACCAGCCCGATCTTGTCACCGTCGCCATAGCGGAACAGCACGAGTTCCTCGCCAAGGATCATGATCGCCTCGGGCAACTCACCCAGATCGTCGGTCAGATAGACCGGGTGCCAGAACCTACGCAGGTATTCCCCGCCCGATGTTTCGGGGCCGATGCGGGCCAGCTCTTCGTCGGCGCCCGCATTGCGGGATTGCTTGTAACCTCGGAAATCGCCTGCAAATGGTTGCGGCCTTGGGGTGGATCCAGCGGTTTCCATCCTTAAATGCTCCTGTTGGGTTCGGCCCCTGAGGGTAACTGGTGCAAGTATCGACTGCGCAATTCGTATGTCAACGAATATTTCAGGCTGTATTCGTAACTAGAATATTACTTTTCTGCGATATCATTATCGACTGGGGGTGTCGCGCCTCGCATGAACTATCTTGCCGATAGCGTGTTTTTACTGCCGCCGATTGTCTTTAAACTCGCAGCCGGAACAAAGCGTGGCGATCGACCGCCAAACGCGGTTTACGCATGATTTCAGGAACGAGGGCGCACCCAGATGAGCAATGACGGAGCCAATGATACCACAGACAAATTCGCAAAGGCGACCCGCAACGACCGGCTGACCATGCTGGACGATGACCTGAACAGTCGGATCGTGGGGATGTTGCGGCGCGATGGGCGGCGGCCCTATTCCGAGATCGGTCAGGAACTGGGCGTGTCCGAAGGCACGATCCGTAATCGTGTCGGTGCCATGCGCAGCGCCGGTGTGTTGCGCATCGTGGCCATCACCGATCCCGGCGCCGCCGAATACCGCACCGAGGCGATGCTGGGCATCAAGGCCTCATCGGGGTGCAGCCCCGAGACGCTGGCGCAACGACTGCGTTTGCTGGACGATGTAGTTTATATCGCATGGGTCAGCGGTCGCTATGACCTGTTGGTAGAAGTGACCAGCGAGAGCGACGCCGCATTCATGGACCTGCTGACGCGCCATGTCCACGGCCAGCCCGACATCAGCTCGGTCGAGGTCATGACGGGGCTGATGAACTTTAAAAACCAGTTCCTGCTCAAGACCAACTGGGCCTAAGCGGCCCACACACATTTTCCCATTCCAGATGATCTGACCGGCGTTGCGTAAACCGCAGCGTTTGAGCGGAAATGTGCGATATGCGCAACGCTGTTTGATGTTTGTTGTTGATTCCACCGCCTAATCGACGTTTACTATTCGAATTGGACAATTCTGAGGGCGATTCCCGGCTGATATCGCAGAGGAACATGGAAAATTTGAGCAAACCAGCATCAGGCAGCGCACCCTTGCCGGACCCGACGGAGGACCAACTGAACCGCCAGATCATCGGGTTTCTGGAGGAGGATGGGCGCACCTCGTATTCCGTGATTGCCGAGGCGCTGAATGTCTCTGAGGGCACCGTGCGCAATCGTGTTGCTCGGCTGAAATCCAGCGGGGCGCTGCGCATCGTGGCCGTGATCGACCCGGCTGCCACGGAATACCACACCAGCGCGATGCTGAACCTTAAGATGGCACCGGGATATTCGCCCGCCCAAGTGGCCGAGCGGTTGGATCCGCATCCCAGCGTTGTTTACATCCTCTGGGTTGCCGGGCGCTGTGATCTGGTCGTCGAGGTCGTGCTGGAGGATCATGCGCAATTTCTCAGCTTTCTCGAAACGCAGATCCACCATGCGGCCGATATCGCCCATGCCGAGGTCATGCCCGGCCTCAAGAATTTCAAGAACCAGTTCCTGCTCAAGCGCGGGACCACCGACACGTCTGAAACGACTGCGCCGGGACGCGGCCCCGCGCCGCGCGCGCCCGTGCAGGACGCACCCCTTTGAACGCCAACGACGGAGAACACCAAATGGCCACGGATCAACAGAACGATTTCGACAAGAAGGTGTATTATGAGACCTTTGACGAAGCGGTCGAGCGCAATCGCCCACGCATCGCAGAGGTGCGAAAGCAGCTAGAGGATGCAGGCGTCAAATACGTCATGTCCACATGGATCGACCTGCACGGCATCCCCAAGACCAAGCCGGTGCCGATGAGCGATTTCGAGGAACTCTGCATTGGCAAGGGACCGCAATTCGCCGTCCACTCGATTTCCTTCGTGCCCGAGCTATCCCCGGCCGACAGCGACCAGGTGATGGTGCCCGATCTGGACGCCGTCTACGTCTGCCCATGGGATAACTCCATGGCCGTTATCTTTGCCGACCTTTATTGGGAGGATGCACCCTATAACGTCTGCCCGCGTCAGGCCCTGAAACGCGCCATGCACGAGGCGCAGGAAAATGGCTATGTCGGTTATGCCGGGGTCGAGCCTGAGTTCATCGTGATGAAGTACGATGAGGACGGTCTGCCGGTGAAGGCATTTGACGACGACCCGGCCCATGGGCTGCGCCCCCGCCGACAGGCTTTTGGCTATGATGTCGAATATACGATCGACTCGATGCCTTATCTCAAGGATCTGATCGACATCCTCGAGGACATGGGCTGGAACCTGCATGACGTGGTGGCCGAGGGCGCCTATTCGCAGTTCGAGCTGGATTTTCACTATACCAACCTGCTGGAGATGTCCGACAGGCTGACGTTCCTGCGCATCGTGTTGAAAGAGGTGGCAAAGGAACACGGCATGTTCGTCACCTTCATGCCCAAACCGACGGTGGGTGACTGGCGCTCGGGCGCGCATATCAATCTGTCGCTCCAGCATCGCGACCAACCGGGCGAGAACGTATTCAAGGACGACAAAGGCTGGAGCGAGGCCTCGCGTCACGCTGTCGGTGGCCTGATGGCCCATGCCGAGGCGATTACCGCGCTGACATGTCCGACCGTCAACTCCTATAATGGCCTTGTCCCGCGCGTCGGTGGTTTTGAGGGCGGCACAGTCACTTGGGCGCCGACCAATATCACCTATGGCTTCAATAATCGGTCGGCCCAGTTCCGCCTGCCACAAAGCCGCTATTGCATCGAAAATCGCGCGGCGGACATGACGATGAATGTCTATCTGGCGATGGCCATGACGCTGACCTGTGCATTGGATGGCATCAAGAACCAGATCGATCCCGGAAAGCCGACCGACTTCGACCTCTATTCAATGTCCGAGGATCAGCTGAAAGAGGCCGGTATTCGCCGTCTGCCCCGCACGCTGTTCAACGCGATCGAGGCGCTGCGCGAGGACGATCTGGCCAAGCACGTGATGGGACCGGTGATGCAAAACTCGTACATTGAGTATAAGAATGACGAGTGGGAACGCTATCATCAGGCCGTCACCGACTGGGAAGTAAAGGAATACCTGCGTCTGTTCTGATCCACCCATAGCGAGGCTTGCCATGACTCATACAGCAACCCCAGCCAATGCACCGCCCGAGGGCGCACACGCCCCCCGGTTCCGGCTGTTTGAGTTCCGAAAGGACATTCCGGCAGGCCTCGCCTTGTTTCTGGGGCTGCTGGTCTGGGTCATATTCTTCGGCATCTGGGAAATTGCCGTTCGCGCTCAGTGGATGAATGAAATCCTGCTGCCGGGGCCGGGCAGGGTGGTCGCGGCGCTCTATACTCTGTTCGCCGAAAACGGGTTTCTCGCCGACGTCGTGATCAGCATCCGGCGGGTGCTGCTCAGCTTTGCTATGGCCTGCGTTATTGCAGTGCCACTGGGCATATTGATGGGAACGTTTCGCGCGGTCGAGGCGTTCTTTGGCCCGTTCGTTTCGGCGTGGCGCTATCTGCCTGCGCCGTCGTTTATCCCGCTGCTGCTGATGTGGTTTGGTGCGGGTGAGGGGCAAAAGCTGGCCCTGCTGTTCATCGGCGCGATTTGGTTCCTGATTACCCTGATCGCTGATCTTACGCGCAACGTCCCGCATGAATTGATCCGCACGTCGGTGACGTTGGGCGGTAGTCGGCGGCAGGTTTTGCGCAGCGTTATTCTGCCTGCCACCCTGCCGGGCATCGTCGTCGCCATGCGTCAGATATTGGCTGTCAGTTGGACCTACCTCGTCATCGCCGAAATCACCGCGGCGGATGCGGGTATCGGTGCGATGATGATGCGCGCCAAACGTTTCCTGCACGTCGATCAGATCATGGCAGGAATCCTCGTGATCGGTATTCTGGGCCTGTTTTTCGACTATTTGCTAAGGTTGCTGCACCGCCGCGCGTTTCATTATCTGGAGGAATACCCCTGACGCTGCGATCTGACCAAGACTGATTTCTGCCCACCATCAACCCCGTTGAGAAGGAGAAGAAAATGCCAATTGGATCCACTTACCTGTCGGGTCGCAAGATGCTGGCGATGTCGACCGCACTCTTTGCCGCACTCGCTCTGCCAGCCACCGCCGCCGAGAAAGTGCGCATATCCGGGCTGACATGGCCCGGTTTCGGCTTTTGGCATATCGCCGAGGTCAAGGGCCTCGCCCCTGATCTGGAGCTTGATTATCAGCCGATTGAGGACCCCTACGAGAGCTTTAATTTGATCGCTGCCGACCAGATGGATGTCGTGTCCTCCACAGCCGAATTCACGCCCGTCGGCGTCGAGCGCGGCCTGCCGATCAAGCTGGTCGCCTTCGGCAACCTGTCCTACGGCACGGACAAGATCGTCGCCGCCCCCGGTATCGAAACTGCCGCAGACCTTGCCGGCAAGGAGGTCGCCGTGCTTGAAGGCGGGCTTGCGCAGATTTTCATGGCGATGTGGCTGGAACAGAACGGACAGCCGTTCGACTCGGTCACGTATCGCAACATCATTGCCGATGATGCGTTCGCGGCGATGATCGGCGGTAGCGTGGCGGCGTCGGAATTTTGGGAACCCTACGGCAGCAACACCGTCAAAGTGCTGAAAGGCGCGACCGTCGTCGCGCAATCGCGCGAGCCCATTTGGCTCAAGCAGGGTGTCGTCGCCGATGGCCACTATATGAGCGAGAAATTCATCACAGAGCGCCGCGATGTAGCCCTGCTGACGATGCGCGCGCTATACGACGCGATTGCGTGGTGGAAGGAAAACCCGGCCGAGGGCAACCAACTGATCTCCGACGGGATGCGCATGAGTCTGGAAGATGTCGAGATGGTCCTGGGCAAGGACGGCACATGGCTGGATGGCGGGCTATATGTCTATGATTTCATGGAAGCGGCGCAGTTCTGTGGGTCCGCCCCCGGCGATCCGCCATTCGATCAGGTCAACGGGCAGATCACGGAGCACTGGGATCTGGTCAGCGAATGGTGGGTCAAGTTCGGCCTGATCGAAGAGATGCGTCCAGCCGAGACTGGCATCGAATGCGGCCTGCACAAAGAGCTATACGATTCAGGCTATCGCGGCTGACAGATGCAGGGAAAGCCGCCCACACCCATCCTGACGGTCGAGAATGTCAGCAAGACATTTCGCACCCGAACCGGCACGATTGAGGCCTTGCGGGACGTGTCGTTCAACGTGTTGCGAAACGAGATCTGCGTTCTACTGGGGCCGTCGGGATGTGGCAAATCGACGTTGCTGAACATCGTGGCGGGCCTTGATACGCCCAGCAGCGGCCACATGAGCCTTGACGGGACGCCGATCAGCGGCCCCGGACGCGATCGCGGCTGCGTGTTCCAGAGCTATACGTCATTTCCATGGCTGACGGTTCTGGAAAACGTCGAATACGGCATGAAGTTGAATGGCGTGGCGCGCAAGGAGAGGCGCGAACAGGCGCTGCATTACATCGATCTGGTCCATCTGGAAAAGTTCCGTGACGCTTATCCCAAAGGCCTGTCGGGCGGCATGAAACAACGGGTCGCGATTGCGCGCACGCTGGCCAACACGCCCGAGATTCTGCTGATGGATGAACCCTTCGGCGCGCTCGATGCCGAAACTCGCTGGCACATGCAGGAGATGCTGCTGGAGATTGTGCAAAAGACGCAGACGACCGTTCTGCTGGTCACTCACGACATCCAAGAGGCGATTTTGCTGGCGGATAGGATCACGTTTCTGTCGTCGCACCCCGGTCGCCTCAAGGCGGTTCTCGATCTGGACTTCAAGAGGGGTGGCGAGGTGCACAGCAAAGAGGAGCTGATCTGTATCGATGGTTATTTGGACTGCGAACGTCAGATCGTATCGCTTATGCGCTCAGAGAGCGCGCAGGCCGAATGAATTAAAGGACACCGACGAATGACCGATGACGCAAGTATCCTTGATCTTGGGGATGTGCCGCTGCTCTCCGGCGAAATATTGCGCAACGCCAAGCTATGCTACAAGACCTATGGGAAGCTTGCGCCGAACGGTGACAATGTCGTCGTCCTGCCGACCTTTTACACCGGCACGCACCATCGCAGCGAGGGCTTCTTTGGGCCCGGTCGCGCGATTGACCCCGCGCGCCATTTCATTGTCTGCCCAAACGTGTTCGGCAACGGGCTGTCGTCGTCACCCAGCAACAGCGCCGCCCCTCAGAATGGCGCCGGGTTTCCTAAGATAACGCTCTGGGACAATATCGCCTGCCAGCATCGCCTGCTGCGCGATCATCTGGGGGTCGAGCGGATTGCCCTCGTGGCGGGCTGGTCGATGGCTGGAATCCAGTCATACCAATGGGCCGCGCAGTACCCCGACATGGTGGGTGCAATCCTGCCCTTTTGTGCGTCGGCCCGCACATCGCCGCATAATTTCGTATTCCTCGAAGGCGTCCGCGCCGCGCTTTGCGCCGATCAGAACTGGAATGGCGGAGATTACACCACCCCGCCGGTTGCAGGGCTAAAGGCGTTCGCCCGCGTCTATGCCGGCTGGGCGTTTTCGCAGACTTTCTACCGCGATGGCCTATATCGCCAATTGGGCCATGCAGACCCCGAGGCGCTATTGAAGGATTGGGAGGCCGATCACGTGCGCGATTGGGACGCCAACAATCTGCTGGCCAAGTTGGCGACGTGGCAGGCAGGGGATATTTCCGCCGGACCGCTCTATGGCGGCGATTTTCAAGCCGCGCTGAGCGCGATTACCGCGCGCGCAATCCTGATGCCTTGCACACAGGATCTCTATTTCCCGCCCGAGGACAACGCGATCGAGGCCGCCATGATGCAGCGCGCCGACCTGCGCCCCTACGATTCCCCTTGGGGTCACTGCGCCGCCAGCCCCGGTAACGATCCGGGTTTCACCGCCAGCCTCGACGCATCGCTGCGTGAATTGCTGGAGGAGGGGTAGGGATGCGTTACCAGTCGATCCAGGTTCCGGGGGTGAGCAGTGAGGTTATCCCTTTCGGTTTAACTATGTCGCGTAAGCGTATGGCAAAAAACGTTTAATAGGTGTTTTTCCAAAACGCGCTTGATGAACGCCACATATGACGTCGCGTCTGGCCCATCGAGGCTGGATGGATTGGTCTGTGTCGCTGTCACGTCATTCTCTTCCATGTCGTGGTCCTTATTCGGACTTATCGCGTGGCGTCCCCGGCGCGGCATCGCCATTCGCTTCGATGTCGGTGATGTAGCGCTTCATCTCGGCAATTTCGCCGCGTTGTGCCTCAATGATCGCATCGGCCAGTGCCTGCACCCGCGGATCGGAGATGTCCGCACGTTCGCTGGTCAGGATCGCGATGGAATGGTGCGGGATCATGGCGCGCATCCATGCGAGGTCGTCAACCGTCTCCTGACTGCGCACAAGCCACAGCGAGACGGCGAACGCCGCAATGGCCCCGGCAAAGATCGCAATGTTGGCTGTGCGATTGGAATACATGCCCAACATGAAAGCGAGCATGATGACCGCCATCGCCGCACCCATATAAAGCGCCATCCACATCCGGGTCTGCGAGAAGAAGACATGATTGAGCGCGTAGGTGTTTAGATACATCAGTCCAAACATCACGATTGTCGATGTCGCAATCATTGCCGCGAACCGGCCATAGCCCATGCCGCCGCTGTCGTTCTCGCCTTTTGGCTTGTGTTGCTCCATGATGCTTCCTAGCTATTGTTGTCGTTGAGGATATACCCCCTATAGGTATCGAACCAGCAGCGCAGGAAATGGTTCCAATTGTGGAGAGCGATGTGAAGCAGGACAAACAAAAAACGCTCGACCGGCTTGCACGCCTCGAAGGGCAGGTGCGCGGTGTCGCCCGGATGGTCGACGAGGATCGTTACTGCGTGGACATTCTGGCACAGACGGCTGCCGTCAGGTCTGCCCTCAAGGGGGTCGAGCGGATGGTGCTGGAAAATCACGCGAAACACTGCGTCGAAGAAGCGATCGGAAGCGGCGATCCGAAAGATCAACGAGAGAAATTCAACGAGCTGATCGCCCTGCTTCAAAAAACGCAAGGCTAGCGCGCCGGTTTGATTTGACCCGCAAGGTTGGGGAACTTGGGCCCGATACCTATGGGCAGGTCGATGGCGAGGCAGGATCGTGCATACCAACCCGGCGCAGAGATTGTGCAAGGCCCGCCCAAACTCGCGTCAGACAAGCTGTATTTGGGAATCCGATATCGAAGGGCGGATCGCCGTCAAAATAGGGCGTGCGTTGCGAAAATCGACTAAACTATCACGGTACAGACTTTCGCAATCAGCCCGAAATCACGCCAATCTGTGAAATCGATTGAATATACCCATCAGGGGTATATGTGTGGGGGTAGGATTTCCGTATTTCCAGCCAAGGAAAGGTGTCACCATGCATACCGACAAGCCGAATGATCACCCGTCAGACGCGACCGATTCCTGTTGCGGTGGGCATGACGGCCACGATGCCGCGCCGTCCGCCGCACAGCTCAAGGCTGACGGCAAGGCGATTGACCCGGTCTGCGGTATGACCGTGACAATCGAGGGCGCCAAACATGTCGCACGGCACGCGGGCGACACGTTCTATTTCTGCTCGGCAGGCTGCAAGACAAAATTCGAAGCGCGCCCCGCTGTCTTTCTTGACCCCGAGCTAAAGGCGGAACCGGCTGGGGCGGAGGACGACGTCTACACCTGTCCGATGCACCCCGAAATTGAACAGATCGGCCCCGGATCTTGCCCGATATGCGGCATGGCACTGGAGCCGAAGGGAATCAACCTGACCGATGGCCCGAGCGAGGAATATGTTGATTTCCGCCGGCGTTTTCTCGTCGGTATCGCTCTGACAGTGCCGCTAATGATCGTCGCGATGGGTCGGCATTTTGCGCCGGGCGTGTTCTCGGGTTTCTCTGCGTCTTGGCTGGACTGGATCGAGCTGATCCTTGCCACTCCAGTTGTCCTCTGGTGCGGCCTGCCATTCTTTGAGCGTGGCATCGCTTCCGTGCGCACCAGAAACCTCAATATGTTCACGCTCATCGCGCTTGGCACCGGTGTAGCCTATGTTTATTCGGTGGTGGCAACGATGGCGCCGTCGATATTTCCGGCGCAATTCCGCGGCCCATCAGGTGAGGTCGGCGTGTATTTCGAAGCAGCCGCTGTCATCATCACCCTCGTGCTGCTGGGGCAACTCCTTGAGTTGCGTGCGCGTGAGCAGACGAGCGGGGCAATTCGCGCCCTTCTAAACCTGGCGCCCAAGATGGCGCGATTGATCGAGGATGGCACCGAAAAGGATATTCCGCTCGAGATGGTGCGCCGTGGTGATGCGCTGCGAGTCAGGCCGGGCGAGGGCGTGCCGGTGGACGGCGTCGTGACCGAAGGCACGTCTTCGGTCGATGAGAGCATGATAACCGGCGAACCGCTTCCCGTCACGAAGGCGGCAGGTGATGATGTCACCGGGGGGGCGATCAACCAGACCGGCAGCTTTGTCATGCGCGCTGAGCGCGTCGGGTCGGAGACCATGCTGAACCGCATCGTGCAGATGGTCGCCGAGGCGCAGCGCAGTCAGGCCCCGATCCAAAAGCTGGCCGACCGGGTGGCCGCATGGTTTGTGCCGCTCGTCCTTGCGGTGGCTGTGACGGCGTTCGTGGCGTGGTCGCTGTTCGGGCCGGATCCGGCCATGGCCTTCGGGCTGGTGGCGGCGGTTTCGGTTCTGATCATTGCGTGTCCTTGCGCGTTGGGCCTCGCGACGCCAATGTCGATCATGGTGGGTGTCGGAAAAGGTGCCTCGAACGGCGTGCTGATCAAAAACGCTGCTGCGCTGGAACGGTTCTCGGCGGTGGATACCCTTGTCGTCGACAAGACCGGCACCCTGACGGAAGGGAAACCGGCGCTGGTGCAGGTGATCGCTAACGGGATCGACGAAGGCGAGCTGCTGCGCGATGTTGCCGGTTTGGAGGCGCAGTCGGAACATCCGCTGGCCCGCGCGATTGTGGACGGCGCGAAAGAACGTGGCGTTGAACCTGGACCGGTCGAAGATTTCTCCAGCGTTACCGGCAAAGGCGTCGGCGGGCGGATCGGGGGCCGCCGTGTGGCAATCGGCAACCGGGCCATGATGGAGGCTGAGGGGGCCGACCCGTCTGAGTTGAAAGAGGCCGCCGATAACGCACGGGCACAGGGGCAAACCGCCATGTTCGTGTCCGTGGATGGCAAGGCCGTGGGCCTTATCGCCGTCGCCGACCGTATCAAGGCGACAACCCCAGAGGCCATCAATGCCCTGCATAAAGAAGGGTTACGTATCGTCATGCTGACCGGCGACAACGCCATTACCGCCAAGGCCGTCGGCGACGAACTGGGTATCGACGAGGTCATCGCGGATGTTCTTCCCGAGGACAAGCATGACGTGATCCGGCGCCTGCAATCCGAGGGGCGCGTGGTCGCCATGGCGGGTGACGGCGTCAATGACGCGCCCGCCCTGGCGGCGGCGGATGTCGGTATCGCGATGGGGACAGGCGCGGATGTTGCGGTCGAAAGCGCGGGCGTGACCCTTGTGCGTGGCGACCTGTCCACGCTGGTGACTGCGCTGCGCCTTAGCCGCGCGACCGTCGCCAACATCAAGCAGAACCTGTTCTTTGCGTTCATCTATAATGGCGTCGGCGTTCCGATTGCTGCGGGCGTTCTTTATCCCGCGACGGGGCTTTTGCTGTCACCGATGATCGCCGCGCTCGCGATGAGCTTGTCGTCGGTCAGCGTTATCGCGAACGCGTTGAGACTGCGGAATACAGAGCTGTAGATTGGCAAGTTAAGCGGAGATCTATCGGATCGACTTGTCAAATTGGAACGGGCATCGAGTAGCGTAACCCAGGTTACTCGATACCGTTTTCCCGTTGCAGCGCCCGCACATAGGCGACGATGTTCAACACATCCCCTTGGGTGACACCCTCCACGGCAGGCATGTTGCCGAATTTCCAATGGTGCGCGCGCACGCCGTTCTGCGCAGCCAGAACGAACGCCATGTCGCCGTGGTGGTTGGGTTCATAAATCTTGTGCACCAACGGGGGTGCGACACCCTGTTTTCCTTGGGCGTTCTCTCCATGGCAGTCTGCGCAGACGGCGTCGTAGGCGCGTTTGCCAATCTGCTCTTGGTCTGAAAATGATGCAGGCACCGAAACCGAGGCCATCGCATCGCCGGGCAGTTCCGCAGATTGCGCTAAGTTGGCTGGCGACGTTTCGTTTCCCGACCGCGTGATATACCATGTACCCGTAATCAGCGCGATCACGGCGAACACTATCGCTCCCCATTTCATCTTTTGATCTCCTTCACTCTCAATTGGTTGGGCCGTTCCCCAAGGCGATGGTCAAAGGGGCGCGCCGATCTTCATCGCAGCGCCCCATGTGGCGTCATTTCATCTGAGTGACGGTCAGCTTGCCTTTGACGCGGTCAGCGACAAACTCGATATCCTGACCTTCGGACATGTTGGCAATCGTTGCCTCGTCAGCACGGAATACCATGGTCATCGCGGGCATATCCAGATTGACCAGCGGGCCGTGAATGATGGTCACCTTGCCCGCCTTGGCGTCGATTTTCTTGATCTTGCCGGTGGTGTATTCCACATCGGCCTGCGCCATTTTATCCCCCACGGTGATTGGCCCATGCATGCCGGACTCGTAGTGGCCGGGGATCAGGCAGGCGAATTCGAACGTCCCTGCTTCTGAGAATTTCCAGACAACTTCGCCCGACGCGCCCTCGTCAAGCCGGACGGAATTGGGATCGTCGTGCTCCATGTCCATCTTGGCCATCATCTCCTTGTGCTTGGCGTTGCCCATCATGGTGTCGAGGACAAATTCATGCTCGGTTCCGCCCTTGTTGACGATGTTAAAGCGGATCGTCTCGCCCGTTGCGATTTCCAATTCGCGCGGTTCGAACAGCATTTCGCCGTCGTCGGTTTCGCTCATCGAAACGTCAATGGTGCGGTCTACTTTGGCGGGATCACCCGGCATACCGATCATCATCGCGGCTTGATCGTCAGCCTTGTCCGTATCATGCCCTCCATCGTGGGTGCCGGAGGCGAAAGCCGGAGCAGCCAGAGTAAACGTCAGCGCAGTCGTCAAAAGTAGATTTTTCATCAGTTTTCCTGTGGTTTGGGTTTGAGGTCTAGATCAAATGGCCAATTAGCCCTTCGACGTTGGTTTTGGGGTAAGGATGGTTTTGGGGCTGCTATTGGACGCAAATTCAGGCAGCTCGCCTGTCCACTCATAGGCCTGTTCGCCCGGAGGGTTCTCGTACCAGCCGGGGTCGGAATAATCGTCCGCGTCGATGCCGTCGCGCACCTTCACGACCGAAAACATGCCGCCCATTTCGATGGGTCCGTAAGGCCC
The DNA here is from genome assembly GCF_035599575.1 of Roseovarius sp. Pro17. Classification (NCBI taxonomy): domain Bacteria; kingdom Pseudomonadati; phylum Pseudomonadota; class Alphaproteobacteria; order Rhodobacterales; family Roseobacteraceae; genus Roseovarius; species Roseovarius sp. Pro17. The sequence goes on from NZ_CP141179.1 coordinate 648,438, forward strand.
CCAGCCCGTCATCATTGGGACGGTATTGTCGGGCAGCGGCATCTCCATCCTGCCCATATCCGCCATGCCAGCCGTGCCCATCGGCATGTATTCAGGCTGGAACTGGCGGATCTTTTGCGCAAGCGGCTTTTTATCGACCCCGATAAAGGTGGGAACATCGTGGCCCATGGCATTCATCGTGTGGTGCGACTTGTGGCAATGGATCGCCCAGTCGCCCAGATGGTCGGCGGTGAACTCATAGGCGCGCATGGCCCCCACGGGGATGTCGATGCTGACCTCGGGCCATCGCGCGGCTTCCGGCACCCAGCCGCCATCCGTGCAGGTGACCTTGAAGTCATAGCCGTGCATGTGGATCGGATGGTTCGTCATCGTCAGGTTGCCGACCCGCACGCGCACCCGGTCACCCTTGTTCACGACCAGCGGGTCGATGTCGGGGAATATCCGGCTGTTCCAGGTCCAGAGATTGAAATCCGTCATCGTCATGATGCGCGGCACATACGTCCCTGGATCGATGTCGAACGCATTCAGCATGATCAGAAAATCGCGGTCCACAGGCATGAACGTCGGATCCTTGGGATGCACCACGAACATGCCCATCATTCCCATCGCCATCTGCACCATCTCATCCGCGTGGGGGTGATACATAAAGGTGCCGGACTTGATTAGGTCAAACTCGTAGACGTAGGTTTTGCCCGGCGGAATGCCGGGATGGCTAAGGCCGCCGACGCCGTCCATGCCCGAGGGCAGGATCATACCATGCCAATGCACGGTCGTATGTTCAGGCAGCCTGTTGGTCACGTAAATACGGACACGGTCACCCTCCACCGCCTCGATAGTCGGGCCGGTCGACTGACCGTTATAGCCCCACAGATGCGCGATCATGCCATCGGCCAGCTCACGCTCTACCGGTTCAGCAATGAGGTGGAATTCCTTGATGCCGTTGTTCATTCGGTGCGGCAAAGTCCAGCCGTTCAGCGTGACCACAGGATTGTAATCCGGCCCCGAAGACGGACGGGGTGTGATTGCCGTTGCCGCGCTGTCCATCTGGGCGGCTTCGGGCAGGCCCATGTTCGTGGTCTTGCTCCAAGCCTTTGATGAAACCATGGCCGCACCTGCGGCGCCGGCCCCGAGTAATTGACGTCTGTTCAACATCTCATATTCCTTTCAGTGTCCTGCGCTGCCACTGGCGGCAAGAGTTGCACCCACCCCACCGGCACCACCGCTGCCTGCACCGCCGCCGTAGATGGCGGCCGTCAGATCAGCCTGAGCCATGAAGAATTCGCGTTTTGCATTGGCAGATTCGAGCGATGCGCCGAGTTTTGCGCGTACGTCGGTCAGCAATTCGAAGGTGTTGGTGATCATGCCGTTGTAGGACAGCAGGCCCTCGTCCTCGACGGTCTTGCGCAGCGGCACCAGAATGTCGCGGTAGTGTCGCGCGATCTTGTAGGAGGCGTGATACGCGGCCTCTGCACCGCGTGCTTCTGAGCGCACGTTGACGGCCTTTTCGGCAAGGACGTTGGCCGCCTGTAGATAGGCCAGCTCAGCCTTGCGCATCCGGGCCTTTCCGGTGTCGTAGATTGGGATGGCAAACTCTAGCTCGATCTGCGGGGTAGTTTCAGTTTTTCGCGCTCCATCTTCCACCTCACGCTCGGCCTCAAAGCCAGCGATGATTTCGAGATCGGTCACCAGCCGGGTCTGATCGGTCAGCCCAAACGCAGCTGCCTGCGCCTCAAGACCCAATTTCGCTACCTGAAGGTCGAACCGATTTCGCAGCGCCTTGGCCTCGATGTTGGCGATCCGCCCGACAGAACGCGGCAATGCGGGCAGTGCATCGGGCACGTAGTAGTCCACATCAGCGCCCCAAAGACCCATCAGCCTTGTGAGGTTTTCCTTGGCGCCGGCCGCATTCATCCGCGCCTGCGCTAGTTGCCCTGCCAATTCGGCGTTAAATGCCTGCTCTCGTGCTTGTCCTGCCTTGTTCAGCGCGCCTGTTTCACCCAGCTTACGCGCAAGTTCGGACCCCGCATCGGATGTGGCTTTGGCGCGTTTGAGATAGCTGACCGTCTCGAAGGCAGCGACTGCGTTCACCCATGCTTGGCGGGTCTGGTTTGCGAGTGTCAGCGTGTCGTTGACGGCTGTCAGCTGCGCTGTGCGGAAATTCACGTCCGCCAGCGCAACCCGCTGCTGGCGGGTTTTAGCATTCAGGATGTTTGTCGCGATCATGCCCTCTATCGCGCGGTAAGCCCCCAGTTCTGCAGCCCCGATGCCCAGCACGCCGATGGACACCACCGGGTTTTCAGGCGTCGCCTGTTGCCATGCCTCGGCAGCCGACAGACCGACATTCGCATAGGAGGCCTGCAGGCCCTTGTTGTTGAGCAGGGCGACTTGAACGGCAGTGTCCGCAGAAAGGGTCTTGCCGTGCACCATGCCCTGCACCTCGCGGTTCAGTGCTTCGTTCTCGGCCTGTGTCTGTGCGAACGCGGTGCGCTTACCGATGGCCGCCGAGGTCTGGCCCGACACGTTGGCAAATCCTGCCTTGGACTCCGTGTAGGCGCCGGGGATCGCGGTTGCGCAGGCGCCAAGGACCAGAGGAACGCCAATGACGAGTGAAAGGCTGACAACCCGCATCAGTTGCCCTCCGACTGTTCTTGGTTAACCGATCGCCAATCGCGCGGGCCGGTGGGGCCACGATAAGTGTAGCCTGCCAGCGGGTCACGATATCTGATCGGTGAGGAAACTGCCGTATTGGTGGCGGCCTGCTGGGACGTGACATTTGGCAGAGGCGTTGGCTGATATGCACATGCGCCGAGTGTGAGGGCAGAAGCCCCTAATAGTAGATGATTTTTCATGATGATAACCTGACTGATGAACTTCGGGTTCGCGCATGGGCACGCGCAAATCGAAGACCCCTATAGGGTCTTGGGTCAGATCAGGAGTTGGGGAGGCCGCAGAAAGCCTGGCGCTGCAAGCGACGCCGATTGTTCGTGCAGAGTTAGATATTTGCCGATCGTAGTGTGTTCCAGGAAAACAATGTCCGTCTCGTCGAGAATGACTGAAACGCAGATACCACTGCAACACTGGCCGGATACCTGCTCATCTTCGTCTGCATGCGATATTGGGCCGGATCCACCATGCATGGAGTGTGATGAAGATGCGTCGTGCGCGTGAGCTTCGTCAAGATTGTCAGCAACAGCCGACGCGGCGTGATGCGCGTCGTGCATTCCGGATGCCGCATGAGATGCAGTGGGCGGAAAGACGACGATCGCAAAAGCAAAGGAGAGGCAGACGAGCGCCCTCAGCCATGCGGATATGGAATTTCCCAGCTTCACATCTGATATTTGGGTGATGCATGAACAACTGTCAATCCATCCAGCAAGGGGAGGTTGCCAACAATTTCGTGATACCGTCGTTCGTTGACTAGCATGTTTGGTCGCCGGGAATTCATCTGCTTGGCGTGCTGTTGGGACATGGTGATGCGGTATTTCGTCGCCAAGAATGTGCGTGGTCTAGAGCTGCCTTTGAAGCTGGAGATGGCGGCGCAATAAACCATCGTCAAAGAGTATACGCGCAATAGGTCGCGCTGCTTGCTGCAAAGCGACGCGGGTATATATGGACGGTCACGTTGACCGCCAGACCGCAGAACGGCATGGCAAGGTGGCTGGGGGGACACGCCGCTCGCCACGCTTTTGGGTGCACCGCCGGCTGAGGCCTTTGAGCATCGCCCTAAATCTTGATTCCGACGTTCTGGCTAAATGCCTGTTCCTCGCAGCCATCAATCAGCTTTCTAGCAGCATGACTTTGAGGGAGTTGTCGGGATTTACATCACTTGTTCGAAGAAACCAGCGTGGCGCTTGCTGGTTCAAGGATGAATGAGCCCGCATGCGCAAGCGAAGCGAATGTCGTCTTGGTTGCACGCGGCAGCACTTTCATCAGAGCTGCGAACCTATTGTGATTGCTTCCGTCCGGTGCATCCACTTTTGAAATATCAATCACTCGGATACCGTGGGCCGCTGCGAGAGCCTGAACTCTGGGATCGTTTGCATCCCTTGTACCGACTCTGCCACGCGATCCAGCCAGCCGCTCTGAGAGTTTCAACGCGCGATCATCCGGCGAGACGAGCAGGGTTATCGGTGGGTTCAGTTTGCCGATGGTTTGGACCTGACGACGAAAAACATCTATGTCGATGTCCGGCGCGGCCAGCACCACATTACCCAACCGGTCAATCACCTTGTGCTGACCGCTCAGCCTGAGTTGACGCAAGGCCTCGGCGACAAGCCAGCCGCCCATGCTGTGCCCGAAAAGGGTAATGTTTTCAATGGCCGGATCGGCCGCGACAACCGTCAGTAAATGCACCAGATCGTCCCGCGAATAGGTGACGGCATCCTTGTCGGCGACATACCCTGTCACGGATGCAGCAGACGGCCAGGCAAATAGAACGGGACTTTCCTTCAGGTCTGCGTCGGCAGCGACCTGTGCCAGCCTGAACAAGGATTCCGCGAAGGTGTAATTGTAGCCGTGAACAAAGATCAGGATATCGCGCTTGCCGGCATTCAACGCAAAATCCGGTAATTCCCTGCGATCCGTCACGGCAAAGCTGGTCTGCGGATTTGGCTGTGATTTTGGCCATTCGATCTCGGAAATCTTGTGGGTAGGTGGGATAGAGATAGTGAACATTTCGTAGTTAAGCTTGGGCGCGCGCAGGTCCGAGTAGCTGGCTGTGCTGGCATCGCGCGCGCGGGTTGTGGCGACCGTGATGGTCACCTGCCGCGTTGCAGTGTGGCCTTGCGGAACGACCGACAACGCCTGCGGCTGGGAGCGCGGCGTGCAACCCGCTGCCGCAATGAATACCAGCAAGAAAACCGACCGGGTCAATGCCTTGAGATCAATGCGCAGAAGACAGGTCATCGTCTACCTTCCTTGTCCTCTACGGTCATCATGACAGGTTCATAGAGCGGCGGAACAGCGCCAAGCTGGCGACAAAGAACGCCAGCCCCAAACCGCCCATAAGCGCCAGTTGAACCCAGACCGTTTCCAGCCCCGCGCCGCGGAACACGACTGCCTTGGCGAAGGTCAGGAAATGGCGCGAGGGGAGGATCGTGGTCAGCCGCTGCACGATGTCAGGCTGGCTTTCGATAGCGCCCATGCCGCCTGAGAGCATGATGATTGGGATGATGACCATGATTACCAGCAGCGCGAATTGCGCCATGCTGCGCGCCATAGTGCCCAGAAACATCCCGATGGCGGCAGCGGCGGCGAGGTACACTGCTGTTCCGGTCAATAGCAGTGCCACCGATCCGGCCACCGGCACCTGAAGCAATCCCTGAACGACGAATAGTAGCGAGAGGGTAAAGGCCGCCAGCACCACGATCACATTTGCCAGCACTTTGGACAGCGCGATTTCCAGCGGTGTGAGGGGCATCACCATCAGATGTTCGATCGTGCCCTGCTCGCGTTCACGCAGCATCGCCGCCCCTGTCAGTGCGATAGTCAAAAGAGATAGTTGATTCAGAAGCGACGAGACCGACTTGAACCAGACCGGATTACCGTTGGGGTTGAAGGCGCGGCGCAATTCCAACCGCAACGCCGGATCGGGCGCATCAGGGTCGCCCGACAGAAACGCACGGGTTTCCGAGGTCAGGATGTTGACGATGTAATCGGTCCCAAGCTGAGCTTGGGAGACGGCTGTGGCATCGACCTCAAGCTGGGCGGCGGGCATGAGTCCTGCGATCACGTCGGCCTCAAAACCGGGTGGAAAGGCAAGGACAAACATGATCCGGCCAGCGTCCATTTCAGGCTTTACCTGATCAGGGCTGATCAGCACTGGCGGCTGGAACCATGGCGGGCCGAGGGCGTCGGTGATCTGGCGCGACAGCATGGAGCTATCCTCGTCCAGGATGGCGATGGCCGCATTGTAGACCGTGTCGCCCGCGCCGCTTGCCTCAAGAATCACGGCGACGATAAATGACCACAGAATTAGGATTACCATGACGGGATCGCCAAGGACGCTTTTCAGCTCCTTTCCCGCAAGCCAGAAGATGTTGGCAAGCTGGCGCATCTCTACCGCTCCTGCTTGCGCAGGGAGAGCACGGCCAGCGCTGTCAGGATCGGGCCGAAGGCGGCGAGGCGCAATAGGTGGCCCGACAATTCCGACAGTCCCAGCCCCTTGGTAAAGGTGCCAACGCTCAGCCCCATATACCAGGTCGTAGGCCAGAGCGTGCCGAGAAGGCGCGCGGGGCCCTCCAGCGATGACACCGGCGTGATCATGCCCGAGAATTGCAGCGTCGGCATGACCGATAGGATCGCCGCGGCAAAGACCGCCGTGACCTGGGTCTTGGCCATCATCGACACCAGCAGGCCATACCCGGTCGCCGCGACCGCATAAAGCAGCGCACCCAGAACCAGTGCCGCCGGACTGCCCTTGAGGGGCACATCCAGCACCGTGACCACAAGCACTGTCAGGATGATGAAATTAAGCAGCGTGATGGCTATATAGACCAGTTGCTTGCCGATCAGGAATTCGGCGCGCCCGGTGGGGGTGACGTAGAAATTGGTGATCGTGCCAATTTCCTTTTCGCGCGCCACGCTGACCGCCATCAGGATTGCCGGGAATAGCAATAGCAATAACGGCGGGATAGAGGGGCCGATGGCGGGCAGGCTTTCCATCGCGGGATTGTAATGGAAGCGCGGTTCAAGCTTTGCGGGCGGCGCCTGATCGGGCGTACGCGAGGCGCTCAGACCGGAGAGAGCAAGCGCCGATTGTGCGTCGTGGGTCATCACGTGACTATGTGCGCCCTCAACGTAGCTTTCTACGGTGCCAGCGCGATTGGTGTCGGTGCCGTCGATCAGCGCAGCAATTTCGGCCACCTCGTCACGTCGCACGGAGATGCCGAAATCTGGCGGAATCTGTAGTGCTAGTGCCAATTCGCCGCTGGCCATGCGCTGCTCGAGTTCTTCGGCATCACGGATACGCGGCCGCTCGAGAAACCACTGAGAATCCTCAAAGCCTGACAGATAGGCGCGGCTTTCCGGACTTTGGTCCTGATCAAAGGCGGCGAAGGGGATTTCGCGCACTTCCTGTGAAATACCGAAGGACATGATCAGCAGCAGGATCGCGCTGCCAATGAAGGAAAACACCAGCCTGACCGGATCGCGGCGCACCTGCATCGCCTCGCGCGTTGTGTAGGCCAGTAGCCGTCTGAGGCTAAAGCGTGGCGCGGCGGTGGATGTTTCGGGTGCCTCGGTGGAGGTCAAATCCGTGTCGTTCTCAGCTGCCTCTTGCGGCATCGCATCCAGCATGTGGGCGATAAAGGCGTCTTCGAGTGTCTCCATGCCGCGCGCGTCGATGATCGCTTGCGGCTCATCTGTCACCAGAACCTTGCCCGCGTGCATCAGCGAAATACGATCGCAGCGCATCCCTTCGTCCATGAAATGGGTCGATATGAAGATCGTCACGCGTTCGCGCCGGGCGAGATCCGTCAGCATATTCCAGAACGCATCGCGCGCCTGCGGATCGACGCCCGATGTCGGTTCGTCAAGGATCAGGATATCGGGGCCGTGGATCACCGCGACAGCCAGCGACAGACGCTGGCGCACTCCCAGCGGCAGCGATGCAGCACCCTGATCAAGATAGGGCTCCAGCCCGAAACGTGGCACAAGGTCAGCCATCCGTTCGACGGTCAGGTCAGCGCCCAGATGAAAAAGCCGCGCATGCAGCAAAAGGTTCTCACGCACGGTCAATTCGCCATAAAGCGAGAAGGATTGCGACATGAAGCCGACCCGGCGACGCGCATCCAGATTCTGCGCATCGACAGGCTGGCCAAAAATCCACGCCTCGCCCTCCGTTGCGGGCGTGAGACCGGTCAGCATCTTCATCGTCGTAGTCTTGCCGCAGCCGTTGGAGCCGAGAAACCCGAATATCTCGCCGCGCGCGATCTCAAAGCTGACCGCATCCACGGCGGTGAAATCGCCAAAGCGTTTGGTGAGGCCTTCGGCCTTTATCGCCGGTGGCCCGTCGGCGATGTCGATCGGCGCCGGGGCAGGGTGGGTCGCTTGTGGAGCGGCGATATCACCGCCCAAAAGAGCGACAAAAGCTGCTCCGACGGTGTCGGTTCCGGTCTGCGTTCTCAGGTCGGCGGGGCTGGCCTGGGCCAGAACGCGCCCTTCATTCATGGCGATGAGATGCTCGAACCGCTCAGCCTCTTCCATGTAGGCTGTAGAGACTAGGACGCTCATTTCCGGGCGACCCTCGCGGATGGTGTCGATCAAATCCCAGAACTGACGGCGCGACAACGGATCGACGCCGGTGGTCGGTTCGTCCAGTAGCAGGAAATCCGGGTCGTGGATTAGCGCCGCGCAGAGCCCCAGTTTCTGCTTCATCCCGCCCGATAGCTTGCCGGCGGGACGGTCAAGAAACGGCGCAAGTCCTGTGGCACGGGTCAGCCGCTCGATGCGTGCGGCGCGTTCGGCCCGGTTCTGCCCAAAGAGCTTGCCGAAGAATTCCAGATTTTCGCGGATGCTTAGATCGTGATAGAGGTTTTTGCCCAATCCCTGTGGCATGAAGGCGATCCTCCGCCCAATGTCGGCGCGGTGGCGGGCGCTGGACATATCGCCGCCAAGCGTCTTGATGTGGCCCGCCTGCAGTCGCTTTGCCCCCGAAACGAGCCCCATGAGGGTAGATTTTCCCACACCATCAGGCCCGATCAGCCCGACCGTCCGTCCGGCCGGAATAGAGAGCGTGACATCGTCGAGAGCGGTGACCTTGCCGTAACGATGGCTGACTGCCGCGATGCTTGCGACAAAATCGTCTGCTTTGACGAAATCCGTCATTTTCGCGATCCGTCACCGGCCGGGGGCTCGTTCCCCAATGGCGCAGGAAGGTTTTTGACCACCGGCGGCGTCAGCCCTTGGGGCCAATCAGGCATACTGCCGTCCGAGCCTACCAGCCGTACCCAAGCAACGCCACGCACGCCGGTCTTGATCTGGGCCAGACGCGCCTCGACCATGTGCGTTGGGATGCGCACGCGGATACGGAACATCAGGCTTTCGCGCTCTGCGATGGTTTCGACCTGTTTCGGCGTGAATTGCGCCTGCGGGGCGACGAAGCTGACTATTGCAGGGATAGCGGCATCGGGCCGGACATCGACGACGATCCGCGCCTCGTCCCCCAAACGCACGCGCGGCGCTTGCGTGGCAGGTAGGAAAAACTCCATATAGACATTGCCCAGGCTGACCAGCGTCAGCACCTTGCCTCCGTTGCCCAGCACTTCGCCGGGTTGGGTAAGACGATAAAGAATGCGACCCGCCTGAGGCGCATAGAGCGTGCTGTCGGCGATCCTTGCCTCGATCTCGCGCTGGTTTGCGATTTCGGCATCGATTGCGCGCTCTCGCACACGGACTTCGGCTTGCGCGGCGATAAGCCCTGCCTCGGCCACTTGCGCCTCGGTGCGGCGAATATCGAGGTTCTCGCGCGAGATGACCCCGCGTTCGCTCAGCGTTTCGGCACGAGTGAGTTCGCTATTGGCAAGCGCGAGGTTCGCCTCGGCCTTGGTCACACCGGCCTTTGCCACCGCTACTGCGGCCTCGGCACTGGCCACGCCGGCCTGAGCGCGCATTTTCTGCGCCTCCAGCTCCGTAGTATCCATCACAGCCAGAACGTCGCCCTGCGCAACAAGCTCGCCTTCCTGCACCGCAATCTCGGCGATCCGACCTGACAGGCGGGTCGAAATATCGACGAGGTCGGCTTCGATCCTGCCATTTCCGCGGGCAAAACCCTCGGGCGGCAGGCCGCTGGGGGCTAGAAATACTTTCCACAGCGCATAGCCCAGAAACGCGGCCAGCACTGCCAGAACCAAAAGGATCGAAACCCGTCGCGACATGATAATTATCCTTCTTCGTCCGAAAATCCTGCGATGATGCCGCGTCGGTAAATGGCAAATGCGCGCGGGGCATCGTCGACCATGCGGCTCATGTCGTCCGCGATCAGCGATTGCATCACAAGGCCTTGGATCGTGCCGATGAAAAGCGTCGCTGCCGCCTCGCCGTCCAGATCAGAGCGCAATTCGCCACGCTCCTTTCCGGCTTTGATGAGGTCATTCAGCCGGACCGCATACTGTTTCAGCATCGCGCGCGCCATGCGTTTGGCCGGCGTCGCCTTGGCCCCCTGCAATTCGCCGAACATCATCCGCGGCGCGCCGGGATGCTCGGAAACGAAGGCGACATGGGCCAGAAACATCGCCTGCATCGTCTCAAGCGGGGAGTCTATTCCCTCGGCAGCTTTTTCGATGCGCGCCATGAGGCGTTCAGCCACCCATGTCATGACCGCCTGCCAGATCGCCTCCTTGTTCGGGAAATGCCGAAAGAGTGCGCCCTGAGTCAGGTTCATATGCTTGGCGATTGCTGCGGTCGTGATCGAATCCGGATTTGTTTTACCGGCCAAATCGACCACCGCTTCGACGGTGACGTTGCGCCGCTCGTCGGCAGGAAGGTTTTTCTGTCGGGATGCGTTCATGAAGATGTCTCCGTTTGCGAAACTGCAACTGTAAGCCAGCCCATGGTCAAGATCATGGAGATACCGCTGATGATGATAACAATCGGCAGCATCCCCACGACAAGAGAGGTCAGGATGCCGAGCGGCATCAGCATGCCAACAAGCGCCAAGCCCGAAGTCCAGCGACTGGTCCCCGTTGATATTGGCAAGTGCAAAAGGACGCGGCGGACCGCGATGTTGAAAAGCGCGAACCCATAGAGCATGAGGGCCGCGACAAACAGAAAACTGGCTACAATATTGATCTTGCCTATCAACATGAACGACCCCCTTTCTTGTGTCCGAGACTGCCCAAGCGCACCGCATGTACTATTGCTTGAAAAAATATAGTAATCAATTACTATCTTGATTCGAACGCCTCTGGCAACTCCGAAAGTTCAGGCTCGCGCCGATCTAGCCAGCGGATCCAAGGGGGACGTCATGGACCGAAAAAGTAAGGACTTCATTGGGACGGTGAGTGAGTTTCAAACGGCGCCCCATGCAGACAAGACCACGTCGAGAGCTAAACAGGAAATGAGCATGGCCACGTCTGATGGGGCGATAGATCTGGGTGACAAGGTGGTGAGCGCGATAGGTGCTGACACAGATGTACAGGCATCGGGCATCGCACAAGAAGCGCGTACCACTTCAGACATTTATGAGGCTCTCAATCACGGCACCCAAGTCTGGCTGTCCCGCTTCACGCATGGATTGTCGCCAGCCGCCCTGATGGGCGCTTGGTTCGACTGGGCGACACATATAACAGCGGCGCCGGGCAAGCAGTTGCAATTGGTCGAAAAGGCCAACGAACAAGTGCGCCGACACATCCGCTATGCAATCGAATGTGCGGGCAGTGCCGAGCCCGCCGAGCCCTGCATCGAGCCGTTGCCACAAGACCGGCGCTTTCGCGCGGACGGTTGGAAAACGAAACCGTTTAATGTGATTCATCAAGGTTTCCTGCAGCAGCAGCAATGGTGGCACAATGTCGTCACCGGCGTGCCCGGTGTGACCGCACAACATGAACGCGAATTGCAGTTCCTGACGCGTCAAATCCTCGACGCGTTTTCGCCCTCCAATTTTCCATGGACCAACCCCGAGGTTCTGACGAGGACCCGCAAAGAAAGCGGTCTGAACCTAATCAGGGGAGCGCAGAATTACCTGCAAGATATTCAGAATACTGCGGCCGGAGCGGCGCCAGATGGCGCCGATTTCTATCAGCCGGGCCGGGACGTCGCAGCGACGAAGGGAGCGGTCGTCTATCGCAATCATTTGATTGAGCTCATTCAGTACAAACCACTCACGGACACAGTCCGACCAGAGCCGATCCTGATCGTCCCAGCTTGGATCATGAAATACTACATACTCGACCTGTCGCAGCAGAATTCCATGGTGCGCTACCTCGTCGAGCAGGGCTACACCGTCTTTATGATTTCATGGAAAAATCCCAATGCAGAGGACCGTGACCTGACGATGGACGACTACCGCCGCCATGGTATCATGGACGCACTGCAGGTGATCGCAGCCATCCTTCCCGGGCGAAAGGTTCAAGCGGTGGGATACTGTTTGGGCGGGACGCTGCTATCCATTGCAGCGGCGGCAATGGCGCGGGATGGCGACGACCGGCTGGCCTCGCTTACGCTGCTAGCTAGTCAGGTCGATTTCACAGAGCCGGGCGAGTTGGGGCTGTTCATCAACGAGAGCCAGCTTGCGTTTCTCGACGGCGTCATGTGGCGGCAGGGCTATCTGGACACAACCCAGATGGCGGGTGCGTTCCAGATGCTGCGCTCCAATGACATGATCTGGTCACGGATGACCCGCGATTATCTGATGGGCGAGCGCGAGCCGATGTTCGATCTGATGGCTTGGAACGCGGATGCCACAAGGATGCCTTACCGGATGCATTCGGAATATCTGCGCAAGCTATATCTGAACAATGATCTGGCCGAAGGACGGTTTGAAGTCGATGGCCGCCCGGTTCACATCTCTGACATACGGGTGCCGATTTTTGCGCTGGGCACGGTCAGGGATCACGTCGCCCCGTGGCAGTCGGTTTTCAAGATTGACGTGCTGAGCGATACCGACGTGACCTTTGCGCTGACCAGCGGTGGGCACAATGCCGGGATTGTGTCTGAGCCGGGCCATCCAGGGCGTACCTTCCGGATCCGGGTCAAGGGCGCGACAGAGCGTCAGATTGATCCCGAGACATGGATGCAGGAAACCCCCGAGCGAGACGGATCGTGGTGGGGGGTATGGGCGAGTTGGCTGGGCGAACGGTCCGGCGAACCGACCGCTCTGCCTGACATGGGCGATCCCAATTCCGCCCATCCTGCCATCGTGGACGCGCCCGGAACCTACGTGTTTCAGCAATAACCAGGCGGCATGCACCCGTCGTTCGTGAAAAGGAATTTGACCCATGGACAACAGAAGATGGAGCGTCGTGATTGCGGCGATTATAGCGGTTCTGTTCGGCTTGCTGACGCTATTTTCCGGTGGGCGCGCACTGTTTGGCACTGCCGAGGCGCGCGCGGCAGTTGGCGATGCTGTTCCTTTTGTGTTGTGGTTCAACTTCCTCGCGGGTTTCGCCTATGTCGCGGCAGGTGTCGGCCTGTTCGGACGACGATCCTGGGCGGTGCTACTCTCAGTTGCGATCCTTTTTGCCACGATATTGGTCACGGTCGCCTTTGGGGTCCATGTGCTGTTAGGCGGCGCCTATGAGATGCGCACTGTTGGGGCGATGAGCCTGCGCACCGTCGTCTGGGGCGTCATTGTAGCAGTCGCGCTTCGCGAGCCAGCCAGATCAAACCCGGTATCCGAGCACTGACTAAATCAGACCAAAGTAACCACGAAAAGGAAACTTGATATGACGGAAATCACGCAAAAGACCTGGGGGGGCCGGGCCGCGACGTTCGCCTTGGCGGCGGCATTTGCCACAACTGGCGGATGGGTTTCGGCGCAGGAGGTCAAACCGGTTTCACCCGACCTGACGCCTAAGCTGCGGGAACTGCTGCGCAAGGAAATGCTGTCGGTCGAGGATGCCAGCCATCAGATAATGTCCTACCTCATTGCCGGAGATGATGAGAACGTCGCAAAACTGGCGCAGCAAATTCATGACAGTTTCATTCTGCAACAATCCATGACGCCTGAGGACAAGCAGGATTTGATGGCGGCGGTACCCGAGGAGTTCGTGACGCGGGACCGCGCCTTTCACGCGCTCTCAGCCGAGTTGGCAGAGGCTGCGCGCGAAGGTGACAGGCCTGCACAACATCAAAAATTCGGCGAGATGATACAGGCCTGTTCGGCTTGCCATGCGCTTTATGCGACGGATCGATTTACGCAGCTTGCTGAGTAAAACTGCCGCGCGACCGCCACCGATGGAACCCGGACCCCAAGTCCGGCGTTGTACCCCGGTACGGGATAAGGTCCGTGCGGCCCCCCGATTGACGCGAGGGAGACGCGCCATGTCTAGTCCACTCAATTCCGAAAAGGAATGTCGCCAACGCACGCTTGCGCAGCGGCGCGAGGCGGCGGCGATCATCGGCATCGATGAGGCGTATCTGTTGCGGATGATCCATTTTTTCGTCGCGCGTGTGCGCGCGGACAAGCAGCTTGGCCGGTTTTACGCGGCTGAAGACGAAGGACACAGGGCTCGGCAAGTCGCGCATATGATCACATTCTGGCTATCCAACACGCTGGAAACGGACGAGTATGTTGGCGATTTGGTCAAGGTTCACCGCCAGCTTGAGGGTCTCCAGCGGGAGGATTTTGACCACTGGCTTGCGTTGTTTCGCGCCACTCTAGATGAGACGGCTCCGACTGTGGCTGCAGCTAACTATCTTATGGTCCGAGCCGAGCGCGTGGCCGACTATCTGGAAACTGAGCTCTTTGGAAAACGCGATGAGACGACGGTAGGCTAGCGGTCCCTGCACAGAATTTCCCCGCGACCGGTATCGCGCCAGTCACTGTATCAAGGTTAACCGGACCCCGTTGGAGCCTTGATAACGCCCGTCGGGATTACGGATGAACGTCAGACATTCAGACCCTTTGCGTGGACCCGACGTTAGCGTCACGCAAAGCTGGTTGTCCGACAATCTCCAAGTCCCCCTACCGGAGCCGATCGGCGTTTGCATCGTCATGGACCCGTCCTCGGCATAATGCAGCGTGACGGACATGATCCCCTTTTTGCCCTGAAACCTGTGGCCGATGATCTGCGTCGATATCTGGTCTGCCGTAAGCAATTCCTGTGCCTCAGATTTTACGCAGAATGCCGTCAGGATCGCGATCGCCAGAACCGTGACTTTCAGGCATTGCAACACGCGGGACACGGATGTCAGACGCACAGTCAAACTTGATGTGTGGTGGATCATGGGGATGCGCCTTGCTTTTGCTTCTTGTCGGGTGGTGCGGCACTGCCTACGCGTGCCAACCTCAGATCGCCCAAGATCGCGTAGAAGGCGGGCAGCACGACAAGCACGAGGATGGTTGAAGAAAACAGGCCGAATACGACCGAGATCACCAGCGGTTTCAGGGTCTGGGCCTGAGTGCTGGTTTCCAGCAACAGCGGGGCAAGGCCCATTATTGTGGTGGAAACCGACATCAGGATGGGGCGAAACCGCTCGCGGCTGGCCTGACCTGCGGCGCGGGCCACGTCCATTCCCTCGCCTGCGTGCCGCTTGATGACCTGTACTAGCAGGATGGCGTTGTTGACCACGATCCCGGCCAGCGATGCGGCGCCGATCAGCGATGGCATCGAGATGTTATAGCCCATGATCAGGTGGCCCAGAATGACCCCGATAAAGGCCAGCGGAATGGAGAACATCACGATCATCGGTTCCACGTAACTGCGGAACTGGAATGACAGCACGACATAGATTCCCACGAGCCCGATCAGGAAGCCGCGCAGGATCGAGGCGACGGTTTCTGCCGAATTCGCGCTCTGCCCGCCGATCTCGAAGCTGAGGCCGGGTATGCTGGCCGCCATTTGCGGCAGGAATGTCGTGTTCAATTCGGCGACGATTGCATCGGCGTTGCCGATACGTGTGTCGACATCCGCTTGGACAGTCACCGTGCGCTTGCCGTTCACATGGGTAATGCTGGACCAGCCGCGCGCCTCGTCCAGACGCGCCACAGTTGAAAGCGGCACCCCTTTGCCATTGGGTAGGGCGATCGTAAAGTCACTCAGATCGTCGCGGGAATCCCGATCCTCAGTGGATTGCTCCAACTCAACCTCGTGGCTTATGTCGCCACTCTGTACTGTTGTGATAACCCGCCCCAGAAAGGCGGCCCCAATTTGATCTGCAACGTAGCGCGCGGTCAGCCCCAGCGACGTGGCACCTTCTGCAAGACGCAGACGCAGCTCGGGCTTTCCGGGGCGCAGATCGTGGATGGCATTGAAGACGCCGGCATACGTCTCGGCCTCAGTCAAAAGCGCATTGGCGGCCCCGGCCAGCATGTCCAGATCCGGGCCGGACAGACGGATTTCGATGGCGATGCCCTGTGGGCCGATGCTGGGTTCGGTCAACAAAATCGCCAACGCCCCCGGCACTTCGCCGATCTCCTTGCGCCACAGCGTCACGATTTCGTCCAGCGTCACGGTGCGGGTTTCGGCACCCAGAAGGTCGGCGCTGATAGTGGCGACATGGGGGCCAGACTCGCCCGCAGTGGCATTCTGGTTGAAGCGCAATTGCACGCTTTTCACAAGCGCAGCGCCGTCCGGCTGATCTGGCGTGTAAGCGCCATCGACTCGGGTGAGTGCAGCAATCACTCGGTCCGCGACCTCGCTGGTGCGGGTCAGTGGCGTGCCTTGCGACATCAGAATGCGCGCCTCAAGAACGTCACCATCAATGGCAGGGATGGCCTCGCGTTTGAGATAACCGCCGCCCATCAGCCCCACGGTTACAATAAGCGCCGCAATAGTGGCGCCAGTGACCAGATAGCGATGCCGGATCGCAATATCGACCATGGCACCGACCCGCTTTTCTCGGAACCCCTCGAACCGGCGGTCAAAACTGGCGCGAAACCGCGAGGGCGGTTTGTCCGCGCTTTTTAACCCGTGGCTCAAATGGTGGGGCAGAACCCAGAACGCCTCGGCCAGACTGGCAGCCAGCGCCGCGATTAATACCAGCGGCACGACTTCCAACACAGCGCCCAACTCTCCGGCCAGAAAAGCGAGTGGGGCGAAAACCGCGATCGTCGTGGCAAAAGAGGACAAAACCCCCGGCATGACGGCAAGCGTGCCTTGTACCGCGGCATCAAGGCGCGATGCGCCGCGGGCCGCGGCCTCGGCAATCGAGTCGGCGATAACGATGGAATCGTCCATCACGATGCCGATCGCCATCAATAGGGCCACAAGCGTCATCATGTTCAACGACAGGCCTTGCAAGGCCATCGCCGCAAATGCCCCCAAAAAGGCCACGGGCAGGCCCATCGCCGCCCAGATCGCAAAACCGGGTCTAAAGAAAAGGCTCATCACCCCGACAACCAGAACCAAGCCAATCGCGCCGTTTTGCACCAGCATGACCAGACGGTCACGCACGATGCTGGTCATGTCCTTTACGATTTCCAGCCGCAGCGTATCCGGTAACCCCGCGCGTTCGGCTTGCACCAGATCCTCGACATGATCGAACACCTTCAGCGCGTCAGCACCAAGCGCCTTGTCCACCTGCAGAAAAGCGGCACGCTGACCGTCAAGGAACGCACGTTCCTCCTGAGGTGTGTAGCTTTCGGTGATGGTTGCAATCTGCCCCAGCGACAGTTCGGCGCCGTTCGGCTTGGACAGCACCACCAATCTGGCTAATCCGGCTACGCTGCGCCGCTCGTCGGTGAATCGCAGGCTGATTTCGCGGTCCTCGGTTTCCAGACTGCCGAGAGGGCGATCAACGCTCTGCGCGTCGATTTGAGTGGCAAGGTCTGAGACTGTCAGCCCGTGCTGTTCCATCACGGCACGTGGAACCGTGATGCGGAATTGCCGAGTTCCGAACCCCGAAATCACCACTTTTGCGACGCCGGGCAGGGCCGACAATTTGTCCTGCAACTCCGCAGCATACCGTTCCAGCTGCGCGGGCGGCAGATCGCCCGCTACGGCAACCGAAGTGACAGGGTCGGTACGGTGCAGTTCCCGCACGATGGCCGGATCGGCACCCGGAGGAAAATCATCGACGGCGGTGATCTCGGTGCGCAGATCATTGACGAAACGGGCGCTGTCGCCTTCGGGTCCCATTGTTGCGATGGCACGGGCAATGCTGTTCTGTGCCGTGCAACTAAGCTCTTCGAGGTTTTCGACGCTTTCGAGTGCATCCCACACGCGCCGACATATCGCGTCCTCGACCTCTTCGGCGGCGGCACCGCGATATTCCACGCTGATTTCCGCCTCCACCGGCCTGAAGTCGGGAAAGGTCTCGCGCTTGAGTGTTGGTGCCGCCATCACGCCTGCGGCAAGGATCAAAACAAGCAATAGATTCGCAGCAGTGGGATGTGCAGCGAACCAGCGGATCATTCGCCCAGCCCCGTTTGGATCACATTGATGCCGGGGATTGCAGGCATCAGATCGTCGAGAATGACTTCTTCGCCGGGCTCGACACCACTTGCGATAATGGCTTGTCCATTTTGTCGCCAAGCGACCGAAACCTGGCGAAGCTCTAGACGGCCCTTGCTGTCGCGCAGATAGACAAGGTCACCTTCGTGCACCGCGCTCTCCGGAATTGTCACGCTTTCGGAAATCACCGGGCCTCTGAGCACAAGCTCGACATACATGTTCGGCACGAGCGGCAGGCGTAATGGCGGGTTGGCGTTGGCATAGGGATCATCCACGGTGACAACCGCTGGCACCGAGCGGGCTTGCGGGTCCAGTGCGCTTTCCACGCGCACAAGTCGCCCCGGCCAAGTTTGGGTAGGGTCTGAAACAAGCCTCACTTCGGCGGATATCTCTGCGAAACTCATGGGCAAGGCCTCAGGTTTCAAGGGTGTGTTTCGGTTGGCATCACCAAGCAATCGTCGGAACGCCATCACTGGAATTTGCGCAGTGATCTCGGCTTGGCGGATATCGTCCGCCGTCACCAGCGGTTGACCCGCCACGACATATTGATGCCGCTCGACATGAACCGAGCCGACGCGCAGGTCGAACGGAACAACGATATGAGTCTTTGCAAGGTCACGTCGTGCACGATTCAGAACTGCGGCGGTGCGCGCCATCTGCGCGTCTAGCCGATTGCGTCGACTGGGAATTAGCCCCAATGCATTCTGCAACTCGGCCACGCCACGACGAACCTGCAATGTCGCGCGTTCCTGCCCGTCTACCGCTGACTGCGAAGCCACGTCACGCTCGACCAGATTTCGAATGCGCGTCAGTTCGGTTTCGGTCAAATCCAACCGGGATTGTTCCAGCGCCAGCAAACGACCAGTGTTGGCCTCGTCGGTGTCGAGTTGAGCGATATCTGCCTCTAGCGCTGCGAGGTCGGCCTCAGCCTCTGCGACCGCCAATTCATAGGCTGTCGGGTCAATCTTTAGGGCCTCGGATCCCGCGCGAAGCACATTGCCGGTGTCCAGTTCCGGATTGCGCCAAATGATTGTCCCGGATATTTCCGAGATCGCCTCCCAGCTTCGTGCGGCGCGAACATTGCCATACCCGCGAACAACCGCGCGAACCGGGGTTACTTTGGCCGTGATCGTGCGTGCAACGACGCTGCGCTCATGTTCATCTAGTCGGGCAGGCGGCTCGGCCGTCGAAATGAGCCATGCCGCAACACCGACACCGAGCGCGACAGGCAGTAGCAGACCTATTCCCCGTCTCATTCTCAACTGCCGTCTCCTTGTTCTTGCCAAGCCATGTGCCAAAATAGCCCCTGTTGGATAATGCCGACTTGGAGCGCACTGATTGCGTCAGAATGCCGCCACAACGACATCGGATGCCAGACGAGGTGTCGGTCTGACGCTCGGGATGTAATTTTAGTGTGATGTCCATCTGGATCACCCATCAAAAGATAGCAAGTAATTACTATCATAGAGAATCAGAATTGCAATTACTACCCACAGAACAGGTGGGATTTGTGTCATGGGCACGGAAATACTGAATTCCTGCTTTAACCCGTTAGCTGAAACATCGTCTCGACCCATCGGGCCGATCCAGCACCGAACAATACAGCGCAACCTTTGCCTGCGCCCCACCGGCAATTGCCAGCACAATAGAAGGCCCCAGCTTGGCGTACTGTCGAATTCACAGAGTCCCATGTTCAGCACGGAGCGCAGATCCGATTTGCAGCCTTCCGCCTTCGGTGTGCACCAACTGTACGCGCTTCTCGGAGAGCCGGGTCAGGCGCTTCGGCGCAACCTCAGTCTCCGCCAGCCGTTGAGTTGTTTCGCGATGCTGCAGAGGTTGCAGTTTTGTGCTCCGATCAAGCTGCTGGCGCACGTTGTGTCTTTTTCAAGATACGGCGCGCAAACTGAGCGTGATGTCGGCTCAGATCGACTCCACGATAAAGTCGGGCGCTATCGCCGAACGCCGGATCGCAGCGGTCACATCAAGACCGGCGAGCGAGCCGTGCGCCGTAACGAGGGCCGTCGCAAAACCGGCCTGATTTCCGCCGAGGATGTCGGTATGTAACGTGTCCCCGACCATAAGCACACGCCCCGCAACGGGAGGGTGCCTGAACCGTGACAGCGCATGGTCGAAGATGTCGGGAAAAGGTTTGCCCAAGAAGACTGGGTCGATCCCGGTTGCATCCGCGAGGCTGTGCGCGAACCAGCCGGGTTCCCGCGACAGTCCGGTTTCGCGCGGGGCGACCAGATCGGGGTTGCCGACAAACACCGGCCTTGGTCGGCGGCGTATTGCGGCCTCAAGCAGCGTTTGCCGGGTTTCGGTCCAGCCGTCGGAGCCGATCAGCAGAAATCCTTCGGCCCTGTCGTAATCTTGTGGGTCGTCGGTCAGGATGACGGTGTCGAGCGCTGCAATCTCTCCGGGGTCTGAGTGCATATTGAGCATGAGGCCCCAAAGACGCGGCGGTTCATGTTCGATTCGACGTAAGAGGGCCTCGCGGCTTGTCACAACTTCGGTGGGGGCGAAGTCGAACCCAAGCTTGGCATAGCGGGTCATCATCTGGCTTTTCGGATAGGCAGCAGAGTTGGAGACGACGGCGACGGTCTTGCCCAAGGACCGCAGCGCGGCGATGGTATCAGCGGCACCGGGAATGGCCGTTTCACCGACGTTGAGGACGCCGTAAGCGTCGAACAGGATCAGATCGAAGGCCGCGGTAATATCGGCGAAATCAGCCTGGAGTACCTGCCCACCGCCAGTCGCAGCGGGTAGGCGATGGTGCAGCCTTAGATACGCCTCGAATGCCTCGGCGGGATCGACGGCTTGGAAATTGCTCACAGAATGCGGCGCCTCAGAAAGGCCGAGACGACTTCGCCAGCGATCACCAGCGCGATGATGGCGAGCAGGATGGTCGCGACCTCGGGCCAATTGAAGGTGTCGATGGCCCCTTGCAGGATGATGCCGATACCGCCCGCGCCAACAAGGCCCAGCACGGTGGATTCGCGCAGGTTGATGTCCCAGCGCAGGATAGTGACCGCCCAGAAGGTCGGCATGACCTGGGGGATGATGGCGTAGACGATCACCTTGAAGCGCGACGCGCCGGTGGCTTCCAATGCCTCGACCGGGCGCGTGTCGATCTCTTCAATGGCTTCGCCCAGCAGCTTGCCGATGAAACCGACTGAGCGGAACATGATCGCGACGATGCCTGCGACGATGCCGGGGCCAAAGATGGCGACGAAAAGCAGCGCCCAGATGATCGTGTTCACCGACCGCGACGTCACGAGGATCAGCCGTCCCAGCCACAGTGTCGCGCGGTTCGGCGTCGTGTTTTGCGCCGATATATAGGCGACGGGCAGGGACAGCAGCACGGCGAATGCAGTGGCGAAGGTCGCGATGTTTACCGTGTCCCACAACACCTTGAGGATCGTTGCGAGGTTCGTGGGGTCCGGCGGATACATCCGCCCGAAAAGGTCGCCGATCTGTTCCGGTGCACCCCAGACCCACGCCCAGACCACCCTGATCGAGGAAAGCGCCCAGACGATTGCTAGTGCGCAGCCCAAAAGGATGCCCCAGCGCGTGAGCTTTTGTTTCGGCGTGAACCGTGTCCAGTCATCGCGGCCGAACTGTTCGCGGATAGAGGTCATTGAATGCGCTTCCGAATGATGCCGCTGACCGCCTCGGAGAGCAGGATCACGGCCACGATGACGATGGTGATGGCAAGCGCGAAATCATAGTCATAGCGCCCGAATGCGTTGGCAAGGGTCGCGCCGATGCCCCCGGCGCCGACGATCCCCACCACGGCAGAAGCACGGAGGTTTGAGTCGAGTTGATAGATGGTCAGCCCGATCTGGCGCGGCATGATCTGTGGAAAAATCGCGTAGAATAACGTCGAGAGGTACGGCGCACCGGCTGCGCGCAGCGCCTCGACCTGACCAAAGTCGATCTCTTCTATCCGCTCGGCCAGCATCTTGGCCACAAAGCCGATAGAATAGATGATCAGCGTCAGCACCCCGGCAAAGGGGCCAAAACCGACCGCCTTGACGAAGACGATCGCGACGATCACGGGATGGAAGCTGCGCGCAATTATGATGATTGCGCGTCCGAGGTAAAAGACGGGCAGGGGGACGACATTGCGCGCGGCCATGAAGGCGATGGGTATCGACAGCAGCACGCCCCCAGCAGTGGCCAGAATGGCGATCTTGAGGCTTTCCAAGAACCCGTCGATCAACAGGCCGCTGCGCTCGAAGCTGGGTGGGAAGGCCCCACCAAAGATGCGCCCGGCGCGTTCGATACCGGCGGCGACGCGATCCCAGTCGATGGGCATGGTCAGGCCGACCCAGCCAAAATAGGCAATCACGCCCACGTAGACAGCCCACCGCAGCCATCGGTTGGCGATAAAGGGCGGTTTCGACCATGTGTCACGCGGCATACTCATGACGCGGCGGCCACGTCTTCGTTGCGGTCAGCGTGGGGGTTGCCAGCATAGATCTTGTCCATCTCTTCCTGATCGAGTTTCGCCGGCTTGTCGTCGAAAATAATGCGGCCATAACGCATGCCAACGATACGGTCGGTGTATTCCTTGGCCTCGGTCACATTGTGGATGTTGATGAGCACGGGCAGCTTTAGCTCTCCGGCGAGGTCGCGCAGAAGGCCCATGATCTGCTCGGAGGTCTTGGGGTCAAGCGACGCAGTAGGCTCATCCGCCAGCAGGATCTCGGGGTCTTGCATCAGCGCACGCACGACGCCGACGCGCTGACGTTCACCGCCTGATAGCTGGTCAGCGCGGGTGTTGGCGTAATGCGCGATGCCGACCCGCTCCATCAGCTCGAACGCGCGGCGGATGTCGGCCTTGGGATAACGGCGCGAAATCGCCGCCCAGGTCGAAATATAGCCCAGCCGCCCGGACTGGACATTCTCCATCACTGTCAGGCGGTCGACAAGGTTGAAACCCTGAAACACCATACCGATCTTGCGCCGCGCCGCGCGCAGGTTTTTACCGCGTAGGGTGGTCAGCTCGGTTCCGTTCAGCACGATGGAGCCCGACGTCGGTTCAACCAGTCGATTGATGCAGCGCAAAAGCGTGCTTTTGCCCGCACCGGACGAGCCGATAATCGACACGACGCTTTCGCCTTCGATGGTCAGATCGAGGTTCTTCAGGACCGGATCGCCAGTGCCGTAGCGTTTGACGAGGTCAGTGATTTTCAGCATGAAACCGCTTTCTTTGTGGGGCCGACCGAACGGGCCGGCCCCGACGTGGTAGTGTCATTCAGCGGCAAGACCCTGTGGCGTGTATTCAACACCATTGGCCTTCTGGATCTGGCGGATGACGGCCCATTGATCCTTGTAGGTGATCGGGATGAACTTGCTGACGCCTGTGAATTCCTCACCCAGCGCGGTGCCCGTGAAATCAAAGCTAAAGAAGGCTTCCTTGATCTTGTCCTTCAGCTCGGGCGCGAGGTCATGCGCCAGGCCGTAGGACGTCGTCGGGAACGGGTCGCTTTCCCAGACGATGCGCACGTCTGCGGGGTCATAAAGACCACGTTCGGCCATGCGGTCCACCACTTCGGACGCCACGGGGGCGGCGTCATAGTCGCCTGCGACCACGCCCAGCATCGACTGGTCATGGCTGCCCGAATAGCTGACCTCATAGTCCTCATCCGGCACGACGCCCAGATCGGGGAACAATGCGCGCGGTGCCAGGTTGCCCGAGTTGGAGGTCGGTGAGGTGTGCGCGACGCGCTTGCCTGCAAGGTCCGCCATTTCCTGAATGTCGCTGTCGGCCTGCGTGTAGACCTGCAATTTATAGCCAAACTGGCCATCATCGCTGCCCATGATTGCAAACGGCTCAACCCCGGCGAGGTTCACGGCGTAGGGCGTCGGCCCGGTAGAAAAGCCCGCGATATGCAAGCGTCCCGAACGCATCGCCTCGACCTCGGCCGAGTTGGACTGAACGGCAAAGAACTGAACGTCCTTGCCGGTCACCTCTTTGAGGTGCTCGATGAAGGGGTTCCAGATATCTTCGTAGATCGCGGGATCTTCGACTGGCGTATAGGCAAAGACCAGTGTGGACGGGTCCTGCAATTTGCTGGGGTCCGTCGGCGCATCGGCGACAAGATCGCCATCTGCGTCGCAATACATCGCGTCCAGCGTGCCGCGATCTGCGCAGTCATCCTGCGCGATGGCGCTGCTGGCAGTCAGGGCCAAAGCCGTCAGAAGACCGGCACCGAAAATCTTATCCGTGAGCATGTTGTTCCTCCCAGGTGTGTTGCGCAATTAAATTGCGGAGATCTTGTGGGGGATACCACCACCAATATCTGCGCTTTGCAACATTTCTTACGTAATCCCTGCGGCAGCGAGGCTGTGATCACGTTGAAGGAGACCGCATTCCTATGCGAGCCTAATCGGGCTACGACGCGATGGACTGCCGGAACGCAACGCGTTTCAAACGGCTTCTGCCAGGCCATTGGCCTCACTTTTTTGCGATAATCAGTCTTGGCTCAACATATTTTACAATGTTTCCGGCCACTTCCGTCGACGCTAGCAAATCGCATGCCACGGGCTGATCGACTAACGCGGGCTGGCTGGTTGCCAGTACAGCAACTTGACCTACCTCGCAATCGGGGATGGCCGCAGAACGGTTCAGACCTTGTATCCAAAGGGATCTGATATGTCCGTCTATCTGCACGGCCTTTCGACAGCTCTGCCTCCATATTGCCTTCAACAATCCGAGGTCGAGGCGCGCGCCGCCATCATTTTCAGCGACAAGTATCCGCAGTTTGAGCGTCTGTCCAAGACCTTCAAGACGTCAGGGATCGACCAACGCTATTCGGTCGTCCCGATTGATTGGTTCTCTCGGGAACATGGCTGGAAGGACCGCAACGAGGCCTACATGACGGGTGCGAAAGCTCTCTTTATCCAATCGGCCAACGACGCTTTGCTGGGTGCCGGATGGGCCGCCCAAGATGTCGATTGCGTCGTTACGGTATCGTCGACCGGGATCGCGACACCGACGCTGGAAGCGCAGGTGTTCGGAGATGTGGGATTTCGCGACGACGTCATGCGTGTCCCCGTCTTTGGGTTGGGCTGCGCGGGCGGGGTTAGCGGGCTGTCGATCGCCAGCGCGCTGGCACGCGGCGACGCTGCTTCAAAGGTGCTGCTGGTCGTGATCGAGACCTGTTCGCTGTCGTTTCGCGCGGACCGTCTGCAAAAGGCCGACATCATCGCGGCTGTGCTTTTTGGCGATGGCGCGGCAGCGGCCTGTATCAGCACGGAAAAACCCGGTGGTGATGCTTTGGTTGAGCTGGGGAGCGGATACCAGAAGTTGTGGCCCGATACGTTGAAAATCATGGGCTGGGACGTGGATGATGTTGGTCTGGGCGTCGTGTTCGATCGGTCCATCCCGACATTCGTCAGCAGTGAATTCGCGCAGGCTACCGATGACGCGTTGAAGGCTGCGGGCCTCAATCATGGGCAGATAGATCGATACGTGTGCCATCCGGGCGGGGCCAAGGTCGTCGAGGCGATCGAAGGTGCGCTGCATCTGGAGCAGGGCAGTCTGGATGCAGAGCGCCAGACCTTGCGCGATACCGGAAACATGTCGGCCCCGACGGCCCTTTTTGTCATGAAATCGGTGCTTGAATCCGACATGACGGGCCAGATGATGGCCTGCGCACTGGGACCGGGCTTTACCGGGTCATATCTGCCGTTTCACGTATCAAAACGGGCCGCCTGATGGAGCTGGCGACAGTCCTCTTTCTTGGGTTCATCCTTGTTCAAAGGTTGGGCGAGTTGGTTATCGCCCGGATCAACACGGCGCGCCTGTTGGCAAGGGGCGCGTATGAGGTGGGTGCGGCGCATTATCCAGTGATCGTGGCGATGCACAGCCTCTGGATCGGGTGTTTGTTCATTTTCGGCTATGATCAAACGGTATCTTGGGGCTGGTTGGCCGTATTCGCCGTATTGCAGATCTTGCGCGTGTGGATCCTCATGACGTTGGGCGGTCGCTGGACAACGCGCATTATCATCCTGCCAGAGCCTCTCGTCACGCGCGGCCCGTTCAGATACGTCAGACATCCCAACTACACGCTGGTCGTGGCCGAGATCGTCGTCGCGCCGATGGTGCTGGGGCTGATCTGGGTCGCGGTCGCCTTTACCGTCCTTAACGCCGCGATGCTGTGGGTGCGGATCGGTGTCGAGGGCAGGGCGCTCGCATCGCTCAGGAGGGGAGTGTTGCGCTAGCCAGTTACGTCTGAGCGTCCTCTTGTCGCTCCGATATCAATCGGCACCTTCCACCAATCCGGACATAGGCCTCAACCAACTGCCAATCTAGGCCGCGCGAGTTTGTGTAATTGTATGCACGTCTGGCGATATCGGGGCCGAACTTTTGGACCCAGCGGTTAAATGTTGACCGAGCTATATCAATCTCTCGCTCCGAGAGCAGGTTTCGGACGTCGGCGTAGGAGAGGGGACACCGACAATACCAGCGGAACGGCAGTAAGGATGACGTTTCTTGGATACCGATGCATTTTGAACGGATCGCTGCGCATGACCGCGCCCATTTTCATGTGGGTCAAAATCAGCATCTCTGTCACAAGCCCCTCAATGCGGCAGTCCCGCCACATTGCTATTGAGGTCGTGACATCACGATGCTCTCATCTTCCACATTACTGGCTGATCGGCTACATCATTCCATATGTGAGGGAGTGAGTTTTGTATGAGGGACCGATTAAATCTTATTGCAGCCACCTTGGTTGCGAGTAGGCCGTTAATAATTGCGCAGGACAAACCCACAGTCTCAATCAGCTTTGACGACGCACCTAGATCTGCTTGCCAGTTGGGTGCATCACTGACAGAGGATGCAGGAGGTCGTTCAACATATTACATTGCGGGTAAATTCGCAAATTCGGACGCCCTCAGTGACTACTCGGTTGATGATCTTTACCAGCTAAACGAGGCAGGCCATGAAATTTGTTGTCATGGCTATTCCCACTTGGATTATCGAAAATATCCACTTGACGTTCTACGGACGGACATTGAGAGAAATGCGGGATTTTTCCAAGATAACGGCCTGCCCCAACCGCGACACTTCGCGTTTCCTTTTGGTGCAGTTAGCCCAAAAGCTAAAGCGTTATGTGCAGAGAAGTTTGATACCTGCCGCGGCATTAAACCAATTGTCATGCGGAAAAAGCTGGATAAGGCACTTTTGTGCTCTATCCCTTTATACGCAAAGCATTGGAACTATGCGGTGTACAAAGCCCAGATCGAGGACGTGCATAAAAATGGTGGCTGGTTGCTGTTCTATACCCACAAGGTAACGGATGATCCGGGTCCGTATGATACAACTCCGAACATGTTGAAAGAGTTGCTCAAGATGACAAATGACTTTGATATCCCGATCAAAACGGTATCTGAAGCGATCAGTTATTTGGCGATGGAATAGAGGATGCTGTCTTCGATGGGTCAATTTTTTAGCATAATGCATGCAGCGGTCTGGTATGGTCAGGAGACCTCTTTCCTTTACGGGTTTCTGGGTGAATGCGAGACTCAATGCTAAGAATTGCTCAAAAAATCCGCACATTTTGTGATTGTTCTGTGTCGCAAAGCTATTCGCTTGCTATGTGCCGCCTTTTGCTTGCGGCACTGCTGGTCTGGGCATCGGGATCAGTGAATGCCAGCGATTATCGGGTCATGCCCGGGGACACTCTGCGCATGCGGATTATCGGTCTGCCGGAATTGCAGTCAGAAGCCGTTGTAACGCGCGACGGCACGGTAAATTTCCCGCTTGTCGGATCAATTCAAACGACAGAGCAGACAACCGATGAGATCGAGGCAGAACTGGCCCGTAGGCTGCTTTCTGTAAGCTATACGACTATCGGTAGCGATGAGATTACCCGTCAGGTGGATCTGGCCGGATTTCGCCCATTCGTTGAGGTTGCCCAGTTCCGCCCGATTTTTCTGGATGGATTGGTTGGCATTCCGGGGCAGGTTGAATTTCAGCACGGAATGTCGATACGCGC